>JAIYAZ010000078.1 GCA_027488755.1 Verrucomicrobiaceae bacterium | reverse complement strand
GCCAGCGCGGCGTCGATCTCCTCGAAATCAATCCCGCGGTGGAGAAAGAACCGCTGGTCCTCCGACGCCCACAGAAAGCGGATCAACGGGCGCGGCACCTCGGCCAGGGGCATCCACGTGAAGCGCAGGCCGCGCTCTCGCGCGTCCGGTTCGCCCGACCAGCGGAAGCGCACCATCTCGGGCGTGATCGGCGGGTTCACGAAGCGCACGCACCCGACCTGCAACACCGGCAGCGCCGCGAGGAGGAGTGCGAGCAGGAGCACCGTGCGCCCCCACCGCCAGCGGCGCCGCGGCGCGGCTTTTAATGAATCTCGACGGGGCATTTTGGCAGCGCGGCGAGAAAAGCGCGCCCATACGGCTTCGTCACGATGCGGCTGTCGAGGATCACCACAATCCCGCGATCGGTCTTCGCCCGGATGAGCCGCCCCACGCCCTGGCGCAGTTTGAGAACGGCCTCCGGCAGCGAATACTGCTGAAAGGGATCCCCGCCCCCGGCCTCGATCGCCTCGAGCTTCGCTTCAATGAGCGGGTGATCCGGCATCGCGAAGGGCAGGCGCGTGATGATCACGTTCGACAAGGCCTCGCCGGGCACATCCACGCCGCTCCAAAAGCTGTCCGTGCCAAACAACACGGCGCGCCCCGAGTCGCGAAAGGCCATCACCAGCCGCGTGCGGGACATCCCCTCCCCCTGCACGAGCAACGGCCACCCGGCCCGGTCACAGGCCGCGCGCAACCGTTCCGCCATGCGCTGCATGAGCGCGTAGCTCGTGAAGAGCACAAACGCCCGCCCGTCGCTCTCGCGCAGGAACCGCAGCACCCATTCCTCCAGCGCGTCCTCGTAGCCGCTGTCCCGCGGATCGGGCATCCGGCGCACGAGGTGCAGCTTCATCTGGCGCTCGTAGTCAAACGGACTGCCAATCCGCGTGGCCGGCACCTCATCGGCCCCGAGCCGCTCGCGGAAGTAACGCATGTCATCCCCCGCCACGGCGAGGGTTGCGCTGGTGAGCACCGAACAGGCTCCGTCGCGAAAGAGCAACCGCCGCAGGCACGCGGCGAGATCGACCGGCGCGGCGTGGAGATTGTGCAACGACTCGCGGCGCCCGGTTTGCTCGACCCAATAAACATGCCCGCGGTCGGCCTGCGCCAAAAAATCCGCCACGCCCACCCGGCTTTCGCGGAGACGCCGGGCAACGTCCATTAACTCAGCCTTCGTCACGTCATCTTCGCATTTCCCGGCCGCCGCCCCGACGCGCTCGATCACCTGCGCCAGCCCCGCACTCAACTCCCCCGCATCCGCCAACCCGGCCTCGCGCACTCGGTATTCGCGCCCCTTTTTGAACTGACACGCCCGGCCGACCCCGTCGAAAAACTCGTCGCTCGCCGGCAGCAGATCCGTCACCGCCTCCACGCCGTCGCCCTGGCGAAGCACGGCAAAGAGCCCCTTTTTCGTGCGAGGATTGTAAAGCCGCTGCAACGACTGGCGCAGTCCGTATTGCGAGACGGAAAAGCCGATGTGCCGCGAGGCCACGCCCTCGAGCGTGTGCGCCTCGTCGAAGATCACGAAATCATTCGGGAAGATGAATCCCCCGTCCTCCCGCTCCTCCAGTTCCTCCTCCGAGCCCAGCAGCGTGAAAAAGAGCGGATGATTCACCACGACGAGATGCGCCGCGGCCAGCCGCTTCCGCACGGCCTGGTAAAAGCAGGCGCGGTTCGACCCGCACGTCCGCTGCGTGCAAATCGAGCGCTCGCTGCATACCTGCGCCCACACCTCGGGATCGGGCTGTTCCGTGAAGTCGCTCAGCGAGCCGTCGGTCGTGTGCCGGCTCCACTCGAGGATCCGCTCCAGCTCCGCCCGCTGCGTGGAGGTGAACAGCCCGTCGGCCTGCCGGAGGGCCCGCGCCAGCCGCGTGCCGCAGCAGTAATTTTGCCGCCCCTTGAGCAGCGCGGCCTCGAACTCCACCGGCAGCAGCGCCTGCAGGGCGGGGATGTCCTTGTAGATGAGCTGCTCCTGGAGATTGATCGTGTGGGTCGAGATGACCGCCTTCCGCCGCGCCCGCACGGCATGGAGGATCGCTGGGATCACGTAGGCAAACGATTTACCCACCCCCGTGCCGGCCTCGACCACGAGATGCCCGCCCCGCTCGAGCGTGCGGGCCACCGCGCAGGCCATCTGCTGCTGCTCGGGCCGCCACTCAAATCCCGGCCGCGTGGAAAGCAGTCCCGTGGCGGAGAAAATGTCCGCCACCTCGCGCTCCAGCGCGCCCGGCACCACGCCGCCATCGTTCGTTTCGACGAGCGAGATCACGACCGATGCTCCGCGGTGGCGGTGGGACGAGGGTTTCCGATCCGCGGCAAACGCCCCGCCGTCCGCAGCGCGAGATCCCGCACGAACGCCAGGCCAAACGCTGCCAGCGCAAGCTGGATGGGCATCACCGACGCATACGGCACGCGCACGTTGGGATTCGAGAGGTTGGTCCACATGAGCGGGAGCAGTTGGATCAAGCCGAACACTACAAAGATGCGATAGGCGAGCGGTCCGCGCACCAACGCCACAAGCAGACCGACGAGCGCAAAGAACGACAACGCCGGAAACACCCGCTCCATCCGGGTGGGAATCCGCACCGCGACGTTCCAGGCCCCGTCAAACCCGCGGCGCACCGCGTCTCCCAGCGTGTGGGTCGCGACGTAATCCCGCCAGGTATACACGGCGTCCGAACGCCCCTGCTCGTAGGTATCGACCCACAGAAAATTCGAGAGATACCCGTGATAAATCGGCCGGCCGAAATGCTGCGCCCGCGGCACCCACGTCGGGATCGTCACCACCACAAAGACCAGCCCCGCCAACGCGTAGAGCCCCGCGCGCCGAAGGAGTTCGCTCCGCTCGGGCCGCGCGCGCAGCGCCAGCACGACCTCGCGCAACCCGAGCGCCGCCACGAGCGAGATCATCACAAACAACCCGTTCGGCCGCGTGAGGTAATCCAGCCCGGTGAGCGCCACCGCCGCGAGCAATTGCCACGGCCGCCCCTGCCGGAGGTAGCCGAGAAAACAAAAGATCACGCCAATCATCAGCGTGATGTGCATCGGCTCCGTCATGAAATGCTCCGCCGACTGCCTCAGCACAAACGGATTCACCGCGTAGAGCACACCCACCGCCGCGGCCACGCCCGGACTGCCATGCGTCCCCAGCACCGCGAGGTAAAGCAGGATCAAGCCCGCGACGGCGACGACGATATTGACCGTCGCCAGCCAGAAATAATCCTCCCCCTTCACGCGCATCGCCACCGCCAGGGCCGCGGGATAAAGCGGCTGCCGGTGCGGGCGCCCCTTCACGTAATCCATGGAAAAATCCCCGTCGGCGAACAGTCGCGCGACCGCCAGGTAGGCCTTCGCGTCGCCGCTCAGAAAATCCGCCCGGCCGTCCGGATGATCCAGCGCCTTCTGGAGCGTGGAGAAACACACCGCGCCGTAAACCAGAACCAGCAACGGCAAAAACACCACCGGCGACAGGAACCGGCGCAGCCCCATTCCCAGGGAATTCAAAATGGCAGGTTTGCTCACGAGCCCATGACCGCCGAGCGCGGGCGAAATGTCACCGGTAAAATTTCCGCCCTTCGCCGGAGGCCGGCGCGGCGGTTTGGGGTTGAACCGGGGCGGGAAGCCGCGAAACTACGTTGCTTCGCCTGCGGTCCGCGCCGGGTGCCATTTCCATGACCATTCTTGATCGATACGTCCTCAGCAAATTTTTCGTCCCGTTCCTCTACTGCTTTTTCGGCTTCATCGCAATTTGGCTCGTGTTCGACCTGATGGACAACATCGGCGACTTCATCGAAGGCCGGGCCGGCTTCGCGTTCATCGTCCGCTTCTACCTCGCGCAGCTCCCGCAGGTCATGTCGCTCATCCTGCCGATGTGCATGCTGCTCGCCCTGCTCTATTCGCTCACGCAGATGTCCCGCTCAAACGAGGTCATCTCCATGCTCACCGCCGGCCGCAGCGTCGTGCGCATGCTCCTCCCGCTTTTCATCATCGGCCTCGTCCTCGTCGGCGTCGTCACCGCGCTCAACTACGAGGGCGCCCCCCACGCCGAGAAAACCAAGAAGGCCATGCTCAAGGAGCTCAACAGCGGGAAAAAAGCCGACGACCGCGCGCTCACCGCCCACATGTTCCGCAACCGCGCCGACCGCCGCACCTGGTATATGCGGAAAATCTACCCCGCGCGAAACCAGGTCAACGACGTCCAGATTATCCAGGAAAACCCCGATGGATTGATCGAGTGGCAGTTCTACGCCCGCACCGGCCGCTACGACGCGGCGCGGAAAACGTGGAACTTCGACAACGTGAAAATCGTCGACCAGAGTCCCGAGGGCGAAATCACCCGCACGCAGATGCACAAAAACTACGCGGTGAGCGACTGGAGCGAAACGCCCTGGCGCATCTCCAGCTCGACGATGAACCCCGACTACCTTTCCGTGCCCGAGCTCCGCGATTACCTCCGCTACAACGCCGACTTCCCCCCCGCGCGCCTCGCCCCCTTCCGCACCCAGCTCGAAAACCGCTGGGCCCTGCCCTGGAGCGCGCTCATCGTCGTCTTCATCGCCGCCCCGCTCGGCATCGTCTATTCGCGCCGCGGCATCCTCGGCGGCGTCGCGCTTGCCATCACGCTCTTCTTCCTCCAGTTCGCCCTCAGCAGCCTGCTCGTAACCTTCGGCAAGGGCGGGCGCGTGTCGCCGGAAATCGCCGCCTGGGCCCCCTACATCCTCTTCCTCGGCGTCGGCGTTCTGCTCCTCTGGATGCGCTCGACCAACCGCGACATCCGGATTCCGAAACTCCTCGGCTAGCCATGCAAAACGACTGGGAAATCAAAAGCCGCTCGCACACCTGCTCCGCCACGGGCCGGGAGTTTGCCGAGGGCGAGCTGTTCTACACCCTCATCCACCGCGACCGCGACGGCTTCCGCCGCGAGGACCTCTGCGAGGAGGCCTGGCAGGCCCGCAACGACAACGTCCAGCCCTTCTCGTTCTGGCGCACCCGCTACGAACCGCCCGCGCCGCCGCCGCCGGAGCCGCTCAAACGGAACGACGCCGAGAGCCTCCTCCGCGCGCTCATCGAAACGAACGACCCGCGCTACCGCAACGCGATCTACATCCTCGCCGTCATGCTCGAGCGCAAACGCGCCCTGCGGTCCATGGAATCGCCCGACGCCGACACGCTCATCTACGAACTCCCCGCCACCGGCGAAACCTTCCTGCTCGCCAACCCCCACCTCACGCTCGAACAAATCCCCGCCGTGCAAAAGGAGGTCGCCGAGCTTCTCGACGGCGCGATGGGCGGTGCGCCCGCCCCGCCCGCCCCGCCCGCCCCGCCCGCGGCGTAAATGATCCCGACCCCGGATTTCCCGCTCTTCCTCGCGCCCATGGCGGGCGTGACCAACACGGTCTTCCGGCAGCTCTGCCGCGAGCACGGCGCCGACGTGCTCACCTCGGAGTTCGTCTCCGCCGAGGGCATCCTGCACCGCAACAGCCGCACGCAGGAGTACGTGGAATTCACCCCCGGGGAGCGGCCCGTCGGCGTCCAGCTTTTCGGGGCCGATCCCGCCCACCTCGGCGAGGCCGCCCGCGCCGTCGTCGACTGGGTGCAGCCCGACTTCATCGACCTGAACTTCGGCTGCCCGGTCAACAAGGTCGTCTGCAAGCAGGGCGGCTCCGCCCTGCTCAAGGACTGCCCGCTCCTCGAGCGCGTGGCCCGCGCCGTCGTGCAGGCCGTGGCCCCCGTTCCGGTCACCGCGAAGATCCGCATCGGCTGGAGCGCGGCAACCATCAACGCCCCGACGACCGCCCGCCTGCTCGAAGACAGCGGCATCACGCGCATCGCCGTCCACGGACGCACGAAGGAGCAGGGTTACTCCGGCGTGGCCGACTGGGACGTCATTGCCGAAGTCGCGGAAGCCGTGCGCGTCCCCGTCATCGGCAATGGCGACATCGCCAGCGCCGCGGATGCGCTCAAACGACGCCGCGAAACCCGCGTGGCCGGACTCATGATCGGCCGCGCCGCGATGACGAGCCCGTGGATTTTCTCCGAGATCAAGGCGGCCATGGCCGGCGACGCGGCGGCGTTCCGCGCCCCGACCCTCGCCGAGCGATGGAGCTTCGTCGTCCGGCACTGCCGGCTGGAAGTCCTCCGGCGCGGCGACGAACGCCGGGCCATCCACGGCATGCGCGCCCGGCTCATGGCCTACAGTCGCGGCATGCCCCACGGCCGCCACCTTCGCGAACGCTTCGCCCGCGTGGAATCCGTCGCGGGCGTCGAGGATCTCGCGGCGGCGCATCTCGCCGAGTGCGCCGCGCTCGCCCCGTAGAATCAGCCAGGCCTACTGCCCGCCCGGAGCCGGCGGCACGTTGCTGCCCGCGTTCATCGCGGAGATGGACTCCAGGATCGGCGTGAGGATCTTTTTCTCCTGCTCGCCGAGCACGTTGGAATTCAACGCCGCCCGGGCGCCGGCCTCATCGGCCTGCACGAGCGAGGAAAACGCGGAGAGCACGGCGTCCTGCCGCACCTGCGCGTCCTTGATCGTGAGCGCGCGATCCCAGGCCACCTGCGGCTCGTTCACGCCGAAGGCATCCACCAGCGTCGCCGAGGCCACATCGCGATCCTTGCCCGGGGGAAGCTGGTCGACCCATTGCTCGACCGAGCTGGGGTCGGCCCCGTTCAGCCAGCCGTTCACGATTCCCGTATAGGCCTTCTCGCGCACCTCGGGGGTCGCGAGCTGCCGGGCCTGATCCGCGGCGGCCTTCGGGTCATTGCTGGCCCATTGCTCAAAGAGGCCCTCCGCCGCGTCGGCGTTGGCCCCCTGCTTGCTCTGGAAGTAGGCAAAGGCCGCCGTCGGGTCCTTCTTCGCCCAGCCGGAAATCGCTCCGACGATGGCCTCATCCCGCGCCGCGCCCGCGGGCACGGACTCCGCCCACGCAATGCCGCGCTGGGGATTGCCCGCGGCGAGGGACTCCGCGATCGTGCTGCCGATGTTCTGGAGCATTTCGGGATCGTTCATCGCCTGCACCTGCTGCGCGGCGGCCTCGGGATTCGCGTCGGCCATGGACCACATGACCTCCTCCACCGCGGCGGCCTTCTCGTCGGGATCCGTCAGGCCCCGCGCCCAGGCCAGCGCCTTGTCGGGCTGCTGCTTGCCGAGTTCGGCCGCGATGTTGGCCAGCGCGTCGAGTCGGGCGGAAGGCGTCGGAATGCTCCGCGCGAGTTCCTCGGCCTTGGTGAGGGACGTCTTCGCAAACTGACCGGCAATCGTCGCCATGGCCGATTCCTGCGCGTCGCCGAGCAGCCACTTGCGGCTCCAGGCGAGGGCGGCGTCGGGATTCTGCTCCGCGTAATAATCGGTCATCCACTGCACGGCCTCCTCGAGTTCCGGGGACTGCACCGCGGCCTCGCCGAGCTTCGGCACGACGTTCACAAAGGCCGGCACGAGCACCGGCCACGCACCCGCGCCCTCATCCGGGCTGCTCTCGAGCTGATCGAGGTAAACGAGGTAGGTCTCGCGATCCGCGTTCAGCCACTTCAACAGCAGCGTCTCGGCAACCTGGTTGCGCATGCCGCCATCGCCAATGCGGAGCACGCCATCCATCAGCGCGGGGTAACTTTCGAGGTTCGCGCTCGCGATCTGCTGATTCCACCCCTCCAGCGTCGTCGGCATTTCCGTGATGGCCGGCGCGGACTTCACCGGAGACGCCGGCTTCGGCGTCGCCGCGGCAACGGTCGTCGCCGGGGTGGCCGCGGGCGTCGTCGTCACCGGGGCGCTTTTCGTCGCATCGTCCCCGGTGGAGAAAAAGAACACGCCGCCAAGCACGATGCCGGCGATGCCGCCGACGGCAAGAATCAGAAACCACGCGGGAAGACCCGCCTTATCAGAGGACGAATTGCTCATAGGGAAAAAGGACTGGGAGGCTGACCATACGCACGAAGCCGGGAACTCTCAAGGCGCGTCGGGCATTTTCAGCGCCTCGACGGTTTCGCGAATGTCCTTTAGCGTCACCGCCGAGGACAGCGTCGCCCGGCCGAGCCCTTCCAGCAGGACGAAACGCACCCGGCCGGCGTGGAACTTTTTATCCCGCTCAAGCGCGGCCATGATCGCGTCCGTCGAAAGCCCGGCGGGCAAATGAATCGGCAGGCGAAACGCGGCCAGCGCCGCCAGCACGCGCTCCGCCTCCACGGGCGGAAGCCCCGCGCGGCTCACGGATAGCCGCAGGGCCGCGTGCAGACCGATGCTCACGGCCTCCCCGTGCAAAAGCTCGCCGTAACCCGCCGCCTGCTCGACGCCGTGGCCCACGGTGTGGCCGAAGTTCAGCAGCGCGCGTTCCCCCGTGATCTCCCGCTCGTCGGCCGCGACGATGCGCGCCTTGATCGCCACGTTGCGGGCAATGAGCGGAGCCAGCCCCGTGCGGGCGGCGGGGTCCAGCCCGTCGAGCATGTCGGGATCACGAATCGCGGCATGCTTAATGATCTCCGCGACCCCCTCGTTGAATTCCCGGGCCGGCAGCGTGCGCAGGGTCACCGGATCCGCGAGCACCGCGACCGGATGGTGAAACGCGCCCAGCAGATTCTTCCCGCCCGGCGCGTTCACGCCCGTCTTGCCGCCCACCGAACTGTCCACCTGCGCGACCACCGTCGTCGGAATCTGAACAAAGGGAATGCCCCGGTAATAAATGGCCGCCACAAACCCCGCCAGGTCCCCCACGACGCCGCCGCCCAGCGCGACCAGCAGGGAACTGCGGTCCAGCCCCGCGCGGATCATCGCGTCGCAAACCTCGCCGACGACCTCCAGCCGCTTGGCCGTCTCCCCGGCCGCCACCACGATCAGCGTCGGCTCCATGCCCGCCGCCCGCAGCGAAGCCAGCACCGTCTCGGCGTAAAGCGGCGCCACGTTGGCATCACTCACCACCGCGACCTTCGAACCGGAAAACACCGACCGGATCTTCTCGCCGCCGCGCGCCAGCAAACCGTCGCCGATCCACACGGGATACGGCGAATCGGCCAGCGCCACCTCGACGGTCAACAACCCGTTCTCATTCATCCCGTCAGAATCCCGGGCACGGCCCGCAAAGTCCATCCCGCTCTTCGACTTCCCTCCGTCCGCTCCACCGCGCAAGATGGCCGCGATGAACTGGCCCTTCCTCCTGAGTGTCGCCTCCGTGCTGCTGGAAATCGCCGGCATCCTACTCGCCTTCCAGGCCATTCTCATCTCGCGCACCCCGCAGGCCGCCATCGGCTGGACCCTCGGCCTCGTGCTTCTCCCGATCGTCACCATCCCGCTTTTCGCCGTCTTCGGCGGCTCGACCTTCCGCGGCTACCTCCTCGCCCGCTCCGGCGAATCCCCGGAACTCAGCGCCATCCTCGCCCGCCTCCGTCAGTCCCTCGCCCCCCACGCCTCCGACCTCACCGAAAAATACCGCGACTCAGCCTACCTCTCCGAACGCCTGAACCACCTGCCCGTCACCGCCGGCAACCACGCCGAACTCCTTGTCGACGGCGACGCCACCTTCCGCGCCATCGGCGAAACCATCGACCAGGCCCGCGACTACCTCATCGTCCAATTCTTCATCGTGCGTGACGACCGCCTCGGCCGCGATATCCACCAGCGCCTGCTCGCCGCCCGCGAACGCGGCGTGCGCGTCTGGATGCTCGTCGACCAGGTCGGCTCCCGCCAGCTCGCGCCCGCCTACCACCGGAGCCTCACCGCCGCCGGCGTTGAGTTCCGCACCTTCGTCACCAACCGCGAACGCGGCAAACGCTTCCGCCTCAACTTCCGCAACCACCGCAAACTCGTCGTCGCCGACGGCCGCATCGCCTACGTCGGCGGGCTCAACATCGGGGACGAATACATGGGCCGCAGCGCGCGCTTCGGCCCGTGGCGCGACACCTTCGTCCGCCTCGAAGGCCCCGTCGTCCTCGCGCTCCAGCTCCCCTTTGTCGAGGACTGGTTTTTCACCACCCGCACCATCCCCGCGCTGCGCTGGGACGTCGCCAGCGTCCCCGGCAGCATGGCCGCCGCCATCATCCCCGGCACCCCCGTCACCATCTGGAACACCTGCCCCGCCGCGTATTTCGAAGTCATCCGCTCCGCCCGCCGCCGGCTCTGGATGGCCAGCCCCTACTTCGTGCCCGACCCCGCGCTCCGCGCCGCCCTCGCCCACGCCGCCCTCCGCGGCGTCGACGTCCGCATCCTCCTGCCGCAAAACCCCGACCACCTCCTGCCCTGGCTCTCCTCCTTCACCTTCTACCCCGCCATGCGCGAAGCGGGCGTGAAGATCTTCCGCTACCAGCCCGGCTTCATGCACCAGAAGGTTCTCCTCGCCGACGACGACCTCGCCATCGTCGGCTCCATCAACCTCGACTACCGCTCCTTCATCCTGAACTTCGAGCTCTCCGTCGCCGTCGCCAGCCGCGCCTTCGCCAACCGCGTCGAGGAAATGCTCACCGCCGACTTCGCCCGCGCCCAGCCCGACGACCTGCACGCCCTCGAAAACCGCGGCCTCGTCTTCCACCTCAAGTGCCGCGCCGCCGCCCTCCTCAGCCCCACGCAATAACCCGCCCCCGAGGAAACTTGACCCCCACCGCGCTTCGCTCTAGTCAGCGGCATGCGCCTGAAACCTCTCGCCCTCTTCGCCGGACTGCTTCTCCTCCCCGTCCTCCCGCTCCCGGCCCAGGACGCCGCCCCCGCCGCCTCGCCCGCCGCCTCGCCCGCCGCCTCGCCCGCGCCCGAAGTCGCCCCCGTGGAGGCCGACCCCTCCCCCACCCCCGAGCCGCCCTTCCCCGCGGCCGTCGTCGCCTCCGAGGCGCTCGTCGTGACGGAAACCCCCGTCGCCGAACTCCCCGCCAAGCTCCGGGCCCAGATCGAACAGGACGAAACCTTCACCGTCGACAACGGCAAACTCCCCGCCAAACTCGGCCTCCTCGCGGCCGACCTCAACGCCGACGGCAAACCGGAATTCCTCCTCCGCGAGCCCACCAGCTACACCGGCGGCCCCATGTTCTTCCTCTTCAGCTCCGAGGACGCCGGCTGCGAGCTCATCGGCCAGATCCAGGGCGACTTCTTCCTCGCCGCCCCCGTCAACGGCTACGCGCAGATCGTCGCCGTCGCCCGCGCTGGCGGGGCGGACTACGAACGCTCCCTCTGGGTCTTCCAGGACGGCCTCTACGAGGAAACCCGCACCCAGCCCTTCAGCGTCGACGAAACCGGCAAGGAAATCCCCGCCAAACCCGCCGCCGAGCCCAGCCCCACCCCCGCCCCGTAACCCGGAGCCATCCGTCGTCCCCTACTCCTCGTCGTCGTCCTGGGCGCCTTTTTTGTAGGTGAGGCCGCGGAGTTTGCCTTCGATGAAGGCGTCGAGGTCGCCGTCCATCACGGCCTGGATGTCGCTGGTTTGCACGCCGGTGCGGAGGTCCTTCACCATCTGGTAGGGCTGGAAGACGTAGCTGCGGATCTGGCTGCCCCAGGCAATGTCGCCCTTCTCGCCATAATGCCGCTCGGCCTCGGCCCGCTTTTTGTCGACCTCGATCTGGTAGAGCTTGGCCTTGAGCAATTTCAGGGCGAGCTCGCGGTTGCGGCCCTGGCTGCGCTCGGCCTGGCAGGCGACCACGATGCCGGTGGGGATGTGCGTGAGCCGCACGGCGGTCTCGACCTTGTTCACGTTCTGGCCGCCCTTGCCGCCGGCACGAAACGTATCCAGCTTGATGTCGGCTTCGTTCACCTCGACGGGCGCGTCCTCGATCTCGGGCACGACGTCCACGCTCGCAAAGGAGGTGTGGCGGCGCTTGTTCGCGTCGAAGGGGGAGATGCGCACGAGGCGGTGCACGCCGACCTCGCAGCCGAGGTAACCGGAGACATACTCGCCGGTGATGCGCAGGGTCGCGCCTTTGATGCCGGCTTCGTCCCCGCTCTGGATGTCGACGATTTCGGCCGTGAAGCCGCTGCGCTCGATCCAGCGCTGATACATGCGCAGGAGCATGTCGGCCCAGTCGCACGACTCGGTGCCGCCGGCCCCGGCGTGGATGGTGAGAAAGGCGGGGTGGTTGTCGAACTCTCCGCTGAGGAACTGGCGCAGCTCGAACTTGCCGAGGTCAGCCTCGAGGTCCGCGTATTCCTTCACGACCTCGGCTTCGGCCGTGGCCCGGCCCGTGGGGTCGGTCTCCTCGGCGGCAAGTTCACGCAGCACCGCGAGGTCGGCGACGCGGGACTCCAGCGCCTTGAAGGGGCCGATCTTCCCGCGCAGGGCGGAGAGGCGGGCCATGTCGGCCTGGGCGGCCTCCTTCCGGTCCCAAAAGTCGGGAGCGGACATGCGGTTCTCGATCTCGTCGAGCTGGGCGGTCAGGCCGGGTAAGTCAAAGAAACCTCCGCAGCTCGCCAATGCGCGTGGCCAGCCGGGAGGGATCAATCTGTTCGATGTCCATGGTGTGGGTTCTGTAGCGGCGGTCTGTGACCGTCGAAGTGTTTCTGTAGCGGCGGTCTGTGACCGTCGGAAGAAGTGCGACGGTCATAGACCGCCGCTACAGGGGCTTATTGAGGGGTTGCGGCGGGCGGACTCGCGGCGGGTTTTTCGTCGAGGCGGAGGATGGTTTCCCCTTCCTTCATCACGCCGAGGCGGTCGCGGGCGATGGTCTCGACGTATTCGGGGTTCTCGTTCAACCACCGCTCCTCCCGCTGCTGCTGGAGGAGGCGGAGTTCCTCGACCTTGAGGTCCTTCTGGAGGCCGGCCAAATCGTCCTTCATCTCACGGAGACGCCGCATTTCGGGGAGAAACGCATACGCCGCGAGCACGAGGATCGCGAGCGAAATGAGGACGACCACGCTGCGGTTCGCCGCCCGCCAAAAGTCGTGCTCGCGTCGCTTGCGAAGCTCGGCTTTGGCGTGGGCGGTCCGCATGGGCGGGGCTTAGAACTTGCCGCCGTAGACGGCGTTGGCGCCGAGTTCCTCTTCGATGCGGAGGAGCTGGTTGTATTTGGCGACGCGGTCGGTGCGGCTCGCGGAACCGGTTTTGATCTGGCCCGCGTTGGTCGCCACGGCGATGTCGGCGATGGTGGCGTCCTCGGTCTCACCCGAGCGGTGGCTGATGACGGCGGTGTATTTGTTTTCCTTCGCGAGCTCGATGGCGTCGAGGGTCTCGGTGAGCGAACCGATCTGGTTCACCTTCACGAGGATCGAGTTCGCCGTGCCGGTGTCGATGCCCTTCTTGAGGAACTCGACGTTGGTGACGAAGAGGTCGTCGCCGACGAGCTGCACCTTGTCGCCGAGGGCGTCGGTGAGTTTTTTCCAGCCGGTCCAGTCGTTTTCGGCGCAGCCGTCCTCGATGGAAACGATCGGGTATTTCGCGCAGAGGTCCTGGTAGAAGGCGACGATCTCATCGGCGGAGCGTTTCGAGCCGTCGGACTTCTTGAAGACGTATTTTTTGCTGCCGGCGTCGTAGAATTCCGATGCGGCGCAATCGAGGGCGATGAAGATGTCCTTGCCGAACTTGTAGCCGGCGGCCTTCACGGCCTTGGCGATGCAATCAAGGGCATCCTGCGCGGAGCTGAGGGCCGGGGCGAAGCCGCCCTCGTCGCCGACGGCGGTGGAGAGGCCGCGGGCCTTGAGCACGGACTTGAGGCTGTGGAAGATTTCCGTGCCGGCGCGCAGGGCCTCGGAGAAGGTCGGCAGGCCCTTCGGGATGATCATGAATTCCTGGAAATCAATCGGGGCGTCGGAGTGCGCGCCACCGTTGAGGATGTTCATCATCGGCACGGGCAGCACCTTCGCGTTCGGGCCGCCGAGGTATTTGTAGAGCGGCTGGCCGAGCTGGGAGGCCGCGGCTTTCGCCGTGGCGAGGGAGACGCCGAGGATGGCGTTCGCGCCGAGCTTGCGCTTGTTGGGCGTGCCGTCGAGGGCGATCATCGCCTTGTCGAGGGTGATCTGGTCGAGCGCGTCGGTGCCGACGATCTCGGGGGCGATGAGCTTGTGGACGTTGTTGACGGCCTTGCTGACGCCTTTGCCGACGTAGCGGGTCTTGACGCCATCGCGGAGTTCGCAGGCCTCGTGCTCACCGGTGCTGGCCCCGCTCGGAACAGCGGCGCGGCCAAGGGCTCCGCCAAGGAGCTCGACATCGACTTCAACGGTGGGATTGCCACGGGAATCGAGGATTTCACGGGCGCGAACGGAGATGATGGTGGTGTCTGACATGGATGATGAATTGGAACGATGGTCCGTTGGGTTGGTTGGTGGGGCCGCCGATCAGGCGGTAGCTTCGGTTTCCGCTCCGAGCAGTTCAAGCTCTTTGAAGGCTTCGATGCGCTCGACGCGGAGCGTGCGATCACCGTGCTCGGTCGGGACCTGCACGGTCTCGCCCGCGGCCTTGCCAAGCAAGGCCTGACCGATGCCGGCTTGATACGAGACAATCTGCTTCTCGGGGGAGCCGTCCCACGCGCCGAGGATGTGGTAGAACTCCGTGGCGCCGGTGGCGGGATCCACGAGGGTCACTGTGGCGCCGATGTTCACCTTCGAGGTATCGACGTCCTCGAAGTTCGTGCCGCGGGAGAGGCCGAGCTCGCGCTCCATCTCGCTCTTGCGGCGGAGCAACACGCGCTGCTGCTCCTTGGCGCTCTTGAATTCGAAGTTCTCGCGCAGATCGCCGTAGCCGCGGGCAATGGAGATATCGCGGGTGTTCTGCGGGATCTGGCGGTTGATGAGGTCCTCGTATTCCTTGCGGCGGCGCTCCAGGCTGGCCCAGGAGACGACGAGGCTGGCGCGGCGCTCCTCGTCGTTGTCGCCGGTGATCATCGCCTGGATGTCGGGATGCAGCTTGATGATGCGGGCGAGCAGCGAGCGCTTGTTGAGATCGTCGAAAACGGTGGTGAGCTTGAGCTTGCGCACGGCGTCGCGCACCTCGATGGGATCGGCCTCGGCAAGCAGGTCGCCGAGGAGCGTCTTGTCGTCCATCACGAGGTCGTGGAGCTTCGTGCCGCGGGTGATGTCGCTCAGCAGGACGTCGTCCTCCAGCGCGCCGATGATGGCCCCGAAGAGGCGGACGTTGAACACGCCCTCAAACCCCGCCCCGCGCTCCTTGCAGAGCCAGAGCAGAACCTCGGGCGAGATCGAACGCTCGCGGATCCATTTGTCGAGGGCGGCGGCAAAGGCGGCGCGTTCCCCCTCCAGCTCGAAGAGCCGGGCAATCTCCTGCGCGAGGCGGGGCGTGCCCTTCAGCGCGAGGGAGAGGGCGCGGTCCGACCAGCGCTCGGCGAAGGCGGCCTTGAACTGGGCCAGCACCCGGCGGTGCTTCGAGGCCGGCAGCGCGGCGAAGATTTCGGCCAAACGGCTCGCCTCGCTGCGGAGAATGTCGGCGACTCCCGGCGCCTCGGTCCCGGGCTGGAGGGCGTCGTGCCGCTCGCAGATTTCGTCGCGGGCCAGCAGGAGCTCGATGGCCTGGACGGAGTGGAGCTTCTGGCCCTTTTTCGCCGCGTCCTCGATCTGCGCGGCCAGGGTCTTGAGTTCGTCGATTTCCTGGGCGAGGTCGTCGAGGGACTTCACGACCGCATCCACGGCGACCACCTGGTCCTTCGGATGGCGCGCGCCGCGGAAGCTCTCGATGAGCTTGGCCCCGGCGTTCACGGGCGCGTCGTGCAGCTCGAGCGGCTCGCCCTTTTTGCCGGGAAGATGGACGTGCGCGTCGCCCTTGAGCTTTTTCTTCGCGGCGTCGAAAAACTTTTTGAACCCGGCCGCATCCACGAGATGGGGCACCAGCACGGCGGTGATCTGGTCCACGGTCGCCCGGCCGCCATGGTCGCGGAGAATATCGCGAACGACAGCCGCGGGCTCGCTGGCCATGCGCTCCTTGAGCCCGGCGGGATCCGCCGCGGCCTGCGCGCGGATGGCTTCGGCGGGAATCGCGGTGAGCGTCTGCGCCGCGTATTCCAACTGCATCGGGTGCGCCTTGCGCGTGCCGAAATCAATCAACACCTGGCCGGTCAGCAGGTTCCACTCAGCCACCCGTCCAAAACCCCAGCTCTTGTGCTGGCAATATGCGCCCGGGGCGAGCAACTCGAGCCTGGCTGCGGTTTCCTGATTGATTTTCCCCGCCTCAACAACTTTCTGCAGTTCCTCGTTCATGAAAAGACTCCCAACTTAAAAGGAGCCCGGCGGGTGGCGAGGAAAATTCTCTCCAGCGGCGGCGGGCCGGTCCGCGACCCGCGGAAACAAAAACGCGGGAGCCGCTCCCGAAACCGGGGCCGGACTCCCGCGTCCAAAAAACCGCCGACTACACCTCGTGGGCGTAGCGAAGCTGGCGCAGGGCCTCGCGGAGCCGCTGGGTCGCGTCGTCGAGCTCCTGCTTGAGTTCGCGGCGATGCGCGCGGGAAAGCTCGTGGCGGCGGGCGGCGGCGGCGCGCCATTCGACGAGCGCCTGCTCCCAGCGGACGGTGGCCTCGTGCATCCGCTCCTGGGCGGAGTGAACGAGCGCCTGGATGGATTCGGAAACGGGCACCCCGCGGCGCTCAAGCTTCTCGGCCAGGCGGCGCTGCTGCTCGGCGATCTGCGCCTTGATGATTTTTTCCTCGTCCACGGTGCGAAGGTTGCGCACGAGGCCGAGCTTGTTGAGCGTCCAGATCGTCCACTTGGTGGGATCGAACTGCCAGGGCTTCACGCCGTTACGGTAATCGTATTGGAACTCGTGGTGGTAGTTGTGGTAGCCCTCGCCGAACGTGAAGACCGCCATAAGGAAGCTGTCGCGGGCGCTCACCTTGCTGGAGTAGGGACGATCGCCGATCCAGTGGCAAAGCGAGTTGATGCAGAAGGTCATGTGATGCACCAGGACCACGCGCGCCACGCCCGCGAGGAGGAAGCCACCGAGGGCGCCCACCCAACCACCGGCGATCAGCCCGATCAACGAAGGCACAGCAAAACTCATGACCATCGCGATCGGGACGTAGTGGCGGTGCTGCCACATGGCGAGTTTGTCCTTTTGCAGGTCGCGCACCCAGGTGAGCGGGGTATCGGGACCCGTGCGGAAAAACAGCCAGCCGATGTGCGCGTGAAAGAGCCCCTTGTTGATGTCGTATGGATCCTCTTCGTGGTCGACGTGCTTGTGGTGCCGGCGGTGATCCGCCGACCAGGCCACGGCCGAGCCCTCAAAGGCCGCCGCGCCGAAAAGGAGCGTAAACAGCTTCACCCCGGGGTGCGCATGGAACGTCAGATGCGAAAAGAGCCGGTGATAGCCGAGCGTGATGCTCATCCCCGTGGCGACCACGAAAAAGAAAAAGAGCCAGAACTGGAAGGCGTTCAGGCCGAAATGCCAGATGTAGAGCGGGACGGCGGTGCAGGTGAGGGCGAACGTCGTCGTGAGGAACAAAAAGTTTGTCCAACGGATGGGCGGGATGGTCATGGTGGATGAAACAAACGGCCGCGGCATTCGGCGGGGGTTATTCCCCGAACTGTCGCGGCCAGCGGCCCCAACCTGCGGAGCGCGCGGGGCATTGTCAACCCGCAGCTTCCGCCCCCGCCGGAAAAAACCACCTGCCGCCAACAGATCGCGGTTGCCTCCCCGGGCGATTTAAAGGATAGTGGCGGTCCGACGGTTATTGGATTTGCGCCACATGTTCGTGTGGCGGGGTTCCCGGGCAAAGATGCCTGGGCGGCTTTCGAGACAACTTTTCGACGATCCCGGCAGCATCGGAGCATCTCCGCCCAGCGGTCCCGTCGTCCACTCCATCATGGCTCAAGAACAGGCAATCGAAGTCGAAGGCAAGATCACCTCGGTGCTCGCGGGAACGATGTTCCACGTCGAGCTCGCGAACAAGCACACCGTCCTCGCCCACATCTCGGGCAAAATGCGCAAGCGCTTCATCCGGCTCACGAATGGGGACCGCGTGAAAATGGAAATGTCGCCCTACGACCTCTCGAAGGGCCGCATCGTCTACCGCCTCGGTTAGCACGCCGGGCACTCCCGCCCGCGGGAAAAAGCCGCCGCCCGGTCCCGAGCCGGCGCCCCGCTAGAGGCGGTTCAGCAGCTTGTCGTGGATGCCGTCGAAGCCGCCGTTGCTGAAGACGACCACGACATCCCCCTCGCCCGCCAGCGGCCGCAGCCGCTCGACGATGGCGTCGGCCGTGGGCTCGTAGAACGCCGGCTTGCCCGTCGCGGCGATATCCGCCACCACCTGGGCGGGGTTCAGCCGCTCATTCTCCGCCAGCTGGTCGAGCCGGGCAACCTGCGCGATGAACACGCCATCCGCCTGAACGAAGGCGGCCGGGAGCGTGTGCTGGAAGACGGCCCGTCGCGTGGTGTTTGAGCGGGGTTCGAAGATCGCCCAAAGACGCGAACCCGCGTAGCGCTGGCGCAGGCCGGCGAGCGTCTCCCGGATCGCGGTGGGGTGATGCCCGAAGTCATCGATCACCGTCACACCACGGACCACGCCGCGCACTTCCTGCCGGCGTTTGATGCCGACGAAGGCCGCCAGGGCCTCCCGGATCGTCGCGAGCGGGACGCCGTAAAAATGGGCCGCGCTGGCCGCCATCGCGGCGTTGCGCACATTGAAGTCACCCAGCAGCGGAATCGTGAACGTCTCCCCAAACACCTCAAAGCTCGTGCCATCGGGCAGGTGGCGAACGTTGCGAATGCGGTTGCCCGCGTTCTCGGAGAAACCGACCTCGACCACGGGGGCCGGGCAGGTCGTCGCGACATCGAGGCAGTTCGCGTCGTCGGCGTTCACCAGCACCATGCCCTCGCCGGGCACGATGTTCAGCAGCCGGCGGAAGCTCGTCTTGATCTCATCAAGGTCGCGAAAGATGTCCGCGTGATCGAACTCGATGTTGTTCACGATCACGAGCTCGGGCAGGTAGTGCACAAACTTCGAGCGCTTGTCGAAAAACGCCGTGTCGTATTCGTCGCCCTCAATCACAAAATGGCGCGAGTCCCGCAGCTGGCAGCCCGTGCCGAGGTTCGCGGGAATGCCGCCGATGAGCCACCCCGGGGCAAGGCCCGCGTGCTCCAGAATCCATGCGAGCATCGACGTGGTCGTGGTTTTTCCGTGCGTGCCGGTGACGACGAGATTGTGCCGCCCGCGGAGGAAAAACTGCTTCAGCGTTTCCGGCAGGGAGAGGTAGTAGAGCTTGCGGTTCAGCACCGCCTCGACGGCCGGCTTGCCCCGGGACATCGCGTTGCCGATCACGACCAGATCCGCGCTGGCGGGAATATCCTCGGGGGCGAAGCCCTTCGTGATCACGATGCCCTGCGCCTCCAGGAAGGTCGACATGGGCGGGTAGACGTTGTCGTCCTGACCGGTGACGGTGAAACCCTGCGAGCGCATGCCGGCGGCGACCGCGCCCATGGCGGTGCCGCAAATGCCGAGGAAGTGAACGTGTTTCAAGGGGAACGGCCGCCGGGAGGCGGGCGCAAACCCGCCCGCGCCAGCGCGGTTGAGTCGATGGCTAGTAGACGTCCTTGCGGTAGCGCTTCGCCTTTTTCAGCGCATCGATGTATTCGATCGCCTGCTCGGGCGTCTTGCCCCCGGCCTTTTCGACGACCTGGTGCAGCGCGGCGTCCACGTCCTTGGCCATGCGCGAAGCATCGCCGCAAATGTAGAAAATAGCGCCGTTTTCAAACCAGTCGTAGAGCGCAGTCGCATTTTCGAGAATGCGGTGCTGGACGTAGATTTTGAAATCCTGGTCGCGCGAAAACGCGGTGTCGAATTTCGTCAGCACACCCTCGGCCTGATACCGCTCAAACTCGTCGCGGTAGAAGAAATCGCTGCTCGAACGCTGCTCGCCGAAGAAGAGCCAGTTCTTGCCCGTCGCCCCCGTGGCGGCCCGCTCCTGCAGCATCGCGCGAAACGGGGCGATGCCCGTTCCCGGCCCGACCATGATCATGCTGGTCGCCGGATCCTCCGGCACGCGGAAGTGTTTCGCCGTGTGGTAAAACACCGGCACCGCGCCCTCGTCCCCGGCCCGTTCCGCGAGAAAGGACGAAGCCACCCCGGCGCGACGCCGGCCGTGGGACTCATAACGCACGACCGCCACGGTCAGGTGGACGTTCTCGCCCACCACGCGGCGCGAGGACGAAATCGAATACAACCGCGGCTGTAGTTTGCGCAGGCAGCCGGCGAATTCCTCCGGGGTGAACTGCGCGGCCGAGAACTCCAGCAGCGGGTCCAGCACATCGCGGCCCCAGAGATAATCCTCCAGGCTCGTCTTGAACGCGGGATCGAGAAAATCCTTGAGGAAGGTCGCCGAAGAATCCTTCTCGGCTATCGCGCCAAGCAGCTTCTTGTCGGGCGCGGTGATCACAAAGCTCTTCAGCAGCGCCTCGCGCAGCGGCATCGGCACCTTGTCGGCGTTCGGGACCACCTCGTCGCCGCTGAAACCAAGCC
Organism: Verrucomicrobiaceae bacterium; assembly: GCA_027488755.1. Classification (GTDB taxonomy): domain Bacteria; phylum Verrucomicrobiota; class Verrucomicrobiia; order Chthoniobacterales; family JAATET01; genus JAATET01. The sequence goes on along the minus strand of JAIYAZ010000078.1, from coordinate 22,362 downwards.
GCTCCAGCAGCTTCTCCACGAGCTCCGGCTCGTTCGTCGGAAACACCCCCAGCGAATCCCCGACCTCGTAGTCAAGGCCGGACCCGGCGAGCGAAATCTCGAAGTGGCGCGTGTCCTTCTCCGAGCCCTCGCCGGTGAGCTTGCGATTCACCGTGAGCGTGGCCGGAAACGGATTTTTGCGCGAATAAAGGGATGCACCGTCAGTGGACATAACGCGCGAGTAAATGGGATGCCCCCCCGCGACGCAAGCATCAGGATTGCCCCGCCGGACCAAAACCCCCGCTCACCGCCCGCCCAGCAGGCGGCTCACGAGATGATCCGCCGTCAGCACTCCGATCGGCTTACCCGCCCGGCTCTGCACGACCGCCAGCGAAAGCCGCGCCGCCCGCATCCGCCGCAAGGCTTCCATCGCCCGCTCCCCGGCCCGGATCGTGACCACCCGCCGCATGTAGGACTGCACCCGCCCCGCCTGCACACCGTCGAACAGGAAATCCAGCGTGCGCACCAACCCGACGACCTCGCCGTCGGCATCCCGCACCAAAAACCGCTTCGCGTCGCCCTGCGCCGCCCGCCGCAGGAGCACCCCGACCTCGGTCTCCGGGGTCACGGTGGGCACTTCGTCCAGCGGCTGCATCAGGTCGCCCGCCCGCAGCGTCCGGAAATCCAAAATGTGCTCGATCATCGCCCGCTCGCCCGCCGTCCGCCGACCCGCCGCTTCGTCCAGTGCCACCGTGCTCCGAAGCGCCTCGACCGAGGCAATCCGCCCGCTCGCCGCCTCGCGGCCCGAGCGGAACAGCGGCTTGATCAACAGCGATCCGAGCCCCGTCACCGGCGAAAGCAGCCACGTCGCCCCCGCCAGAATCCGCGCGAAAAACACCAGCGTCCGGTAGGGAAACCGCCGGAAGATCGCCTTCGGCAAAAACTCCAGCCCGAAGACAAACACCGGCAGCGCCACCGCCAGCGCCCCGATCGCCCCCGCAATACCGAGCCAGCCCGTGAACCACGAATACAGCAGCGCGATCGCCACCACGTTCGCCGCGCTGGTGATCAGCACGACCGTCGTCATCAGCCGCTCCATCCGCTGCAGCATCACGTCGAGCTTGAGCGCCGCCTCCTCGCCCCGGCGCGCATTGTGGCGCAGGCGCACACGGTTCACGGAAAGCACGCCCGACTCGATCCCGGAGAACAAAAACGAAACCACCAGGCACAGCAGAAAAAGAAACGCCATCACCGCACCTCCCCTTCCGCGCCCGCCGGCTCCAGCAGGACCTCGCGCACCCGCTTGCGCGTCGCCCGGCGCACCGTGATCCTCCAGCCCTCGAGCTCAAACCGCTCGCCCGCCCGCGGCACCGTGCCGAAATGCCGCACCACCAGCCCGCCGATCGTGTCGAGATCCCGCACCGCGGGCTCAAACCCGATCTGCTCCGCCAGATCATCCAGCCGCGCGCTGCCCGCCGCCAGCGTCCGCCCCGGCCCCACCCGCTCAATGTAAAGCTCCCGGCTCCCCGCCGCGCCCTCCTCGCCGAGCAGTTCCTCCACGATGTCGGCCATCGTCACGATCCCCTCGATCCCGCCGTATTCATCGAGCAGGATCGCCATCGGCTGACGGTGATTCAAAAAGGCGCGCAGCAAATCGAGCGACTTGATCGTCTCCGGAACAAACGACGGCGGCTGCAGCCGCTCGGTGTAATGCGACGCGCTCGGGTGGAGCAGGAATTCCTTCACGTCCAGCAACCCCAGAATGTCATCCGGGGTCTCGCCCCGCACCGGCACGAACTGGAAACGCTTCCGCTGCACGCGCTGGGCCGCCTCGGCGTTGGGCAGATTGTCCGGCAGCGTGAAAACGTCCACCCGCGGCGTCATACAATGCCGCGCCGCCTCGCCGCGCAGCTTCATCACCTCGCGCAGCAGCCGGCTTTCCATGTCATCCAGGGTCCCCTCCTCCCGCGCGACCTCGACGAGCGTCTCGACCTCCTCCTCGCTCAGCCGCGTGGTCGGCGCCAGCCGCCGCGGCACAAACCGCCGCACGCATGCCTCGCTCAGCCACTCCAGAAACGCCGTCACCGGCTCCAGCCTCGGCAGCAGCCGCAGAACCAGCGGGAGACTCACCCGCGTCGTACGCACCGGCGCCGCCAGCGCCGCCAGCTTCGGCAGCAGGTCGCAAAGTCCCACCACCACGCCGAACCCCAGCGCCAGCACGCCCCAGTTCGTGAGATCGTCGCTGAAGCCTGCCACGTCCACGAGCACGAGCAGCAGGATCAACAGCGGCAGGTTCGTCACCGTGTTCGCCAGCAGCAGCGCGTTGGCCACCTCGTCGGGCCGCCGCATCATCGCCTCAAGCTGGTCCGCGCCCCGCGGATCCCGCGCCCGCAGCGCGCGCCGCCGCTCGTCGGTCATCGAAAACAACGCCGTCTCCACCGCGGAAATCGCCGCCGAAGCCAGCGCCAGAATCACGCCGACCGCCGCCGGCAGCACGAGCCACGCACTCATGGCCGCACGTCCCGGGACTCGTCATCCCCGCATAAGTCTGGAAGGCTGTCCTGCAAGCCTCCCGGGATAACACAACGTCCCCGCCGCCGTAGCATGAAAAAATTCGACCGCCTGGAAGCCTTCGTCGCCGGCCTCGGCCCCACCGCCGCGCCGGACATTCATCCCTGCTACTCCGGCTACTTCACCTGCTTCAACCGCGGTGAATACTACGAGGCCCACGACGTCCTCGAACACCTCTGGCTCCAGGACCGGCACGGCCCCGATGGCCATTTCTACAAGGGCCTCATCCAACTCGCCGGCGGCTTCGTCCACCTGCGCAAGCAGTTCCTCCGCCCCCACCACCCGAAGGACGGCCGCCGCCTCGCGCCCGCCGCCCGGCTGTTCGACCTCGCTGCGGCGAACCTCGCCCCCTTCGCCCCGCACCACCGCCAGATCGACGTCGCCCGCATTCTCTCGCTCGCGGAATCAACCGCCCGCCAGCTCCGCCGGTCCGATTTCCAGCAGAATCCCTGGTCGCCGGAAACCCGTCCGCACGTCGACCTCTCCGCCGCTTAGAGGATTGCCAAAGCCCGCGCCGGCATCCTACCCTCCCGGCCCGTGGGCAAAGAACGCTGGTCATCGCGCTGGGGGGTCATTCTTGCCGTGACCGGCAGCGCCGTCGGGCTCGGCAACTTCCTGCGCTTCCCCGGCCTCGCCGCGGAATACGGCGGCGGGGTGTTCATGATCCCCTACTTCATCTCCCTCCTACTGCTCGGCCTCCCGCTGGCCTGGGCGGAATGGGCCATGGGCCGCTATGGCGGCGTCCGCGGCTTCAACTCCACGCCCGGAATCCTGCGGGTCATCTGCGGCGGCCCCGGCCGCGAAACCCGCGGTCGCCTCGCCGCCTACGCCGGCGTCCTCGGCCTCCTCGTGCCCGTGGTCATCTACATGTATTACGTGTTCATCGAGGCCTGGTGCCTCGGCTACGCGTGGCACTACCTCGCCGGCAGCCTCTCCCTCGGCCCCGACCGAGCCGCCTACCAGAAATTCTTCGTGGACTTCATAGGCGCCTCGCACGACGGCGCCCTCGTCCATCAGCCCTTCAATGCCACCATGATCTTCGTGGTCGTGTGCGTGCTCGCGAACTTTCTGCTCATCTACCGCGGCCTAAGCGCGGGCATCGAATGGTTCTGCGTGCGCGCCATGCCCCTGCTCGTCATCTGCGCCCTCCTCGTCCTCGCCCGCGTGCTCACCCTCGGCGCGCCCGACCCCGCACATCCCGATCTCAACGTCATCAACGGCCTCGGCTCCATGTGGAACCTCCCGCCCACCTGGGACGGCCTCTGGAAGGCCCTCGCCAACCCCACCATGTGGCTCGCCGCCGCCGGCCAGATCTTCTTCAGCCTCTCCGTCGGCTTCGGCGTCATCATCACCTACAGCAGCTACCTCCGCCGCAACGACGACATCGCCCTCAGCTCCACCACCGCCGTCGCCGGCAACGAATTCTGCGAGGTCTCGCTTGGCGGCATGATCACCGTGCCCGCCGCGTTCGTCTTCTTCGGCGCCGCGGGCGTCGCCGGCGGCACCTTCGGCCTCGGCTTCCAAACCCTCCCACTCGTCTTCGACCTCATGCCGCTCGGCCGAATCGTCGGCTTCCTCTTCTTCTTCCTCCTCTTCCTCGCCGCCATCACCAGCTCGCTCTCCATGCTCCAGCCCGCCATCGCCTTCCTCGAGGAAGGCCTCGGGTTGAACCGGAAAAGCTCCGTCGCCCTGCTCGGCTTCATGACCCTCATCGGCAACGGCGTGGTCATCTACTTCTCCGCCGGCACCGCCGCCATCGACGGCATGGATTTCTGGGTCGGCACGTTCTGCATCTACCTGCTCGCCACCCTCCAGGTCCTCATCTTCGGCTGGATCCTCGGCACCCAACGCGGCGTCGAGGAACTCAACCGCGGCGCCGCCATGACCATCCCGCGCTGGTTCCCCTTCGTCGTCCGCTACGTTTCCCCGCTCTTCCTCCTCACGATCCTCGGCTTCTGGCTCGCCAAAAACTTCAGCGCCGACCTCGCGAAATCCTGGGAGCCCACCGGCGGCAAGGTGGCCATGATCTTCGTCGCCATCTGCCTTGCGCTCTTCCTCCTGCTCATCACCCAGGCCCTCCGCCGCTGGGAAAACCTCGAAAGGAAATCCTCATGACGCTCTGGGGCTGGCTCACCATGATCGCCTCCGTCGGCGGCACCACCGTCTGGGTCGTCTGGTGTTTTCACCGCGTGCTCAAAACGCCCGAGGAAACCGAGAAACTCCACGGCATCGATTTGCACACGCCCGACGAGGAGCGCGAGCCGTAGCTTGAACGGACCGCAGCAACGCGGATAATCCCGCCCCACCCCATGCGACTCGACGAACTCTTCGCGCGGCGTCCGCGCACGCTCTCCTTCGAATTTTTCCCGCCCAAGAATGAGCGCGGCTGGCACACCCTCGAGGACACCATCGACCAGCTCATTCCCCTCGGCGCGGACTTCGTGTCCGTCACCTACGGCGCCGGCGGCGGCACCCGCGAGAAAACCCGCGAGGTCATCGAGCACATCGCCAAAAACACCGGCGTGCCCGCCATGGCCCACCTCACCTGCGTGAACGCCACCAAGGCCGAACTCCGCGGCCTCTTCGACGAATACTCCGCCCACGGCGTGGCCAACCTCCTCGCCCTCCGCGGCGATCCGCCCAAGGGCCAGCCCCGCTTCATCCCCACCGACGGCGGCTGCGAATACGCCAGCGACCTCATCGACCTCATCCGCGCCGACGGCCGCTTCGCGATCCTCTGCGCCGCCTTTCCCGAAAAGCACCCCGAGGCCGCCTCCCGCGAAGCCGATTGGGCGAACCTCTGCCGCAAATTCGAAAAGGGCGCCTGCGCCGCCATCACCCAATGCTTCTTCGAACCCGCGCCCTACCTTGATCTGCGCGCCCACGTCACCGCCGCCCTCGGCCGCGAACCCCGCATCATCCCCGGCATCCTGCCCGTGACCGACTGGGCCGCCCTCGTGCGCTTCTGCGCCGTCTGCGGGGCGAGCATCCCGGAAAGCCTCCGCGAAACCCTCGAACCCGTCGCCGCCGATCGCGTCGAGACCCGCAAGCGCGGCATCGCCGCCACCATCCGCCTCTGCCGCGAACTGCTCGAAGCCGGCGCGCCCGGCATCCACCTCTACGCGCTCAACCGCAGCACCGCGGCCGCGGAAATCGTGACCGCTCTCCGCGAGAGCGGCCATCTCGACTAGTTCGGAACTTCCTCAGCGCGCCGTTACCGGTGCCGTGAGAAAAATCCCCGCATCATCACCGCGCTCCGCACTTCGCTGCTTGGAGACATGGCTGCCGAACGCAATGACGGCAATGATGATGAGGGCGAAAAGGACCATCGTCAGGACGGGATGCGAGCCGCGGAGCGTCTCAATTCCCTGGTTTTCGATTTTCATGAGGGGGCCTTTTTTTAAACCAGAAAAGCTCGTGCCATGCCAGCCCCGCTTGCGCGAACGATCTCCGCGGTTGACAGCATGAGAAGAATGACTCAGCCCATCGAGGGCAGCATCCATCATCCGCCGCGATCCATGACACCCCTTCTTCTCCTCGTCGGCTTCCTCGGGGCGGGCAAGACCACCTACCTGCGCGAGCTTCTCCCCGCGCTGCGCGACGCCGGGCTCGATGCCCACGTCATCATCAACGACTACCAGAACGCCCGCGTGGACGCCGAACTCCTCCGCGACCTCGCCGCCACGATCCGCCCCATCAGCGGAAGCTGCGTCTGCTGCGGTTCGCGGGACGAACTGCTCGAAACCCTCGCCCGCTTCGACCACCAGCCCGGCCGGGTCCTCCTCATCGAAACCAACGGCACCACCGACGCCGAGGAACTCATCGAACTCCTCTCGCTCGAGCCCGCGCTCGACGCCTTCACCCTCCCCATCCCCGTGTCGATCATCGACGGCCAGCGCTGGCAAAAGCGGTTCTGGCACAATCGCCTCGAACTCGAGCAGGCCCGCCCCGCCAGCTTCCTCCACGTCTCCCGCGCCGCCGAAGTCGGCGCCGCCCGCCTGCAGAAGGTGCGCGAATCCCTCGCCCACCACGGCATCACCGCCGCCGAAACTCCGCCCGCCGACCTCGCGCCGGAAATCGCCCGCCTCACCGCCGCCGTGCAGCATCTTCCCGGCCGCGCCCGCACCGCGCATCCCGCCGAATGCGACTGCGGCCACGATCACGATCACGATCACGGGCACCACCACGACCACGAGCACACCCATCCCCACAATGGGCACGACGACGAGCACCACTTCGCCTCCGTTCAGATCGAACTCCCCGCGCTCGTCGCCCGGGAGTCCGTCGCCCGCTTTCTCGCGGAGCTTCCGCCCGAGGTCCTGCGCGTCAAGGGACTCGCCCGCCTCAAGGACCAGCCGGACGAATTTCACGTCTTCCAGCGCGTGGAAACCGCGCCCGTGCAATGGCTCCCCATCGGCCCCACCTCGCGGATTGAACAGCCCCTCGCCGTGCTCATCGGCCCGCGGCTCGACGCCCCCGCGATCCGCGCCCTCGCCGCGCGCCTCCTGGCAGGATCATGACCGGCGCCTTCAACTTCCACTTCCAGGACTTCTGCTTTGCCTTCCTGAGCATCCTGCTCGAAGGCATCCCCTTCCTCCTCCTCGGCACCATTCTTTCCGGACTCATCGACCAATTCCTGCCCGGGCGGTTGATGACGCAGCTCCTCCCCCGCAACGCCTACGCCGGCGCCCTCGTCAGCGGACTGCTCGGCATCGTCTTCCCCATGTGCGAATGCGGCGTCGTGCCCGTCATCCGCCGGCTCATGGCCAAAGGCCTGCCCGCCTCGCACGCCGTCGCCTACATGCTCGCCGCGCCGATCGTAAACCCCATCGTCGCCCTCAGCACCTACGCCGCCTTCAAGGGCCAGTCGCCCCTCGACGTCACCATCCTCCGCCTCGGCCTCGGCTTCGGCATCGCCGCCCTCGTCGGCATGGCCGTGCACAACCTCCCCCTCCGCCACGTCCTCCGACAAAACGTCATCGCCGAAATCGCCCACCCCGGCGGCGCCGCCGGCGACCGCCGCCCGGCCACCTTCATCGGCCGCCTCTGGGCCGCGCTGGCCGTGTGCGTGAACGACTTCCTCGCCATGGCCGTCTACTTCGTCCTCGGCGCCGCGGCCGCCGCGCTGTTCAACACCTCCGTCAACCAGGAGGTCATCATGCCCCTCGCCACCAACGACTGGCTCGCCACCGGCGCGCTCATGGGACTGGCCGCCCTGCTCTGCCTCTGCAGCACCACCGACGCCTTCATCGCCGCCACGCTTGTGCCCTTCCCCATGGTCGCAAAACTCGCGTTCCTTGTCTTCGGTCCCATGATGGATCTGAAGCTCGTCTTCATCTACTCGGCCGTCTTCCGCAAACGCTTCGTCCTCGGCCTCGCCGTCGGCCTCTTCGTGCTCATCGGCCTCATCTGCGTCCGCCTGCGCGTGCTTGAGCTATGAGTGTTCTTGTTCCCCGCCTCCTCCGCAGCGGCGTGCTCGCGCTCTGGGCCGTCGTTCTCGGCGCGATGATCGCCACCGGCCGCATCAACGCCTACCTCCATCCCGCCTTCCAGCCCTGGACGCTGGCCGCCGCCATCGTGCTCGGCATCCTCGCCCTGCTCGTGCTCCTTGCCCCCGAGACCGACGCCGTCGGCTGTCTCCCCGCCGAAGCCCGCTCCCTCCCCGCCCAACTCCTCGGCACCCTCCTGCTCACCGCGCCCCTGCTGACCGCCTTCCTCGGCTCCGAAAGTAGCTTCAGCGCGACGACGGTGCGCAACCGCACCTACGTGCAGGACGTCACCCAGCTCCCCGGCATTACGCCCGTCGAGCCCGCCCTCCCGGGCGAAACCAACTCCGCCGCGGCCGATCTTTTCGTGGGCCCGGATGGCCCGCCAAAAACGCCCACCGGCGAAGTGGCCGCCGAAGTGATTGATCTCCTTTACGCGGCGCAGGTCCCGGAAATGCGCCCCGACTTCGAGAACCACCGCGTCCAGTTCATCGGCCAGCTCATGCCGGCCCGCCACAACAACCCGCACGGCGACCGTTACGACATCATCCGCATGTTCATGACCTGCTGCGCCGCCGACGCCCAGCCCGTCGCCGTCACCGTTGAACCCGCCGCGAAAACCACCCTGCCAGAAATGTCCTGGGTGAAAGTCACCGGCACGGCGACCTTCCCGGTCGTCGGCGGCCAAAGCACGCCGCTGGTCAAGGATGTCGTCATCGAAAAGACCGACCCGCCTCAAAACACCCTGATCTACTAACCCCCCCCCGCTTCGAATCACGCCCCTCACACGCCGAACGCTGAATTTCCCACTTGGCCTGTTCCTCCGAGCACCCCAAAATCCCCGCCACCTCTCCCTTCCCCGGAACCATGATGTGCCCGCCCCTCCCCCGCCTCGTCCTTGCCTTCGCGCTTGTCCTCTCCAGTCCCCTCCGTGCCGTCGAGTCGCTGCCCCAGCCGCTCGCGGAATGGGTGTTTGACCGGATCGAAGCCGCCCCGGCGGGAGGACGCCAAATCCCCGGCGGCGGCCTTCTCGCGGTGCCCGCCAGCGTCACCGGAAACGTCGAAATCACCGCGGATAAGTTTGGAAAGTCGGTCATGTTTTCCCCGCAGCAGCCCGGCTTCCTCACGCTTCCCGTCGACCTCAACAAACACCTCAACGGCATCTTCACCGTCGTCACCTGGGTGCGCCTGCAGGCAAAACAGGATGACAACGGAACCATCTTCCGCACCGGGGGAGCCTTCACCCTCCGCGTCCAGCACGCCTTTCTCAACCTCGCCGTGGATAACGATTGGAAGGCGATTCTCACCGGCAGCAGCACGCAGTTGATTGGCGGCTGGTCGATGCTCGCCGCGGTGAACAGCGGGAATGAAATCACGCTCTATCTCGACGGGGTCGAAATCGCCCGCCACGCCATGCTCAACATCCGCAAATTCGACCCCGTCATCAGCGTGGGCGGCCGTCCCCCCATGCCCGCGAATCCCAACGAAAAGGGCATTCTCGACATCTTCAACGGCTCGATCCGCTCGATCACGATTTACAACGTGGCCCTCTCCGTCGCGCAATTGAAGGCCCTGCTCCAGGCCGCCAATCCCGCGGGTTCCGCGGGATAATCGCGCCCGCCCCGTCCCCGCGTTACGCGCCGCCTCCCGCTCTCCGGGCATGCACCACCGCAAGGTGGCTCGCTAGGGCGGGCAGCACGATCGGCTTCGTCAAAAAGTCGTCCATGCCCGCGGCCCGGCACTCCTGCCGCGCGTCCCCGAGCGCGTTTGCGGTGAGGGCGGTAATCGTCGTGCGACGCAACCCCGGATTCTCCGCCTCCCGCCGCCGAATCTCCCGGCTGGCCTGAAGGCCGTCCATCTTCGGCATTTGCATGTCCATCAGAATGCAATCGGGCGGATTCTCCGCGTGAACGCGCACCGCCTCCTCGCCGTCACCGGCCAGCGACACCTCGTAACCCAGCCGACCAAGCAGAATCTGCATCAGCCGCCGGTTGGTCGCGTTGTCCTCCGCCACGAGAATGCGCATCGGGTGGCGGCTGGCAAAACCGACATCGGCCACCGCCGCCCCGTCAGCCGCCGCGGCCGCCTCATCAACCTGCGCCGGCACCTCAAAGGGCAGGCGCACCAAAAACCGCGACCCCTCCCCAACGCGGCTACTCGCCTCAACGACGCCGCCCAGAAGTTGGGCCAGCTTTTTCACGATCGCGAGCCCCAGCCCCGCCCCGCCGTGCCGCCGGGAAATGCTCGAGTCGGCCTGCACGAACGGCTCAAAAACCCGCTGCAGCCCATCCTCGGAGATGCCCTGCCCCGAATCCGCGACGACAAATTCCAGCCACGCCCGGCCCGTCGCATCGTCGACGGGCGGCGTCACCGAATGGACGCTCACGCGGATAAACCCGCGCTCGGTGAACTTCACCGCATTGCCGATGAGGTTGTTCAAAATCTGCCGCAGACGCCATTCGTCGCCCCGCAGCCACGTCGGCACGCCCGGGTCACAATGCGCCTCCAGCGTCAGCCCCTTTTCGCCGGCCGGCAGCCGCCAGGGGGTGATCGCCCGCCGCAGAATCTCCGCGGTCGAAAACGTGGACGTCTGCAGCTCAAGCTGGCCCGACTCAATCCGGCTCAAATCCAGAATCTCCGAAATGATGCTCAGCAGCATTTCCCCGCTGTCCGTGATCGCGGCAATGTGCTCGTGCTGCTCCTTGTTCAGCGGCGTGCCGGCCAGAAGGTTCGCGAACCCGATCACCGAATTCATCGGCGTGCGCAGCTCGTGGCTCATCACCGCCAGGAACTCACTCTTCGCGTTCTCCGCCGCGCGGGCCTTGCCGAGCAGACGCTTTTCCTCCGTCAGGCTGGTCGCCAGACGCTCGTTGGCCGCGCGCAATTTCTCGACCAGTTCCGCCTGCCGCCGGCGACCGACCGCAATCGCGAACTGATACGTGGAGATCAGCAGCCAGCCGCCCGCGATCAACCCGGCCAGAACGAGGATGGAATGCTCCAGCCGCGACCAAAGATCCGCCGCCTTCAGCCGGGAAATCAGCCGGAGCGGCCGGGCATCCTCCGCGTAATCCACGTGGGATTGATCCTTCTTGTCCAGCAGTGCCGTGGGATCCACCGTTCGAAAAATCCAGACCCCTCCCTCAGCCAGCGTGCGCCCCGTGGATTCCTTCGTGATCGCCCGCCACAACTCCGGCCGCACCTCGCCCAGCCGGGCGTGCTCCGGGAGAATCCCCCCCCGCTGCAAAAGCAGATTCCCCTTCGCGTCCAGCAGGGCCAACGGCATGGGCGCGCTCCTCCCTCCCTCCACGTCACTGGTGCCAAAATCATCCAGAATCATGGCGAGATCAAAATCCATCACCAGCACCCCCGCGGGACGCCCCGCCGCCCCGTTCACGGGCCCCAGCAGCCGCAAAACCGGCCCTTCCGCGCTTTCCGCAATCCGAAAATGCACCCGATCCCGCCGGTTGACCGCGGCGCGAAATGCCGGATCGTCGGCCGGACGTTCGGCCGGTTCCCGTTGATCCTCCACCACCATCTCCACTCCCTCCAGCGTCCTCAGCCTCAGGTCCAGCACGCTGCCTCCCTCCGAACGGTCCAGCCGCAGCGCCTTGTAGCCTGCGTTCGACAGCATTAGATTCCCCCCGAGGCTTCGCAGCATGGGCACCATGCGCCCCACGTCTTCATGCGGATAAATGGAAATCTGATTCTCCAAAAAATCGCGGACCGTCGTGAAATCCCCAAGGCACGCCGTAATTCTCGTGTGCATCAATCCGGCGACATCCGCCTGATTGCCGGCCACCTGCCGGGCCACCCCGAGCAGGGATTCATAAACCAGCACCGCCAGAACCAGGGCGCCCAGCGCGGCAAATCCCAGCGACACCAGCACCGGTCGGATCATCCACCGCGGCAGGCGGCGTCTGGGGGGGGATTGTTCCATCATGCCCCCGCAATCAACCGCCGCCGGGGCCGCGCAACCATGCGCCCGCCTGCGAACCTGAAAAAGCCAGTTGACGGAGAAATCGATCCCGCAGAGTATTTCTAAATCCGGTGATCATTCGCTGGTTGGTCGGGGCAGATTAACCATCCGCCATCTGTCCAACAAGGCAATATCGGTTTCCCGGGGGTATAGCTCAGTTGGTAGAGCGTCTCGTTCGCAATGAGAAGGCCTGGGGTTCGAATCCCCATACCTCCACCAAATCCGCTTCGCGGATTCCTTTCATCCCTCTGGGGATGAGAACGAAGTTCGACCGCCTGGCGCTCGGCGCCTACCTTACCGCCGAAGGTGCACTCCCGCGGGTCCCGCCTCTGCGGGGCAATCCCCATACCTCCACCAAATCCGCCTCGCGGATTTCTTACCGGAACCCATTCGACCGAGGCCTCAATGGGTTCAGCCGTCCTTTTCCCCCGGTGTCACCACAGAAAAGACGCGCCGGCCATCCGGCCCCACGCTCACCCGATAACGGTCCACCTGATCCTTCCACGCGACCGTGAACTCCGTCATGTCCTCGTTCCAGGTCGTCACGGGCAGCTCATCCCCCGCCCGATGGGGAAACAGCAGCACAAAAAACCGCGGCTCCACGCTCCGCGAACCGATCACCACCTGCGTCCCCATTCCCATGCTGCGCCCGGTGAACTGATGCTCGTCGGCGGTCTTTTTGTATTCCACCTTCGCCACCATCGGGATCGGCTGAAAGGTCGGCTGGTCGGGCACGGCGATGTCCAGCGTGCGCACGAGCAGCAACCGGTCCCCCTTGGCCGGCACCAGGTCGGTCGGCCCCTGAAACGCGCGGTCCAGCGTCACGGACTGCCGGTGCGTGGTCCCGTCGCCCAGCAAAATGTCCCGGCCGTTGATGGAAACCGCCGCCACGTCCGGCGGCATGTTCATCCGCCACTCGTAGAGCCGCTCCGTGTCGTCCTTGCGGATGTCATCCGCCACCAGCACGTAGGGATGCCGGCCGCGCGCAAGCAGCACGGTGCGGAACGCCTTCCGCACCGGATACCACGGCGCCCGCAGCACCCAGCTGTCCTCGTCGTCCCACATCCGCGGGTCGCCATGCTCGCGCGTGGCAAAGCCCTCGTTGTAGGCCTTCACCACCGGCAGCGGATCCTTTTCCCAAAGCGGAAGCGGGTAGCGCGATTGCAGCCGCTCGGCCGACTCAACGCCCCAGCCCTGCCCGCGCCCCTCCAGCGACCGCCGCGATTCGGTAAACATCGACTTCGTCCACTGCCAGTCCCAGCAATACTTCGCGTCGGTCACCGCCAGCACCCGCTCCGGCGTCTCCGTCATCTCCACCCACGCCCCGGGCGGCGTGAAATACCCCTGGCCGCGACCGTCGATGGTCACGACGTTGTGATACTTCGACTCCGTGTCCCGATACCCATCGCAGGCCCACGCGCGCCCAAGCGCCGCCAGCGTGAACTGCCCGCGATCCGCGTGGTCATGGTTCGCAAAGGTCGTGTCGGTCCGGCAGTCCACGTGGAGCACCAGATCGTCCGTGCCCCAGCCGGTGCGCGTGTAAAGGAACCCCCGGCCGGGATCCCAGTAGGTGAGCGGATTCCCGGCGATCCGCACCGCCTCGCGAAGCGCGGCCTCGCGGGGGTCGGCGGCATCGGGTTCGGCCGGGGTCACCCACTGCGCCTCGATCGCGTCCGTCGCGAGCGACGCCCAGTCCTTCCGCGTTATCTGCGGGTGGTTCCGGTAAACAAAATCAATCCCCGGCGAGTCCGGAAAAAAATACTTCTGCAGCTGAAGCATCCACGGGCTCGGCGAAAAATTCCCGAGATCGCCGCTTGATTGCCACGCCCCCCCGAACGGCTGCATGGCCTGCACGAGCCACGACTCCGTGTGCCGCCGCCAATGCGGATGCACAAACAGATTCTTGCCGCGATTCGCAAACGCCAGCATCGGCGAGCTCAAGTGCCCGATCCCAAGCGTCTGGTAACCGATCCCCTCCGTGCCGGTGCCGAGGGCGTTGATGCCGTAGCTCAGGTAATCGCGGAAGACCTCGAACATCCGCTCGCGCGCCACCGGATCATCCCCGGGTTCCCCCTCGATCGCGAACAGGCACGCCGCGTAGGACTCCGTCATGCCGAGGTGATTCCAGTTGCGCCAATGCGCCGGCAGATCCATGCCGAGCGTGTATTTCCGCGCGGTCGCCCGCACGATGAGATCGCGCACCGCGTCCCGCTGCGCCGGCGTCATCCACGGCCAGCTCCAATCGTAACCGTAGGCCACTTCGTTCGGAACGAGGTAGCGCGTCGCATACCAGTGAAACTCGCTCCGCGGCTTTTGGTTGGCCGCATCAACCTTCGGGGAAAGATAAGCCGCGTAGGTCGCGTAAGCCGTAGCGATCTTCTTCCCCTCGGCCGCATCATCGTCCACCAGCGTGAGAAAGGCCTTCGCCTCCATCCCGACCAGCAACGGATTGCGCACGCCCCAACGCGTGGCGGGATTCCGCCCCTCGGCCTTGCTGCGAAATCCCGAGCCCGGCGGATTGTCATCCAACGGGCTCTCCTTGTAGGCCGCGCGGAACGCCTCGACATCGCCCTTCACGAGCGCCGCGTAGCAGCGCCCTTCCCACGAACCGGGATCATCGAGCCCCTTGGCCATCTGCGCCCGAAAGGCGGCCAGAAACCCGCGCCCCGCCTCGCTCGCCGCCAGGTTCTTCCGGATCCGCGGCAGGTCCTCCGGCCCGAACAAAATGCGCGGATGAATCCCCGCCGCCGGCACGGAAAACAACCGGTCCGCCGCAAAGCCCCGCGCGTCCGCCTCCCACTTCACCTCCGGCACCGGCGGGAATCCGAACGTCCCCGCCCGCGCCCGCTCAAGCTTCGCCGGCGGCAGCACCGGATCGACATCGCCGACGCCGGGATTCAGGGGCTGCGCAAAAAGGCCGAGCGGAAGCGCCCACGCGGCCAGCAGGAGGAGACGGATTTTCATGGGGAAAACAACGGGGGAAAAATTTCAACGCCGGCCCCGGTGGCAAACACCGACCGGAACCAATCCGAACCTCAATTCGGGATCACGATCTCCGCCGCCAGATAGGGACGCGCGCGCGGCCGGCCGATAAAAAAGCCCTGCGCATAATCGATGCCCAGCTCCGCCAGCAGATCGTATTGCTCGCGCGATTCCACGCACTCGGCGACCGTTTTGATGTTGCGGATGCGCGCCACCTCGCGGATCGCCCGCAGGATGGCCTGATTGAAATTGTTCTGCGCCAGATCCCGCACGAAGGCTCCATCGATCTTGAGGTGATCGACCGGAAGATTTTTCAGGTAAGCCAGCGAGGAAAACCCCGCGCCAAAATCGTCCAACGCCGTCCGCAGTCCGATCGCGTTCATCTCCTGGAGAACGACCGAGGCCTTGTCCAGGTTCGACATGATCTCCGTCTCCGTGATCTCCAGAAGCAGGCGCGACGGCTCCACGGCGTGGGTCGCCAGAGCCTCGCGAATCTTCTCGAGAAGCTGATTGTCGTTGAACGAGGGCGCGGAAAGGTTCACGCCCAGCACCAGCTCGGGATGCCGCGCCAACGCCTGAATCGCCGTCTCGATCACAAACTGATCCAGCTTCGAGCCCTGCCCGGACCGCTGGGCGGAACTCAGAAACGCCCCGGGACTGATGATCATCGTCTGCCCCGGCGCGACGTAACGCAGCAGGGCCTCCTGGTAAAGCAGGCTGCCATCCACCGCGGAGACCACCGGCTGGAACCAGAGCTCCAGGCTGCCGTCCTTCATCGCCTCGCCAATGCGCGTGGCCCAGTCCGTGTCGGCAATCAGCTTCGCAATCGCGCTGTCACTCTCGCTGTGCAGCTCGACGCGGTTGCGCCCATGCGCCTTGGCCGCATAGCAGGCCGAATCCGCCGCCACGAGAATCTCCGCCGGGGTCAGCATCGGATTCACCGGCGCCACGCCAATCGACGCGCCCACCCGGAAACTCATTCCGGAATCCAGAAAGCGAAACTCGTCCAGCTTCTCGCGCAGCCGGCCCGCGACCGCCATCGCCTGATCGATGCTGGTGTCGGTCAGGATCACGACAAACTCATCGCCGCCGAACCGCACCAGCTCATCCTGCGGCCGCGTCGTCGTCTTGATCAGCCCGGAAAGCGTCGTGAGCAGGCGGTCGCCGGCGTCGTGACCGAGCGTGTCGTTCACGATCTTGAAGTTGTCGAGATCGAGGTAAAGCACCGCCGCGGGCCGTCCCTCCTGCGTGGCGTGGATGGCCGCCAGCAACGCCGGCTCAAGCTGGCTGCGGTTCAGCAGCTTCGTGAGCGGATCGCGGGTCGCCAGAAACTTCAGCTCGCGCTCGAGCCGCTTGCGCGCGGCGATTTCCTTGATCTGCTTTTCCGCAACCGTCAGGCGCACGTTGAGCAAGCCGGGGTGGTAGGGCTTGGCCACGTAGTCGCTCGCCCCGGCATCAAGGATGTCTCGAAGATCCTCCGGCTTGTCGTTGCCCGTGCCGACGAGCACGTAATACTGGTCGCCATCCGGCTGCGCCCGCAGGTGCCGGCACAGCTCCAGCCCGCTCATCCCGGGCAGCTGCACGTCGAGGAGAATCAACGGATAAAACTGCTCCAGCAAACGCGCGAGCGCCACCTCCGCACTCTCGCAGGGCACCGCGTGATGCCCGCGCTTGCGAATCTGCCGCTCAAGCAGGGCCCGGGTCACCGGATCGTCCTCCACGATGAGCACGCTGAGGGCGGAGAGAGCGTCGAAGGCCGGCGCGGCGGAGAGGGTGCTCATGGCCATTTTCCTAGGTTTTTGGCGCGGTAAACCTGCTTCGACGGAAGCAAATCGTGCCGTGCCATGTATTCAGAAAGCACAGCCACGATCTCGCGGGAAGTCCGAATGCCATCCATCCGCAGGCCCGGTCCGATGCGCACCGCGGCATCCAGCCCGATCAACCAGAAGTTCGGCATCACCAGGCCCACCGCGACGCCGGGCTGGGAATTCGTCCCGCCCGTGGTCGAAAATTCCAGGATCGGCGGCTCACCCGGCCGGCTCAGATCGTAAACCATCACGTCCGTCTCCACTTTCGTTCCGCCGAGGCCAAACCCGATGGCCGTCCGCAGCACCCGGCTGCCCTGGTTCACCTTGGTGAAGCGGCCCGTCACCAGCCAGGCCCGCGTGCCCCGCACCCGCTTCGGCACCGTGCCGCGCGCGATCGCCTTAGCCGGCGCCAGCCGCTTCGTCGCCCGGAGCGCAACGTCGTAGGCCAACTGCCTCGCATAGGTCGCCCGGAAGCGTTCGTGGGCCTCGGCCCCGCGGTCGACCCGGAACACCTCCGGCGGCGCGGCAAAATCCTCCACGTAAATCAAATCCGGTGCCGTCGGCTTCACGTCGGGCCGGTCCGTCACCTCATGCACGCTCACCGACGCACACCCGCCCAAAGTCAAAACCGCCGCCAAATAAAGATACCAGCACCGCATAGGGACGGAACAGCTTGTTGCCGGAACGCGGAGTGTCGACTAAAAACCACTCGGGACCCGCGCAATCCGACGCCCCACCTTCCACCTCCTGCCCCTTCCCATCCCGTGTTCACCGGCCTCATCGAGTCTCTGGGCGTGCTCCGCCGCTTCACCGCCACCCCCGAAGGACGCCACCTCTTCATCGAATCAGCCGACCCCGCCGCCTTCCCCGTCGCCCTCGGCGACAGCGTCGCCGTCAACGGCTGCTGCCTCACCGTGGCCGACCAACCGGACGGCCTCCTCCGTTTCGACCTCCTCGCCGCCACCCTCCGCGCCACCAACCTCGGCGACCTCGCCCCCGGCTCCCGCGTGAACCTCGAGCGCGCCCTCGCCGCCAACGCCCGACTCGGCGGCCACTTTGTGCAGGGCCACGTCGACGGCACCTGCGCCGTGCTGGAAACCACGCCCGCCGGCCCCGATCTCGGCCTCCGCTTCGAACTCCGTCCCGACTTCGCCCGCTACCTCGTCGCCAAGGGCTCCATCGCCCTCAACGGCGTCTCCCTCACCATCGCCGAACTCGGCGAAAGCGACTTCCAGGTCTGGATCATCCCGCACACCCGGGCCATGACGAACCTCGGCGACCTCCGCGCCGGGGACCGCGTGAACTTCGAGGTCGACGTCCTCGCCAAATACGCCGAACGCCTGCTCGCCGCGCGTGGCTAGTTCGCCGCCGGGGCGGCGTCGTCCACGATCACGATCTGGTCGGCCTTCTTGATCACAATCTGGGCGACCGCCTCGCTGTAGACTTCAACCTTGCCGGTCACCCGCACGACCTTGTTGCGGAATTGGTCGAACCCATCGGGAAACTGCCCGTAGGACGACATGAAGACAATCGCCACAAACCCGCCGCGCTGCTTGCTGAAGTTGAGAAACGTGATGCCCTTCTTCTGCGTCGTGCCGATGCGCTCGATGCGACCTTCGATCGTCGCCACCGAACCGATCGCCAGCGAGATCGACTCAAGGTCCGTGGAGGGAATGATTTTCGGTGCCTCGGCCGGCTCGGCTGCCAGGAGATTTCCGCACGCCAACCCGATCACCAATACGCGAAGAAAACGAATCATCCGGCCAACCTAGCCACTCCCGCCCCGCGCTCAAGCCGGAATGCCGCGATTCCCGGTGCCGCCCCATCACCGCCACTCCAGGCCGGTCAGCTCCGCGTAAATGTAGCCGACCATCACCGTCACCTCCGCCCGCAGCGGAATACGCCGGTCATCATCGGACAGCCACACCGTGCCCGAGCGGAACTTCCCGTGCTGCACGTCGCCCGCCGGCCGCCGGTCCTTCACCTCCAGCCGGCGCAGGCTCAACGCCATCCGGATCGCCGGCCAATCCCGCCCCATCACCCGCAACGTCTCCCGCCGCTCCACCCGCAGCGTGGCAAAATACGGCGAATCCCCCGGATAACACACCAGCCCCACCGTGTCGCCCGTTCGCAGCGGCTGGCTGCGCACAAACAACCCGCCGCCGATCACGTCAAATACCGGCGCAAACTCCACCCGCTTCCACCGCGCCGCCTCCGGCGTGTCCGACGTCTGCCGCCAGCGCTCCAGCCCCCGGGCGTTGAAGCGGACCTCCGTCTCAATCGTCCGCCCGCGGTAACGCTCGATCTGCGTGTAGCGCGCCCCGTCCTGCCCGCCGGGCAGCCACGCGGAATGCTCCGCGTCCAGCGGCCACAGCGCGCGCGCCAGTCCCTGCGTGCCTCCCTTGACCTCCGCCCGATACCCCGCCCCCTCCGGCTTCAGGCTGGCCTCCGCCTCCGCCGCCTGCAGCACATTCGACCAACCGAACCGCACCTGCATCGTCACCGCCGGCAGCGCGGGAAACGTTCCCCACTCCGGCGTCAACTGCCCGCGCCAATCCGCCGCCGCCAGCCCCGGCCACGCCGCCACCGCCAGCAAAAGCAGGCCGCGCCGGCTAAAGCGTTTCACCCGGGATAATCGGCGTGAGCCGCTCGGTTGGCACCCAGCCGCGCACCCCGCCGTTCAGATCCACGTAGGACCACGCCCCCCGCGGGGAGACCACCCCCAGCGTCGTGCCCGCCGGCACCGAAAGAATCGCGCTCGAATTATTCGCCGGGGAGGACAGCACCTCCGCGCCCTCCTTCGCCGTCACCAGCGCGGGCCGCACGCCCGCCAACCGCGCCTCCGCCAGCCAACCCGCCGTCGCGGCCGCGCTGCCGGCCAGCACCGCCAGACCCGCCAGCGTCATCAGCCCGATGCGCCGGCTCGACTGCGACGCAAACAGAAATCCAAACGCCCCCACCCACGCCAGCGTGCTCCCCAGCGTGAGCAGCAGCTCGGGATGCACCACGCCGGTCACGTCCTCCCGCCAGGTGCGCGGCGCCGCGGGCACACCCTGCGCGGCGGCGAGTTTCGAAAGCGCGTTGCGGGCATCACGCAGCCCCGGATCCAGCAACAACGCCCGCTCGTAGTTGAGGATCGCGCCCACCGGGTCGCCCGCGTTTTGCCGCGCCAGCCCGAGGTTGAAGTAACCCTCCGCGCTCGGCTGCCGCGCCAACTCCGCCTCCTGCGCCTTCGCCGCGGCGGAAAAGTCCCCCCGCGCAAACGCCGCCCCCGCCTCGTCGGCCCGGGCAAGCGCGGCGAACCCCATGAGCAAAATCACGATTCCTGCTTTCATCGGCAAACCTCCTTCACCGCTTGCGCCCAGCGCTGCCGCTCGGCCGGCTCCAGCGGCAGACCCGCGCCGCCGCTGAACTTCCGCTCGTCGGACCGCAGCAACAGCGCGCGCAGCTCGCCCACCTCCCGGCCACCCAGTTCAAGTCCGCGCACATACTCCACCGCGCCCGCCGCGCCCGTCAGCCGGGCCTGTGCCGCCAGCGCCTCGAGCGCGCGATCCAAAAACTCCGCGTCCGCGAGCCGCGCCGAAGCCAGCGCCCCGGCCGCCCGGTCGCGCTCGCGCTGCCAGGCCGCCCGCTCGGCCGCCGGTCCTTGCCGCATCCGCCGGATCCAGCCCGCCCCGAGCAATCCGATCAGCACCAGCGCCGCCGCCGCGTTCGCGATCCAAAACACCGGCCGCCGCGCCAGCGGTTCCCAGCTCCGCGGCGTCGCCGCTTCCAGCCACCGGCTGCCCGCCTCGGGCGCCGGGGTCGGCGTGGGGGTGGCCGCCGGGGCCGCGTTCGCCGCCACCGCCGGCGAGGCCGCCGGAGCCGCCGCCCGCACGGGCACCGGCTCCGTGCGCACCGTCACATACTTCTCCTTCACCGGATCGAAGTAGGAAAACTCCGCCATCGGCGTTTCCGTCCGGGCCTGCTGCGCGACAAGCGGCATCTCAAACGTCTTCGTGCCGGTGAACCCAATGTCATCCGTCTTTTCAAAGCGGTCCGTCGGCGGGTAAACGCGCCAGCCCTCGGGATTGACCAGCCGCGGCTCGCCCATCGCGTCAAAGTTTCCGCGGCCACTCACCGCGACGCTCAGCGTCACCGGATCCCCCGCCGCCGCCTCCGCCGGAGCCGCCGTTGCCGCGACCGTGAATTCGCCCACCGCGCCCGAGAACCCCTCGGGCCGGCCCTTCGCGGGCAGCGCCAGCACCCGGATCGGCCGCGCGGCGGTCTCCACCCGCACCTCGCGCTCATCGACAAACCCCGGCCCCTGCCCGCCAAAGAAGCGGCTGAAAATGTCGTCCATCCCGCGCGGAGCCTGCGCCGGCACTTGCGCAACCGTCTCCAGCGCGACCTTCGGCAGCGGCATCTCCCCGCTTTTCACCGCGGTGATCGCCGTGCGAAACGTGAGCGTGTTGTAGCGCACGCCGTTGATCGTTTCCTCCGCCTGCGTCGGCGGCGCAAACTTCTGAAACGTGAATCCCTCGCCACTCACCACCGGCTCCCCGCGCAGCAGGCGGAACGGCACCGAGCCGTTGAAGAAATAACGCACCTCCACGGGCACAATCTCCCCGGCGTAAATCCGTTCCCGAGGCACCACCAGTTCGCCCCACGCCAGTTTGTCGCTCCCCTCGGGCGGACCCGCCGAAGCGGACGCGGACCCCGGCGCGCCCCCGGCCGCCGGAGCCTGGGGCACGGGACGCGCGGCCGGGCTGCCCGGGGTAACCGTGAGCTTCAGCGGAGCCGTCCGAATCTTGCGCCCCTCGGCGTTTACCTCGATCGGCGGAATCTCAAACGTCCCCTCGCGCTCCGGCACCACCGTGTAGGTGTAGATGCCCGAGGTCGTCATCCGGCCGTTGATGATCGAGACCTGCGTGCTGCGACCGGTGAGCCGCGATTGCAGCCCGGGCACGCCGAGCCCTTCGGGCATCGCAACGTTCGTCGTGCCGTCCACCCGCACCTGCACGCCCACCGGTTGGCCCACCGAGGTTTCGTCGGCCGAGATCACCGCGCTCACCGTCGCCGCCTGCGCGCAGAATCCCGCGGCAAGAAAAAGCGCCGCCACGGCGAGTCGGGAGAAAATCGTTGTCCGCATGTTACCAGTCCTTAATGACATCCTGATTCTGTTGGCGTTCAAGCAGCCGCACACGCTCTTCCTCGCCCTGCATGGCGCGCAGCAGGGCGCGGGCCTGATTCTCGGACATCTCGCCGTCCTTCTCCTCGACGGGCTGGGCGGCCGCCTCGGAGCCGGGCTGCTCCGATTTTTTCTGGTCGGGCTGCGCCCGCAGATCGCCCTCCTTTTTCTGCCCGGGCGTTGGCTGCGGCGTCGGCTGGGGCTGATCCCCCCGGTCTCCCGACTGCTGCGGCCGTGACGAGGACTCGTCCTGCTTCTGCGGCTGATCCTCGCCCTGCTGTTGATCCTGCTTCTGTTGCTGGTCCTGCTTCTGCTGCTGATCCTGCTTCTGCTGCTGATCCTGCTTCTGCTGCTGATCCTGCTTCTGCTGTTGATCCTGCTTCTGCTGTT
>JAIYAZ010000130.1 GCA_027488755.1 Verrucomicrobiaceae bacterium | reverse complement strand
CGGTGTTGTTGGTCGGAAGGTCTTGGCCGTCGAGGTCGTCCACGGTGTGAATCCGGAAGCGGGCACCGGGGCGGGCATCGAGAGTGACGGTGGCGGTGAGGTCGCGGGTGGCGTCTTCGAGAAAAAGGTTCATGTCCGGGAAGGCATTCCCGTGGGTCCGCTGGTCGCGCGGATCGTCGGCGGGGTAGCCGTAGTCATAGGCGAACGAACGCTGCACGCGCACGAGGTTGAACGGGCCTTCGGGGCGCTCGGCGACGGCGATGCCGGCTCGGGAGAACAGGTAGCCGGTTTCGTCGAGGTGCATCCACATGACGAATTTTCCGGTGAGGGCGTTGAAGAGGACCTTGGGGCGCTCGACGATTTTGGAGCTGTGGATGGGCGAGGCGGGATCGGCGGAGGCGGTGAGGCAGAGGCCGCAGTTTTTCCAGTTGAGCAGATCGGTGGAGCGGTAGCAGGAAACACCGGTGACGGTGGTGACCTTGGAGTTGATGTGGGCGGTCTTCTCCTCGCCATACCAATACCAGGCGTCGCCGTGGCGGAGGAGGGCGCCGCCGTGGGCCTGGATGGGTTGACCGTCGGTATCGAGCCAGCGTTCGCCGGGAGTGAAGTAGGTGTGCATGGTGAAAAAAGAGAGATTGTTTAACGCAGAATTAGGAGGCGGAGGGACGAGGGCGGCAGGGTGAGATCGAGCGTGAGTGTGCCGTTGGTGGAGGGGACGACCTCGACGGGCGGAAGTGCGACGGGGCCCTCGGCGGCGCGGAGGGCGGCGAGTTGTGCGGCGTCGGGTTTTTCGGGGCGGCCCTGTTGTTGCCAGATGCCGAAGGGGTTGCCGTGGGTTTCGTCGAGACGCGCTTCGGAGAGCGTGAGCGGGCTTTTACCGATGCCGGTGAGGCGGAGATGCACCGTCCTGGGCCGGACGGTGCTGGCGGGGATTTCCGGATAACCGGCTTCCATGGGCGGGCCGATGTCGGGGCGGTAGTAGAGCAGCACGGCGAGCTCGCCCGAGGCGGTGCGGGTGGCGAGGGTGCCCACGTCGTCGGTGGTGGCGGTGGACTGCACGGCGAGGCGGGTGTCGCCGAGGTGCGCGAGCAGTTCCATGCCGGCCATGACGGGTTTTTTGATCAGGGCGACGGTGCCGTCGGGGGCGGGGACGGAGGCGTAGAGCGTGCGTTGGCCGAAGTCGCCGGTGAAGCCGTGGTCGTTGATGCCGAAGACGTAGTTGACGCCGTCACGGTCGATCAATTCGCGCAGGTGGAGGTCGATGCTTTGGGCGATGAACGCGGGATACCAGGCATCGGCGCGCCACCACCGGCGTTTGGCCCAGCCAAACTCGGCGTCGGCCTCGGTGTTCAGGAAAGGCAGCTTGGCGAGGCGCGGGTGGTTCTCGGCGAGGTGGTGGAGGAATTTGCGCTCCTCGGCGATCATCTCGCGCGGGAGGAATTTGCGATGCACGCTGATGAAATCGGCGCGGCCGTTGGCATCGACGTGGGCGGCGAATTTTTTGAAAAATGCATTGAGTCCGAGCGCGTTGGCGGGGCCCCCGAAACGCAGGCGGGAGTCGGCGGCCTTGATGCCGTCCCACGTGGCGTCGTAGTAGGCGAAGAAGGCGTCATCGCCGGCCTTCCAAAAAAAGTCAAAGTCGGGCTCGTTCGTGCACTCGAACCACCAGGAGCGCACGGTCTCGACGCCGTAACGGTCTTGCAGGTGGACGACGAGTTCGTGGATGAAGCCGCGCCAGAGGGTGACATCGGCGGGCTTGGTGAAATCGAAGCGGTTGGCCGGGTTGCCCATGACCTCGAAGACGAGTTTGAAGCCGAGCTCTTTCACCATGAAATCCATGACGGCATCGAAACGCGGCCACTGCGGGCGGTCGTTTTCCCAGGTGACGAGATCGAGCAGGTAGTGCGGGCGGAGGAACTCGATGGCACGCGGCTGGGTGGCGGCGATGAGACGCAGGGTTTTCTGGGTCACGGGTTTTTCCAGCAAGGTGGCGGGCATGAAGCCAGTGGCTTTCCAGAACGGATCGAGGCGGCCGATAGGCTGGGCGGCGTCCACCTTGATGGTCAGCGCGGCTGCGGGCGCGGAATCGGGCGCAGCCTGGGCTGCAAGGGGGAGGAGCAGTCCCATGAAGATAAGCCGCCAGAGGGGGGGCGGAGTCATCGGGTGGCGGGGGAGCGGGCCGGGGTGTTCTTGAGCTTCAAAATCGCGAAGGATACGCCGGTGAGGGACAGGGTGGCGCCGGTGAGTTTCGCGCCCTCGGCGAGGAGGATTTTTGCGCCCTTGAGCGCTGGGAGATCGACGCTGCGGGCGGGTTCGCCGGGGTTGACGGCGACGGCGAAACGGCTGCCGCCGGTGCTGCGCTCATAGACGAACGGGTAGCGCCCCGCCTCGGCGTAGAGGGGGCGGAAGCCGGCGGTGTTGCCCAGCGCGGGATGTTTTTTGCGCAGGGCGATCAAAGTGCGGGTGAAGTGGAGCAGCGACGACTTGTCCGCGAGTTGGGCGGAGACAGTGGGCGCGTCTTTGGCGGGATCGACGGGGAGGTAGAGCGATTTCTTCGGTGCGGTGGAGAAGCCGAGATTGGGGGCAGAGGCGTCCCACTGCATCGGGGTGCGGTTGCCAGTGCGCCACATGGAGCCCTCTTTTTCGGGCAGGCCGTCGATGTTTCTCATGCCGATCTCGTCGCCGTAGTAGAGGAACGGCGTGCCGGGCATGGTGAAGAGCATGGCGTAGAGCACGCGCAGCTCGGTCAAATCGCGGCCCCGGCGGGGGCGTTGGAAGTCGTGGTTGCCGGTGGGCAGGGAAATGAAGCCGCGCCCGACGGTAGCGGTGTAGTGTTTTAAAAATACGTCGAGGAATTGGCGGATGTCGCCCTCGCCGGAGCGCTCGAAAAATACGTGGGGAATGCGGCCCTTCGGGGTGAGTTCGCTGCCGGAGCCGACCAGATGATAATAGGCCAAGTCACCGAAATGGATCATGAAGTCGATGTGGAAGCCGGCGTTGATCGCCTGGATGGGGTTGCTCCACTCGGCGACGAGCACGGCCTCGGGATACTCGCGGTCGAACCAAGTGCGGAAGCCCTGCCAGAGGCGGAGGAGCTCGTCGGGTGCCTGGCCGCCGCGGATCAACGAGGACGCCATGTCGACGCGGAAGCCGTCGCAGCCGAGATCGAGCCAGAATTTCATGATGTCGCGCAGCTCGGTGCGGACCTTGAGGCAGGCGGGGTGCTCGGCGGGGAGTTGCCACGGCTTGGCCGGGTCGGGTTGGAGGTAACCGTAGGAAAGGGCGGGTTGGAAGGGCAGGAAGTTGGCGACAAAATGTTCGCCTGCGGCGGTCTTCGGCGTGGAGTCGCCGAACATGGGTTTCTGCGGTTCGTCGCCGGTGAAGATGAAGTAGTCGCGGTAAGGGCTCTTGGGGTCGGTGGCGGCGGCCTTGAACCAGGGGTGCTGGTCGGAGGTGTGGCCAGCGACGAGGTCGAGCACGACCTTCAGGCCGAGGCGGTGAGCTTCTTTAAAGAGGCGGATCGCGTCGGCGTTGGTGCCGTAGCGCGCGGCGACCTTGCGGAAGTCCGCGATGTCGTAGCCGGCGTCGCCGAAAGGTGACTCGAAAATCGGGTTCAGCCAAAGGGCGGTGATGCCGAGGGATTTGAGGTAGGGGAGCTTGCTGATGAGGCCGGGCAAGTCGCCGATGCCGTCGCCGTTGGAGTCGGCGAAGGATTGCGGGTAAACTTGATAGAAGACGGCGGTGCGAAGCCAGGACGGAGTGTGAAGATTAGAATTGCGCATGGAAGATTAGCGGTGAGCGGGGGTGATGCCTTTTTTCAGGATGAGGTTGGCGTATTGGCGGGTTTCGCTCGTCATGACGACGAGGTAGGCTTTGGCGGTGCGTTCGTAGAAGGCGAAGCGTTCGACGCGTTCGGGAGCGGGGGCGTCCGGGGCATGTCGGCGGATGACCGCCAGGTAGTCGGCCTCGACCCGGGGATCGAGGGTGTCGCCGGGCACGGCGGCCATCATCGCCAGCGGAGGGGCGTAGGTGTCCAAGGCGAACAACGGAAGGATGCCCTCGAGCAGGGTGGTGACGTTCATGCCGTCGGCCCGCAGCACATGACGGGCACCGGAGGTGTGGCCGGGGAAATGGGCGTCGGCGAGGATGAGTTCGTCGCCGTGGCCCATCTCGGCGAGGAGCTTGAGCAAGTCAGGGCTGACGACGGGGGAGATGCCTTTGAGCATGGGATGAACGATTGGGGTTAGTGGCCGGAGAGGACAGTTTCCTCGCGCTCGCGGAAGTAGGTGGCGGTTTGGCGCACGAGGGCGTCGAGCGTGGCGGGGTCGCTCCGGCCGTGCATGGCGGGGTAGGGATCGCCGCCGGGGCCGAGGGGTTCGGGGGTGAAGTAGCAGCCGGGGCGGTTGTAGCCGAGCAGGTAGAGGGCGCGGATGACGGTGTCCACGTCGAGCGCGCCTTCACCGAGGGCGCAGCGGTTGCTGTCGGCGACATGGAGGTTGGTGAGGGCGGGGCCTGCGGCCAGGAGGGCTTCGCCGATGTGGGCCTCGCCGACTTGCATGTGGTAGAGGTCGGCGTTGATGTGGGCAATGGCCGGGTGGTTGACGGCAGTGATGTAGCTTTGCGCGTCCGCGATGGTGTGGCAGAGGCTCACCTCGGCGGCCCGGATGGGTTCGATGGCGGCGTTGACCCCGGCCTGCGCGAAGCGGTCGGCGACGAGGCGAAGGGTGGCGACGGAACGGGCGAATTCGGAGTCGTCGTATTTACCCGGACGTCCAACCGCACCGGGCACGACGAGGATGTATGCGGCCCGCAGTTCGACCGCGAAATCGAGGGTGCGTTTGAGGTAATCCACCGCCTGCTGGCGGGAGACCCCGCTGTTGCTGGAGAGGTCGTTTTCGCGGGAAAACATGCCGCAGATTCCGCCGCAGACGACGCCGTGGTCGGCGAGTATGCGTTGCGTCTCGGCGGGGCGGTAGCCGAGATCGGGGCCGTAGTGGTTGCCGTGGAGTTCGATGAATTGGATCCCGTTGGAGGCGAGACGTTGGACGGAGGTGGAGAGAGGTTCCATGCCGAAGCCCCAGTTGCTCCAGGAGAGGTTCAGCCGGGTCTTGCCGAGGTCGGGATTCGCTTGGCGCAGGCCCTCGAAGCGTTGGCGAATGTGGTCGTTCTTGAGTTCGTAGTTCTGCTTTTTCATGGGGAGGGAATCAAGCTTTGGGGGTGGCGGGTGCGCCGGGATGATTCGGGCCGAAGTGTTTGAGTATGACGAGTGGCTCGCAGACGCTGCGGTTGGTGATTTTCACCCCGGAGCGGGCGGCGGCTTCGCTCACGAAAAACTCGTCGGCTGTGCGTGCGCCGAAGCGGATCATGCTCGAAGCCTCGATCTGGTGCGGGCCGAAATCGCCGTGCCCTTGCAGGGTGATGCAGCCGTAACAGGCAGGGTCTTTCACCGTGACGGTGCGGCCGGGTGCGACGATGAGTTCCTTGGCGGAAAAGTAGTCGTTGCCGTAGGTGATCCATTTCTCTTCCGCGCCGTCATCGGGTTGCGGCGCGGCGAGCGGCGGGCGGAAGTATTTTTTCTTGTAGTGCGGGTCCACGTTGGCGGGCCAGTCCATGAGCGAAAGGATGGTGTCCATGTCGCGCTTGCGGGCTTCCGGGCAGTTCTCGGCGAGGAAGTCGTAGGGGTAGATCTCTCCGGCGACGACGTTCTCGTGCACGGAGTTCACGTCGCTGTTCCACTGTGGTTCGTAGGTGAGGACGGAGCCGGGGGCGTGGACGACGCCGGGCGGGGTATACCAGCCGGTGCCGAGTTCGATGCGGTGGGCGCGGGAGAGTTCGGTGATGCGGTTGTCGCCCGCCTCGTAGCGCAGCAGACGGTCGCGCACCTGCTCAAGGGTGCAATCGGGGTCGTAGCCGAAGTAGGTGTGAGGGAACGTGCCGAGGTGGTTGTTGAGCTGGGGCGGAAAATAATACGCCTCCGGCTTGCCGATGCGTCCCACGCGTTCGGCGGCCTCGAAGCCGAGGTGGAGGTGGTGGAAGAGCGGCGTTTCGTAGTCGAAAAATTTGGAATACATCGGCCAGCCGCCGTATTTCGCCATCAATTCCTCGCCGACGAGCTTCGCGCCAAGTTCGGTTTGGAGGTCACGCAGGGTGAACTTGTCCTCCTGCCGGTCGCCGACGGGCAGGACGTAACTCAGGCCCTCGTCGGGCGCTGCGAGCGGGCCGTTCATGCAGGTGATGACGCTGGAAAACCAGCGTTCCTTGATCGAGCCGCGCGCGGTGCCGAAGACCCAATAGTCGTCGGGATG
>JAIYAZ010000135.1 GCA_027488755.1 Verrucomicrobiaceae bacterium | reverse complement strand
CTCCCGCGCGACCGCGGCCTCGACCTCTCGCGCCTCGCCCTCCTGCTCAACCTCATCGGCCAGCGCGCCGCCGCCCGCGAATACGCCGCCGCCGCCATCACCGCCGAACCGCAGAATCCGGTGGTCCGCGTCGGCGCCGCCGCCCTCGCCCTCGCGCAGAAGGACTACCCGCGCGCCGTCACCGAGGCCAACGCCGCCCTCAAAATCCGCCCCGGCGATCCCGCCGCCCTCGACGTTCTCGCCCGCACCCTCGCCGCCGCCGGCAACCCCGACGCCGCCTGGCGCGTCGCCTCCGATCTCAAATCCCGCGCCGGCGACGCCGACATGAACGTCCTCTTCCTCCACGCCCGCCTCGCAAATGCCGCCCGCGCTTTCGGCGACGAGCAGGATTCCCTCGAACGCCTCGTGCAGCTCGCCACCACCCGCGGCCTGCCCGCCGTCGATTTCCGCATCTACCTCGGCCAATGCTACGCCCGCCAGGGACTCGCCCGCCCCGCCCTTGAGCAATTCGAAGCCGCCGCCCGGGACCCCCACCTCACCGCCCCGCAAAAACGCGACATCGCCACCGCCATCGCCACCATCCGCGCCCGCGCCGGCAACCTCGGCGACTGACCGCCCCGCCCCGCGCTTTTTTGCGCCCCGCGCTTCCCCTGCCCGCCGCGAACCGCTTATTCTCGCCCTCCGCTTATGAAGTCGAAGAAAGCCGTCCCGAACCTCCGTCCGCATTCCTCGCTCGTCCTCGACGGACCGCACCGCGCCCCCAGCCGCGCCATGCTCTACCCCGTCGGCTTCACCGACGCCGACTTCGCCAAACCCCAGATCGGCGTCGCATCCACCTGGAGCATGGTCACCCCGTGCAACATGCACATCGACCTCCTCGCCCGCGAAGCCGCCACCGGCATCGACGCCGCCAAGGGCAAGGCCACGATCTTCAACACCATCACCATCTCCGACGGCATCTCGATGGGCACCGAGGGCATGAAATACTCCCTCGTCTCCCGCGAAGTCATCGCCGACTCCATCGAAACCGTCATCGGCTGCCAGGGCTACGACGGCTTCGTCGCCATCGGCGGCTGCGACAAAAACATGCCCGGCTGCATGCTCGCCATCGCCCGGCTCAACCGCCCCGCCGTCTTCGTCTACGGCGGCACCATCCTCCCCGGCTGCCTCAACGGCCGCAACCTCGACGTCGTCTCCGTCTTCGAGGCCGTCGGTCAGCAGGCCGCGGGCAAAATCTCCGCCGCCGAGGCCAAGGCCGTCGAGAGCTGCGCCATCCCCGGCCCCGGCTCCTGCGGCGGCATGTATACCGCGAACACCATGGCCTCCGCCATCGAAGCCATGGGCTTCAGCCTGCCGAACAGCTCCGCCCAGGCCGCCGTCTCCGCCGCGAAGAAGGACGACTGCCGCCGCGCCGGCGCCGCCGTCATCGAAATGCTCCGCCGCGGCATCAAACCTTCCGAAATCTTCTCCAAGGAATCCTTCGAAAACGCCATCACCGTCGTCATCGCCCTCGGCGGTTCGACGAACGCCGTGCTCCACCTCCTCGCCATCGCCCACTCCGCCGGCGTGAAGCTCTCGCTCGACGACTTCACCCGCATCGGCAAACGCGTCCCCGTCATCGCCGACCTCAAGCCCAGCGGCAAATACCTCATGAGCCAGCTCGTCGAAATCGGCGGCATCGTGCCCATGATGAAGGACCTCCTCTCCGCCGGCCTCCTCCACGGCGACTGCCTCACCGTCACCGGCAAAACGCTTAAGCAAAACCTCGCCCCCTTCAAACCCTACCCGAAGGGCCAGCCCATCATTCAGCCGCTCAGCAAGCCCATCAAAAAGGAAAGCCACCTCGTCGTGCTCCGCGGCAACCTCGCCCCCGAGGGAGCCGTCGCCAAAATCAGCGGCAAGGAAGGCGAGAAATTCTCGGGCCCGGCCCGCGTGTTCGAGAGCGAGGAAACCGCCCTCGGCGCCATCCTCGCCGGCAAAATCAAGGCCGGCGACGTCATCGTCATCCGCTACGAAGGACCCCGCGGCGGCCCCGGCATGCGCGAAATGCTCTCGCCGACCAGCGCCGTCATGGGCGCCGGTCTCGGCAAATCCGTCGCCCTCATCACCGACGGCCGCTTCTCCGGCGGCACCCACGGTTTCGTCGTCGGCCACATCACCCCCGAAGCCTTCGAGGGCGGCCCCATCGCCCTCATCAAAAACGGCGACGCCATCACCATCGACGCCACCAAACGCGCGCTCACCCTCGGCGTCTCCGCCGCCGAACTCACCCGCCGCCGCGCCGCCTGGAAAAAGCCCAAGCCCCGCTACCGCCGCGGCGTCCTCGCCAAATACGCCGCCCACGTCACCACCGCCTCCCAGGGCGCCGTGACCGATCTCTTTGAAAAAATCTAAAGCGCGAACCCACGGAAAATCCCCCAGCTTTCCGCTTTCCACATTTCCGCTTTCCCCAAAAAATGAGCGACCTCCCCGCGCCCCTGCGCCTTGTGCTTGAACTCTCGAGCGAGCCCGCCGGCTCCGCGTTCCACACCGCGCAGGTCTCCCTCAGCTTCGGCGAGGAAATCGACCCCGCCGCGCTGCGCGCCGCGTGGGAGGCCGTCGCCCGCGCCCATCCCGCCCTCCGCACCGCGTGGGACGGCGACACCCCGCGCGAGCTTCCCGAGCCCGCCTACGCGTGGCAGGAGCAGGACTGGCAGTCCGCCCCGCCCGAGGATCTCGGCGCCGCCTGGCAGGCCCTCTTCGACGCCGACGGCGCCACGCCCGTCACCGCGGAGCCCCACCGCTTCACCATCCTCCGCCTCCCCAACGGCGGCGGCCACGCGCTCTGGAGCTTCCACACCGCCCTTCTCGACGAGGACTCCGTCTCCGCCGCCCTCCACCGCTGGCTCATCGCCTACGACTACGCCCGCACCGGCGCGGAGCTCCCCGTCTTTGAGGACGCCCCCCTCGCCGCTCCACCCGCCCCCGCCGAGGAAATCCCCGCCCCCGCCCCGCTCTTCCTCCTGCCTCTCCCCACCGGCGAAACCCCCGCCGGCACCCGCCGTTCGCTCAGCCACACCTACGAACGCCCCGAGCGCCAAACCTTCGCCGCCGCCGCCGAAGCCCTCGGCACCGACCTCCGCGCCCTCGTCACCGCCGCCTGGAGCTTCGTCGTCGCCCGCGCTCAGGACGCCGACTCCGCCCTCCTCTTCGAATTCACCCGTCCCCTTGGCGGCATCGGCCGCGCCGAATTCCCCGCCCTCCGCCGCCGCGAACTCGCGCCCCACGCCGCCGCCGCCGACCTCATCCGCGCCTCCGCGGAGGAAACCCCGTCGCTCCACGCCCCGCGCCTCGACGCCCGCGCCGTCGTCGCCCTGCTCTACCGCGACCTCGCGCTCAACGACCGCCTCCTCCTCGAGCTCCCCCGCTGGATGGCCGCCGACGCCCAGCTCTTCGTCAAAACCGCGCCCCCCCTCGCCCTCCGCTTCGTCGCCAACGACCGCCCCACCGCCGCCCTCGACTACGACCCGGCCATCCTCTCCGACGAGGCCGCCCGCGCCCTCTTCGCTGCCTTCCAGGCCACTCTCGCCGCTTTCGCCGCCACGCCCGAACTCCTCCTCGCCGACTTCGCGCTGCCCGGCACCCCCGCCCTCGTCGTCGCCGCCGAAGCCGCCCCCACCTTCCGCTCCCTCGTCACCCAGGGCATCCACGAGATGTTCGCCGACGCCGCCGCCGAGACGCCCGACACCCCCGCCGTCGAGGGCACCGCGGAATCCCTCACCTTCACCCAGCTCAACGCCCTCGCGAACCAGATCGCCCGCCTCCTCCGCAAACGCGGCGTGAACCCCGGCGGCCGCGTCGCCCTCGCCATGGAGCGCTCCCCGCAATGGGTCGCCGCCCTCCTCGGCACGCTCAAGGCCGGCGCCGTCATCGTCCTCCCCGGCGCGGAAACCACCGCCGACGCCTGGATCGTCGACGAACTCCCCGAAGGCGAGACCCGCGAGCAACCCGTCCTCCAGCTCCGCACCGAGGCCGCCTCCCTCGCCGGCGAAAAGTCCCGCGGCGTCACCAGCGAGACCGAGCCCTCCTCCCCCGCCCTCACCTGGCAGGCCGGCGGCGAATGGCACACCTTCGACCACGCCACCCTCGCGAGCGCCCTCCAAAGCCTCGCCGCCCTCCAGGGCCTCACCCCCGCCGACCGCGTCCTCCAGTTCGCCGCCCCCGCGGAATTCGCCGCCATCGAGGAAACCCTCGCCGCCCTCCTCAGCGGAGCCACCCTCGTCCTCCGCCCGAACGCCCCCTGGGGCACCCGCACCGCCTTCCAGGAATTCATCGAGGAAAAAGCCGTCACCGCCCTCGCCGTGCCCACCGCGTTCTGGACGCAGTGGACCCACTACCTCGCCGAGCTCTCCCTCTCCGCGCCCGCCACCCTGCGCCTCGCCATCACCACCGGCTCCCTCCCCGCGCCGAACGCCGCCGCCGCCTGGACCACCGTCGGCGGCCCCGACCGCTGGCGCCACCGCTTCGCCTCCGCCGCCACCGGCGGCCTGGGCCTCGTCGCCGCCCCCGAGGGCAGCCTCGCCCCCGCCATGCTCGGCCAGCCTGGCCCCGCCACCCTCGCCCGCGTGGCCGATCACCACGGCCTGCCCCAGCCCTTCGGCTTCCCCGGCCACGTCGAGATCGCCCCCGCCTCCGCGCCGGAAAACTTCCGCGCCCTCGACCTCGCCGCCATCACCAGCCCCGACGGCACGTTCTTCGACCTGCCCGCCATCCGCGCCGGCCTCGGTGAACTCCCCGCCGAAATGAGCGCCGCCGCCCTCCGCTTCGCCGCCGTCGCCCACCCCCAGGTCTTCGACGCCCACGCCGAGACCCGCCTCATCGCCGCCCGGCAGGAATGGTGCCTCTGGATCATCCCCCGCGACTCCGAGTCCGGCGAACCCCATGACCTCCGCGACTGGCTCACCGAACGCCTCCCCACCAGCCCCCGCCGCATCCGCGCCCTGCCCCGCTTCCCGCTCAACGACGCCGGCCACCTCGACCTCGCCGCCCTCGACGAACTCCTCCCCGACGACCCCGTCATCGCCCGCCGCAAGGGCAGCGAACTCGAGGAACGCGTCCGCGAAGCCCTCTCCCGCGCCCTCGGCGGCCGCCCCGTCGAACTCGACGAAGTCCTCACCGAAGGCCGCACGAAACCCCTCGTCGCCCAGCGCTTCCACGAGGCCGTCGCCCGCGTCGAACCCCGCGTCCAGCTCGCCGACTTCACCACCGCCTTCTCCGTCAGCTCCCTCCTCCGCAACGTCCGCGGCCGCAAAACCGCCGCCGACTCGCAGTGGAACCCCATCGAGCCCCTCCGCGCCTCCGGCAAACAACCGCCCCTCATCTTCGTCCACGACCTCGACGGCACCCCCGCCATCTACGGCTCGCTCGTCAGCCGCCTCGGCGAGGACCAGCCCTGCTACGGCATCAGCGCCCGCGGCCTCGCGGACGCCGGCTCCGCCCACCCCACCGTCGAAAGCATGGCCGCCGCCTACATCGAGGCCCTCCGCGTCTTCGACGCCAGCGGCGTCCACCGCCTCATCGGCTACGGCTTCGGCGGCCTCGTCGCCTTCGAAATGGCCCGCCAACTCACCGCCGCCGGCTCCACCGTCCCCCTCCTCGTCCTCCTCGCCACCGAACCCCCCGTCGGCATCAGCGCCTCCGGCCTCCTCGCCGGAGGCTGGCGCCGCGCCTTGCCCGCCTTCCTCGGCGGCCGCAAAACCGCGGAACCCGCCGCCGCCCGCCGCCGCGGCCCCGGCGAGCACCCCGTCCTCCACGTCAACCAGGAAGCCGCCCGCCGCTACTCCGCCGCCAACGTCCCCCTCACCGCGCACATCTTTGCCCCCGAGGACCAATTCCCGCCCGCCCGCGCCATCCAGGCCGGCTGGACCGCCTGCTGCACCGACGCCCGCTTCTACCAGGTCCCCTGCAGCGGCCCGGAAATGATGGAGGACCCCGCCGCCGAGGACCTCGCCAACATCCTCGCCAAACTCGCCCGCGCCGAGGACGTCACCCCCGAGCTCGACGAGGAATAACCCCCTCCCCACCCCGGGAGGGACGGCGGTCCCAGCCGTCCCAAAAATCTCACCGCCAAAGCCTCGGCAGCGAGCCCAACAAAATCCGCCGCACCGCCGCCCGCGAAACCTTCACCGCGCCCGAGTCCCGTTCGATGCGCGCCAGCGTCTCCTGCCCGATGCGCGCCGGCACCACGCAGGCATACCGCACGCGTCGCACCTCGACCGCCGAGGCCCACTCCAGGCCGCTCCGCAGCCCCTCCTCCGCCTGCGCCTTAAGTTCCGCAAACCGCGCGTCCGGCGCATAAACGCGCCCGAGCGCCGCATCCCCCCGCCGGTCCCGCAGAATGTTCACGAGCTGCAACCCCCGGCCGTAATCCACGCCCAGCGCGACCATCTCGTCGAGCGGCCGCCGCGAAAATCCCCGCAACCGCTCCGCGCACAGCCGCGACCAGAATTCCCCCACGCAGCCCGCCACGAGATACGTGTAGTCGTGCAGTTCCTCCGCCGAAAGCGCCGCCGCGCCCGGGCCGAATCGCGTGAGATCAAAAAGCTGCCCGCGCAAAATGTGCCCCCACACCCACGCCAGGGAATCCCGCGCGTCCGAGTTCGCCATCGCCTCCATCAGCGCCGGCAGCCGCCGCAACAACTCCGCCTCGCGCGGATTCGTCTGCGACTCCGCCAACGCGAGCACATCCGCCGGCACCTCGCCGCCCCGCAACCGCTCCAGCGCCTCAATGCGCCGCGCCACGTCCGCGCCGCTCGCATCCGCGATCGAATCCGACGCCCGCGCCAGCAAATACCCCAGCGCCAGCGGCCCGCGCACCGCCCGCGGCATCAGCCGCAGCGTGAGGTAAAACGAACGCGACACCGCGCGCAGCAGGGCGGCGTCCCTCATCACCACACCCTCTGAGTGCTCCCCACGCGAATCATTTGGATCACCTGCGGGTCCGAGTTGCCCAGCCCCATCGCCGCCGCCGTCTCGATGTGACCCGCCACCGGCGCGATCAGCGGCAGCTTGTTCGCCGCCCGGTATTCGTCGATCACCCGCACCGCCGTCGCGTCGATCGCCACCGGATCGCGGCTCGTGTAAATCGTGAACGCCTCGCGCACAAAATTCGGATTCGGAAACGGCCCGCCCGCGAACTGCAGCGCCAGCGCGTCCATCACCGTCAGCACCACCTTGTCCCGAATCATCGGGTCCGCGTAAATCTCGGCGATGTAGGGATTTCCAAAATTCGGCTCCCGCACGAACCGCCGCCAGTTGTCCACGTTGCCCAGCGCCATGTTGGCCAGCGCGCCGTTCAGCCCGCACATGAAGTTGTCGCTCAGCGACGGCGCGTTCACCACCTTCGTCACCGTGCGCGAAAGAATCGTCGCAAAAAAACTCGTGCTGCTGAGCTGATCGCCCGTGGAGAGAATATCCTCCAGCCGCGAACCCGCCCGGTCGCCGAACTTGCTGTCGCCCCAGATCAACCGCCCCAGCACCGGCGCCGTGATCATCGCCTGCCGGTCGTAACCCGTCGCCGGATCAATCCACGCCAGCCGGAAATCCGGATCGCCCTCCCGGTAACCCGCCGCCCGCAAATCGTCCCGGTTGCGATCCCACACCACGATCCGCTCCGGCGGAATGCCCGCCGCGCGCAGCCCCCGGGCAATCGCCCGCGCCACCGCCGGATGCGTGCCCCCCATCGCCCCCGGAGCCGCCGCCACCTTGATGCCCACCACATCCGACGGCTGCACCAGCGTGCGCCACGCCGCGCCAATCTCCGGCCGGCCCGTCGCCGCCATCACCGTCGCATCCACCATCCCCTGCACCACCCGCGGCGAAGGCTGGAACCCCGGCGCCAGCGACCGCGTATCCGACGCAAAAAACACCTGCGACCGCGCCGCCACCGCCCGCGCCACCGGCACCTCAACCGGCCCCTGCGCCCACGCCGAAACCCCGGCCAGCAGAACGACGGCAACAACTCGAAAAATCACGCGCGAAGTCTCACCGCCCACCCCCAGCCTGTCAAACCCACCGAACTCCCCCGCCACCCGGCGACCGACCACCTGGAGGTCACGACCGACCACTTGGAAACGACGCCCGACGACATGGGAATGGCGACCGACCACTGCTTGCTCCCTCCCCCAGTCACGACTGGCTTTGCCCCCCTCCCCGGCCTAAATTCCCACCCGTGATCGAGCACCTCTACGCGCACATCCCCTTCTGCCCGAAGGTGTGCCCGTATTGCAGCTTCTACAAGGAGGCCAGCGACCGGAACAAAACCCAGGCCTTCCTCGACGCCATGCTCGCCGAGGCCGACCTCCACGCCACCCGCCTCCGCCCGCGCACGATCTTCTTCGGCGGCGGCACGCCCAGCGCCCTCAGCACGCCGCAGCTCGAATTCCTCCTCGGCGGGCTGCGCCAACGCCTCGACCTCTCCGCCGTCACCGAGTGGACGCTCGAGATGAACCCCGCCACCGTCTCGCTCGAAAAGGCCCGCGCCCTCCTCGCCCTCGGCGTGAACCGCATCAGCATGGGCGTCCAATCGTGGCACGACGACGAACTCCACGCCCTCGGCCGCGTCCACACCGCCGCCCAGGCCGAACGCTCCTACGCCATCCTTCGCGAAGCCGGCGTGCCCAACGTCAACCTCGACCTCATCTTCGGCCTCCCCGGCCAGACGCCCGAGAAATGGCGCGCCTCCCTCGAGCGCACCCTCGCCCTCGCTCCGGACCACATCTCCGCCTACTGCCTCACCTACGAGGAGGACACCGAGTTCTTCCGCCGCCTCCAGCGCGGCGAAATGCGCCCCGACGAGGAGGTCGACGCCGCCCTCTTCGAGCTCACCATGGACGTCCTCGGCGCCGCCGGTTACCACCAATACGAGATCTCGAACTACGCCCGCCCCGGCCGCGAGTGCCGCCACAACCTCGCCTACTGGCACGCCGCCGATTACGTCGGCCTCGGCCCCAGCGCCTTCTCCACCGTCGGCGAACGCCGCTGGAAAAACGTCAGCGACACCGCCGAATACACCCGCCGCATCCAGGCCGCTCAACCCGCCGCCGACTTCGAGGAAACCGTCGACGCCGCCACCCGCCACGCCGAACGCCGCGCCTTCGCCCTCCGCACCTCCGACGGCATCGCCGCCGACCCTGTCGAGATCGCCCCCCTCCGCGCCGCCGGTTACGTCGAACCCCGCGGCGACCGCTGGGTCCTCACCCGCTCCGGCAAAATGGTGGCCGACGCCATCGCCGCCGACCTCGTGTGAACCGCTACGACGCCATCGTCGTCGGCGCCGGACCCGCCGGCTCCGTGTGCGCCGCCACCCTCGCCCGCGCCGGCCGCCGCGTCCTCCTCCTCGACCGCGCCACCTTCCCCCGCGACAAGGTCTGCGGCGACTGCCTCAACCCCGCCGCCTGGCCCGTGCTCGAACGCCTCGACCTCCGCGCGCGCCTGCTCGCCCTACCCCACGTCGTGGCCCGCGAAGTCAGCTTCCACGGCCTCCGCGGCCAGCCCCTGCGCTTCTCCGTCGCCGGCCGCCACGAGATCGTCGTCAAACGCCGCGACCTCGACCACCTCCTCGCCAGCCGCGCCGTGGAGCTCGGCGCGGAATTCCGCCCCGGTATCGCCGTCATCCGCGTCACACAAGGCTGGACCGTCGAGACCGACCACGGCCCCTTCACCGCGCCGCTCCTCTTCGCCGCCGACGGCCGCAACTCCCTCGTCGCCCGCCTCGCCGGCCGCCTCCCCGCCGCCGGCCGCGAACGCACCGCCCTCCAGGGCCACCTCCCCCGCCCCGCCTGGCACGGCGACGACGTCCGCATGATCTTCCACCCCGGCGGCTACGGCGGCACCGCCGCGGTGAACGCCACGGAAATCAACGTCTGCCTCGTCGCGAAACCCCGCGCCCTCGCCGCCTTGCGCGAACGCACCGAACGCGAATTCGGCCGCGCCGAATGGCGCACCATCGCCCCGCTCTCCCGCCGCGACGCTCGCCCACTCGTCGCGGACGGCCTGTATCTCGTGGGCGACGCCGCGCGCGTCGTCGAGCCCTTCACCGGCGAAGGCATTTACTACGCCCTCCGCACCGGCGAACTCGCCGCCGAAGCCGCCCTCGCGAACAACCCCGCCCGCTACCGCCGCGAACACGCCGCGCTCTACCGCGGCCGCCTCTGGATCAATCGCCTCGCCCGCCTCGCCGGCGAACACCCGCGCCTCGCCTCCCTCGCGCTGCGCCTCTGCCCGCAAGCCGTCCGCTCCCTCACCGCCAAGGTCGTCGCCGCCTAAACGTAGGTGATTGTCGCCTCCCGGGACGAGACCACCAGACCATGCTTGCGCAGCAGCGCCGCAAACAATGCGACCGCCGCCTTCTCCTCCTCGCCCAGATCAAACCGGATAAACTCCGAAAGATACCGCCGCGCAAACGCCGGATCTGCTTCCGCCGCCGCAATCCGCCCGCGCGCCTCCAGCCCCCGCCGCTTCACCGCGCGCAGCGCCTCCGCCACCGCCGGCGGGTCGGGACACTCCTCGCGAAACACCCAGGCCGCAAACACAAACGGCAGCCCCGTGCCGCGCAGCCACTCCGCGCCCAGATCGAGAAACCGCCAGCCGTCCTCCGCGTGCGCCCGGTGGAACGCCAGCGCCGCATCGCCGATCAACAACCGCGCCTGCCCCGGCTCCTCCGGCGCGCCGACATACCGCGGCTCAAGGTCGTGAAACTCCGCCAGCAGCACCTGCAGCAGATGGTTCGACGTGTGCGAGGCCGGATCGAGCGCGATGGTCTCCACCTCCGCCAGCGGCTCGCGGTGCGCGAGAAACACGCTGAACACCTCGCCCCGGCACGCGATGGCAACGTCGTCGACCAGCGTCGCCCGCTCCCGCTCCACCGCTTCAAAGATCGGCACCAGCGCAACGTCGAGCTCCCCGGCCGCAAACCGCTCCGCCAATCGCGCCGGCAGATCCAGCGCCACCGCGTCCCCCAGCCCCTCGATGAGCGGCCGGGCGTTCAGGTAGGGCACCGACCCGAGCCGATACCCCGCCAGCGGCCCGCTCACGCCGCCTCCCGCTCCGTGCCGCGCGGCAACCGCTCGTAAAACGTGTTGCGCTGCATCGGAAACCGGCCCGCCTCGCGGATCGCCTTCTCCAGCGCCGCCACCGACTGCTGCTTCGGCGTCTGCGCGCCGGCCATGTGGAAGATTTTCTCCTCGTGGATCGTGCCGTGCAGGTCGTCCACGCCGTAGGCCAGCGCAATCTGCGCCAGCGGCAGCCCCATGCTCACCCAGTAGGCGGTGATGTGGTCGAAGTTATCGAGGTAGATGCGGCTCACCGCGAGGTTGCGCAGCATCTGCGTGCTCGTCGCGTGCGCGATGCCCTTGAGCGGACCCGGCCGCGCCCCCTCCGGCTCGAACGCAAACGGAATGAACGCCGTGAAGCCCCCCGTCTCGTCCTGCAACTCCCGCAGCCGGCGCAAATGATCCACCCGGTGCTCCGGCCCTTCGATGTGACCGTAAAGCATCGTGCACGTGCTGCGGCCGCCCATCTGGTGCCAGGTGCGGTGCACCTCCGCCCACTCCTCGGCCGTCTCCTTCCCGCGGCAAATCTGCTCGCGAATCTCCGGCGCGAAAATCTCCGCCCCGCCGCCCGTGATGGCGCCCAGCCCGTTCTCGCGGAGAAGCTCCAGCGTTTCGCGGATCGATTTTTTGAACACCCGCTCCGCCAGGTGGCGGATTTCCACGGCGGTGAACGCCTTGATCGACAGCTCCGCGTCCAGCCCGCGCAGCGTGCGCAGCAGGTCGAGATACCACTCGCCCGGCAGCGACGGATGCAGGCCGCCGACCATGTGAATCTCGGTGATACCATCGGCGAGGCCTTCCTTCACGTTCGCCGCGATCTCGGGAATCGCCGACTCAAACGCGTGCGGCTCCCGCTTCTTCGCCCCGAACGCGCAGAACTGACACGAGAGAATGCAGACGTTCGAGTAGTTGATGTAGCGGTTGTGAATGTAGGTCGCGACGTTCGCGTTCTTGCGCTCGCGCACCACGTTGGCAATCGCCCCGAGGCCGTTCAAATCCCGGCTCGCGTAAAGCGCCATCGCCTCGGCGTCGGTGATCCGTTCCCCCGCGACGACTTTTTCGTGGATGGGCAGGAGGTCCTTGGAAAGCAGGCGCGGATTCATGAGCGGGAGAAGCGCAAAGTATTTCCCAAGGTTACGCCCCCGCGGCAATGCCGGATTGCACGTCCCGGGTGTCCGAAGCGGCGCGTTCGGCGTATCGTCGGGGCATGAACAAACCGTCCGTCGCCGTCATCGGGGCAGGAATCTCCGGGCTCAGTTGCGCCCGCGCGCTCTCCGCCGCGGGCCTAGCGGTCACCGTCTTCGAGAAATCCCGCAGCCTCGGCGGCCGCTGCGCCACGCGCCGCTGGGAGGGCCACATCGTCGACCACGGCGCCCAGTATTTCACGATCCGCGCGGAGTCCTTCCGCGCCGAATTGGAGCGCACTTGCGGCCCCGACCTCCGCCGGCTCGCGGCCCCCATTCTCGATGCGAACGGAGAAATCCACCGCCCCGGGGAGAACCGCTGGTATCACGCCGCCGGCAACAACCGCCTCGGCCGCGCCCTGGCCGAGGGGCTCACAATTCGCATGGAGGCCACGGTCACGACTCCCACTCCCCTTCCCGCCGGCTGGCTCGTCGGGGACGAGACGTTCGCCGCCGTCGTCAGCTCCGCCCCCTGGCCGCAAACCCTCGCGCTCCTCGGCCGCCCGCCCGACCCCGCCAGCTTCGCGCCTTGCCTCACCGCGTTTTTCGCCTACGCGGGCGACTGGGCCGGCAACTCCGCCTCCGCATACGCCCACGCCGCCCCGGCGGAAGACCTCGCGTGGTCCGCCTGCGAAAACCACAAACCCGGCCGCATCCAGCCCGGCACCACGGTTTTTGTCGCCCAGGCCTCCCCCGCCTTCAGCACCGCCCATCTCGAAAGCGACCCCGCCGAATGGTCCGCCCCCCTGCGCGCCCGGCTCGAAGCCCGCTGGAACCTCGATCCCGCCCTCCACCGCGCCACCTTCACGCACCGCTGGCGCTACGCGCGCGTCCTCGCCCCCAACGACCCCGGCCCGCTCCCGCCCGGCTTTTTTGTCACCGGCGACAGCCTCACGGAATCCCGCGTGGAATCCGCCTGGTCCACCGGACAGGAAACCGCCCGTCAGGTCCTCGCCCACCTCGGCTGATTCGCCGCCCGGGGGCTTTCCGCCTTGTCAGCCACGTGGGTCCGGGAGCATAACTCCCCCCGCCGTGGAACCCACCCCGCCTCCCGCCTACCGGCTTCCACCGTTTCTCATCCGCGGCGCGATTTTTGCCGCCGCGCTCACCCTGTTCTCCGGCGTCCTCTCCGCGATCGGAGCCAGCGACGGCGCCGGCGGTTCCCGCACCGGCGGCCTCTGGCGCGCCCTCCACATGCCCGCCGGCTGGCTCTTCGACGTCATCGGATTCGACATCCCCCTGCGCGCCATCCCGAACCCCCTCGGCTGGGGCGTCCAACTGCTCTCCGTCTCCCTCGTCAATTTCGTCCTCGGCGCCTTCCTGGGCTTCCTTCTCTACCTGCCCTACTCGCGCATTCCGGCCGTTCCGAAAAACCGGGAACACTAGGCCGCCCTTCCCCCGCCGCCGGTCTTGCACCCCCCTGCCGGCGGCGTAAAATCTCCGCTTATGCCCTTTGAGCTCGCGTCGAACTACTCCCCCCGCGGCGACCAGGGCCAGGCCATCGAAAAACTCACCCGCTCCCTCCTCGCGGGCAATCGCCACCAAACCCTCCTCGGCGTCACCGGCTCGGGCAAAACCTTCACCGTCGCGAATATCGTCCGCGACCTCGACCGGCCCACGCTCGTCATGTCGCACAACAAGACGCTCGCCGCCCAGCTCTACAGCGAGTTCAAGCAGTTCTTCCCGCGCAACGCCGTCGAGTATTTCGTCAGCTACTTCGACTACTACCAGCCCGAGGCCTACATCCCGCGGTCGGACACCTACATCGAGAAGGATTCCTCCATCAACGAGGAGATCGAGCGCCTCCGCCTCTCCGCCGTCAGCTCGCTGCTCTCCCGCCGCGACGTGCTCATCGTGGCCAGCGTTTCCTGCATCTACGGCCTCGCCTCGCCCGAGGACTTCCTCCAGATGCTCGTCACCATCCGCGAAGGCCAGCAAATGACCCGCGAGGCCTTCCTC
The DNA here is from genome assembly GCA_027488755.1 of Verrucomicrobiaceae bacterium. Taxonomy (GTDB): domain Bacteria; phylum Verrucomicrobiota; class Verrucomicrobiia; order Chthoniobacterales; family JAATET01; genus JAATET01. The sequence goes on along the minus strand of JAIYAZ010000135.1, from coordinate 103,794 downwards.
GCCAAGCTCATCGACATGCTCTACGAGCGGAACGACATCGCCTTCGAACGCGGCAAATTCCGCGTGCGCGGCGACACCGTCGAAGTCCACCCCGCGCAGGTCGAGGACCGCGCCATCCGCGTCGAGTTTTTCGGCGATGAAATCGACCGCATCAGCGAATTCGACCCGCTCACCGGCGACGTCTTCGCCCGCCTCACGAACCTCACGCTCTTCCCGGCGAAACAATTCGTCACCCCCTACGACAAGCTCACCGCCGCCATGCGCGCCATCCGCGCCGAGCTCGACGAGCGCGTCATCTGGTTCGAAAAGCATGGCCGCCTCATCGAGGCCCAGCGCATCAAGATGCGCACCGAGTTCGACCTCGAAATGATGCAGGAGATGGGCTTCTGCAACGGCATCGAGAACTACTCGCGCCACCTCACCGGCCGTCCGCCCGGCTCCACGCCCTACACGCTCATGGACTTCCTGCCGGAGGACACCCTGCTCGTCATCGACGAATCCCACGCGACCATCCCCCAGGTCGGCGGCATGTATGCCGGCGACCGCTCCCGCAAAAGCGTGCTCGTCGAGCACGGCTTCCGCCTCCCCAGCGCCCTCGACAACCGCCCGCTCAACTTCGACGAGTTCATGGCCAAGACGCACCAGATCGTCTACGTGAGCGCCACCCCCGGCGGCTTCGAGCTCCGCAACAGCGTCGCCGGCAACGCCACCTACATCCCAAACCCCGACAAAAACTTCGCCGAGTCCCCCGTCCCCGCCGCCATCGCGGGAGCCATCGAAAATCCAAAATCCAAAATCCAAAATCCCCTCGACGTCCACACGCCGGGCACCCCGCTCATCGCCGAGCAGATCATCCGCCCCACCGGTCTCCTCGACCCGAAGATCACCATCCGCCCGCTCACGGGCCAGATCGACGAGACCATCGAGCGCTGCCGCCGCGTGATCGAAAAGGGCCAGCGCGTCCTCATCACCACGCTCACCAAGCGCACCGCCGAGGATCTCTCCGACTACCTCCGCGACGTCGGCATGAAGGTCCGCTACCTCCACAGCGACATCGACACCATCGAACGCGTCGAGATCCTCCGCAGCCTCCGCGCCGGCGAATGCGACGTGCTCGTCGGCATCAACCTCCTCCGCGAAGGCCTCGACCTGCCCGAGGTCTCGCTCGTCTGCATCCTCGACGCCGACAAGGAAGGCTACCTCCGCAGCCAGACCTCGCTCATCCAGACCGCCGGCCGCGCCGCCCGCCACGTTGAGGGCGAGGTCATTCTCTTCGCCGACGTCATCACCGGCAGCATCCGCGCCCTCATCGAGGTCAGCGACTACCGCCGCAACCGCCAGATCGCCTACAACCGCGAACACGGCATCGAGCCCAAGAGCGTCGTCCGCGCCGTGCAGGAAAGCCTCCACGTCATCCTCAAAAACGCGAAGGACCTCGAAACCTCCATCGTCGCCGAGGGCGGCCCCGGCTCCCTCGACCTCCACGAGCTCCTCCAGGAACTTGAGCGCGACATGGCCACCGCCGCCGCGAACCTCGAATACGAACGCGCCGCCCTCCTCCGCGACCAGATCGCCGAGCTCAAGAGCGGCGCCGGCCTCGACAAAATCAGCCCCGGCCAGCGCCCCGTGCAATACGGCGGCAAGGGCAGCCGCCGCAAAACCCCCGGGAAACGCTAACCCCGCCCCGCGCCATGTCGCTGCGCACCCTCTTCCTCGACTTCAACTCCTACTTCGCCTCCGTCGAGCAGCAGGAGCGCCCCGAACTGCGCGGTCGGCCCGTCACCGTCTGCCCGGTCGAAGCCGAGACCACCGCCTGTATCGCCTTCCACTTCATCCCCCAGGTCGGCGATTGAGATTGTTCTTTGCCGCCCCGATTCCGCACCATTCCGCCCGCCCCATGCCCACCGCCGCCGAACTCCTCACGCCGCCCCTCGTGGCCCTCGCCCTTGCCTTCGTGATCGGTCTCGGCCTCGCCACCCTCCGCGCCCCCCGCTCCGGTCCCGGCTGGCTCACCCTCGACGCCCTCCTCGTCCTCCCCCTCTTCCTTCCCGCCTCCCTCCTCGCAAACCTCGCCCTCCTCCTCCCCGCCCTCGGCGCCGAACGCCTCACCGCCTGGATCCTCGCCACCACCCTCGCCGCCCTGCCGTTCACCTACCTCCCGCTCCGCCTCGCCCTCGCCCGCACCGTCGCCACCTACCGCGACACCGCCGCCCTCCTCGGTTACAACTGCCCGACCCGCCTCTGGCGCATCGACCTCCCACTGCTCTGGCCCCTCCTGCCCCTCAGCGCCCTGCTCGCCGCCGCCCGCATCGCCGCCGAGTGGTTCCTCGTCATCGGCAACCTCCAGCGCTTCACCCCGTTCACCGCCGCCCTCGCCGTCCTCGCCCTCGCCGCCGCCCTCACCCTCGGCGTGGCCCTCACCCGCCTCACCCCGCGCGTCTAAGCATGCCCGCGAAAAAAGCCCCGAAGGCCGACACCGGCATCCACTTCGTCACCGGCTCGGACGAAGCCGCCGTCAAAAAAGCCGCCACGGAACTCGCCGCGCGCCTCGCGCCCTCCGACGACCCCTTCGCCGTGGAGACCATCGACGGCGCCGTTCCCACCGTGGATGAAGCCGTCCACCGCATCCACGCCACCATCGAGGCCCTGCTAACCGTCCCCTTCTTCGGCGGAGCCAAACTCGTTTGGCTCAAAAGCGCGACCTTCCTCGCCGACACCGTCACCGGCCGCAGCGACAGCGTCACCACGGCGATGGACAAACTTCTCGCCATCCTCGAGCCCGGCCTGCCCGACGGCGTCCGCTTCCTCCTCAGCGCCATCGACCCCGACAAACGCCGCACCGCCTACAAAACCCTCGGCAAACTCGGCGCCGTCCACCTCCACGACAAACCCGACTTCGGCTGGGGTGCCACCGAGGCCGACGTCATCAACTGGGTCGCCGACCGCGCCCGCGAAGCCGGCCTCCGCCTCGAACCCGACGCCGCCGCCGTCCTCGCCGCCCGCATTGGCGCCGAGACCCGCCAACTCGAAAGCGAATTCGCCAAGCTCTCCCTCGCCTTCCCGCCCGACGCCCCTCTCACCGCCGACAACATCCGCGAAATGGTCCCCGCCACCCGCGCCGGCGGCATCTTCGACCTCAGCAACGCCCTCGCCAAACGCGACCTCGCCCTCTGCCTGCGCACCCTCCGGCAACTCCTCCGCCAGGGCGAATCCGGCGTCGGCATCCTCCTTGCCGCCATCATGCCGACCGTCCGCAATCTCCTCGTCGTGAAGGATCTGATGGTCACCCACCGGCTCAGCCCGCCCGCCCAGCCGCAGTTTTTCAAGGGCAGCCTCGACCGCCTGCCCGCCGCCGCCACCACGCACCTCCCCCGCAAAAAGGACGGCACCCTCAACGCCTACCCCCTCGGCATCGCCGCCGCCAACAGCGCCCGCTACCAGCTCGCCGAGCTCCAGCGGGCCTTCGCCGCCTGCGCCCGCGCCAACCGGGAACTCGTCACCACCCAACTCGGCGAGGAACTCGTCCTCTCCCGCCTCCTCGTCGAAATCGCCGGGAAATAAGCCCCAGAAACGATCCCCTCGGAACATCGGGTCCGACGAAATCTTCCGTCCCGCCTGCTTTCGTTCACAAAAGAATCGACAAACAGTAAGCGTGTCTCGATTGTTACTGCAATGTTTGAGCGTTTCTTGGCTCCGCGGCAGTCGGTCATGGCAAGCCTTTTCCTCTGGCTCCTCGCTCCCTCGTTGACCTCAGCCTCGACGCTGAGCTTCGATCACGAAGCTGCCGCCACCAAGCGTGCCTATTCAGAAAATCAATTTCTGGTGCGAGGGAGGGATGGCGATTTCTACATCACCGAATCTCTGGGAGGCTTTTTCCCGGAAAACGGCTCCCTCTACCTCAACATTCCCGGCTTCACCGGTCCGGTGGAAGTTTCACACGAAACAAATCTTTTCTCGGTAACATCGATTGATCTCGCGGAATACAGCACGGCTTTTGCCTCCCCCCAGACATGCATCGTGGAAGGGCGCACGTCGGATGGCCGCACCATCACCCAAACGTTCGTGACAGACGGCAAGATGGATGGCTCCGGCGCCGGCCAGGATTTTCAGACATTCTATTTCGGCCCCGAGTTCGCCGATCTCGTTCAACTCACCGTCACCTCCGGCCTCGTCGCTCTCGATAACCTCGCTTACAGCCTCGGTGCGGCTCTGACTCCTTCCGTTCCACCAGTTCCGCGCATAAACCGATCTCCCGTGCGATCGGCGAGGCAGATCACCCTCTCGTGGTATGGAACCAAGGCCACCACCTATTTAATCGAGCGTCGCCTCTTCGACGCCTCGACGTGGTCCACCGTCGCAGAAATCAGCGCAAGCGAGACGAGATACACGGATAAGCTGCTGACTCCAAAAACCACGTATGTTTACCGCGTTTCGGCCCGCAACGAGGTCGGCCTGTCTTTGCCCTCCTCCGAGCTTCCGATAACAACCTCTGCTCAGAGCAGTTTCGTCCTCAAGAACATCACCTTCGACCCCAAGCGCAACGGCCAAACGCCGCCAACCGGGACGGACGACGCGTTTTCCAGCATTGTATTCGGGTCGCCACGCATCCAAAAGGACGCCCTTGGCCTCTTTCCCAGCGCCTTGGTCTTCCGGGGACGCAGCGGAACCTACGACCAGGTGCAAATCAATCTCTCCGGGCAATACGCCGCCTACTCCCTGCTCTACCGGGTGGCCACCAAAAACCTGCAGAACACCCCAATCAACTTCGCCCTCATTGTGGACTCGCCGGAAGTCCGTAACCTCATCATGGAGGGTGCCAGTAGCTCTTTCACCATCTACCATCCCCGCTCGCCCGCTGGCCAAGTAGGTCACTTCGAGGACGAGACCATCTATCAGGTCGAGATTATCCTCAACCTCGTCACGGATATGTGGCGGGTGCTCATCGATGGAGAGCCCGTCCATCAAGGTCCGCTCTTCGCCGAAGACCTGAGCTCCGTCCGGCTCTCATGCGGCACGCTCGGGAACGCCCAGGCGCAGCCCGAGCCGCTTGTTGCCATCGAAAGCTTCAAGGTGTCGGTGATTGATCCCGACACCTGGGCCCCCACCTCCACCGCAACACCAACCCCGTCGCCCCAGCCCAGTCCCACGGTCCCGCCGGAGCCCCCCCGCATCGTTGTGCCTAGCAACTTCATTCGTCCCGCCCCCGGAAACCGCCTCACCATGGAGGTCCGTGTCGTCTCAAGCATTCCCATCGTGGAATTCAGCGCTACCTGCGGAAAAGCCTCCGTCACCATCACGGGACGCAATCCCTACCGGCTCGCGATCCGTCCCATGCCCACCCGCCCAAGCGTGCTCAGCATCAAGGCCCGTAACGCCGAAGGCCGCGTCAGCACCCGCAACGTGATCATCATGCGCCCGGGACGTTAGCGGTCAGGCGGCCGGCTCCCGCCCCGCCACCCGCGCATTTCTTTTCCGCTTAATCCTCGAAATCCCGCCAATCCCGTTTAGTTCGGTAGACGCGATGGACGGCACACTCGATCTCCAGGTCAACAAGAAGGCTTTTCAAATCAACATGGACGGCCGCATCTACGGCACGTTCGCGGAAATCGGGGCCGGCCAGGAGGTCGCCCGCCGCTTCTTCCACGTCGGCGGCGCCTCCGGCACCGTGGCCAAGACGATCTCGGCCTACGACATGACCTTCAGCGACGCCATCTACGGCGCCTCGGGCCGCTACGTCAGCCGCGGCCGGCTCGACACCATGCTCGAGCACGAGTTCCAGCTCGTCGTCGAACGGCTCGACGCCAAATTCGGGGACCAGCGCCGGTTCTTCGCCTTCGCCGACACCGTCGCCGCCCGCAGCTTCCGCCGCCACGACGAATCCCACGGCTGGATGGGCATCCGCTTTCAGCTCCAGCCCCGCGGCCCCATCAACGAGATCATCGTCCACGTCCGCATGCTCGATGCCAGCAACCTCGCCCAGCAGGAGGCCCTCGGCATCTTCGGCGTGAACCTCATCTACGGCGCGTTCTACCTCACGAACCGCCCCGACGCCCTCATCACCTCACTCCTCGACGACCTCACCCCCGAACGCATCGAGGTGGACATGATCCGCTTCTCCGGCCCCAGCTTTGAAAAGGTCGACAACCGCATCATGGCCCTCCAGCTCGTCAGCCAGGGCCTCACCAAGGCCGCCCTCTTCCGCGCTGACGGCGACGTCATTAATGCCGCCGACGCCTTCTACAAAAAGCCCCTCCTCATCGAACGCGGCAGCTTCCGCCCCGTCACCCTCGTCACGAACGACATGCTCGACTGCGCCAAGGCCATGTTCCTCGCCGAGGACAATCTCGGCGACACCCCGCCCGAAGTGCTCATGGAGATCACCATGCAAAACCTCCTCCGCAGCGGCGAACTCGACCTCCTCGACTTCCTCGACCGCGTGGACATGCTCGGCGCCCTCGGCCGCACCGTCCTCATCTCGAACTACGGCGAATACTACCGCCTCATCAACTACCTCTCCCGCTACACCGACCGCATGATCGGCTTGCCGATGGGCCTCCCCAGCCTCCAGGAAATCTTCGAGGAAAAATACTACCAGGGCCTCGAAGGCGGCATCCTCGAAGGCCTCGGCCGCCTCTTTAAAACCGGCGTCAAACTCTACGTCTACCCCTTCCTCGCGCCCGACGGCACCCTCACCACCGCCGACACCCTCCAGGTCGCCCCCAACCTCCGCCACCTCTACCAGCACCTGCTCGAAAACCAGTTCATCCGCCCGATGAAAAACTACCACCCGGAATACCTCGGCATCACCTCCGCCCAGGTGCTCACGAAGATCCAGGAAAAGGACCCCGCCTGGGAAAGCATGGTCCCCGAGGAAGTCGCCGCCCTCATCAAACAACGCCGCCTCTTCAGCTTCGCGTAACGCCCGCCCGCAGCCGGCGGGAAGGATCAGATCACGCCGGAGCGTCGCCCGCGAAACGCCATCCCGGCCAGCAACATCGCCCCGACCGCCAACGCCAGCGTGCTAGGCTCGGACACGGGCGTGAAGGTCACGTTCAGAGTGCTGGAAAAATACGCGGGATTGACGCCGCTTGCGGAGGAGACGCCCTGCACGCCCCTTGAACCCGGATAACCGATATTGAAGAAAATGTTGTATTCGGAACTCGTTGCTGGATTTAGCACCAGAGTCCCGTTGTCCGCGAAAGGTTGCCAAAAGGGAGAACTCAAGATGAATGCTGGCGCTACCGGGGTGACCACCCCGAACAGCGAATAGTCAGACTGGATCGTCCAACTCATTGTATAAGGTGCATCAATCGTAATGCGGATGCTACCGATGGCCGAATACAGCGACTCCCACCCGCCGTCTCCCCCGGAATTTGTCGCGTTGCCCACGATGGAAACCTGGAAGCCTTGGGCGGTGACGCCCGAATCGAAGGTGATCGCCGCGGCACCAGATGCCACCCCGTTGGTGATCGCTTTGCCTTCCACGATGTGCTGGTTGCCGCTGATGAAGACGCCATTGTTCGCGCCGCTATCATGAATGTGATTGGCGGTTCCCCCACCCGTTGTCGAAGCCAGCACGATGCTGTAGCCGACCCCTAGATTACCATACTCAACGACCGGAGCTCCGAAGACCGGAAACATTCCCACCGACCAAACAAGCAGCATCCATCGAAAAACGTTCATCGCCGGTCCCTCTTCCTCCAAACTTGCAACCGCCCCTCGCCCCCGGCAATGCATTTCATTGCTGTGATTGCAACATAAACGACGCATCGTCATCCCCCCGCCATGCGCCCTCCTAAGAAACCTCCGCTCATCATCGCCCACCGCGGCGCCTCGGCGGACGCACCCGAAAACACCCTCGCCGCCTTCGCGCTCGCCTGGGAGCAGGGCGCGGACGCAATCGAGACCGACCTGCGCCTCACCGCCGACGGCGTGATCGTCGCCCACCACGACCCCCTGCCCCCCGGAGCGACCCACGCGCAACTCCCCGCCCACATCCCCCTGCTCCCCGCCATTCTCGCCACCATCCCGCCCGGGAAAACCGCCGTCCTCGAGCTCAAGGAACTGCTCGTGCCCGACCTCGGCGCCTTCCCGCCGGAACGCGTCACCCTCATCGCCTTCGACCCCTTCACCCTCGCCACCGCGAAACGCGCCCTGCCCGGCTGCCGCGCCCTCTTACTCTTTGCCGACTACGCCCGACTGCCCTCCCCCGACTGGCTCGTGCGGGAGGTGCAGGAACTCGGCGTGGACGGCGTCGACCTCCACTTCACCCCCGCCGTTACCCCCGCCCTGCTCGCCCCCCTCCGCGCCGCCGGCCTCACCGTCCTCGCCTACACGCTCAACGCCACCCGCGCCGTCCGCCGCGCCGCCGCCCTCGGCCTCGACGGCATCACCACCGACCACCCCGCCGCCGCCCGCCGCTGGCTCGGTGGATTTTAGATTTTGGATTTTCAATTTTGGATTTACCTTCGCGCCCGTGAACCGTGCCGTTTTCCTCGCCCTGCTTCTGTTTGTTTCCATCTGCGGCCTCCGCGCCGAGACGGATCGCGAATACGTCATCGTCAGCGGGGGCCCCTCGTTGATGGAGTGGGAGAAATTCAAGGCCGAGCCGCATGACCGCTGGTGGGGCAACTTCATCCGCAGCGCCCGCTTCCGCATCCAGGAAATCCGCAAGGAACTCGGCCCCGGCAAACGCATCACCTGGCTCGTCTACCGCCCCGCCTACGCCCGCCGCGCCGCCCAGATGCGCGGCCACGACAACACCGACGTCATCGCCAACATCCAGTCCGTCCGCGACAAATACGGCGTGAACCTCGTCTGGTTCGACCAGGGCTCGGACGTCATCGCCTACCTCAACGGCGGCCTGCCCCGCAACCAGGTCAAAATCTCCGGCTTCGAATTCTTCGGTCACTCAAACAGCCGCTGCTTCATGTTCGACTACAGCAACGAGATCGACAGCGGCTCGAAGGCCTGGCTCCACCAGGATGACCTCAAGGGCATCCACCGCGGCATCTTCGCCAAGGACGCCTACATTAAAAGCTGGGGCTGCCACACCGGCGAAAGCATGAGCAAGGCGTTCAAGGCCGCGACCGGCAAGCGCATGATCGGCGCCATCGGCAAGACCGACTACTCCCACATCTCCACCACCGGCGAAGTCCTCGTCAACGGCCGCTGGGGCGGCTAGCCACTCGGCCCGCCCCGACTCCGCCCCCACCCCGGCCCATGCGTCTCTCGACGATCCTCAACGCCCTCGCCTGGCCCTGGGTCGCGCTCCATTACAAAACTCGGAACTTCCGCATCTTCCTCCGCGCCCGCCTCCCCCGCAAAGCCAGCGTGCTCGAGATCGGCCCCGGCCACAACCCATGGTTCCGCTCCAACGTCCTCTGCGAACGCTTCCTCTTCGATGACACCGAACGATGCGGCCCGCTCAAGCGCGACGGCCGCCCTCTCATCGAGGGCGACGCCTGCGCCCTGCCCTTTGCCGACCAGTCCTTCGACTTCGTTTTCTGCTCCCACATCATGGAGCACATCGAAAATCTCGAGGCTTTCCTCGCGGAGATTCAGCGCGTCGGTCGCGCCGGCTACCTCGAAACCCCCAACGCCCTCTTCGAGCAAAGCGTCGGAACCACCACGCACAAATGGGCCTTCTGGGTCGATGACTCCGGCGTGCTCAACGCCGAACCGAAATGGGTGGCCGGCGCCCCCGAGCGCACCTACCACGGCATGCACCGCGCCATCAACCGCAACCCCTTTTTCGGCCTGGCCATGATCCTCACGCCCGAGCTCCGCGTGATGGAGCTTTTCTGGAAGGGCCGCATTCCCGTGCGCATCCACCCGACTCCCACGCCGCTCGAGGAAACCCGCGCCCGCGCCTGAAGCTCCGCGCGCCCTCCCGCCCTATGCCGCCGGCTCCGGACGATCGCACCCAGGGCAGTCCTCGCCGTCCGTCTCCGCGTCGTTGATCCCGTCCAGCAGGCCGCGAATCATGCCAAAATCCCGCTTCTGCGGCGTGAGCACGAGCCGCGGCAGCGCCGCCAGCCGCACCTCGTCGCGCTCCTCCGGCAGCGCGCCCGTTTGCTCGATGCTCCCGGTCACCAGCAGAGCGGCAAACCGCTCGTTCAACGCCGCCACCGCCGCCGGCGTCAGCCGCCGGTTCAGCCGGATCACCATCCGCTCCCGCACCCAGCGGTAGGAATGGAACACGTGATAAAACCGCTGGATCTCCGCCACGGCCTCCTCCACGTCCTGCACGATACGAAAGAGGTTGAAGTCCGTCTCCGAGACCAGCCCCGCCTCCAGCAGGTCGTTCACGATGAAGCGGCGCCACGTCTCCCAGTAATGCCCGTTCGGCTTGTCGAGCAGGATCACCGGCACGATCTGCGTCTTGCCCGTCTGCATCAGCGTGAGCGCCTCGAAGCCCTCATCCTGCGTGCCGATGCCGCCTGGGCAGAGCACGAAGGCATGCGTCTCCTTCATGAAGTTCAGCTTCCGCGTGAAGAAATAATTGAAGTTGATGAGCTTCGGATCGCCCTGGATCGTCTCGTTCGCGCTCTGCTCGAACGGCAGCCGGATGTTCAGGCCGAAGCTATGCTCCGCCCCCGCGCCCTGCTGGGCCGCGCCCATGATGCCGTCGCCGCCCCCGGTGATGACCATGAATCCCTCCTGCACGATCCGCCGCGCAAACTCCCGCGCCATGATGAATTCATCCGCCTCCGAGCGCGTGCGGGCCGAACCGAACACCGCCACTTTGCGCCGCGCCTGATAGCGCGAAAACACGTTCGACGCATAACGCATCTCGCGCATCGCGCGGCTGAATAGCTTGAGGTCCGCGACGCTCGCGCGATCGCCCCCAAGCCGCAGCGCCGTCTCGATCAGCTCCGCCACGAGATCCGCCGACCGGCCGGTCGCCACCTCGGCGGCGAGTTCCTTGATGCGGGGGTCGGTGTCCTTGTCTTTCATGGGGGTGGTGGTTCAGTGGGATTGACGGTAGGATAAAGCAATCCTCGGACCGACCCCACCATGATTATCGTTCTCCGCCCAGGCGCTTCGCGTGAACAAATCGACGAAGTCATCACCGAAATCCGCACCCTCGGCTACGAGCCCTCGCCCATCATCGGCGTCGCGCAGACCGTCGTCGCCGCCATCGGGGACGAACGCACCCAGCACACGCTCGAGTCCCTGAACGTCCTCCCGCAGGTCGAGCGCGTCATCCGCGTGCAGAAACGCTACAAGCTCGCGAGCCGGGAATCTCACCCGGAGGACACCGTGATCGACGTCGCCGGCGTCCCCGTGGGCGGCCCCGGCTTCACCCTCATGGCCGGCCCCTGCTCCGTCGAAAGCGCGGAACAGCTCTTCGCCACGGCCGACGCGGTGAAAGCCGCCGGCGCGACCATCCTGCGCGGCGGTGCCTACAAGCCCCGCACGTCGCCCTACGAATTCCAGGGCCTCGGCAAGGAGGGGCTGCGCCTCCTCCGCGAAGCCCGCGACCGCACCGGCCTGCGCATCATCACCGAGGTGCTCAGCGAACGCGACGTCGAGCACGTCGCCGAGACCGCCGACATCCTCCAGATCGGCGCGCGCAACGCGCAGAACTTCCAGCTCCTCATCGAATGCGCCCGCAGCGGCAAGCCTGTGCTGCTCAAGCGCGGGCTCAGCGAGCGCATCGAGGAATGGCTGCTCGCCTCGGAATACCTGCTCGCCCACGGCAACCCGAACGTCATGCTCTGCGAGCGTGGCATCCGCACCTTCGAGACCTACACGCGCAACACGCTCGACCTCGGCGCGGTCGCCATCGCCAAACGCGAGTCCCACCTTCCCGTCATCGTCGACCCGAGCCAGGGCTGCGGCCGGGCCGACCTCGTCATCGCCCTCTGCGCCGGCGCCGTGGCCATGGGGGCCGACGGACTCCTCATCGAGGTGCATCCGAATCCCGCCGAGGCCTGGAGCGACGGCCAGCAGCAGGTGACCTTCGAAGGCTTCCGCCGCCTCGTCGAAACGATCCGCCCGTTCCTCGCCGCGGCTGGACGTCAGCCCGCCGCGTAAGGGCCCGTCAGGGTTTCGCCTTCGGAAGCGGCACCGGGCGATCCGAAACCGACGGCGGCTTCGGCGCAGCCTTCTCCGCCGCCACCGCGGCCGGATCGAGATACAGCCCGCCCGTGACCTCCGGCTGCCCCGAGGGCCCGCGCACGAGCGCCGGGCGGCTCTGCTGCGTGGAGGCGTAGTCCTTCCGCTCCAGGATTTTTCCGTCGAGGCTGACCTTCGTGAAGAGGAAGGTTTTCGGCGAGGTGTTCTGGAGGATGTAAATGTCGTTGTTCGCGTCGAGCTCCACCTGCGGCTTGTTGAAGGTGATGACGCGCCCAAGCTGGGCCGTGCAAAAGACGAGGCCGTTCTCCTTGTCCTCAATGCGGATGTAGAGCTGCGTCTGGTCGGGCAGGCGGTGCGAGAGCAGCGTGATCGTGCGCGAGCCGGCCTGTCCATTCGCGCCGGGCACGCCCACAATCTGCTGCCAGAGCATGCGACCCTCGGTGATTTCGACGTTGAGCGGCGGATTCGAGCTGAAATACCGGCCGACCGTCGCGTCGTAGATCACGGCGCGCAGACGGTAGATGGTGCCAGACTCCGAAATCGGGTAGAGCGGCGTGATGTTCACCACGCGGCTGATGCTTTCACCGACGCCAATCGTCAGCGGCTCGAGCGAATAATCGACGTGATACGGCGGCACGAGCGCGCCCGTGGCACTCTCAATGTTAAAGCTGAACCATTTGTGGTTGCCGTCGTCGCGCAACTCCAGGTCGCGGCCGCTGAGGTTCGTGACCGTCACCGTGGCGATCACCGGCTCGTAGCGCACGAAGAGCGAACGCCGCAGAGCCAGGTCCACCCGCACCTGCGCCCAGGCGACGGGCGCGGCGGCCAGCAAAGCAAACCCGAGGCAAAGGAACAGCAGCGGGCGGGACGGACGGAAGGGAATCATGGGGCGGGTGGCTGGGACGAAGCGGTGCGGAATCCGACGGTGGGGGAAGATTGCGTAAGGTCAAGCTCGAGCATGCGGCGCGGAAGGTCGAGTTCGCGATCCGACCAGTTCCCGCCGCGCACAATCGGACGCGCGCTCGCCGTGGTGCCGACCAGCGAAGAGGTCCATTCCGAGACGTTGCCCCCGAGGCCGATCACGCCCTCCGGCGTGTGGTCCTCGGTCGTGGCGTTGACCGGAGCCCACTTCGGCAACGCGGCATTACCCGCGAGATGCGCCGCGCCGGGCCGGGCTTCGGCGCCCCACGGATACTTGCGACCGAGCCCGCCCGAGGCCGCCACCTCCCACTCCAGGTCGGAGGGCAGGCGCCGGTCCTTCCAGAGCGCGTAGGCGTAGGCCGAGGGCCAGTCGACGCCAAACACGGGCGCGTCCAGCGAAAGCGGCGACCCCTCGTAGGATCCGCCCGCCTTCGCGACGGCGAAATACCCCGGCGTCTCCCCGTCCGCGGATTTCCCCGGCGCCCATCCGGCCGGCACGAAGGAATGATTCTCCGGCGTCCCCTCCGGCAGAAGGCTTCGGGCCGTGCCGGGATGCCGCTGCGTCCACGCGAGGAAATCCGCATACTGCCCGATGGAGACCTCGTATTGGTCGATCCAAAACGGCGGGACGCTCTCGCTGCCCGAGCCTGGCCGCACCACCACGGTGGCGGGGATCGCCACCATCCGCTCAAGCGCGGGATTCGCGTGGCCGCCGCCGCTAAAAAACCACGCCGCCCAGCCCGCGGCGGCCAACCCGCCCACGCCCAACGCCGCCCAGCCGAGGCCGCGCAAAATCCGGGCCCGCCGCCGCTCGCGGCGCACGCCCTCAAGCGCAGCCTCCCCGCTCGCGTCCATCCGGTAGGTGGCCTCCGCGCCCTCGCTGCCCTGGCAGCGCTTGACCTCGTAAATCAGCGCGGTCCACGAGCGCACGGTCAGCGCGTCGGCCCGCATCAATCCCAGCAACCGGCGAAGCGCGCCCGAGGACGGGTCCGCAGGGGCCAGGGCCTCCACCGCAACCGCGAGGCGGCGCATTTCCTCGCGAAAGGCATCCGGCGCGGCAGCGTCGGTCGCAATGTTCACCAGCCGCGCGCGCCGGCGGCCGTCGATCATCACGTGGTGAGCGGACAGCGGCTCGTGCGCGATGCGGGACTGGCCAAGCTGCACCATCGTCTCCGCCACGACGTGGAGAATCTGCAGCAGAGCCGCCGCCGGCAGGCTGCTCCCCTGCGCCGCGAGTTCGGCCAGCGACGAACCCTCGCGCGGTTCCGAGGTGTAGAAATACCAGCCCCCGATTTCGCCGGCCTCGAACACCGAAAGCACCGCGGGATTGTGCACGCGCGCCTTGGCCCGCGCCGCCGCGAGGAATCCCGGCCCGGCCGCGGGATCCGCGGTCCGCTCCGGGAAAAGCACGTGGAGTTCGACGGGACGGTTGATCGCGGTTTGCACCGCGGCGTAATAGGCCCCGTGGGAATCCTCGCCCGCGCGGGCATCGATCCAATACTCCCCGAGCGTGGTTCCCACCAGGGGATCCTCCGCCGGGAAAAGCCCCGCGAGGGCCGCCGCCAGGGCACCACCGTCGGCGGGATTCCGCAGCACGGGCCATTGACCGGCCGGCACGTCTTCGCCATCCGCGAGATACACCACGCGCAGCCCGGGCAGATGCGGCTGCATGGCCTCGACCAGCGCAAACCCATCGAGGTCGGGCAGGGAAACCTGCGTAACGAGCGCGTCGACGGCGCCCTCGCGATTGACGTGGTCAACGGCCTCCCCGGCCGAACCAACCGCCACCACTTCGCCCCATCCCGCCTCCACCAGCGCGGTCCCCAATCGCTGCGCGGCCGGAAGGTCGCCGTCAACGAGGAGGATCTTCATTCCGAAACGGCGCTCTTGGTCAAAGGCGGCGGAAACTGCTCCAGCAGCGAAACCGGCTCCGCGCGGGAATCCTGCAGCTCGCCGTTGTAATAAATCGCCACCACGTAGCCGTGATACTGGACCGGCGGAAGATCGCCCCGGTCGGCCGCGGGCGGCTGGTAGGCGGTCTGGAAAAGCTCCGGCTCACCCTTGGCCCAGTTCACCGGGCGGGACATCCATTCCGTCTGCCGGGCGTCCGCGTGCTGAATCTGCCCGGAGTCGTCCTGCTCGTAGAAATCGACCGTGGCCGAAAATTTCATCGGATCGATCTTCTCCTCCGTCGAGGCCTTCGTCGCCACGCGCAGGCTCTTCTGCCCCGGCTTCGGCTCGACGAGCTGCACGCTCACGATGCCCATGACGGAACCAATCGGAATCCCGACCTCGTCGCGCACGCCGGCCCCCGCCTTGTCGGGCGTGACCGTCGGCGGGGCATCCGCCGTCGTGGGCGGAGCGTCCGCGTTGCTGATCTGCGCGAGGGCCGCCCGCGCCTGCGCCACGAAGCCGGCCTCGGCGGGATCGGCCGGAGCAGGCAGGGCGACAATCCGCTTGAGCAGCGCGGTCGCCTCGGCCGTCGCGCCGAGCGAGGCCTGATCGGAGGCCATCTGGAGAAGAATGCCCGGCCGGTTGGGAACAAGGCGGTCGGCCTCGGTCACGGCCTCGAGCGCCCCGCGGAAATTTCCCTTGGCGCGAAACTCGTCGGCCTCCGCCATGAGCGAGTTCGCCTTTTGCGCGCTGGCGGCATCGGGCGCGACCGGGGCGGCGGGGGCGGCCGGCGCGGCGGCATTCCGCGCCGCGAGCCGGCGGCCGATTTCATCGAGATCGAGCTTGGCCGCGAGCACGAGCACCGCAGCGATGACCTGCACGAGCGCGAAGGCACCTAGCACAATCGCGGCAACAACAAAGGTCCGCTCGGCCGGCGGGCGCAGATTCGGGGGGGTGGCGGTGGGGGCCATCGAGGATTGGTTAGAACCGTCGCCTGTTTCTGTCAAACCCGCAACGCCGCGGCATCAGCGCCACGGCTGCCCCTCCACGGTCACGTTGACCCGCCGCACCGCGCCCGCGCGCCAGAGCGTGACGGCCACGCGGTCGCCTTCCTTGAGTTCGGAAAGCCGGTTGATGATGTCGACGGAATCCCGCACGGGACGCCCGTCAAACTCCTGCAGCACGTCCCCCGCCAGGATGCCGGCGCGAGCCGCCGGCGAATTCGGCACCACGGAAACGACAAGATTTCCCGTGTCCGTGCCCAGGTTGAGCTCCGCGGCAATCTGCGCGTTCAACGGCCACGTGTTCGCCCCAAACCACGGCCGCGAAATGCGCCCGCGCTTGACCACATCGTCATAAACGCGCTGCGCCACGTTAGCCGGAATGGCAAAACTGATGCCCGAACTTCCGAGCAGCACGGCGTTGTTGATGCCCACGATCTGGCCGCGCACGTTGATCAGCGGCCCGCCGGAGTTACCCGGATTGATCGCCGCGTCGGTCTGGAAAAATTCCGTCGCCTGCCCGCTCACCGCGCGCCGTCCCTTGCCGCTGATGATGCCCTGCGTGACCGTCTCCTCGAGCCCCAGCGGGTTGCCTACCGCAAAAACCACCTGGCCCACGCGCACGGCGTTTGAGTCCGCAAACGTCAGCGGCTTCAATCCGGCCGCCTCGATCTTCAGCACGGCGATGTCCGCCTGCTGGTCCGCGCCGAGAAACCGCGCCGGCATCACCCGGCCGTCGCTCATCCGCACGTCCACGCGGTTCGCGCGGGCGATCACGTGGAAGTTCGTCAGGATGTGCCCCTCGGCCGAAACGATCGCCCCCGAGCCGAGTTCCGGCTTTTCGTCCCCGGCGTCGGGCTCGCCGTTTTCACCGAGACCCAGCAGGCGCCGAATCTGGCGCATGCGTTCCATGGCGGGATTGTCCATGCGGGCCGAAATGCTCACCACCGAAGGCACGACCTGATCGACCAGCGCGGTGACCTCGGCATCCAGCGCCGCCAGCCCCGGCAGACGCCCCGCCACCGCCGCCCCGCCCTGCTTGATGGCGTCGCGTGCCCCATCGCGGCGGGCGAAATAAAAAATCCCCACCGCCAGCACGGCCAGGCCGACAAAACCCAGGAACCGCAGCAGGCTGCGCATCCCGGCGCTGGGGGCGGAGGGTTCCGGCGTCATTCGTCGCGGGCGGGTTTCGGGCTCGGCGAGGCCGCCGCCCCCGCGGGGTAACGCTGGTCGCGCTCCGCCAAGGCACGATTGGCAGCCGCGGCGTCCCCCGCCCGGCGGTAGGCGGCCGCGGCGCGCGTGAGGGCCCGCGGCGTGATCTTCGGATCGTCGTGGAGCACGGAAATCGTCATGAACGCCCGGGCCGCCCCGGCGTAGTCGCCGCGCTGCATCTGGACCTCGCCGCCGAGCAGGCGCGCCTCGGCGTTCACCGTGCCCTCGGGCTGGAGGAGCATTGCCTCCTCGACGAGCTTGTTGGCGTCCTCGTAATTCCCCGTGCCGAGCGAAACCTCGGCCGAGGCCAGCAGGCCCTTCGCGCGGCTCAGCGGGTCCCGCGCCGCGGTGAGATACTGGCGGATGGGATCGCGCGCCGCCTCGAACTTCTCCTGCGCCAGCTGGGCCCGCGCCAGCGCTAGCAGCACATCGGGGCTGCCGTTGCCGGTGCTGCCCCGCGCGACGATCGGGAGAAGAAACTTCTCGGCGCGGGCGTAATCCCCCGCGTCGTAAAACTGCGTCCCCAGCCAGGCCAGCACCTCCGCCGGGAGCGTGGCGAGATCGGCCTTCGCCGCCTCCGCGGCCACGGCCTCGCGGTTCCCCGCGTAGTAGTGCGCCAGCACGATGCGCAGCGCTGCGCGGTCGCCGAAGGTCTTCGCATCAAGCTCCCGCGCCCGCGTGAGGTGCGTGATCGCGCCCGCGTAGTCCTTCTTCTCGAACGCCTGCCAGCCCAGCCAATACTCGGCCTGCGCCGCCGCCCGGCTCTTCGGATACTCCGCAAGCAGCTGCGCGAACGTCTTCGCCATGTCGTCGTAGCGCTCGAGTTGACCCAGGACGAGCGCCCGCTGCAGCAGCGCAATCTCCCGCTCCTTCGCCTTGGGAAAATCCGCGATCACGCGGTCGAAGTCCCGCAACGCCGCCTCGTAGGCCTTCGCCTGCTGCATCGCGAGCGCCCGCTGGGTGATCGCCGCCGGGAGCAACTCGCTCTTCGGATTCTGGTCGATGAAAAGCGTGAAGGTCTGCGCGGCATCGGTCGCCTGCCCAAGCTGGAGCTGGCACCAGCCGAGCTTGTAACGCGCGGCCGTGCGCAGCCGCGCCGGCAGCGGCGAGCGGATCACGCCCTGATAAAGCGGAGCGGCGCCGGCGTAGTCGCCCGCCTTGAAGAGCGTCTCCGCCTTTAGCAGCGTGGCCTGCGCCCGCTGCACGGGGTCGGTGCTGACCTTCAAAAATTCGTCGAGCTGCGCGGGCAGGTCCTTTGCGCCGGTGGCCTCAAGGCACACGAGGCGCTGAAACTGCGCCTGCCGCGCCGCGTCAGTGCCGGGATGCTCGCGGAGAATCTGATCGTAGAACGCCAGTGCCTTTTCGGTCTGGCCGAGCTGGCGGCGGGAATTCGCCACGATCAGGATCGCCTCCGGCGCGGCGTCGCGCGGCAGTTTCGCCATGCCCTTGTCGGCGGCGTCGATCGCCTCCTGGTAACGCCCGCTTTCGTAGGCCAACCGCATCACGCCGAGCCAGGCCACACCGCTCCAGCTTCCGGCGTCGGGCGAGGAGATCACCTGCTCGAAGAGGGCGCGCGCGCGGTCATTGCGGCCGAGCTCCGAGGCCAGCGCCGCGGCCTTCACCGCGGCCTCGACCTTCACCTCCGGCTTGGGCGAGGTGGTGGCCAGCGTCTCGTAGGCCGCAAAGGCCTCGGCCTTCCGTCCGTTGCGGGCATCCTCCTCGGCGAGGAAAAACAGGGCCGACTCGCGGTAGGGATTCTCGCCGGGGAACTTCAGGATCGCGCGATACTTCTCGGCGGCCTGGGCGCGCCGGTTGAGCCGTTCGTAGGCGCTCGCCTGGAAGAAGGCGGCGCTGAGCTTCACCGCATCCTCACGGGCGTTCGCTTCGGCCCGGTCGAAAAGATCGGCGGCCTCCGCGTATTTGCCCTCGGTGTAAAGAATCTCGCCGAGGCGATACGCGCCCGCGCCCGCAAACTCGCCCTCCCGCGCCTCCAGCAGCAGGCGCTGGTAGGCTTCGCGGGCCGCCCGCTCGTTGCCGAGAAAGCGATGACTTTCCCCGAGGCGGAACAACGCCGCGTCGCGCCCGGACGCATTCGGCTCGGCGATGAGGAATTTTTCGTATTCGTAAACCGCCATGTCATACATGCGGCGGCGGAAGAAGCCGTTGGCCGCCGTGAGCGCCCGGCTCTGGCTCGGCACGGCCTCCGCGGGCGCGGGAACGTCCACGGGATCCGGCGTCGCCTCCGCGCCCGGCGCAGCGGCGGGCTCCGCGGTCGGCTCGGGGGCCAGCGGGATTGGCGTCGCCACCGGAATCGGCGTCGCCACCGGGATCGGCGTGGCCACGGGAATCGGTGTCGCCACGGGCTCAGCTCGTTGGACCGGCACGGGCTGGGCGGGGCGAACGCGCTCCATCCACGCGGGATTTTCGTAGGTCTCGGGCGTCACCGCCTCCGCGCGGCGCACCGGCGGGGGCGTGCCGTCCGGAGCGTTGGCGGGCAGGGCGCGGCGCACCTCCTGGGCGGAGACCAGCGACGGGATGGCCAACGCGAGCGCGGAAACAAAAAGAATCCTCATGGATGGGGCGAGCGGCACCGCGGGCGGGGGACGGGAGGCCCGGAGGCTACTCCGGGGGGCGAAAGGCCCCGGGTTTGTAATGCACCCCAAGCTGCGCGATGAGCTGCGTGGTCGCGGCTTCCATTTCGGACACGAGCCGCTGCGTGCGACCCCGGAAGTAGGCGTAGGCGGCCATCGCGGGGATGCCCACGAGCAAACCGCCCGCCGTGGCGACCAGCGCCTCGGAAACCCCCGCGGCGAGCATGCTGGGATTCTTCACCGACATATCGGCCGCCACGACGGCGAACGCCTTGATCATGCCGACCACCGTGCCGAAAAGCCCGACCATCGGCGCGATGTTGCCGATGTCGGCCAGATACACAATCTGCTGCTGCATGGCGGAGGCCTGCCGCGTGCCCTCGGTCTCCGCGATTTCGCGCGCCTCGGCCAGGGTGGCCTTCGGGTTTTTGATGAGGAAATCCAGCGTGCGGCGGAGGATGCGCGCCACCGCCTCGCCGTGGCGGTTCGAGACCGCAAGGAGACCGTAATAATCGCCCTTGCGCAGCAGCGCGTCCGCGGTGGTCATGTAACGTCCGCTCACCACGGCCCCGCGGCGCAGCGTGAAGAGGTAGATCACGATCAGCATCAGCGCGATCACCGACAGCAACGCCAGCGGAATCATCACCCAGCCGCCGGCCTGCACAAAATGCCAGAGGTCAAGGTGACCGCCGAGCCCGGGGACGGGAGCCGCCTGCGCCCAGGCGGAAGGGGCAAAGCCGGCCAGGCCGACACCGCCGAGAAGGAATTTGCTGCCCATGTTCAAGACCGGCGTAGTGTAAGCCGCCGCGCCCCCGGCGCAAGCCGCGCTTTCAGGAAACCCGGGCACCCCCCGCTAGGCCCCGATCTTCTCAAGGATGCGGTCCACGTCCACGTGGTCGCTCACAAGGCTCTGGATGCGGTCGATTTTTTCCGAGTCGCCGGGGAGCGTTTTCACCGTCATCGAATGGATTCGGCTCGCGATGGTGTAGCTGTCCATCGGCGAAACAATCACGGGCCACGGCGCGCCGCGCAGCCGGTTCAACGTGGACGCACTCGGCAGCAGCGACTCCGAGAGCACGATGGCCACAATCCCGCGCTCGGTCTCCGGCTCCAGCTCCCGCGCGCGGTCGAGGGCGGCGAGCAGCACGTTTTCGCGGTCGCCTGGGCAGATGAGCAGCGTGCGCTCCTCCAGCCGCGCGAGGACGTTGTCGGGCGACATCGCGCCGATCATCACCGTGCCGGCGCGGCTGCGCATCGCGTCCTCGCCGCAGAGCACGTCGCCGCGAATCGCGCCGCAGACATCGACGAGCGTGGGCTCGGAGAGCATACGCTCCTGCGGCATCACGCCGAGCAGCTCGAGCCCGAGCCGCGCAAATCCGCGCCGCGCGAACTCGGAGATGTAGTCGTATTTGCTCGGGAGCACCTTGTTCATGATGACGCCGATGACCTCGACGCCCTGGCGCTGGAAGAGCGCGTGATTCACGGCCGCCTCGTCGATCGGCCGGCCAATCCCGCCCGTCGTAACCAGGATGACCTTACTCTCCAGCAACTGGGCCACGCGGGCGTTCGAGAGGTCGAACACGCTGCCCACTCCGGCGTGGCCGGTGCCTTCAATGATGGCGAATTCCTTTTCCCAGCAGGCGCGGTCGAACGAGTGACGGATGCGGCGCACGAGCTGCTCGCTGTTCGACGCCTCGATGTAACGGCGCGTGAAGTCGGGCTCCACCGCAATGGGCGACATGTCCTCGATGGGGATCTGCGTGTCGAACGTGTCGCGGATGAGCACGCTGTCCTCATCGATGCGCTTGCCGTCGACCTCGATGAAGCGCTGGCCCACGGGCTTGATGAATCCAATGGCGCCTAAACGGTCGCGCAGCGTGGCGTAGAGCCCGATCGAGGTCGTCGTCTTGCCGACGTTCTGCTCGGTTGCGGCAACGAAGACGCGGGGGGTGACGGAGTTCACGGCGCTCGACGGGACGTCAACCGAGCGACTCCTCGGTCGGGTAGAGTTTGCGATACTCGATGGCCTGCAGGCCTACGAGCGCGGCCACGGCGGCGATTTCGTCGGGGTGCGTGCCACGGGAAAGCTCGGCCGCGGGCCGCGTGAGCCCGAGGAGAATCTGACCGTAAACGCGGGCCCCGCCGAGATACTGCACGAGCTTCACCGCGATGTTCCCGGAGTTCAGATCCGGGAACACGAGCACGTTCGCCTTGCCCGCCACGAGGCCGCCGACCTGTTTGGTCTCGGCGATCTCGGCCACGAGCGCGGTGTCGGCCTGGAGCTCGCCATCCACCGCCATTTCGAAGCCGAGGCGGGTGGCGAGTTCGCGGGCGAGGACCGTGGCTCCGGCGACCTTTTCGGTCGCGGGCGTTTTCGCGCTGCCCTTGGTGGAAAAGCTCAGCAGGGCCACGCGGGGCTTGTGCCCGAAGACCTGGCGGGCCAGCAGCCCGGTCTGCACCGCGATGGAGCCGAGCTGCTGCATCGTCGGCTCGGGCACGACGCCCGTGTCGCTGAAAAACAGCACGCCGTCGTCGCCGTGCGTCGAATTCGGCAGCGCAACGATCATCGCGCTGGCGATCACGTCCGCGTGCGGAAACCGCTTCACGATCTGCAGGAGCGGACGCAGGAGCGAGCCGCCGTAGCTGTTCACGCCGCCGACGAGGCCGTCCACGAGCCCGTATTGAAGCATCATCGCGGCGAAATAATTCCGGTTCACCATCAGCGCCCGGCTGTCGCGCACGCCGAACTTTTTGTAGCGGTCGAGCTTTTCGAGCCGCTCGCAGAAGACCGGCAGATCGGAGGAGGTCTCGGGATTGACGATGGCCACGTGGTCGAGATCGACCTTCTCCACGGTCGCGACCCGCTCGATCACGGCTCGGTCACCGAGCAGCACGGGAATGCCGAGCTGGTTCTCGTAAAAGGTCTGGGCGGCCCGCAGGACGCGGGGGTCATCCCCCTCGGGAAAAACGATGCGTTTCGGGTGGCGCCGGAGTTTCTCGTAAACGGATTCGATGAACTTCATGACGATTGCGCTGACGGCGAGGCTGCGGGAGAATGCGCGCCAGAACAAGCAGGAACCCACCGCATGATTCTTCGCGCCCGCGCCCGCCTCATCACCTTCCCCCGCCGCCCGCTCGTGATGGGCATCCTGAATTTGAACGATGATTCCTTCTCGGGCGACGGTTCGCTCGACGTCGAATGGGCCCTGCGCCGCACGCGCGAGCTCATCGCCGAAGGCGCGGACATCATCGACATCGGCGCCGAAAGCGCGCGCACGAACCGCGCCGCCATCCCCGCCGAAGCCGAGATCGCGCGCCTCCGCCCCTACCTCGCGCGCTACGCCGAGGCCGTCGCGGGCGCCACCCCGGCGAACGGCGAGCAAGTCTTCCCGCCCCTGCTTTCCATCAACACGTGGCGCCCCGAGGTGGCCCGCGCCATTCTGCCCCTCGGCGGCGATCTGCTCAACGACATGGGCGGCCTCCCCACGCCGGAGAACGCCGCGATCTGCGCGCAAACCGGCGCCGCCCTCCTCCTCATGCACACCGTCGGGGAACCCAAGGTCCCCCACACCCACGTTGCTTGGCGCGATGTCATCGGCGAAATGCGCGCGTTCTTCGCCGAACGCATCGCCCGCGCGGAAGCCGCCGGCCTTCCGCGCGAGGCCCTCGTGCTCGACCCCGGCATCGACTTCGCGAAACAGCGCGACGACAACCTGCGCGTCTACCGCGAACTCCCCGCGCTGCACGAATTCGACCGCCCGATCCTCCTGCCCGTCTCCCGCAAATCCGTCATCGGCGACGTCCTGAATCTCCCCGATCCCCGCGACCGCGACCCCGGCACGATGGCCAGCCTCGTCGCGGGATTCCTCCGCGGGGCCGCCATTTTCCGCGTGCACAACGTCCGCGCCACCCACCAGGCGCTGTGCACCCTCTGCGCCGTGGAGGCCGCCGCGTGAAGGCGCTGGATTGGATCCTCCGGCTCACGCTCGCCGGCGTCTTCCTCTACGCGGGCTTTGTCAAAATGGGCCCCAGCGAACGCTTCGCGATCACCGTCGCGCAGTTCACGTTCGTTCCCCCGGTGCTCATCGGTCTGCTCGCCGCCAGCCTCGGCTGGATCGAAATCGCCACGGGCGGCCTGCTGCTCGTGTCCCGCACGAAACGCATCGGCGCGGCCCTCGCCGCCGGCCTGCTGCTCCTCTTTATCGCCGCCCTCGCCTGGGCCCTGCAGCAGGGCCTGATCGTCGACTGCGGCTGCTTCGGGGAAGACCCGTCCCCGTCCCGGGGGAAAATGCTTTTCGCCCTCGGGCGGGACGTCGTCCTGCTCGGATTTACGGCAGTGGTGCTGTGGGCGCGACCGGGACCACGGCGGCTTCCACCGTAGCCACCTCGACCGGCGGCAACGCCGCGCCTTCGGGCGAAAGGCCGAAAAACTCGAGGGAATGATGCAGGCCGGTGTAGCCAAACTTTTCCTTGATGAAACGCTCCACCTCCGCCACCGGGCAGGGGATTTCCAGCCGGGTCACCGCGCCCGTTCGGGTGCAAACGAGGTGGTAGTTCTGGCGACCGGGATAGGTGAGTTCGTAGTAACTGCACGAACGGCGCAAGTTCACCTTGTGCGCAATGTTCAGACTCTCCAGCAGGACCATCATGCGAAACACCGTCGCGTAATCCGGCAGGATGCCTCCCTCAGCCAGCGCCTTGGCCTGAATCTCCGTCAACGACAACGGCTGCGTCGCCTTGAAGAGAGCTTGAATGATTCCGCGTCGGCTTCGGGTAATGCGAAGGCCGCGGCCACGGAGATAGGAGAGGATGCCATCGGGGGAGAATTCGGTCGGAGCAGTCACTTGAGTTAGATTTCTCCGCAGGAAGCCATTTGGACAATCGATATGCAAGCAAAAAATACGGGGTTTTCCCCTATATCGAATTAGGAATTTCGCACCTCAATTCCTCGGTTCGCCAGGAAATCCTTCGCCTCCGAAATCGTAAAGTCCCCGAAGTGAAAAATGCTTGCCGCGAGCACCGCATCCGCGCGCCCCGCATCGAGCACCTCCGCGAGATGCGCGAGGTTGCCCGCCCCGCCGCTGGCGATCACCGGAATCGGCACCGCCCCGCTCACCGCCGCGGTCAGGCCAAGGTCATAACCCGCGCAGGTGCCATCCGCATCCATGCTCGTGAGCAAAATCTCCCCCGCGCCGAGCTCCGCGACCCGCTCGGCCCACGCCACGGCATCCAGATCCGTCGGGTTGCGGCCGCCGTGGGTGTAAACCGTCCACCCCCCCCGCTCATTCCGCTTCGCGTCAATGGCCACCACGATGCACTGCGCCCCGAACGCGTCAAAACCCGCGCGCACCAGCTCCGGGTCCCGGATCGCCGCCGTGTTCACGCTCACCTTGTCCGCGCCCGCCAGCAGCATCGTGCGCATGTCCTCCACCGAACGAATCCCCCCGCCCACCGTCAGCGGCATGAAGCATTGCTCCGCGGTGCGCTCGACCACATCCACCATGGTCGCCCGCCCGTCGCTCGAGGCGGTGATGTCCAGGAACACCAACTCATCCGCGCCCTGCGCATCGTAGGCCTTCGCGCATTCCACCGGATCCCCGGCATCCCGCAGATTCAAAAACTTCGTGCCTTTCACCACGCGACCATCGGTCACGTCCAGACAGGGAATGATGCGCTTTGCAAGCATGACTATCCCGCCCACCATGCGTCCGGGTCCCGGGAAATCGAGTCTAAAAACGTTGCGTTGGCACGCTTCTTCCTTACCCTGCGCAAGCATTTCCCAAGCAGCCCCGCATGTTCCGCCACCTTCGCCTTTCCGCCTGCCTTGCCCTTCTCGCGGGATGCGCCGGCGCCGGCTGCAGCTCCTACGGCACCCTCGGCGCCGGCTCCTTCGGAACGGTCGTCGTCGATGCCGGGCACGGCGGACATGACAACGGCGGCCGCCCCCGCGCCGGTCGCTACGAAAAAGACCTCGCCCTCGACACCGCCAAACGCCTCGCCTCCAGCCTCCGCCGCAAGGGCTTCCGCGTCATCATGACCCGCAACGGCGACTACTTCATCACCCTCGGCCAGCGCGTCGCCGTCTCCCACGCCACCCCCGACAGCATCTTCGTCAGCGTCCACTACAACTGGGACCGCGGCTCCTCCGGCCACGGCGTCGAGACCTACTACTACCTCCCCCGCGCCGCCCGCCTCGCCGCCAACGTCAACGGCCAGCTCGCCCGCGCCTACGCCACCCGCAACCGCGGCGTGAAGCAACGCGGCTTCTACGTCCTCCGCAAAAACCGCCGCCCCGCCATCCTCGTCGAAGGCGGCTTCGTCTCGAATCCCTCCGAAAACGCCGTCCTCCAAAGCGCCTCCGGCCGCCAGCGCATCGCCGACGCCATCGCCCGCGGCATCGCCGCCGAGCGCCAGGGCCGCTCCCCCTGACCGTCCGCCCCCGCCACGGACGGGTGAAAAATCCGGGGAATTCACGTTGACACCACAAGATATTGAGTCAATCTCCGATGAAATTTCCCGCGCGACACAATGCGTTGCCCCAAGTGCGGTTCCCTGGAGGACAAAGTCATCGATTCCCGGCTCTCGAAAGAGGGCACGTCCATCCGACGCCGGCGGGAATGCCTCCAGTGCGAAACCCGATTCACCACCTACGAAGAGATCGAGCGCCTGGAACTCCGCGCCATCAAGCGTGACGGCCGGCACGAACCCTTCGACCGCCACAAGCTCCTCAACAGCTTCGTCAAAGCCTCCGAAAAACGCCCGATCGGCATGGACGAAATCGAGCGCAGCGTGGAGGAAATCATCAACGAACTCGAAGCCGGCAACGAACGCGAAGTGCCTACCCGCCAGATCGGCCTCAAGGTCATGGAAAAACTCCACGCCCTCGACCCCGTCGCCTACGTCCGCTACGCCTCCGTCTACCGCGAATTTCAGGAAATCGGCGACTTCATCGAGGAAATCCAGTCCTTCGAGCGCCGCGGGGTGAAAACCCCGGCCCAGCCCGAACTCTTCTCCGCCAAATGATCGCGTTCAAAAACCTCCTCCCCGCCGTCCGTTTCGACGACGGCCGCATCATGGACTTCGAGACCCCCTGGCTCGCCGAGGGCCTCGCCCGCGCCGCCCAGCGCGCCGGTTACCAGAAATGGTGGCTCGCCGAACACGTCACCGAAACCGTCGCCACCTACCTACGCAACGACTTCGACGAACCCGTCCTCGCCCTCGGCCAGCTCCGCACCACCGTCCAATCCGTCCTCCAGGTCATCGGCTACGCCGACGTCGCCACCCACTTCGAGCCCCTCCCCCCGCCCTTCCGGCTCTCCCTCGCCCGCCTCGCCCGCGAGGCCGGCACCGGCTACGAACTCCTCTTCTTCCGCCTCCTCCAGGACGAACTCCGCACCATCGCCGACTCGCCCTCCCTCCGCGTCGAACTCTTCGACCTCCAGCCCTGCGTGAAGCTCCTCCGCAGCGCGAAAAACTGGCGCACCGACTGCGCCGGCCTCCGCTCCGAAATCGTCCGCTTCATCCGCGAGGAACTCGACTCCAGCCCCCGCGCCGCCGAGCTCCACCTCCAGCTCTCCTGAGTTTAACCGGAGGAAACGGAGCGAAGGAAATTTCCGCCCCGGCCTGTTTCTCCGTTCCCTCCGCGCCCTCCTGTTTAACTTCCCATGACCCTCTTCGAAAAAATCATCGCCCGCGAAATCCCGGCCGACATCGTCTTCGAGGACGAACACTGCCTCGCCTTCCGCGACATCCACCCGCAGGCCCCCACTCACGTCCTCCTCGTCCCGAAGCGCCCCATCCCCCGGCTCGGCGCGGCCACTCCCGCCGACCACGCCCTGCTCGGCCACCTCCTCCTCAAGGCCGGCGACGTCGCCCGCGCCCTCGGCCTCGACGCCACCGGCTTCCGCGTCGTCATCAACCACGGCCCCGACGGCGGCGAAACCGTCCCCCACCTTCACATCCACCTGCTCGGCGGACGCCCCCTCGCCTGGCCCCCCGGTTAAACCGCCCCCCCGGCCCGCTTTCGGCCTTGGACCTTGCGCCGGAGCGCCTAAACTGCCCGCCTTTCCATGGCCTCCCTCGCCTTCCAAAACCTCGCCGCCCCGGCGGCCGGCCTGCGCGACCTTTCGTTGGAATGCCCCGACCGCGGTTACACCATCCTGCTCGGCCCCGCCGACGCCGGCGGCTCCGCCCTCCTGCGCCTTGCCGCCGGGCTGGAACGCCCCACCAGCGGTGAGATCCGCGTCGCCGACCGCGTCGTCAATCCCCTCCCGGCCGGCCGCCGCGACGTCACCCTCGCCACCCCCTCCGCCCCGCTTCTCCCCCACCGCACCGTCGCCGAAAACCTCCTCGCCGCCCTGCGCCCGCAGCGCCTCACCACCGACCTCGCCGCCCGCCGCGTGCGCGAAACCGCCGCCCTCCTCGGCCTCGAACCCCTCCTGGAACACCGCCCCGCCGCGCTCAGCCCGGCCGACCTCCGCCGCGCCGAAATCGCCCGCGCCCTCGCCCCCCAGCCCAAGGTCATCCTGCTCGACCATCCCCTCGCCGGCCTGGAGGACTCCGCCCGCGCCCACCTCCGCGCCGACCTCGCCCGCCTCCACCACCAGCTCCGCGCCACCATCGTCGCCACGACCGAGGACCCCGGCGAAGCCCTCACCCTCGCCAGCCACCTCGTCCTGCTCCGCCACGGCGCCATCGTCCAGCAGGGCGCACCCCT
The DNA here is from genome assembly GCA_027488755.1 of Verrucomicrobiaceae bacterium. GTDB lineage: Bacteria > Verrucomicrobiota > Verrucomicrobiia > Chthoniobacterales > JAATET01 > JAATET01. The sequence goes on along the minus strand of JAIYAZ010000135.1, from coordinate 75,376 downwards.
CGCCATCCACCGCGAACCCGTCAACGTCTGCGCCGCCGCCAGCCTCGGCCGCCCCGGCATGAACTTCCTCCGCGGCGCCCTCAAGTCCACCGACGGCCAGCTCACCTTCAAGGAAAGCGACGGCGGCGTGGTCGAACTCCGCCTCGACGAACACCCCGCCGCCCGCGCCTACGTCGGCCGCGACATCCTCCTCGGCGTCCGCCCCGAGGACTGCCCGCCCGTGCCCGCCGAGGCCCCCAACGCCCCGGGCCTCTTCCAGGCCCTCGTCGACTTCGTGGAAATCCGCGAAGGCACCGCCTTCTTCCACGCCCAGACCGGCGCGCACGCCCTCATCAGCCGCTCCCCACACCTCGTCGACCCCCGCGAAGCCGGCCGCCGAGGCCGCTTCCGGCTCGATCCCGCGCGCGTCCACCTCTTCGACCCCGCCACCACCCAGCGCATCGCGTGAAACGCTTCGCCGGCCTCGTTCTCGCCCTCGCCGCCGGCATCGCCCGCGACCTCACCGCCCGCCGCCAGGTCATCTCCGCCCTCCTGCTACTCGTCCTCGCGCTCTTCGCCCTCGGCGTCTTCGCGCTGTGGGACACCTTCGCCACCCACCCGCTTTTCTTCGCGCTCTACTGGCTCGCCTGCGGCGCACTCACGGTTTGCGTTGCCCTCCTCGCCGCCTACGATCTGCTGATGGTCATCCGCCGCGGCCGCGAGGAACGCCGCGCCGCCCGCCGCGAAATCTTCGGAACCGACGATCCCCATGTTTAAATCCCGCGAACGCATCGAAGCCGACGAGCTCACTACGCTCGCCCCCTACGCCTGCAAGGCGGCGGAATCCCTCGGCCGCATCCACCGCGAAACCCAGCACCCCTACCGCACCTGCTTCCAGCGCGACCGGGCCCGCATCATCCACAGCGCCGCCTTCCGCCGCCTCGACGGCAAAACCCAGGTCTTCCTCAACGGCACCGGCGACCACTACCGCACCCGCCTCACCCACACCATCGAGGTCGCATCCATCGCCCGCACCATCGCCCGCGCCCTCGCCCTCAACGAGGACCTCACCGAGGCCATCGCCCTCGCGCACGACCTCGGCCACTCCCCCTTCGGCCACAGCGGTGAGGCCGCGCTCGACCGCCTCATGAAGGCCCACGGCGGCTTCGACCACAACGACCAGAGCCTCCGCGTCGTCACGCTCCTCGAATCCAAATACCCCCGCCACCCCGGCCTCAACCTCACGCACGAAGTCATCGAGGGCCTCCAGAAACACAACGTCAGCTACACCGCCCCCGACGGCGGCACCTACCACTCCCCCTCCCTCGAAGCGCAGGTCGCCGACTTCGCCGACGAGATCACCTACTCCAGCCACGACCTCGACGACGGCCTCGACTCCGGCCTCCTCGATCCCGCCGCCCTCGACGAACTCCCCCTCTGGGCCGAAGCCCGCATGTTCGCGGAACGCGAGTTCCGCCGGCTCGACCCCACCGAACGCCGCGGCTACATCATCCGCTGCATCGTCAACCGCCAGGTCGAGGACCTCGTCATCACCAGCGCCCGCGCCATCCGCGACGCCCGCGTCAAAACCCCCGCCGACGTCCGCAAAAACAAGCGCCGCCTCATCGGCTTCAGCCCGGAAACCCGCCGCGGCAACGCCGCCCTCCGGAAATTCCTCTACCGCAATCTTTACTACAACCCCGAGGTCGCCGAGGCCAACCAGCGCGGCTGCGCCCTGCTCGAATCCCTCTTCCACCGCTACGTGGAAAAACCCTCCCTCATCGGCACCAAGGCCGCCCGCCGCATCAAACGCGAAGGCCTCCCCCGCACCGTCGCCGACTACCTCTCCGGCATGACCGACCGCTATTGCCTCGAGCAGCACCGCGCCCTCTTCGGCGCGTGAAATCTTGCGCTTTCTCTTCCGCGCACCCTTCCACTAACTTCGCCCCATGAGCAGCCCCGAACTCGACGTCCGCTACGTCGCCCACCTCGCCCGCATCGACCTGAGCGACGCGGAGATCACCCAGTTCCAATCCCAGCTCGGCCGCGTGCTGGAATACGTCGAGCAGCTCAAACAGGTCGATGTCTCCGCCGTCGAACCCACCGCGCACGCCAACGCCGTCTACAACGTCTTCCGCGCCGACGAACCCCTCCCCAGCCTGGAAAAATCCGCCGCCCTCGCCAACGCCCCACGCCAGGCCAACGGCCTCATCACCGTCACCAAAGTCGTCGAATAACTGCTTTCAGCCTTTCCGCCTTTCAGAATTTCCGCATTTCAAGAAATGTCCCTTCCCGACCTCTCCGTCGCCGAGCTTCAGGCCAAGCTCCGGGCCCGTGAACTCACCCCGCTCGACGCCCTCGACGCCCTCGAGGCTCGCATCGCCGCCGTCGATCCCCAGGTCCAGGCCTACCTCTCCCGCGACCTCGAAACCGCCCGCGCCGAGGCCGCCCAGGCCGACGTCTCCCTGCCCCTCGGCGGCGTGCCCATCGGCATCAAGGACGTCATCAACGTCACCGGCCAGCCCTGCACCGCCGCGTCGAAAATCCTCGCCCCCTACCGCGCCCCCTACGACGCCACCGTCATCGCGAAGCTCCGCGCCGCCGGCGCCGTCCCCTTCGGCCGGCTGAACCTCGACGAGTTCGCCATGGGCTCTTCCACGGAGAACTCCGCCTACCAGCCCACCCGCAACCCTTGGGACCTCACCCGCATCCCCGGCGGTTCCTCCGGTGGCAGCGCCGCCGCCGTCGCCGCCCGCGAAGCCTTCGCCACCCTCGGCTCCGACACCGGCGGCTCCATCCGCCAGCCCGCCGCCCTCTGCGGCTGCGTCGGCCTCAAGCCCACCTACGGCCGCGTCTCCCGCTACGGCCTCATCGCCTTCGCCTCCTCGCTCGACCAGATCGGCCCCTTCACCCGCACCACGCGCGACGCCGGCCTCATGCTCAACGCCATCGCCGGCCGCGACCCGCGCGACTCCACCTCGCTCGACCAGCCCGTGAACGACGCGACCGCCCTCCTCGGCCGCGACCTCAAGGGGGTGCGCCTCGGCATCCCGAAGGAATACTTCGTCGACGGCATGGACCCCCAGGTCCGCACCGCCGTCGAAACCGCCATCAAGCAATGCGAATCCCTCGGCGCCGAACTCGTCGAGGTCTCGCTGCCGCACACCGAGTTCGCCGTCGGCGTCTATTACATCATCGCCACCGCCGAAGCCTCCGCAAACCTCGCCCGCTTCGACGGCGTGCGCTACGGCCACCGCGCCGACGCGCCGAAGGACCTCCTCGACCACTACAAGCGCACCCGCGAGGAAGGCTTCGGCAGCGAGGTCAAACGCCGCATCATCCTCGGCACCTACGTCCTCTCCAGCGGCTACTACGACGCCTACTACCTCCGCGCCCAAAAGGTCCGCACCCTCATCCGGCAGGATTTCACCAACGCCTTCGCGCAGTGCGACGCCCTCGTTTGCCCCACCTCGCCCGACCTCGCCTTCAAGCTCGGCGAACGCACCGACGACCCGCTCCGCATGTATCTCGCCGACATCTTCACCATCGCCGCCAACCTCGCCGGCATCTGCGGCCTCAGCGTCCCCTGCGGCTTCGGCGAGGCCGACGGGAAAAAGCTCCCCGTCGGGCTCCAGTTCCTCGGCCAACCGTTCGACGAGGCCCGCCTCCTCCAGATCGCCCACGCCTACGAACAATCCACCGACTGGCACCTCGCCGCACCCGCGCTGTAATGCAGGTCACCAAGGTCAAATACGCCCTCTGGGCCGCGGACTGGGAACGTTGCGTGCGTTTCTACGCCGATCTCTTCGGCGGCACAGTCACGATGCGCTCCGAGGTCTGGAGTGAGGTTCAAATCGCCGGCGCGACGATCGGCATCCACGGCGGCGGCGAAGGCAAACGCACCTGGACGGGCCTCACCTTCCAGGTCGATGATCTTCGCGAAGGCATTGTCCGCCTGCTCGCCTGCGGCGGTCAGCTCGCCAGCGAGCCGAACGACACGCCCGAGGATCCCCTGCACCTCGCCATGGCCATCGATCCCGAGGGGAACGAGTTCATGATGACCCAACGACGCCACTAGGCGCTCGGCCCGTGAAATTCTCCCGCCCGATTGCGCAACTCCCGGTCGCAAACGTCGAGGCGGCGCAGCGCCATTATCACGACGTGCTCGGATTCACGATCGATTGGACGTGGGGACAAAACGAATACGGATCCGTGTCCCGGGACGAAGCGATCCTCTACCTCTGCGCCACCGCGGCGCCCACCGCCCCCGTCACGCTCGTCCTCCACGTCGGCGACGTGGACGCCCTGCACGCCGACTGGCTCGCCCGCGGCGCGCTGATCCTCGCCCCGCCGGAAAACATGCCGTGGGGCATCCGCGAATTCACCGCGCAGGATTTGAACGGACACCGCCTGCGGATTTCCCAGCCGTCGCGGGCGTTTACGCTCCCGGACCGCGAACCCCTCGCCGGCCTTCGCCTCGAACCACGGACGCCCACCGCCGCCGAGCATCGCGAACTCGCCACCGCCGTGGACTGGACGGCCTTCACGAACTTCGAGGCCGCCGCCGCCTCGCTCCCGCAATCCCTCTACGGCGTCGTCGCGCTTGATGCCGCCGGAGCCTGCGTGGGCATGGCCCGGGTCATCGGCGACGGCCAGCAGTTCTTTTACATCATGGACGTCGCCGTGCATCCCGACCATCAAGGCCGCGGCATCGGCACCGCGCTCATGAACGAGGTCATCGCCTACCTCCACCGCGCCGCCCCGCCCAAGGCCCTCGTGGGCCTTTACACCGGCCACGCCCGCGGCTCGTTCTACGAACGCTTCGGCTTCCGCGGCCCGGAAACCGGGCTCTACGGCATGTCCGCCCTCACGCTTCACCCCGCGACGCCTTCACGCCCTCGCTGACAACTCAGCGGGCCGTCGCGGGCGAAGGCGCGGGCACGGCAAAATCCCGCACCACCGCCATGTGCTGCATCTGCGGCGCGGCGCTGTCCCCGCGCTGCACGGGCGGCACGTCCGCCAGGGACGTAAAGACCCGACTGTCGAACACCAGCCCGTGGGCAAAGGACGCCGCGCCGATTCGCGTCGGCACCGCGCAGGCCGCAAGCTCCGCGTCGGCCAGCACCCAATCGTAGGGCCGGTTACGCGGCGAGTTGGTGTTCACGTTGCCATGGGCATCCGCGGGCGGCTCCGCGTGCACGTCAAAAAGCGGAGCCACTTCCGCGAAGGCCGCCTCGTCGCTTCCGCGGGTGTTGAAGTCCCCGCCCAGCACGACGAGATCCTCCGCCGGAATGCGCTCCCGCACGAGCGCCGCCACGGCCCGCGCCTGCTCCGCCCGCACGGCCGCCTTTTTGGAATACCAGTGCACGCTGATGGCCCACAGCTTCCTTCCGCCGGGCAGCGCGATCTTCGCCCACGCAAAGTCCCGGTTGTCCATCGCCACGTCGTCCCACTCCCCGCTTTCCACGATCGGCCAGCGGCTCACGATGCCATTCGGAATGCCCGCGCCGGATTCTACGAAAAAGGAAAACTCCGGCCCGAACGTCGCGTTCACCCACTGGCGCATGGGCACCGTGGTATTGAACTCCTGCAGCAGCACGACATCGGGCCGCAGTCCGCGGAGAATGCGTGCGCCGGCGCCCTCGGGGTTGGAATGGTTGCCGTTGTCCGGCGAGTAGGTCTGGTGGTTTCCGGAGGTAAGGTTCGCCGCCACGATACGCACCGGCACCGCCTGCGCGAACGCCGACGCCGCCAGGCCGACAACCAACGCCGCGGCGAACGCCCGGCCCCACCAACGTTCAGCTTCGGTCTTCAAGGGCGGCATCCAGTCGTTTCATGTCGGGTGACCCGGCGGCGGGGCACAGTTTCTCGGCCTGATTCACGATTGCCTGCACCGTCTCGCGCATCTGCCCCAGCGCGACGCCCCGCAGCAGGCCCGCCGCGGCGGAGGAGGGTTTCACCAGGTTGGAATAACGGAGGATCGCGCCCTGGCCGTGCGGCTCGACCACGAGGCTGCCATGGCTTTCGAGGATGCTCGTGGCCTTCAGCAGCTTCCAGTCGACCCGCAGCGAACCATTCGGTCCGGTGGAGAGCGTGTTGAGCGCGGTGTAGGCCTCGTCAGCCAGAATCGGCACCGCGATGAGGTAACTCACCTCGACGGAGCGGAGCGAGAGGCGCCGCGTGATCTTCGACTCGAGGCAGTTCGGGATGTAGCGGCGGGCGTTGTCGTAATCGAAGAAGACAGCCATCACCTGCGCGGGCGTGGCGCGCACGAGCTGATACACCTGCGTTTTCGGCCAGGGATAACCGGGCACGTCCTGCGTCGTCATCACCTGCCCGCCCGCCAGCACCTTCTTCTGATCCGCCGCGGAGAGATCACGCATCAAATCCGCGCGCAGCAACGGCGGCGCTCCGACGAGGATCAGCAGCAGAAGGGGGAGCAAACGCCTCACACTGGGAATTGTGAAGCGGGTCCCGCGGGGGCCGGCAATGCTTTTTGCGCGCCGGGCGGCGGGAGATTTTTGCGGGACACCGCCCGCCGGAATCCGTAACCATTGGCCTCTGCCATGACATTGACCGACGCCCAAACCACCGCCGTCGCCCAATGGCTCGCCGACGGCGCGAGCCTCTCCGACGTTCAGCGCCGCCTGCGCGAGGACTTTCAGCTCACGCTCACCTACCTCGACACCCGCCTGCTCGTCGACGACCTCAAACTTTCCCTCAAGGAGCCGGAGCCTCCCGCGCCCGAGCCCGCCGCCGAGGCCGCACCGGAGCCGCTGCCCGGCGAGGCCCCCCTCCCCGCGGACGACGACCTACCCCTTCCTCCCGCCGGCGGGAAGGTGAACGTCACCATCGACCAGATCACCAAACCCAGCGCGCTCATCAGCGGCCGGGTCACGTTCTCCGACGGCGAAACCGCCGCGTGGTATCTCGACCAAATGGGCCGCCTCGGCCTCGACCCCACCACCCTCGGCTACCGCCCCGCCGAGCGCGACGTGCTCGCCTTCCAGGTCGAGCTGCAACGCCTCGCCCGCGCCCAGGGATTCTGACGTGCAGATCCTCGTCAACGGCGAAACCCGCGAACTCCCCACCGCCCGCACCGTGGCCGACATGGTCACCGAGCTCGCGCTGCCCGCCCCCACCCTCCTCATCGAGCACAACGGCACCGCCCTCCACCGCTCGGAGTGGCCCGCCCGCCCGCTGGCCGAAGGCGACCGCATCGAGCTCCTGCGCGTCGTCGCCGGCGGGTAACATTCGACTTTGGACCCGAAACCCTAGACCTTAGACCCAAGCATGTTCAGCCGCCTTTCCGATAAACTGCAGGACGTCTTCAAGGACCTGCGCGGCCACGGACGCATCAGCGAGGCCAACGTCACCGACGCCATGCGCGAGGTCCGCCTCGCCCTGCTCGACGCTGACGTCCACTTCCAGGTCGCGAAGGACTTTATCGCCCGCGTGAAGGAAAAATCGCTCGGCGAGGACGTCCTGCGCAGCATCACGCCCGGGCAGCAGATCGTGAAAATCTTTCACGATGAACTCATCGCCCTCCTCGGCGGCGACGCCGAGCCGCTCAATCTCGACAAGCCCGCGCGCATCCTCGTCGTCGGCCTCAACGGCGCCGGCAAGACGACCTCCTCCGCCAAACTCGCCCGCTGGCTGAAGACCCAGGGCCGCACGCCCAACCTCATCGCCTGCGACCTTCTGCGCCCCGCCGCCATCGAGCAGCTCGCCACCCTTGGCCGGCAGATCAACGCGAACGTCTTCACCCCCGACCCCGCCGAAAAGGACGTCCTCGCCGTCGCCCGCCGCGCCCTCACGTGGGCCGAGGAAACCGGCGGCAACGTCCAGATCTTCGACACCGCCGGCCGCCAGGAAATCGACGAACCGCTCGTCCAGGAACTCAAGCGACTGAAGGAATTCCTCCAGCCGCAGGAGGTGCTGCTCGTCTGCGACGCTGCCACCGGTCAGCAGGCGGTCTCGGTCGCGGAGCATTTTCATGCCGCCCTCGGCCTCACCGGCATCATCCTCACCAAGCTCGACGGCGACGCCCGCGGCGGTGCGGCGCTCTCGCTGCGCGCCGTCACGCAGCGGCCGATCAAATTCGCCGGCGTCGGCGAAAAGCTCGATCAGTTCGAACCCTTTCACCCCGATCGGCTCGCCGGCCGCATCCTCGGCATGGGCGACGTCGTCAGTCTCGTCGAAAAGGCCGCCGAGGCCATCTCCGAGGAGGACGCCGTGCGCATGCAGAAAAAACTGCAGAGCGGCGGATTCGACCTCGAGGACTTCCTCCAGCAGTTCAAGATGCTCAAACGCATGGGCCCCCTGGAAAATCTGCTTGGCATGATGCCCGGGATGGCTAATCTCAAGGATTCCTCGATTGACGAGGGGCAGCTCAAACGGGTGGAGGCGATCATTCTCTCCATGACCCCCGGCGAGCGCGCACGGCCCGAGATGCTGAATGCGCGCCGACGCCAGCGGATCGCCCGTGGCAGCGGCACCAGCGTCACCGAGGTAAACAATCTTCTTCTGCGGTTCGACCAGATGAGGAAGATGATGAAAAAGGCGGGCAACATGAAAAAAATGATGGCCCAAGCCCGCCGGGCCGGACTACCGGGAATGAAATAGCCGCTCGACGCGGTCACCCATTTTCCTCTCAACTCTCAACTCCAAACTCTCAACCAGCACAATGGCCGTAGCAATCCGACTCAAGCGCGAAGGCGCCCGCAACCACCCGTATTACAAGATCGTGGTGGCCGATCAGCGCATGCCGCGCGACGGACGTTTCATCGAGATCATCGGCACCTACGATCCGAAGAAGGAAGGCGAGAACTTCTCGCTCGAGCTCGACCGCGCGAACTACTGGGTCGGCGTCGGCGCCCGCCCTTCGCAGACCGTCGGCAGCATCATCACCAAGGCCCGCAAAAAGGCCGAGGTCGCCGCTTAAGGCGCCCCGCCCCTCGACCCGTGGAGGAATTTCTTCACTACGTCGTTGGGAAGCTCGTCGAATACCCCGACGAGATCGTGGTCACGCGCAAGGAGGAGGGCGACAAAACCGTTTTCCTCCTCGCGGCCCGCAAATCCGACCTCCCGAAAATCATCGGCAAGGGCGGTCACACCATCCAAGCGCTGCGCACGTTGATGCACGCCTCCGCCCAGAAAAAGGGCCAGCACATTGCCCTCGAGATCCTCGAGTAAGCGCGCGCCCTACGGCTGCACCCCGGGGATGGCATTGATGCGATCCAGCGCCCGGTCACTCCGGCCGGCGTAGAAATCGAAGCCCTCCGCGTCGCAGCGCCGCACAAACTCCCGGATGCGCGCCGCGTTGGCCGGATCACTGCGGTCCCCCGTATCCACGTAGTCCACGCAAAGGATACGTTTGCCCGCCGCCCGCAGGGGTCGGAGGAGGCCGAGCCGATAGGAGGTTTCCGCCGCGGACTTCCGCCGGGTTTCGTTAAAAAACAGATCCTCCACGCCGAGCCCGTTGATCACGCGCCGATACCGACCGGCGGCGTCAAAGCGTAGGATTTCCTCGCCGTTCTGCGGGACGATCCAAAAGTGCTGCCCGGCCGTTGCCCGCGTCTCCCGGGCAATCCACCGCACGAGGTCGACCATGCGCCGTGCGGCCTCCGCGCGGTCGCCGCGGGGATCCCCGGCCCGATACGTCTCTCGCCCGGGACCATAGCTGGCGGGGTCGGCCCAGTATTCAAAGGCGTCGATGATATCGAGGTAAACGCCCCGGAACCCCTGTGCGACAATGCGGCGTAGATAAGGCCGCAGCACGGTCGTTCGCCAGGCGGCATCCCAGTAGCGCACCTTAAAATTCCCCGCCCAGTCGGGATTCGTTCGTCCCAGCCAGGCCGGCGGCTGCTGCTCCCACGCGGTGCGCCAGTAAAAGCGGTAATTCTCCGCCTCGCCGATCGAGAGATACGCCAGGGGGCGAATCCCCGCCTGCGCCAAACCCCGCACGCCCTCCGCCGGGAGCCGACCGGCCTCCGTGCCGTCGCGCGAATAATCCAGCACCGCCGCCCGAAACCCCGAGGCGGCCACCTGCGCGGGCTCGGGATTCTGCAATTGATAAAGCCACGGCGCCGCCAGGGCCACGCCGGGGAAAAGAAGCCCCGCGACGACGGCCGGCAGGCGGGCGAAAAGCATCCTCACGCAAACACGCTACCCCCTCCGGGCCGCGGGCGAAACCCCGCGTGCCTAGAATTTGCTGAGCAGCGTTTCGAGATGCGCCGCGATGGCGACGAGGCCGTTGCGGTATTTGTTCGCCGGCACCGGATTCAGGACTTCGCGGGCTTCGCGAGCCATGCGACGGGCGGTTTCCACCGCGGCCCGCATCGCGCCGCTGGACTTGAGCAGGGCGGCGAACTCCTCGTGGCCGGAGTGGTTTTCGTTGAGAATGAGCTCGCGGGCCCGCGTGCGGGCGGCCTCGTCGGAGGACTGCAGGAGCAGCAGCACGGGCAGGGTGAGCTTGCCCTTTTCCAGGTCGGTGCCGAGGGTTTTGCCGACCTCCTCCTCGTCACCCGCGATGTCGAGAATGTCGTCGTAAATCTGGTAGGCCACCCCCAGGCGGGAGCCGAAGGTTTTCAGCGCGCTGATGATCTCCGGGCTGGCCTCGCTGATGAAGGCGCCGAGCTCGCAGGCCGCCGCAAAAAGGGCCGCCGTCTTCATCTCGATGATCTTGTAGTAGTCCGGCAGCGAGAGATTGAGGTCGAAGCGACGCTGGGTCTGGATGATCTCGCCCGAGCAAACCTCCGCGGAGGCCTCGGAGACGATGCGGCAAATCTCGTTGTTCGAAAAATTCGTGGAAAGCCGCAGCGCGTGGGCGAAGAGGCAGTCGCCCAGCAGCACGCTGAGGGAGTTGCCCCACTTCGCGTTGGCCGTGGGCTGGTCGCGGCGGGTTTCCGCGCCGTCCATGATGTCGTCGTGGACGAGGGTGGCGACGTGGATGAGCTCCAGAATGACCGCCACGTCGACATGCCCCGTGGTGATCTTCCCCGTGGCACCGCCCGCGAGCAGGGCCAGCGCCGGCCGCAGCCGTTTGCCGCCGGAATTCACCGCGTAGGCCACGTAGCCCTCCACCGCCGGATCGAACGCCCGCGCCTGCTGGCGGATGCGCTCCTCCACGCTGTAGAGATGCGGGTTGATGAGGTCGAAGGTCTGCTTGAACGTCACCCCGGCCTCGAGGCCGCTGGCAAGGTTGCGAAGCTTGGGAAGGTTTTTCACCAGAGAATGGTCAAAGTTGGAGTGTTCGAGCGGTTTGATATCTTAGATACGCGCGCGACTGGCCTGAAGAATCTGTCGAACCAAAAAAAAAGGCACCAGCGCCGCCACGGCCACCGCGGCCGCCAGGAGCGGGCCCGGAATCACCCGGGCGCGATCCCTCGCCACCGCGGCCAATCCCTCGGCCACCGCCTCTTCGGGGGTCACCCGAAACGCGGGCATGGTCTCGTAGTGCGCGGCATTGCCCTCATCGCCGGGCCGGGTGGCCACGTCAAAAAACTCGGTGTGCACCGGCCCCGGGCACAACGCCGTGACCGAGACGCCCGTGTCGCGCAGTTCCATGCGCAGCGCCTCGGAGAAACTCGTCACGTAGGCCTTCGTCGCCGCGTAGACGGCCAGATTCGGCAGCGGGAAAAAGCTGGCGACCGAGCTCACGTTGAGAATGGCCGCGCGGCCCGCCCCGTGCAGCATGGGCAGGAGCGCGTGCGTGAGGTGGGTGAGGGCCGCAACGTTCACGTCGAGCATGGCGCGCACCCGGTCCCACTCACTGCTTTCAAACGGGCCGTGGTCACCAAGGCCCGCGTTGTTCACGAGAAAATCCACGACGATGCCCTGCTCGTTGAGCCAACGCACGAAGCCCAGACGCGCCTCGGCATCCGCGAGATCAAGGACGTAGGTAAATACGGCCAGACCGGGATAGGCCCCGGAGAGCTCGGCCCGGAGGGCCTCAAGGCGGTCGTGCCGACGGGCCACCAGCACAAGCGACTGCGCCTGCGGGGCGAGCTGGCGGGCAAACTCCGCCCCCAGCCCGGAAGAGGCCCCGGTGATCAGCGCTGTGCAACCCGCGAAAAATTTCATAGGTCGGCAATGTCCATGACCATCCAGAACCTTTCCAGCCAAAAACCCTTTACCACCAAGGACGGCTCGACCATCCGCAGCCTCCTCGACCGCACCAACGCCCCCGTGCAGAACCAAAGCCTCGCCGAGGCCCGCGTGCCCGCCGGCACCGCGACGCAGCGGCACTACCACCGGCTTGCCGAGGAAATCTACTTTCTCCTCGAAGGAACCGGCACCATGGAGATCGACGGCGCGACCCGACCGGTCGGCCCCGGAGACGCCATTCTCATTCCGCCCGGCGCGTGGCACGAGATCACCGCCACGACCGATCTCGTGTTTCTCTGCTGCTGCGCCCCGCCCTACGACCACGCCGACACCTACCTTGCGTGACCGCCCCGCGGGCAACAAAGTCCTTGCCAGCCCCCGGACAGTTTGTATTCTGCCAAACTCTTTACCGCAACCTCCACCCCGCCGAGTGCCGGGTGGCTTCCTGACAAGGTCGTGCGGCATCGAACCTAAACCTCAACCAACCAAAGCCACCTTTATGGCCGAAGCCAATCTGGCGGAACTCCTCGCCAAATCCACGAAAAACTACCGCGAGGGCAGCATCGTCAAGGGACATGTCCTCGAAATCCGTTCCCGCGAATTTCTCATCGATATCGGTTACAAATCCGAAGGCGTCGTCCGCGCCGACGAGTTTGAAGATCCCGAGGAAGTCGAAGTCGGCGACGAAGTCGAAGTCCTCCTCGTCCGCCTCGAAAACGACGAGGGCATGGTCGTCCTCTCGAAGGAAAAGGCCGCCCAGCGCCAGAACTGGGAGAAAATCGTCGCCGTGTTCAAGGAAGGCGGCCTCATCAAGGGCAAGGTCAAAGCCGTGGTCAAGGGCGGCCTCACCGTCAACGTCGGCGTCGAATCCTTCCTGCCCGCCTCGCAGATCGACATCATCCCGCCGCGCGACCTCACCCAGTTCGTCGGCAACACCTACGACTTCAAGATCGTAAAGATCAACGACGACCGCAAAAACGTCGTCCTCAGCCGCCGCGAAATCATCGAAGCCGAACGCGCCGCGAAGCGCTCGTCCTTCCTCGGCAGCGTCAAGATCGGCGACAAGGTCTCCGGCGCCGTGAAGAACATCACCGACTTCGGTGCCTTCATCGATCTCGACGGCATCGACGGCCTCCTCCACATCACCGACATGTCGTGGGCCCGCCTCAATCACCCGAGCGAAATGGTCAAAATCGGCGACCAGCTCGACGTCGTCATCCTCGACATCAACAAGGACAAGGAGCGCGTCTCCCTCGGCCTCAAGCAGATGCAGGACAACCCGTGGGACAAGATCGAGGAGCGCTTCCCCGTCGGCCAGACCGTCCGCGGCAAGGTCACGAACCTCATGCCCTACGGCGCGTTCGTCGAAATCGAGCGCGGCGTCGAAGGCCTCATCCACGTCTCCGAACTCAGCTGGACCAAGCGCATCGCCCGCCCGTCCGACGTCCTCACCCTCGGCCAGGAAATCGAAGCCGTGGTTCTCGGCGTCAACAAGGACGAGCAGAAAATCTCGCTCGGCGTCCGCCAGCTCGAAGCCAATCCGTGGGATGAGATCGAGCAGCGCTACATGATCGGCAAGCAGGTCAGCGGCAAGGTCCGCAACATGACCGCCTACGGCGCCTTCGTCGAACTCGAAGAAGGCATCGACGGCATGGTCCACGTCTCCGACCTGAGCTGGACCCGCAAGATCAACCACCCGAGCGAAATGCTCAAGAAGGGCGACGACGTCGAAGCCGTGGTTATCGACATCGACAAGGCCAACCAGCGCATCAGCCTCGGCGTCAAGCAGCTCGAGAACGACCCCTGGAAGGACATCGAAACCCGCTTCAAAATCGGCGACCTCGTCAAGGGCCAGGTCAGCAAGCTCGCCAACTTCGGCGCCTTCATCCAGCTCGACGGCGAAATCGACGGCCTCGTCCACATCTCGCAGATCAGCGAAGACCACGTCGAGAAGGTCAAGGACGCCCTCAAGGTCGGCCAGGAAGTCGAAGCCCGCGTCATCAAGATCGACAAGGCCGAGCGCCGCATCGGTCTCTCGATCAAGGCCGCGAACTACTCCATGGAAGACCTCAAGAAGGAAAGCGAAGCCTTCGAGAACAGCGTTCGACCCGGCGAAGACATGGTCGGCCTCGCGCAGGCCTTCCAGTTCGCCCAGGAGGAATACCGCCCCGGCGAAAGCAAGAAGAAGAAGTAACCCTTCTCCTCCTTCCAACCTCTCACGAAGCGCCGGCGGGAAACCGCCGGCGCTTTCTTTTTGGGGCAAAATCCCCTTTGGCCCCCCGTCCGCCCCTGTGCTAATATCCCCCTTATGTCCAAGCCCACGATCACCGCCTACCTCAAGACTCAATGCGGCTGGAGCAATGGCGTGCGCGCCGTGCTCGCGAAATACGACCTGCCCTACGAGGAGAAGGACATCATCAAAAACCCCGCCTTCCGTTGGGAAATGGAACAGCGCAGCGGCCAGCCCCTTTCCCCCTGCGTGGAGGTCAACGGCACCATGCTCGCCGACATCAGCGGCGAGGAGCTCGAACAGTGGATGCTCTCCCAGAGCCTCGTCGGCAACACCGACAAAACCACCAACGTCCCACTCAATGCCGCCTGCACCGACGAAGAGCACGCCGCAATGGCCGTGCGCATGAAGCTCTAATCCCACCCCTTTCCGGCGACCTCTCCAAAGGCCGCCTGCAACCCGATCCGGGCCGGCCCACGCGCCGGCCCGACGCTTTTTGCCCCAAAAAATTCTCGCAAGGCGAAAACTTCCCCTTGCGTCTGTCGCTTTTTTGCCACATGAAAGACACAACGGTGCTTTCATGAAATCCTCTTCGCCCCTTCCCGAAGGCATCCGTTCGTCCCCGCGTCCCGCCCCCGTCAGCAGTCCGAAGCTCAGCATCACCGAGTTCATGGACGCCCTCGAGTCCGTGCGCCGTCTCGGCCACAAACCCACCGTCAGCCTCCTGGAAAAAGAGGTCCACGCCGCGCGCACCGAAAGCCCGTCCGACCCGACCCCGCCCCCCGCGCCGCCGGCTTCCGCCGACGCCGTCCCCCTCTCCGCGCCCGACCTGGAACCCCCGCCCGCCGCCCAGGCCGGGATTTACCGGGCCACCCATGGCCCCTACGCCACGGAATTGATCGCCGCCCGCAACCGCGAGGCCGCCTCCCGTCTGCGCGAACAGCAACTCGAGGAACGCATCGACCGCCTCGTCGCCGCCGAATCCACCCTCCAAACCCGGCTCGACGAAGTCACCCGCCAGCTCACCGAGCACGAGACCGCCGCCACCCGCGCGCAGTCGGAACTCGAACGCTCCCACGCCCGCCTGAGCGAACTCGAGACCGAACTCGCCACCGCCCGCCACCGGGAGGAAACCCTCACCGTCGAACTCACCCGCACCGCCGCCGAGGTCGCCCGTATCGGCGCCCTCACCGCCGAGATCGACGCCAAACGCATCGAGCTCGACCGCCTCGCCGGCCTCATGCGCGAGCTCACCGCCCAGCGCGACGACGCCGCCGCCCGGGCCGAAACCGCCGCCGACCTCCAGCGCCAGCTCGCCCGCCGCGAAGCCGAGCACCGCGACGAACTCACACGTCGCGAGGAAACCCAGGCCGATCTCGCCCAATCCCGCGAAGCCCTCCGCGCCGAAGCCGCCGAAAGCGCCGCCCTCCGCCGCACCGTCGACGCCCTGGAACGCGAACGCGACGACGCCCGCCAGTCCGCCACCAGCGCCCTCGCCAACGTCGCCGCCAACGAGCACCAGCTCCGCGCCCTTCAGGCCGAACTCAGCGACCACCAGCAAACGCTCCGCGAACTCGAGCGCACCCGCTCCGATCTCGACACCCTCCAGGCCCTCGAAGTCACCCTCCGCGACAACCTCGCCCTGCTCCGCACCCGCAACGCCGCGCTGGAAGCCGACCTCGACGCCTCCCGCGAAGCCGCCCGCCGCGCCGCCGACGAACGCCTCCACCTCCGCGAGGAACTCGACCTCGCCGGCCGCGAACTCGCCACCCTCCGCACCCAGCTCGCCGCCCCCTCGCCCCGCGACGTCGAGCTGCCCGCGCCGCCGAGCCCCGCCCGCGTCCTCCGCGACCGCCTCCGCGCCCTGCCCCTCCCGCCCATCGTCGGCCGCCACCCCGTCCTCATCGCCGCGACCGTGCTGCCCGCGCTCGCCGCGCTCTTCGTCCTCCCTTTCCTGCTCTGGCCCCGCAGCATCGAAGGCGTCATCAACGCCCCGCTCCTCACCCTTACCTCCCCGCTCGACGGCACCGTCACCACGCTCAGCGCGCAGTCCGGCGAAGCCGTCAGCGCAGGCGCCGCCCTCTTCGAAATCGAAAACCTCCGCGACGGCGACCGCGGCATCCGCGAGGCCGAGGCCGCGCTCGTCGCCAAGCGCGAGGAGATCACCACGCTCGAAAATTCCCGCCGCTACCTCGAATCCCTCTACGCGAACCTCGGTCCCGAGGCCCCCGCCGCCGGTCGCGCGAAGGCCTTCCCCGAGGCCCCCGGCACCCGGGCCCCGCTCGTCATCGGCGGCAACTTCCTCGCCGAGACCGACGGCCGGGAAAAACGCGAGGATCTCGCCGGCAAACTTGCCGAGGCCGCCCTCCGCCTCGACACCGCTAAGGCCGAACTCCAAGTCGCCCTCACCCGGGTCGACACCGAGCGCTCGCTCTTCGAACGCACCGCCCGCGCCACCGTGCGCGCCCCCTCCGCCGGCGTCGTGCGCGACATCCGCGTCGGCCGCGGCGGCGAAGTCGCCCGCGGCTCCGTGCTCTGCACGGTCGTAAACAGCGACCAGCCCTACGTCGAAGCCTTTGTTTCCGACGACGTCTTTGCCCGCCTCAAGATCGGTCAGAACGCCGATATCCTCATCGACGGAGCCGAGCGCCCGCTCACCGGCGTCGTCACCGCCCTGCGGGCCGCCGCGGCCGAGGCCGGCCCGGAAAGCGCGAGCGCCGTCGCCCTCGGCAACGAGGCCGAGCGCCCGCGCGTGCAAATCCAG
Organism: Verrucomicrobiaceae bacterium; assembly: GCA_027488755.1. GTDB lineage: Bacteria > Verrucomicrobiota > Verrucomicrobiia > Chthoniobacterales > JAATET01 > JAATET01. The sequence continues at coordinate 58,295 of JAIYAZ010000135.1, read as the reverse complement.
ATCAGCGCCGCGGACCTCCGCCGCGAATTGGGCAGCGCACTCCAGGTCGGCCGCCCCGTGCGCGTCAATTTCCCGTAACCCGCACGCGACGGCCGCTCACCACGGCTCGTCGGCCTGGCCCTCGATGCGCGGGGAACCCCCGGGGCGCGGCGAATACTCCGTCGGCCCCGCGCTCACCTCCCACGCCTCGTAAAGCTCCTCGGGCAGCTCGTTCAAAAACCGCGACGGCCGCTGGAAGGCCTCGCCGTAGCCCGCGTTGAGCCGCAGTTCGGGATAGGTGAGGTAAAGCTCGTCCTTGCAGCGGGTGACCGCCACGTAGAACAGCCGCCGCTCCTCCTCGACGTCCTCGTCCCGCTCAAGCGAGCGCGAGGTGGGGAACATGCCGTCGGCCAGCCACACGACAAACACCGCGCGCCACTCAAGCCCCTTGGCCTGATGGACACTCGAGAGCGTGACCTTGTCGTCGTCGTCGCGGCCCGCGGCGAGCGCGTCGCCGGTTTCCACCGCGCCGAGCAGCGCAAGCTGGGCGAGGAATTCCTCGGTGGAGGCAAACTGCTTCGCGTAATTCTGGAGTGTGTTGAGGTCCTCGCGGCGCGCGTCGTAGTTCGGAAACTTCGTGCGCATGTAGTCGTCGTAAACCGCGAAGAGCACGCTCTCGATCATCGCCGCGGGCGGCAGCGCAGCCTCTCCCGGCCGCAGCTCGGCGAGGGTGTGCACGAGTTGATCCCACGCCTTCTGCGCCTTGGCGGGCACCTTGGCGCGGCGCAGATCCTCGGTCTTTCCGCTGGCCGCCAGGCTCCACAGCGTTTCGGCCGACTTCGCGCCGATGCCGGGCAGAAGTTTGACCATGCGCTTGAAGGCGACCTCGTCGCGCGGGTTCACCGAGAATTTCATGAACGCGGCCACGTCCTTGATGTGCGCCTGCTCGAAGAAGCGCAGGCCGCTCGTGATCGCGAAGGGAATGCCGCGCCGCGTGAATTCCAGCTGCACCTCGAGCGACTGGTAGTGCGCGCGGTAGAGCACGGCGATCTCGCGGAAGTCCACGCCCTCCTCGTTGAGCTCAAGAATCCGCTGCGCGACAAAGGCCGCCTGAGCGTTGTTCGTCGCCAGCGGCACGAGCGCGGGCTTCAACCCGCTCGCCGGCCGCACGGCCCGCAGCGCCTTCGGGAACTGCCGCTCGTTGCCGAGAATCGCCGCGTTCGCCAGCTCAAGCACCTCGGGCACGCTGCGGTAGTTCGTCTCGATCTTGTGCACCTCCGCGTCGGGGTGGCGCTCGGGAAAGCGCAGGATGTTTTCGAAGTTCGCCCCGCGCCACGAGTAGATCGACTGCGCGTCGTCGCCCACGACCATCACGTTTCCGTGCTGCGCGGCGATGGCTTCGACCAGCTCGGCCTGCAGGCGGTTCGTGTCCTGGTATTCGTCGACGAGGACGTGCTGAAACTGCCGCTGGTAGCGCGCGGCGATCTCCGCGTTCGTGGTGAAAAGCTCAAGCGTCTTCGCGAGGAGGTCGTCGAAGTCCATCGAGTTCGCCTCCTTTTTGCGGCCCTCGTAGGTCATCGCCACGCGGTGGATCTGCTCCTCGACGGGCAGAAAATACGGGTAGCGCTCCGCGAGGATGGCCGGGATGGTCTGCCCGCAATTGATCGCGAGCCCGAAGATCTCGGCGAGCACGCCGCCCTTGGGAAAACGGCGGTCCGGCGTGCGCAGCCCTTCGCGGGCGACGACGGCCTCGATCATGTCCTCCTGGTCCTCGCGGTCCATGATGGAAAAGCCCGGGCGAAACCCGACCGCCTCCGGGTGCCGACGCAGGATGCGGTTGCCGATCGAGTGGAACGTGCCGCCCCAGATTTCGTCCGCCCCGCCCGGCACCACGGCGGCAACGCGTTCGAGCATCTCGCGCGCGGCCTTGTTGGTGAAGGTCAGCAGCAGGATGGACGCCGGGGCCACGCCCTGCTCGAGCAGCCAGGCCACGCGGTAGGTGAGCGTGCGCGTCTTCCCGCTGCCCGCCCCGGCGATCACGAGCGCCGGCCCGGGCGCAGCCTGCACGGCGGCAAGCTGCTGCGCGTTGAGCTCGGCCGCATAGTCAATGCGCCCGACCGGCGAAGCGGCGGAGTGAAGCGTGTAGTGGCGCGACATGGTTACCCGCCGTCCTTCACGCGGAACTGCTCCCGGTCGATGCCGAGGCCGTAGGCGAGCAGTTTCGCGCAGTCATCCCATACCTGGGCCTTGTTGCTCTTGAGCACGACGGCGATCATGTCGCGCCCGCCGTAGGAGCCGCTCGCAACGAGGCAATGGCCGGCGAGGTCGGTGTAGCCGGTCTTCATGCCATTGCAGAACGAGTAGGTGCGCAGGACGCGGTTGGTGTTGGTGAGCAGCGTCGTGCGACCGTTCGCGTAGGGGAAAAGGTAGGTCTTGCGGTCGACGATGTCGCGGATCACGGGGTTGCGGTAGGCGGCGCGCGCGATGCAGGCGAGGTCGCGGGCGGTGGAGTATTGCGCGGGGTTGGGGAGGCCGTTCGGGTTGACGAAATTCGAGTTGCGGGCTCCAAGGCGGCGGGCCTCCGCGTTCATTCGGGCGGCAAAGGCGGGCACGCTGCCGGCGTTGTCCACGGCGAGCGAGACGGCCGTGTCGTTCGCGCTTTTGACCAGCAGGGCTGTGAGCAGGGTGAGGCGCGGGTAGCGATCGCCGGCCTTGAGCCCGAGCTTGGTCGGCTCGGCGAGCGGGGCCTCGGGCGGCACGGTGAGAAAGCCCTCGAGGTTGCCCGCGCGGGCGACGAGCAGGGCGGTGAGGAGCTTTTGCGTGCTGGCAATGGGGATGCGCAGGTTGTCGTTCTTTTTGTAGAGGACTTCGCCGGTGTTGGCGTCGAAGAGGATCGCGCAACGGCCAAAGATCGGCGGCACGGCCGGGGCGCCGGGCGCGAGCCCGGGAACAAACAGGACGGCAAGAAGGAGGAGAATGCGCGGGAGGCGGGTCACGGTTTCGGGGCGTTTTCGCGGAGGGTCTTTTCGATGGCGGGGTCGGGCGAGGCGCCGAGCTCAACGGCGCGGAAGTAGTGCCGGCGGGCGAGCTCGATGGCGGGCGGCTTTCGCTGAAGGTAGATCACGGCGAGGTTGTAGTGCGAATCGCGGGCGCTCGGATCAATCTCGACGGCGCGCCGAAGCTCGGCCTCGGCGCCGTCGAGCCAGCCCTTCCGCCCGAGGGTGACGCCGAGGAAGTTGTGCGTGCGGGCGTTACCGGGATCGTAAAGCACGGCCTGCGCCAGCGCGGCGTGGGCCTCGTCGAGCCGGCCCTGCTCGTAGCAGAGCATGCCGAGGGTGAGCCACGCGGCCCCGGTTTCCAGGCGGATCTGCACGGCGCGCTTGAGGAGCTTCTCGGCCTCGGCGGCGTTGCTCGCGCGGAACTCGACGAGCCCGAGATTGACGAGGCCAACGAGGTTGTCGGGCGAGATATCGAGCACGCGGCGGTAGGCCTTGCGCGCGGCCTCGTAGTCGCCCTTTTCAAAGGCGGTGTTGCCGTCGGCCGCGGCGGCGCGGGCCTCAATCGGCACGTAGGTCGCCGGGTCGGGCGCGTCCTCCGCGCGGGCGGCGGTGGGCACGGCGCCGGCCAGCGCCAGCAGGACGGGGAGCAGGCGCCTCATTGGCCGAGCTCGCGGCTGCGTTCGGCGGCGGCGGCGACCGCGTCGATGAACGCCGCGCGGACGGCGGAACTTTCGAGCACGCCCAGCGCGGCCGCGGTGGTGCCACCCGGGCTGGTGACCGCTTCGCGCAGGAGCGCGGGGTGTTCGCCCGATTCCGCCGCGAGCCGGGCGGCGCCGAGGACGGTTTGCACCGCAAGCTGCGTGGCGAGCGGACGCGGCAGGCCCGCCGCCACGCCGCCGTCCGAGAGCGCCTCGATCACGAGAAACACGTAGGCCGGCCCGCTCCCGCTGAGCCCGGTGACGGCGTCGAGGGATTTCTCCGGCGTGGCAAAGGCAAGTCCGACCGCGCCCAGAATGCGGCCCGCCAGCGCGAGGTCTTCGGCGCTGGCCGTGTCGCCCCCCGCGTAGGCCGTGGCTCCGGCCCCGACCTGAGCGGGGGTGTTCGGCATTGCGCGCACGATGCGCGCCCCCGGCGCGAGGGCCGTGAGCCGTGCCAGCGACAGGCCGGCCACAATCGAAATGAGCAGCGTCCCGTTCAGCGCGCCGCCCGCGGAAGCCAGCGCGGCAGGCACGTCCCCGGGCTTCACGCACAGCAGCACGACATCGGCACCGGTCACGGCCGCGGCGTTGTCCGCACAGGCCTGCACGCCCAGTTCGGCGGCAAGCCGCTCCCGCGCGGCGGGCACGGGATCGGCCACGCGCACATCCGCGCCCCGCGCCACCCCGGCATCCACCAAACCACGCACGAGGGCGGCGGCCATCCGGCCGGCACCAAGGGAAGCGATCTTCATGGGGCTGAAGGTATTTTGCACGGCGCGCGGCGCAACGATCTTTTGTTGCCCCCTCCCCCGCCGTGGCATAAGACAGCCCCATGCTCCGTCTGCCCCGCTCCCTCGCTTTGCTCCCGGCCCTCGTGGCGGCCGCCCTGCTCCCCGCCTGCTCCTCCGGACCCCAGGTCGACCCGCAACTCACCGCCGCCGTCGCCGCCCACAACGTCGGCTCCTCCACCTACACGAAGATCTACAACGGCCGCGTGCTCGATTACGCCGACATCACGAACCTCGTGCAGAAGAAAGTGCCCACCCAGATCATCGTGAGCTACCTCCAGAGCACGGAGAAAAAATACGACTTCACCTACTCCCAGCTCAGCGCGCTGCGCCAGGCCGGCGCCACCCCGCAGCTGCTGAACTACCTCAGCGAGACCCAGGGCTTCTACGGCTACAACCCCACCGCCGCCAACGCCCGCACCCAGCGCGTGCAGAAGGACCAGTATTTCAACACCCCGGAATACCAGGACGAGGCTCCCTTCGCCTACAACGAGCCCGAAGTGGACGACTGGTATGACTCCGGCTACGAGGAGTCGCTCTACAGTCCGTTCTCGATGGACTAGTTCCCTCCCGTCCCTCCCCGCCCCGCAACCCTTCCGAGCTTCCGCACCCATGGCGACGCCCATCACCGACTTCATCAACCACCACTACCGCCACTTCAACGCCGCCGCCCTCAAGGACGCCGCCGTCGGCTACCGCCAACACCTCGAATCCGGCGGGCACATGTTCATGACCATCGCCGGCGCGATGAGCACCGCGGAACTCGGCCTCTCCCTCGCCGAAATGATCCGGCAGGACAAGGTCCACGCCATCACCTGCACCGGCGCCAACCTCGAGGAGGACGTCTTCAACCTCGTCGCGCACGACTACTACGAGCGCGTGCCAAATTACCGCGACCTCACCCCCGCCGACGAACAGGCCCTGCTCGACCGGCACATGAACCGCGTCACCGACACGTGCATCCCCGAAATGGAGGCCATGCGCCGCATCGAGTCCGTCGTGCTCGAGGAATGGATGGCCGCCGACCAGGCCGGCGAACGCTACTTCCCCCACGAGTTCATGTATAAGATTCTCCGCAGCGGGAAGCTCAAGGACTCCTTCCAGATCGACCCGAAGAACAGCTGGCTCCTCGCCGCCTGCGAAAAAAACCTCCCCATCTTCGTCCCCGGCTGGGAGGACTCCACCCTCGGCAACATGTATTGCGGCCACTGCATCAGCGGCGACGTCAAAAACGTCCACACCGTTCGCACCGGCATCGAATACATGCAGGCCCTCGCCGAGTATTACACCACCGTCACCGCCAAACACTCCCTCGGCTTTTTCCAGATCGCCGGCGGCATCGCGGGCGACTTTCCGATCTGCGTCGTGCCCATGCTCCACCAGGACCTCCAGCGCGACCACGTCCCGCTCTGGGGCTACTTCTGCCAGATCAGCGACTCCACCACGAGCTACGGCAGCTACTCCGGCGCCGTGCCGAACGAAAAAATCACCTGGGGCAAACTCGGCATCGACACGCCCAAATACGTGATCGAGTCCGACGCCTCCATCGTCGCCCCGCTCATCTTCGGCTACGTGCTCGGCTGGTAGCCGGCCGCCTCCTCGAGCCCGTAAATCCGCACATCCACCCCCGGCGCGTAGGCCACGTGCTCGGGGGGATGATTCTCCATCGCGAACCCCGCCTCGCGGAGCGGCTCAATGCTCCACTCCCGCACCTCCGCGGATTGGATCTCGTAGGGCGCGTGCCAGACCTGCCCGCTCAGCAGGCCCTCGTGCCCGGCGGCAAACAATCGGTAGCGCTCCACCAGAAACTCCTCGAGGGACCCCGCCCGCGCCGGCCGCGCCTCGCCCTGCGGCGCATACTCGAAGCGCGACTCCTCCGCATCCCCGCGCCGCCGGCTCGCATAGCGGATCCGGTCCGCCCGCACCTCCTCCCGCATCGTGGCGTGAAAATACGGCAGCCGGAAAAACGTCCGTGCCGCCCACACCGCCACCGGTTGCGCGCAATCGAGCGAGTAAAACCACACGCCGGGCCGGCCCTGCCCGTCCCGCACGTAGGTCCGCACATTCAGCTCCAGAAAATTCGAGAGACCCGGCACCTCGGGGCAAAAGCGCGGGCGCACCCCCTCCATGGAGAACGGCACCACCCCCAGCCAGGCCCGCCCCTCCCACGTCTCGACCGTCAACCCCGCTGGCAACGTCGCCTGCACCGCGTCGGCATCCCAGCTCCAGTGCAGAAAAAGCAGCCGACGCCACCGCTGGTGCATGATCACCGGCTTGCGGGGAAGCGGCTGGGAGGCCACGGCGGGCGGTGCATTCATCGTTTGAGTAACGTGCACCGCTCCGCTAGGGTTGCAACCTGCCAGGTGGCCCAAACCGCCGCCACCGGCCCCAATCGCATGGAGCGCTACTGGCTCGTCGCCGCCGCATTTTGTTACCTTCTCAGCTTCGGGCACACCCTGTTTGCCCTCGGCTCCGGCACGTTCCGCCCCGCCCGCTTCAACCTCCTCACCATGGCGCTGGGCTTCGCGTTCTCCAGCGCCTTCCTCTACCAGCGCGGGCAGATCGTGGGCGCCTGCCCGATCACGAACCTCTTCGAGGTCCTCGTCTTCCTAAGCTGGGCCACCGTGCTCATCTACCTGCTCGTCGGCCCGACCTACCGGCTCTCCCTCATGGGCGCGTTCACCTCGCCCCTCGTGCTCACGCTCCTTCTCTTTGCCCTCCTCGCGCCGATCGACGCCGCTTCGAAACGCATCTCGCACAATCCCTGGGTCGAGTTCCACGCCGCCGTCTCGATCATCGCCTACGGCGCCTTCGGCCTCGCCGCCATCGCCGGCGTCATGTATCTCGTGCAGGAACGCCAGCTCAAGGCGCGGCGCCTCTCCGAGCTGCTCCTCAACCTCCCGCCCATCACCGAGCTTGGTCGCGTGAATTTCCGTCTCATCGTCACCGGCTTCCTCCTCCTCACGCTCGCCTTCACGGCCGGCATGCTCGCCGGGATCGACGTGCGGGGCTGGAAAACCGCCGCTTCCCTCTTTATCTGGGCCCTCTACGGCACCCTGCTGATTCTCGCCCGGCTTCGGCTCGTCTCCGCGGGGCGCATCGTGGTGGCTTCCGTGGCCGTATTTCTCTTTGCGCTCATCACACTGCCCAGCGTGAGCCAGCTGCCGAAATGAACATCCTCTGCGCCGGCATCAACCACCACATCGCGCCCGTGAACGTGCGCGAACGCCTGGCCGTCGCCACGCACGAGCTCACCGATGTTCTCCGTCGCGTGCGCGCCATCGACGGGCTCACCGAGGCGGTCGTCGTCTCGACCTGCAACCGCGTGGAATTCTACGCCGCGAGCATCTGCCCCGAGCGCGCCCTCCACGGCATCCGCACCTACCTCAGCGACCGCGCCGGCATCGACGCCCCGCTTTACCACCACGACACCCCGCGCAGCGTCCGCCACCTCTTCCGCGTCGCCAGCGGCCTCGATTCCATGGTGCTCGGCGAAACGGAAATCCTCGGCCAGGTCAAGCAGGCCTACGCCTCCGCCGCCGACGCCGGAGCCACCGCCCGCACCCTCAACAAGCTCTTCCAGCGCGCCTTCCGCGTCGCCAAAGCCGTGCGCTCCGACACCCAGATCACCCGCGGCGCCACCTCGGTCGGGGCTGTGGCCGTGGAACTCGCCGGCAAAATCTTCGGCGATCTCGCGAACCGCCGCGTCATGGTCCTCGGTGCCGGCGACACCAGCGAACGCACCGCCCGCAGCCTCGTCTCCCGCGGCGTCAAAACCGTCATCGTTTCGAACCGCACCTTCGACCGCGCCGCCGCCCTCGCCGGCGAGATCGGCGGCATGGCCATCCACTTCGACCACTGGCAGAACGAATTCCCCGACGTGGACATCCTCGTCAGCTCCACCGCCGCGCCGCACCCCGTCGTCACCCGCGCCCAACTGGAACCCATGATGCGCCACCGCGCCGGCCGCCCGCTGTTCATCATCGACCTCGCCGTGCCCCGCGACGTCGAGCCCACCGTCAACGCCATCGACGGCGTCTACCTCTACGACATCGACTCCCTCCAGGACATCGCCCGCCGCTCCCTCGCCGTGCGCCAGCGCGAGATCGACCACTGCGAGCGCATCATCGACACCCACGTCGCCGACTTTGTGCGCTGGATGCGACACCACCACCCCACCCCCGCGCCCGCTTCCGTCCTTACTCCCGCCCTTCCCACGTGAAGCCTCTCGTCCTCGGCACCCGCGGCAGCGACCTTGCCCTCGCCCAGACCCGCCACGTCGCCGCCCGCCTCCGCGACGCCCACCCCGGCCTCACCGTCGAGGAACGCATCATCCGCACCACCGGCGATGCCCGCCTCGACATCGACCTCAGCGCCCCTGGCAGCCTCGACAAGGGCCTCTTCACCAAGGAACTCGAACTGGCCCTCCTCCGCGGTGAGATCGACGCCGCCGTTCACAGCCTCAAGGACCTCCCCACCGTCCAGCCCGCCGGCCTCACCATCGGAGCCGTCCTTCCCCGCGAAAACCCGGCCGACATGCTCATCGCCCGGTCCCCCGGCGGCATCGCCGCCCTCGCCCCCGGCGCCCGCGTGGCCACCAGCAGCCTCCGCCGCAAGCGCTTCCTGCTCTGGCAGCGCCCCGACCTCGACGTCGTCGTGCTGCGTGGCAACGTGCCCACCCGCATCCGCAAACTCGCCGAGGACCCCGCCCTCTCCGCCATCGTCCTCGCCGCCGCCGGGCTTCACCGCCTCGAACGCGCCGGCGTCCCCCTCGGCCTCGCGCCGTTTTCGGTCCAACCCCTCGATTTCATGCTGCCCGCTCCGGGCCAGGGAGCCGTGGCCGTCCAATGCCGCGAACGCCCCGACGCCGCCTGCGAAACCCTCTCCGCCCTGCACGACGCCCCCACCGCGCTCTGCGTCGACACCGAACGCGCCGTCCTCGCCGGCCTCGGCGGCGGCTGCCACCTCCCGCTCGGAGCCCTGGCCACGGTCACGCCCGCGGGCGCCCTGCACCTGCGGGCCGCGTGGTTTGCCGACGACGGCATCCGCACCGCGGCGGATCAGGATCTCCCCGCCAACGCTCCGGCCCTCGCGAAACGCGTGAGCCGCCACCTCCAGGCCGCGCGCTAGCCGGCGGGCGGCGGCGGCACGGTGCGATGGTGCCGCATCATCCAGAACTGGAACGCAATTCCCAGCACCGCGAGCACCAGCACCGCGGGAAAAATCAACTCCGCGGCCAACCCCACCGCCTGCACGATCATCACCCCGCCGGCCAGCGAGGACATGATGATCAGCGCCGGATCAAACAACACCGTCACAAACACCGCAATCAGCAGCGCGCCCGTCACGCAGGCCACCACCATCCCCGCCGGCGTGTGCAAACCCACCTCCGGAGCAAGGCGAAAGGCAATCAAACCGCCCACCGCGCCCCCCGCAAGCATCACCGCCAGCCGCTGCAAAAATCGCGCGATCAACGCCCCCAGCAAGCCCACCACCAGCGACGCCAGCAGCAGCCACGGATCCGGCAACTCGGGAAACAACTGATCCCCCAAGACGTATCCGCTGAAAAATCCCACCGCCGCGACGAAGAACCAATAAATCCTCCGCCCAACCACCAGCAAAAGCGCCCCGACGACGCCGAGAAGGACCGGCGTGAGCGGCAAGGCGTCGTCCATAGACCCTAGTTCCACCACCTGCCCGGCGTTTTGTCAACGGCACTCGCCCCCTTTCCTGCCCCGCGCGCCCCCTTGCACCTCCGCCCCCAGCCGCTACGCTCTCTGTCCAATGAGTAATGGCATCTGTTACCTCGTCGGCGCCGGCCCCGGCGACCCCGGCCTCCTGACCCTCCGCGGGCGCGACTGCCTCGCCCAGGCCGAAGTCGTCGTCTACGACTACCTCAGCAACCCCGCCCTCCTGCTCCACGCCCCGGACTCCGCCGAACGCATCTACGTCGGCAAAAAAGCCGGCGCCCACACCCTCAGCCAGGAAGGCATCAACGCCCTGCTCGTCGAAAAAACCGCCGCCGGCCGCGTCGTCGTGCGCCTCAAGGGCGGCGACCCCTTCATCTTCGGCCGCGGCGGAGAAGAGGCCGAAGCCCTCGCCCAGGCTGGCCTCCGCTTTGAAATCGTCCCCGGCATTTCCTCCGCCATCGCCGGCCCCGCCTACGCGGGCATCCCCGTCACCCACCGCGGCGACAACACCACGCTCACGATCTTCACCGGCCACGAGGACCCCACCAAAACCGAGTCGCGCCTCGACTACGACGCCATCGCCCGCGCCCCCGGCACGAAGGTCATGCTCATGGGCGTCGAGCGCCTCGACGCCATCACCGCCTCGCTCCAGGCCGCCGGCATGCCGCCCGCCACCCCGGTCGCCCTCGTGCGCTGGGCCACCACCGGCCGCCAGCAAACCCTCACCGGCACCCTTGCCGACATCGCCGCCCGTGTGGCCGCCGCCGGATTCAAGGCCCCCGCCGTGGCCGTCTTCGGCGACGTCGTCACCCGCCGCGAGGCGCTGAACTGGTTCGAATCCCGCCCGCTCTTCGGCCGGCGCATCGCCGTCACCCGCACCCGCCAACAGGCCGGCGCCCTCCTCACCCGCCTGCGCGACCTCGGGGCTGACGCCTTCGAACTCCCCACCATCCGCATCGAGCCCTCCCCCAAAAAACGCGAGTTCTACCAGCTCGTCAGCGACGCCCACGAATACGACTGGCTCGTCTTCACCAGCCCGAACGGCGTCGACGCGTTCTTCGAGGTGTTTTATACCCTCTTCAAGGACGCCCGCTCCATCGGCGGCGTCCGCATCGCCGCCATCGGTCCCGCCACCGCCGAACGCGTCCGCAGCTTCCGCTTCGAGGTCGACCTCCAGCCCGAAAAATACGTCGCCGAGGAAATCGTCAAAACCTTCCAGCGCGAAACCACCGTCGATAATCTCAAAATCCTCCTCGCCCGCGCCGAGGGCGCCCGCGAAGTCCTCGCCACCGAGCTCACCCGCCTCGGAGCCATCGTCGACGAAGCCATCGCCTACCGCACCGTGCCCGAGACCGAGGACGTCGCCGGCGGCATCGCCCGCTTCCGCGCCGAGGGCGCCGACATGATCACCTTCACCAGCTCCTCCACCGCGGAAAACTTCGCCACCCTCCAGCTCCCGCTCCCCGCCGGCCTCGAAATCGCCAGCATCGGCCCCGTGACCTCAAAAACCGTCCGCGCCCTCGGGCTTGAGGTGGACATCGAAGCGAAGACCCACGACATCCCCGGCCTCGTCGCCGCCATCGAGCGGCACTACACGCGCCACGCCTAGCGCGGCGCAGCCAGCAGCTCCCGGTATCGCTTCTCCGGCCACACCACCGCTTCATCCGCCGCCAGCGGCTTTGCCTGCCCGACGCTTTGCCCGAGCTCGAGCACGTAGTTTTCCGCCGCGACCGTAAACACCACCGGCACGGCCTTCCCCGGCCCGTTCATCCACGTGATTTTCTGCGCGCCGCGTCGGCCGGTCACCACGAAGTCCTCCATCCGCACGCCCGGAACCTTGCCCGCCGCGGGAATCTCGCGCGCCCCCAGATAGCGCAGCCGCAGGTCCGGAAATCGCAGCTCCTTGCCCTTCGCAAACCGCACCGGCTCCCCGTAGTCCACCCGCTCAAACGTAAAGCCCGCGGCCGTGAGCCCAAGAACGCCCACCAGCAGAAACACCACCCGCGCAAAATTCCTCATGTTCATCACTCCTCCTCCGATACGGAAAATTTCGTGTGCGCGTTCGGCGAAGTCGCGTGCGCCACATGAAGACCTACGAGTCTCGCCATCATCACGACGATCATAATCTGGCCGATCACCGCCTCGAGCACCGCCATGCTCCGCGCGTTCGCACTCGTCGGCAGCACGTCGCCAAAGCCCACCGTCGTCAGCGTCGTGAAGCTGAAGTAAATCAACCAACCCGGCTCCTCCCGCAGGTCCACCGCCTCCGTGTGACCGGGCTCGACCACCATGAAACTGTCCGGCACCGTCAGCTCCAGCATCGTGTAACCAAACCCCCACAGCGTGCCCACCAGCAGATAAATGCACGCTGCCCCGCACAGGATGTTGCCGTCCACGATCCGCGCGCGGAACACCGTCCGCACCAGCGTCCCGGTCACGTAAATCAAAAACAACGTCTGCACCACCACGTGCGCCATGTTCAGCGCATGATGCGTGATCACGCTGCTCGCCCCGATGATCGTCAGCACCAGCCCCGCCGCCACGATCATCACCGCGCGATGCCGCGCCAAATTCCAGACCGCAAACGCCGACGCCAGCGTCAGCAGAATCGTCAGCGGCGCCAGCATCGCCGGCCCCTGCACCCCCTCGACCCGCCGCGCAAACTCCGCCGTCAGCGGCGCCCCCACGATCATCACCAGCGTCGCCAGCAGCAACACCCCGAACGGATACGCGCGAAAAAACTCCCGCACCGACTGCCTGCGACGACCCATCCCGATCCTCTATCACACCCGCCGCGAAAAATCCCCCGCCAAAAACACCCCGCCGCGCTACGCTGCCGCCATGGACCTCTCCGACCCGGCCCTTTTCGGCGCGAATCCCGAGACCGGCATCGTCGCCGTGGAATTCGACGGCGACCACACCGCCCTCGTCTTCCGCCGTGACGCCCTCGGCGCCACCCGCGTCGAGGAACATTCCTTCGCGCCCTTTGCGTGGACCGCCGAGCCGCCCGCCACGCTCGCCGGCCCGCACCCCCTCTCCACTCTCCGCGAATTCCCCACCTGGAAGGATCTCGCCGGCCTCCGCGGCGAACGCGCCTTCTTCTTCAGCGACCCCGTCCAGCAATTCCTCACCCGCACCGGCCGCACCCTTTTCAAAGGACTCACCTTCGACGACCTGCGCCGCCTGCAACTCCACGCCGAACTCGACCCGCCCGCCGACGCGCCCCATGCCGACCCCACGCGCGACCGGCTCCGCCTCCTCGCCGTCGGCGACGCCACCGGCTGGGAGCGCACCTTTGCGATCACCACCGACGCGGAGGAACGCGCCGCCCTCGTCGAACTCGCGGACCTCATCGCCACCCGCGACCCCGACCTCATCGAAGCCCACCACCTCTTCCGCCACCTCCTGCCTGCGCTCGCCGCCCGCGCCCGCCACCACCGCCTCCGCCTCACCTGGGGACGCGGCGGCCTTCCCCTCACCTCCCGCTCCTCGCGCCTGCAAATCGCCGAAAAAACCATCCAATACCCCCGCTACGCCGTCCCCGGCCGCCACTTCGTCGACACCTGGGTCCTCGCGCAATACTACGACGTCGGCACCCGCGAACTCGAAGGCTTCGACCTGCCCGACGTCGCCGCCCACTTCGGCGCGCCCGCCGACCAGCCCCTCGCCGCCACCCGCGCCCTCGCCGCGACGCTCGCCGCCACCGACTTCGTCCAGGCCCAGATTTTTCCCTACAATTTCCAGGACGTCATCGTCCGCGGCAACGCCACGAAGATCGACTCCCTCTTCCTCCGCGAATACCTCCGCTGCGCCCACAGCATCCCCGAGCCGCCCGAGCCACGGCCCTTCGAAGGCGGCTACACCGACATCTTCTTCACCGGCGTCGCGCGCAACGTCTGGCACTGCGACATCACCTCGCTCTACCCCTCCCTCATGCTCAGCTTCGGGCTCCTCCCCGCCAGCGACACACTCGGTGTCTTCGGCGGACTCCTCACCCGCCTCCGCGCCTTCCGCTACGAGGCCAAGCAACGCATGCGCGCCGCCGCCACCCCCGCCGAGGAACGCCACTTCTCCGCCCAGCAAAACGCCCTCAAAATCCTCATCAACAGCTTCTACGGCTACCTCGGCTTCGCGCAGGGCCACTTCGCCGACTTCGACGCCGCCGCCGCCGTCACCGCCCGCGGCCGCGAAATCCTCCGCGCCATGGTCGCCTGGCTCCAGCAGGCCGGTGCCCGCGTCATCGAAATCGACACTGACGGCATCTACTTCCAACCCCCGGCGGACACCCCCGCCGACGCGCTCGAATCCGGCCTCCGCACCGTCCTGCCCGCCGGCATCGAGGTCGAATTCGACGCCCGCCACCCCGCCATGCTCAGCTACAAGGCGAAAAACTACGCCCTGCTCACCGCCGACGGCGGCATCAAGCTTAAGGGCGCCGCGCTCAAGTCCCGCGGCATGGAACCCTACCTGCGCGACTACCTCCTCCGCGCCATCGGCCACATCCTGCGCGACGAACCCGCCGCCGTTCACGCCCTCCACTCGGACTTCGAGGCCGCCATCCGCGAACGCCGCTGGCCCATCACGCAGCTCGCCAAAACCGAAACGCTCCAGGACAGCCCCGCCGCCTACCAACGCAAAATCGCCGCCTCCTCCCGCAACCGCTCCGCCGCCTTCGAACTCGCCCTCGCCAGCGGCCGCGACTACCAGGCCGGCGACACCGTCAGCTACTACATCACCGGCACGAAAAAGAAGGTCGTCGCCTACGAGGCCGCCCGCCCCGTCGCGTTATGGAACCCCGCCGCGCGCGACGAAAACATCGAGTATTACGTCGCGAAGCTCCACGAGCTCCACGCCAAGTTCGCCCCCTTCGCCCCCGCCGGCGGCCTCCCCGGCGAACTCGCCCTCTAGCCCAGCCGCTGCGTCCGCGACAACCCCCGCGCCCGCACCTGCGGCAGGCTCTCGTAGTTCTCGCGAATGCGCCGCACCTCCGGATCATTCGCGCCGTGAAACTCCGTCAGAATGTGCAGCGCGCTCTGGTAAAACCGCTCCGCCTTCCCCGGCAGATTCTGCGCCTGATACACCGCCGCCAGATTCGCCAGTGACGCCGCCACCTCCGGATGATGCGCCCCAAACGTCCGCTCGCGAATCTGCAGCGCCCGCAAATGCAGATGCTCCGCCTTCACCAGATTTCCCCGGTCCGTGCAGGCCACCGCCAGATTGTTCGCAAACAACGCCACCTCCGGATGGTCCGGCCCATGCACCTCCGCCGATTCCGCCAACGCCCGCTCGTAACCCGCCTCCGCCGCCGCCAAATCCCCCGCCTGCCGGTGCAACGCCGCCAGATTGTTCCACAGCGTCGCCCGCTGCGAACGGTCATGCCCCTTCGCCGCCGCCTCCAGCGCCATCTCGTAATGCCGCCGCGCCTCCGCCAGCTCCCCCGCCGCATCCTCCAGCATCGCCAGCTTTGTCGCCAACCGCCCCCGCGCCTCCGGGGCCGCCTCGCCCACCGCCAGCGCCTCCTCAAAACACCGCCGCGCCGACGTCAACTCCCCCTCGCTCTGCTGAACGTCCCCCGCGATCTCAAGCGCGTCCCGCAGCCGATCCGGCCGGTCGCGAAAAACCTCCCGCGCCGTCGCCTCAAATTTCCGCGCCGCCTCCACATGCCCCGCCGCCGTGGAACCCGCCGCCCGCGAGGACTCGAGCTCCCCGCACAGCATCGACCAAAGGTTGACCGTGTTCTGGGGCATGAACTCCACCTCAACCTAGAACCCCCCAACAAATTCGCACGCAAATTTTCGCGCGCGCGGGATTGACGCCCCGCCCCGCCCCGCTTAGGAATCACCCTTCATGAGGCTGCCCGTCCTGCCGCTCCTCGCGGCGCTTTTACTCCCGATTTCGGCCCGCTCCGCCGACCTGTTGAGTTACTACTTCAACGGCAATCTCTCCCCCACCCTCGCCGACGGTTACGAAGGCTCCGGCTTCCTTGGCAACGGCGGCTCCAAGGCCGTCGTTGGCCTCGGCAACAACAACGGCAGCTACGGCTTCATCCTCCTCAAACAAACCGCCAAAAACGCCAGCCAGGCCGTCTCCAGCAGCCAGTTCGCGCAATTCTCCCTCACCCCGCCCAAGGGCCAGACCGTCCAACTCGGCGGCTTCTCCTTCACCGCCTCCCGCGGCGGCAATTCCACCCCCCGCGGCGTCGTCCTCCGCTCCAGCCTCGACGGCTACAAAAACAACCTCGGCGAAGCCCAGGTCACCACCACCTGGCCGGGCAAGAACAGCCTCTTCTTCCCGCTCAGCCTCACGATCAGCAGTCAGATCACCTTCCGGCTCTACGCCTACGCGAATCAGCAGGGCGGCATCGAACCCTCCGTCCGCTTCACGAAGGTCATCGTTCAGGGCTCGCAGCTCATCTACCCGCCCACCGTCACGCCCGCCTCCACCCTCATCACCACGTCCCGCCCGACCATCATGATCAAGGGCACCGCGGGCGGCACGCTCGCCATCTCCCGCGTCGAGGTCGCGAAGACGAACGTCAACGGCGTCTACTCCGGCGCTAACGGCACCTACAACTGGAACTACCCCGCCACCAGCCTCAAACCCGGCCGCAACGTCTTCTACTTCCGCGCCGTGGACGACGCCGGCAACGTCGGCGGCTCCGTGCAGGTCGTCGTCCGCCGCACCGGCTCCGGCCCCGGACCGGGACCCGGTCCCAGCCCGACGCCGTAAGGTCGCCGCTTCCGCCCGCCTACGGCTTCGTGCGGTAGCCCATCGCGTAGTCGAACAACTCGCCCGGGGCAAAAAACCGCTTCAGCTCGATCGCCGCGTTCTCGTTCGAGTCCGACGCGTGCACGATGTTCACCATCACGTCCACGCCGAAGTCGCCGCGCACCGTGCCCTTGTCGGCCTTCTTCGAATCCGTCGGCCCGATGATCGTCCGCACGCGCTCCACCGCATTGTCGCCGGCCAGCGCCAGCGCCACCACCGGCGTGCTCTGCATGAACACCTCCAGCTCCGGGAAAAACGGCTTATCAATCAAATGCGCGTAATGCCCCTTCAGCAACTCCGCGCTCGCGGCGAACATCTTCGCCCCGCGAATCTGAAATCCCGCCTCCTCGAAGCGCTTCACAACTTCGCCAACCTTCCGGCCGGCCACGCAATCGGGCTTTAACAAGACAAGGGTCGTATCCATGGGCCGCGCATCCTAGCCGCCCCGCCGCCCGCGAAAAGCAGATTCTCGCTCCCCCCAAGGCATGGATCATGCTTTTCGCTCCCCTGCCATTTTCTACCCCGCTCCATGATGACCCTCCCCCGGAACTGCACCTTCCTCGAGTCCGACTGGCGGGCCCTCGCCCCCTACTGGTATCCCGTCGCCTTCTCCCGCGAAGTCGCCGACCGCCCATTCGCCGCCACCCTGCTCGATGAGCGCCTCGTCATCTGGCGCACCGGCGACACCCTCACCGCCGCCCGCGACCTCTGCCTGCACCGCGGCGTCCCCCTCAGCATGGGCTCCCTCGAAAACGGCGATCTCGTCTGCGCCTACCACGGCTTCCGCTACGACGCCTGCGGCCAATGCGTCAAAATCCCCGCCCACCCCTCCGCCGCCATCCCCCCGAAGCTCCGTCTCCAAACCTACGACGTCACTGAAGCCTACGGCCTCGTCTGGGTTCGCCTGGTTCGCGAAGGTGGCGATCCCGAGCTGCCCGACTTCGCCTGCTGGGACGATCCCAGCTACCTCCAGGTTCTCCCCGACAGCGTCGAACTCGACGCCTCCGCCGGCCGCCAGATCGAGGGATTCCTCGACGTCAGCCACTTCGCCTTCGTCCACGTCGAGAGTTTTGGCGAAAGCCAGAACCCCGAAGTCCCCACCTACCCCGTCGAGGACACCCCCCGCGGCTTCCGCGCCGACTACCGCAGCACCGTCAGCAACTACCCCACCCACCTCAAGCACCTCAATCCCCCCGGCTTCGAGTGGCGTCGTCTCTTCGAGGTCTTCCTCCCCTTCACCGCGAAGCTCACCGTTTTCTTCCCCAACGACGGCCAGCTCCACATCCTCAACGCCGCCTGCCCCGTCTCCGCCCGCAAGGCCCGCGTCTTCGTCCCCATCTGCCGCAACTTCGACAAAGACGCCCCGCTCCAGGCCACCCTCGACTTCAACCACCAGGTCTTCGCCGAGGACAAAGCCATCGTCGAACAACAATACCCGGAGGAACTCCCCATCGACCTCCACGAGGAGGTCCACATCCGCGCCGACCGCAGCTCCATCACCTACCGGCAAAAACTCGCCGCCCTCGGCCTCGGCCGCACCTTCACCGCCTGATGAGCGCCCCCGCCGCCTCCGCCCCGGGCGTCCCCCTTCCCCCGCCCGTCACGGGTCCCCTTCCCCGCGGCTGCACCTTCGCCGAGAGCGACTGGCGCATCCTCGCCAACTTCTGGTATCCCGTCGCCCTCAGCCGCGACGTCACCGACCAGCCCGTCGCCGCCAAACTCCTCGACCAGCGCCTCGTCCTCTGGCGCACCAGCGACACCCTCACCTGCGCCAACGACCTCTGCCTCCACCGCGGCGTCCCCCTTAGCATGGGCTCCCTCGAAAACGGCGACCTCGTCTGCGCCTACCACGGCTTCCGCTACGACGCCTGCGGCCAATGCGTCAAAATCCCCGCCCACCCCTCCGCCGCCATCCCCCCCAAACTCCGCCTCACCACCCACCCCGTCCGCGAAGCCTACGGCCTCGTCTGGACCTGCCTCGCCGCCGAACCCGCCGGCACCTTCCCCGAGCTCCCCGAGTGGGACGACCCCGCCTACCAGCAGGCCCTCCCCGACCCCCTCGACATCGCCTGCTCCGCCGGCCGCCAGCTCGAAGGTTTCATGGACGTCGCCCACTTCGCCTTCCTCCACGCGAACACCTTCGGCGACCCCAACAACCCCTACGTCCCGAACTACCCCGTCGAACGCGCCCCCCACGGCCTCCACATCGAATACCGCAGCACCGTCGGCAACTACCTTCGGCAGGACGGCACCGAAGCCCCGCCCGAAGAGGGCGTCCTCCGCGTCTTCGACTGCTTCCTCCCCTTCGCCACCCGCCTCAAGGTCCACCTCCCCGACGGCGCCCACCTCGTCATCCTCGACTGCGCCTCGCCCGTCTCCGCGCGCCAGACCCGCCTCTTCGCCCCGCTTCTGCGCAACTACGACACCGA
Source organism: Verrucomicrobiaceae bacterium (assembly GCA_027488755.1). Classification (GTDB taxonomy): domain Bacteria; phylum Verrucomicrobiota; class Verrucomicrobiia; order Chthoniobacterales; family JAATET01; genus JAATET01. Next base: position 38,944 of record JAIYAZ010000135.1, on the reverse strand, counting down.
CCAGCCCCTCGAACCCTTCATCGACTACAACGTCACGATCTTCAACGAGGACCGCGCCATCGTGCAGGCCCAATACCCCGAGGACCTCCCCATCGACCTCCTCGAGGAAGTCCACATCCGCGCCGACCGCACCTCCATCGCCTACCGGCAGGAACTCGGCCGCCTCGGCCTCGGCGAAGCCTACACGACCTGATCCCACCCCGCTGCGCCGCGCCGGCTACACCCCGCGCACGGACGCCAGCACCTTCTTCAAATCCAGTTGCGCGGCCTCCTGCTGAATCCGCGGCGCATACTGACCGTGCAGCGCCTTCGCCTGATCCAGCAGCGGCTGGAAATTCGCCTTCATCTGGCCCCCGTCAAGCCGCCGTCCCCCCGCGTAATAAACCTGCGCCAGCTTCCCGAGCGCATACGTCGAGGCGAACGAAAACGCCGAACTCGCCGCCTGATCCACCGCGCCCCGGCCCAGCTTGCCCAACGAACGGCCCATCAGCCCACCCAGAATCTTCCGCGCATACCCCTCCACCACCTGCGACGTCAGCCCCACCCCCGCCGCCGCGAGAAACTCCTTGATGTGCCCGCGGTCCAGCGCCACGCCGTAAATCCGCCCCACCCGATACACCAACTGCATCTGCAACGGCACAATCGCCATCGTCGCCAGCGTCTCCGGCAGCAACTCCAGCGCGCCGTTCAGAATCGCGTATTTCAACGTCAGCGCGTCCGCCTCCTTCACCCGCGCATCCTCCGCGATCACCGGGGCGACCGCCGCCTCCCCCGGCGCAGCCACCGGAGCCAGCGCCATGCTCTCCGCCGTCGTCTCCACCTCCGCCGCCGCACCCGCCGCGATCCCCAGCGCTCCGGCCAACCGCCCCAAAAACGCCCGCTCCGCCTCGCTCGTCGCGTCATCCGCGTCACACACGCCGACCGCCATCTCGTAGGCCAACTCACGCAACCCCGGCGCCGCCAACGGAGCCGCCACCGCCGCCAGATCCACCTGACCCATCAGCACCCGCTGGTAGATCGCCGCCGTGCCCACCTCCGGCGAAAGCAAATCGTCCGCGATCCGCTTGATCTCCGCCCGCTCCACCTCGCTTTTCGCGCCATCGGCAAACGCCGCGCTCACGCAAACGGTGAAAAGAGCTTCCTGCTGTTCCGGGGAGAGGGTCGTCGACATGGCGCGGACTATTGCGAGATTTCGCCCGCGCGCAAGGGCCCGCGACGATTTTCGCCAAAGCCCCCGCCGCGATTCGCCGGTTGCGCCCCCGCCAACCCGCCCTAATCTCTCCGCGTCCGCATGAACATCATCGTCCTCGAACTTCTCATCATCGCGCTCCTGCTCCTCGCGAACGGCGTCTTTGCCATGAGCGAAATGGCCCTCGTCTCCGCGCGGCCCGCCCGCCTGCGAAACCTCGCCGACTCCGGCCGCCCCGGCGCCGCCAGCGCCCTCGAGCTCACCGCCACCCCCAACCGCTTCCTCTCCACCGTCCAGGTCGGCATCACCCTCATCGGCATCTTCGCCGGCGCCTTCGGCGGCGCCACCCTCGCCGACGAAATCGCCGCCGCCCTTTCCCCCCTCCCCGGCGTCGGCCCCTACGCCGCCCACCTCGCCCTCGCCGTCGTCGTCATCGGCATCACCTACTTCTCCCTCGTCGTCGGGGAACTCGTCCCCAAACGCATCGCCCTCCAGCACGCCGAGCCCATCGCCTGCCTCGTCGCCCCGCCCATGCTCGTGCTCTCGCGCATCGCCTCCCCCGTCGTCCGCATTCTCGGCGGCTCCACCGAGGTCCTCCTCCGCGTCCTGCGCGTGCGCGAGCAGAATGCCGCCCCCATCACCGACGAGGAGGTCACCGGCCTGGTGCGCGAAGGCTTCCGCGCCGGCGTCTTCCACCGCGCCGAGACCGAAATGGTCGAGAGCGTCCTCGGCCTCGACCGCCTCCACGTCCGCGACCTCATGACCAAACGCCCCCGCATCGTCTGGATCGATGTCGCGGAATCCCACGAGGACATCTGGCACAAAATCGTCGTCAGCCATCACACTCACTTCCCCGTCTACGAGGACCGCCCCGACCACGTCCTCGGCATCCTCTCCGTCAAAAGCATCTACGCCCACCTCGCCGCCGGCGTCCCCGTCCAAGTCCGCGACCTCGTCACCCCCGCCCTCCTCGTCCCCGAGAGCCAGTCCGCCATCCACCTCCTCGAGACCTTCAAACGCGACGGCCGCCACCTCGCCCTCGTCACCGACGAATTCGGCGGCATCTGCGGCCTCGTCACCATCAACGACCTGCTCGAAGCCATCGTCGGCGAACTCCCCGAGCCCGGTCGCACCGCCCCGGCCTCCTACCTCCGCCGCGCCGACGGCTCCCTCCTCGTCGACGCCCTTGTCGGCATCGAGGAACTCCACGACATCCTGCCCGCCCTCGTCCTCACCGAAGCGGAGCAACGCCGCTGCACCACCCTCGGCGGCTACGTCTGCTCCCAACTCGGCCACATCCCCAAGGAAGGCGAAACCTTCGACGCCCACGGCTGCCGCTTCGAAATCATCGACATGGACCGCCTCCGCGTCGACAAGGTCCTGATCACCCTCCTGCCCGCGACGGACACCGCCGCCTAGCCCAGCGCGTTGCGCCGAATCACGTCCCGGTAAAACTTCGCACTCAACTTCGGCGTGCGCTCCAGCGTTTCAAAATTGGTGTAACAAATCCCGAACCGCTTCGAGTAGCCGAACGCCCACTCGAAGTTGTCCATCAGACTCCACAAAAAGTAGCCCTTGAGCGGATAACCCTCCGCCGTCGCGCGGTGCGCGTGCATGAGATACTGCTGGAGAAACATCACGCGCGCCGTGTCCCAAATCTCCCCGTTCGCGTCCGGCCGGTCCGGATACGGCGTCCCGTTCTCCGTCACGTAAATCGCCTTCGGCCCCCACAGCTCCGTCGCCAGTCGCGGCATCCAGTAAAGACCCGCCGGCCCGAGATTGAGCCAGGGGATCGGCATCCTCGGAAACTCCGGCCCGCTCGGCACCTCCGACCAACCGCCCGGCTGCTCCGCGTCGTGGCGGATGTAGCTGCCCGAATAAAGGTTGAAGCCCAGAAAATCCAGCGGCTGCGCGATCACCCGCATCTCCTCCTCCGAGAACCGGGGCGCGTCCGCCCCCTCCCGGGCAAGGTAGACCGGATGATAGGCCCCCTCGAAAATCGGCGTTAAAAACATCCCGCTCAGCTCCCGCAGGGCCGCCCGCGCCGCCGCGATGTGCTCCGGGGTGTCCATCACCGGAATGCACGGCGGAGTGTTCTCGGCCAGCCCGACCGCCAGCGGCTTCGGCGCCGCCGCCCGCACCGCCTGCACCGCGAGCCCGTGCGCCAGCAGGGCATGATGCCGGGCCTGGTTCAGCACCTGCCGCGTCGTCCGCTTGCCGGGAGCAAACGCCTCCTCCGAAAACCCATACCCCTTGTCGAGGAAGCACATGAATTCGTTGAACGTGAACACCCCGGCCAGACGATCGCCCAGCCGCCGCGTCACCAACTCCGCATAATCCGCGAACGCCCGCGCACACTCCGCCGACTCCCACCCGCCAAAGCGATCCTCCAAGGCCTGCGGCAGATCCCAGTGGAACAACGTCAGCCACGGTTGAATCCCCGCCGCAAGCAGTTCATCCACCAGCCGCTCGTAAAAATCGAGACCCGCCGCATTCACGCTCCCCGTGCCCTCCGGCAGCACCCGCGACCACGACACCGAAAACCGATAGGCCTTCAGCCCGAGATCCCGCATCAGCGCCACATCCTCGCGGTAGCGATGATAATGATCGCACGCGACATCGGCGTTCGCGTCATCCAGCACCGCACCCGGACGCCGGCAAAATGTGTCCCACGTGGAGGGACCACGCCCTTCAATGGCCGCCGCTCCCTCAACTTGGAACGCTGCCGTGGCCGAACCCCAAAGAAAATCCTCAGGAAAGGGGCAAAACCGGGAACTCGTCGCCATGAAAACCGCGTGGCGGAAGGGGTGGGATTCGAACCCACGGTAGGTTTAACCCTACGCACGATTTCGAGTCGTGTGCCTTAAACCGGACTCAGCCACCCTTCCTTTGTATCGCGGGATTGGCAGCCTATCGGCCCGCGCCCGGATTGCAACCGCAAATCCTCCCGCACGCCCACGCTGGCCTCGCCGGGCAAAATCCGGTATCACCATCCCCGCATCCATGAAGATTCTTCTCGCCGCCTCGGAGCTCGCGCCCTTCACCGGAACCGGAGAATTCGGCGCCGCCATGAGCGCCCTCGCCTCCGGCCTCGCCGCCCGCGGCCACGACGTCAGCATCGCCGTCCCCTTCTACCGCACCGCCCGCGAAAACGGCGCCGCCAAGGCCCGCCGCACCGGCGCGAAATTCACCGTCCCCGTCGGCGCCGGCCGCCTGCCCGCCACCATCCGCGAACTCCGCACCCCCGAGGGCGTGCAGGTCTTCTTCATCGAACGCGACGAATACTTCGACCGCTCCGGCCTCTACGGCTCCGAGGACGGCGACTACCAGGACAACGCCGCCCGCTTCATCTTTTTCTCCCGCGGCGTCGTCGAACTCGCCCGCCGCATGGACCCCGCCCCCGAAATCGTCCACGCCCACAACTGGCAGGCCGCCCTCGTCCCCGTCTTCTGCGCCGAGCAACGCCTCCCCTACCGCACCGTCCTCTCCGCCCACACCCTCGCCTACCAGGGCAACTTCTGGAGCTACGACTTCGGCCTCACCTGCCTCCCCGGCGAATGGTTCTCTCCCCGCGGGCTCGAATACTTCGGCAGCATGAACCTCCTCAAGGGCGGCATCCTCTCCGCCCACCGCGTCGTCCTCCCCGGCCCCCGCTACGTCGCCGAAGCCCGCACCCCCCTCCACGGCTGCGGCCTCGACCCCGTCCTCCGCGAACAATCCGCCAAACTCGAAGGCATCGCCAACGGCCTCGACCTCGAGGACTGGAACCCCGCCACCGACAAAGCCCTCCCCAAACGCTACAAAACCGCCGCCGCGAAATCCGGCAACCTCAAGCCCTGGCTCACCCGCGCCGGCCTCCAGCCCGGCCGCCTCCACCTCCTCACCCCCACCGCGGCCATGACGAACCCCGGCCTCGGCCCGCTCCTCCCCGCCCTCGACCGGCTCGTGGAATCCGGCGCCCGCCTCGCCCTCCTCGGCCCCACCGGCGACGACCACCGCGCCGCCCTCGAATTCGCCCGCCGCAAACACGCCGGCCACTTCGTCTGGCTGCCCGACGCCGACGAAGCCACCCTCCGCCTCGCCCTCGCCGGCTCCGACGCCCTCCTCCTCCCCGCCCCCGTCGCGCCCGACGCCACCCTCTTCCGCCGCGCCCTCCGCTACGGCACCCTCCCCGTCGCCCTCGCCTGCGGCGGCCTCCACGCCCTCGCCCCCGCCGGCTGCCTCCGCCCGTTCTACCTCCCCACCGGCGACGCCCTCGTCGACGCCCTCCGCCACGTCCACACCCTCCGCGCCGAGGCCAACGCCTGGACCGCCCTCGCCGACCAGGCCATGACCACCGACTTCTCCTGGGCCGCCACCGCCGCCGAAACCGAGGCACTCTACGCCGCCCTGCTCACCCGCCCCAGCCAAGCCCGCGCGGCCTGATGCTCCCGGAACTGCGGACCGCCATCCCCGGACCCGAGTCCCGCCGCCTCGCCGCGGAACTCCGGCGCCACGAGTCCCGCAACGTCACCTACCTCGGCAACGACTTCCCCGTCTTCTGGGAACGCGCCGCCGGCACCAACGTCTGGGACGTCGACGGCAACCGCTTCCTCGACCTCACCTCCGCCTTCGCCGTCTCCGGCCTCGGCCACGGCCCCGCCCCCGTCCGCGCCGCCCTCCACGCCCAGGCCGACCGCCTGCTCCACGCCATGGGCGACGTCCACCCCACCCGGGAAAAAGTTGAACTGTGCCGCCGCCTCAGCGCGATCACCTTCGAACGCTGGGGCGCCGGCGAAGCCCGCACCCTCCTCGGCTGCTCCGGCTCCGACGCCGTAGAAGCCGCCCTCAAAACCGCCCTTCTCCACCGCGGCCGCCCCGGCATCATCTCCTTCACCGGCGGCTACCACGGCCTCGGCCACGGCGCTCTCGCCGCCGGCGGCCTCCCGTATTTTCAAACCCCCTTCGCCTCCCAGCTCGCCCCCTTCGCCGTCACCCTCCCCTACCCCTCCTGCCGCCGCTGCCCCTTCGACTGCCGCGACGCCTCTCGCCTCGGCACCCCGTTCCCCGCCTGCTCCCCGGCCTGCCTGGACACCCTCCGCCGCGAAATCGACGCCACCATCCGCCAGCACCCCATCGGCGCCATCCTCGTCGAACCCGTCCAGGGCCGCGGCGGCGACATCGTCCCCCCCGCCGCCTTTCTCCCCCTCCTGCGGGAACTCGCCGACGCCCACGGCGTCCTCCTCATCCTCGACGAAATCTACACCGGCTTCCACCGCACCGGCCGCCTCTTCGCCTGCGAACACTCCGGCGTCATCCCCGACCTCATCTGCCTCGGCAAGGGCCTCACCTCCGGCTTCCCGCTCTCCGCCTGCGTCGGCCGTCGCGAGATCATGGACGCCTGGCCCGAAAGCACCGGCGAAGCTCTCCACACCAGCACCTACCTCGGCCACCCCGTCGGTTGCGCCATGGCCCTCGCCTCCCTCGACGAACACCTCCGCCCGGAAACCGCCGCCACCGTGGCCGCCACCAGCGCCGCCTGGACCTCCCGGCTCCAGCGGTTGCGCGCCCCGGCCCTCGGCGACGTGCGCGGCCTCGGCCTCATGCACGGGCTCGAACTCATCGACGCCACCGGCGCCCCAAATGCCCCGCTCGCCGGCCGCATCGTCACGACCGCCCTCCGCGACGGCCTGCTGCTGCTCGCCGGCGGACCCGCCGGCAACGTTCTCTCCCTGGCCCCCGCCTTCGCGACCTCAGACGAGGAAATCGCCTTCGCCGCCGACCGGCTTCAGGAATACCTCACATCCTTGCCCGGATCCATCTCGTAGTCGATCGCGATCCGCTCCGTCGTGTTCGGGCGAATGACCTCCTCCACGAACTTCACGTGATTCGGGTCGTCCCGGTAAACCGCGAGCTTCTCCATGCTCTCGACATCCACCGACAGAAAAAACGGCCACTCCGCATTCGGTGTCACCGGCTTGCCGCACTTCACGTTGCGCACCTCCGGAATCTTCAGCAGCTGAATGCGCGTCTGCCGCATCATCCACTCCACCTTTTCGTCGTCCACCCCGGGCTTGAGCTTGAACAGGACGAGATGGTGAATCATCGCGAAAAACGAAAACGGCGCGGGCGGATCAACGGCCTAGCGGGACCAGTCCAGCGCGCCCTTTTTGATCGCGTAAATGTAGCCAAACAGCAGCACCACCACGAACAGCAACATGCTGCCCAGGATCAACTGACCGTGCGTGGCAATCGTCTGCGTGAACGCCACCGCCCAAGGATACATAAAGACAATTTCGATATCGAACAGGATGAACAGCATCGCCACGAGATAGAACTTCACGCTGAACCGCGGCTGCGGATCGAGGTTCGGAATCACGCCGCACTCGTAGGGAGCGTCCTTGTTTGAGCTGCGCCGACCGACGCGGCCGAGGAAGATATTGAGACCCAGCGTGACGGTCGCAAAACCGACCGCAACCATCACGTGCAGCAAAATGGGCAGGTAATCCTGAAGCATTGAGTCAGGCCGTATAACCAATCCGCGCGCGTTCCGCAATCGCGGAAGCGGGAATTACTTGGTCGGCGTCGCCGCCGGGAGCGGAGCCGGCGGGGTGAGCGCCTTCGAGAGCGAGGCGAGTCCCTTGTATTTCTTGCCGGTCTTTTTGACCATCCCGCGGGAAACCAGATTCTGGAGCTTCTCGTAGGCGCGTAGCCGGAGCATCTCCTCCCCGCCACTGGCGGCGTTACGGGCCCGGAGTTTTTCGTGAACGACATCGAAGAGCTGCTTGAACTCAAACGACGTCTTCTTCGAAAGAGCGGCCACAAGTTCCTCCGTCACCAAATCAGGCAGCCGACGAGAAAACGCACTTTTTCTTTGCATAGCGGTGAAGGGAGAGAGTAGCACGAAATCGGGGCAGCGCCAGCGGTTTCTCTCCCGCCCCGCCGATTCCCTTCCGCCCCCCGGCCTCAGGACCGCAGCCGCCGCTTCCACGGATACGAGCCAAACTCCGCAAACGTCAGGCTCCGCCGCCGCGCCTTCGCGATCACCGAGTCATACGCCGGACACCCCGGCGCCCCGTCGATCTCCATGAAAAACACCGCCCGGTTCTCGTAGCCGGGATACGGCCGCGAGATGATCCGGTTGATGTTCACCCGCGCCTTCGCAAAGGGCTCCAAAAACCGATACAGGCTCCCGCACTCGTTCCCAAACGACACCGCCAGCGCCGTCCGCGCCTCCGCCGGCCGCGCCGGTCGCCGCTCCCGCCGGCCCAGCACGAGGAAATGGGTGACGTTCACCTTGCCGCCCAGATCCGGCCGCGCCAGCACGTCCAGCCCGTAAATCTCCGCCGCGCCCGGCGCCGACAACGCCGCGCCCCCCTTCGTCTTCGCCGCCCGCTCCGCCGCCACCGCCGTGCTGCTCACCGCCTCCAGCGCCACCCCGGGATAACGCGCCCGCAGCCAGTCGCGATGATGCTGGATCTGCACGAAATGCGAAAACACCCGCCGCACCGGCCCGCCCGACCGGCCGATCAGCGCAATCCGCACGTCCAGCGCCAGCTCCTCCGTCACAAACAACTGACCCGCGTTCTCGATGAGCAAATCCACCGTGTCGTAAATCGTCCCGCCCGACGTGTTCTCGATCGGCACCACCGCCCGCGCCGACTCATCCGCCAGCAGCGTCTCAAATATCGCCCCGATGCTCGGGCACGCCACCAGCCGCTCCTCCGCGCGAAAGCGCTTTCGCGCCACAAGATGCGAGAACGTGCCAACGGGACCTAAATACGCGACCGGCGCCATCCCGCCACCAAACCGGATTCGCCCCGCCCCCCGCAACCCGAAACGCTCCCCCACTGCCGGCTCGCCACCCGCCGGGCCTCCCGCCATGCTCCCGTCCGTGGCGCCCGAATCCCTGAACCCCTTCCCGCTCCCGGTGCTCTTCGCTCTCGGCATCCTCGCCGTCGCCGCCATCGTTTTCCTCGCCCGCCACGCCGAAAAAGCCCGCCGCGCCGCGCTCGCCGCCTTCGCCGAATCCCACCAACTCACCCTCCTCCCCGGCCGGAACCCCGAATTCGCCCGCCGCTTCGAAAGCCTCCGCGGCCTCAACACCGGCGACAACCGCTCCGCCGATAACATCCTCACCGGCTCCTGGCGCGGCCAGCCCGTCACCGCCTTCGACTTCCGCTACGAAACCACCTCCACCGACGAAAAGGGCAACCGGCAGACCGAACGCCACCACCTTCACGTCCTCACCCTCAACCTCGGCCGCGCCTTCCCCGCCCTCCAGGTCAGCCCCGAAGGCCTCCTCTCCAAAATCGCCCAGGCCGCCGGCTACGACGACATCGACTTTGAATCCCACGAATTCTCCCGCCGCTTCTGCGTCCGCTCCGCCAAAAAACGCTTCGCCTACGACGTCTGCCACGCCCTCATGATCGAATTCCTCCTCAGCCGGCCCGACACCGCCTTCCAGGTGTCCAACGACCTCCTCGCCATCGTATCCCCCGGCGTGCTCGCACCCGACCGCCTCGCCGCCGAACTCGACCTCCTCGTCGACCTCCGCGAACGCTTCCCGAACTACCTCTTCGCCTGATTCCCCATGGAAAACCTCATCTACATCCCGCTCCTCTTCGTCTGCATGGCCCCGGCCCTCTACGGCCTCGTCCAATACAACCGCCTCATCGCCCTCCGCAACCACGTCCGCGAATCCTGGGCCGACATCGACACCGAACTCAAACGCCGCTACGACCTCATCCCCCGCCTCGTCGAAGTCGCCCGCGGTTACGCCGCGCACGAACGCACCCTCCTCGCCGACCTCACCGCCCTCCGCGAACGCTGCGCCGCCAACCACGGCCCCGTCAGCGCCCAGTCCGCCGACGAGGCCGAACTCTCCGCCGGCCTCCGCACCCTCCTCGCCCGCGTCGAAGCCTACCCCGACCTCAAGGCCGACACCCAGTTCCAGAAGCTCCACGCCGAACTCGTCAACACCGAGGACCGCATCCAGGCGGCCCGCCGCTTCTACAACGGCAACGTCCGCGACTACCGCAATTCCTGCGAGACCTTCCCCAGCTCCCTCATCGCCCGCCTCTTCAGCTTCCCCACCATGGCCTTCTTCACCGCGGAATCCGCCGTCGCCGAAAATCCCCGCGTCGACCTCCCATCGACCTGATCAATGTTCCGCGTTATTTTATCGATTTCATAAACGCCCCCCGGTCCGGTTAATACCCACCCCATGAACCAACCGGACGAGATCGACGCCCTCCGCCGCGAGCAGGAGCGCCTCCACGCGGAACTCCAGGAACTCGACGCCCGCATCTCCGCGCTCGAAGCCACCGCCGCACCGCTCGCGGCCGCCGAAGCCGCGCCGGAACCCGCCGCCCCGCTCCCGCCCCCGTCGCTCCCCGAGCCCCCGCCGCTCCCAACCCGCATCCTCTCCGTCGAGCCGCTCCCCGCCGCGCCGATCCCGTCCGCCCCCGAGCCGGAGCCCACCCCGGCTCCCGCGGCCGCGCCCGCCGCCCGCCCCGACTCCCTCGAGCTGGAATTCGGCCGCGTCTGGCTCGTCCGCCTCGGCATCGTCATCCTCCTCACCGGCCTCGTCTTTCTCGGCAACTACGCCTACCACGAATTCATCGACCGCCTCGGCGCGGGCGGCAAACTCGCCCTCCTCTACGCCGCCGCCGCCGCCCTCGCTCTCACCGGCCGCTGGCTCGCCCACCGCCGGATGGAACTCCGCACCTACGGCCGCGTCCTCGTCGCCGGAGGCTGCGCCGCCGCCTACTACGCGACCTACGCCGCCCATTTCGTCCCGGCCCTGCGGATCATCGAATCCCCCGTGCTCGGCGGCGGCCTGCTCCTCGCCCTTGGCACCGGCTTCGCCGCCTGGGCCGATCGCCGGAAATCCCAGACCCTCGCCGGCGCCACCGTCGCGCTCTCGTTCTACACCGCGGCCATCAACAGCCTCGCGCCCTTCTCGCTCTTCAGCAACCTGGTCATCAGCGCCACCGCGCTCGTCCTCATCGCCCGCCACCGCTGGACCGGCCTCTCATTCCTCAGCCTGCTCGGCAGCTACGGCGCGTTCCTCTTCTGGCGCTTCCAGCAAACCCACTCGCTCCTGCCCGTCGCCGACGCCGCCGCCTTCTGGCCCGCCGTGCTCTTCCCCCTCGGCTACTGGCTCGTCCACACCGCCGCCGCCTTCGTGCGCGCCCCGCGCGGCGTCGACCCCGCCTCCCGCCCGCTGCTCCTCACCCTCAACAACGGCGCCGCCTACGCCCTCGCCGGCAGCGCCATCTGGGCCAACCACCCCGACACCTTCTGGCTCGTCACCGTCGTCTACGGCGGCGTTCTGCTCGTCCTCTCCCGCCTAGCCGCCCGCCGCTCGCCCGAGGACCCCGCCTTCGACGGCACCCTGCTCGCCCAGGGCCTCGGCCTCCTCGCCCTCGGCCTCTTCATCAAACTCTCCGGCTGGCAGCTCGCCGTCAGCTTCGCCTCGCTCGCCGCCACGCTCATGGCCCTCGGCCGCCACCGCCACGGCCCCATCCTGCGGTTCTTCGCCGGCGTCGCCGCCGTCATCGCCACCGTTACCGTCACCCAGGCCTGCGTGACGAACGCCCCGCATCACCGCCTCACCGCCGCCGCCGTCGCCGCGATCCTCACCGGGGCCGCCCTCACGCTGAAACGCCAGACGCAGGACCCCCGCACCGACTGGCGCGCCCTCGGTCTCCTCCTGCTCGCCGCCACCACCGCCGCCCTCGCCTGCGCCCAGGGCAACCACCTCGCCACCGGCCTTTGCACCGCCGGACTAGCCCTCGCCGTCGCCCTCACCTTCCGCCTCCGCCCCGGGCGCGAACTCGCCTTCGCCGCCCAACCCCTCGCCCTGCTCGGCCAGCTCGAACTCGCCGCCATCTTCCTCATCTCCGACAACAACCCCGCCGCCGTCCCCTGGTCCCTCGCGTTCGGCCTCGCGTTTGTCCTCCTGTGGCAAACCTGGCTCCGCCCGCTCGCCGGCCGCCCCATCTGGCAGGCCCTCCACCTCATCGTCCCCACCGCGCTCGCGCTCGTCTGGCTCTTTGATCACGTGCCGGCCGACTGGCTCGGCTTCACCCTCGCCGCCGTCGCCCTCGGCACGCTTCTCGTGGGTCAACGCCTCCGCGCCGGCGTGCTCGCGGCCGACAGCCTGCCGTTCACCGCGGCCGCCCTCATCGTCACCACCCACGGCCTCACCAACCACTCCGCCTGGCCCCCCGCCGCCGGCACGCTCGCCCTCCTCCTCGCCCAGTCGCCCGTGCTCGCCCGCACCGCGCTGCCGGCCACCGCCACCGCCACCCTGCGAACCACCCTCCGCGGCGTCACGCTCGCCCTCGCCGCCGGTCTTGTCTTCGCCCACGCCCCCGCCGAATCGTGGTTCCTCGCCTTCGCCCTCGCAGCCCTCGGCTTTTACCTCGTCCTCCGCCTCAACCGCTCGACCGAAACCTTCGTCCACGCCGGCCTGCTCGCCACCCTCGCGACCGTCCTCTGGTTCGCGCGTCTGCCCCATGCCCCCGCCCACGCCCTCGACGCCATCGGTTTCCTCGCGCTCGCCCTCGCCGGCCAAACCCTCCGCGCCCGCTCCACGCCGACCGGCGCAGCCACCGTGGCCCCCGGCCTCGCCGTCCTCGCCACGCTCGGCGGCTGGATTCTCCTCCACCGCCTCGTCGCCGCTAGCGCCGGCGGCTTCCTGCTCACCGTCTCCTGGTCACTGCTCACCCTCGTCATGATCACCGCCGGCTTCCTCCTCCGCGACCGCGTCTACCGCCTACTTGGTCTCGCCGTGCTCGGCGCCACCCTCGGCCGCATCTTCCTCATCGACGTCTGGCAGCTCGACACGCTCTTCCGCATCCTCAGCTTCCTCGTGCTCGGCCTCGTGCTGCTCGCCCTCGGCTTCATCTACAACCGCCACGCCGACCGCATCCGCCGCTGGCTCTAGCCGGCGGCGGCCGATCGTCCGAACAACCCGCGCGAACTACTCTGCGAAGTTCTTCGCCCAGGCCGGCTTCCCGTCCTTCACGTCGGTTGATTTCACCCGCCCCAGCCGCTCGCCCGAACTCACGTTGAACAACTCCACGATGCCCGGCTCCCGGCCGATCCCCGACTTGATCACGATCTCCGAGTTGCTCCGCACCAGCTTCCAGCCGCGCACGTCCGGTCGCACCGTGCGGATCTCCCGGTAAAACTTCCCGTCGCGCAGCAGCCGCACGCCGCCCTCAAACGCCTTCACCGTGATCTCTCCGCTCACCGGCTTCGGCGTGGATTTCGGCGTCGCCGTCGGCTTCGGCGACGAGGATCCCGAGCCGCCGCCATACACCGCCTCCAGCGTCTTCTTCGACGGGAAGCTCGGATAATACTCGCCCCGCGGCCCCACGAAGCCATCGCCCTTCCGCACCAGCGTCACCGAGGACGGCCCGCGGTTCGTCGCGATCTCCGCCACCACCGTGTTGCGCGCGTCATTCGACGACGCCGACCACCCCGCCGGGGCAAAGGCCAAAACCACCAGAAGCGAAAAAAGCAGGCCGCGTGTGTTCATGCCCCTCGTTCTACCACCCGGCCCCCGCCCCGACAAACAATTGCCCCGCCCCACCGCCCACCGCCCCGATTTTCCCTTGCCGCCCCGGCATAAAACCCGCTTCCTATTTCCCACCATGTCCGACGCTTTCTCGACGCTGCGCACCTTCCCCACCGGCAACGGCTCCACCGGCAAATACTACTCCCTCCCCGCCCTCGAGGAGCAGGGCATCGGGCCGATCTCCCGCCTCCCGATCAGCATCCGCATCGTCCTCGAGTCCGTCCTCCGCAATTGCGACGGTAAAAAGGTCGCCGAACGGGACGTTCGCACCCTCGCGAACTGGAACGCCAAGGCGCCCGCCCCCGAGGAAATCCCCTTCGTCGTCGCCCGCATCGTCCTCCAGGACTTCACCGGCGTCCCGCTCCTCGTCGACCTCGCCGCCATGCGCAGCGCCGTCGCCCGCATGGATAAAAACCCCGGCGTCATCGAGCCCCTCGTGCCCGTCGACCTCGTCGTCGACCACTCCGTCCAGGTCGACTTCTTCGGCAGCGCCGACGCCCTCCGCATGAACCTCGCGATGGAATTCACCCGCAACCGCGAGCGCTACCAGTTCCTCAAATGGGGCCAGCAGGCCTTCGAAACCTTCGGCGTCGTGCCCCCCGGCATCGGCATCGTCCACCAGGTCAACCTCGAATACCTCGCCAAGGGCGTCCTCTCGAACGGCGACCTCTACTACCCGGACACCCTCGTCGGCACTGACTCCCACACCACCATGATCAACGGCCTCGGCGTCGTCGGCTGGGGCGTGGGCGGCATTGAGGCCGAGGCCGGCATGCTCGGCCAGCCCGTCTACTTCCTCACGCCCGAAGTCGTCGGCGTCAATCTCACCGGCGCCATCAAGGAAGGCGTCACCGCCACCGACCTCGTCCTCCGCGTCACCGAACTCCTCCGCAAGCACAAGGTCGTCGGCAAGTTCGTGGAATTCTTCGGCGAAGGCGCCGCCGCGCTCTCGGTCACCGACCGCGCCACCATCGCCAACATGGCCCCCGAATACGGCGCCACCATGGGCTTCTTCGGCATCGACGAGGAAACCCTCGCCTACCTCAAGGGCACCGGCCGCCCCGACGACCTCTGCGTCACCTTCGAAAACTACTACCGCGCCCAGGGCCTCTGGGGCATCCCCCGCAAGGGCGAAGTCGACTACTCCGTCGAGCTCGACCTCGACCTCGGCACCATCGTTCCCGGCGTCGCCGGCCCGAAACGCCCGCAGGACCGCATCAACCTCCCCGAGCTCAAAAGCACCTTCGAAGGCCTCCTCGCCAAGCCCCTCGCCGAAGGCGGCTACGGCAAATCCACCGCCGCCCCCGGCGTCCCCGTCCACCTCAACGGCACCGACAACAAAAACCCCACCCAGCACGGCGACGTCACCGTGAAGGACGGCTCCGTCCTCATCGCCGCCATCACCAGCTGCACGAACACGAGCAACCCCAGCGTCATGCTCGGCGCCGCCCTCCTCGCCAAAAAGGCCGTCGAACGCGGCCTCAAGGTCAACCCCGCCGTCAAGACCTCGCTCGGGCCCGGCTCCCGCGTCGTCACCGACTACCTCGAAAAAACCGGCCTCCAGCCCTACCTCGACCAGCTCGGCTTCCAGACCGTCGGCTACGGCTGCACCACCTGCATCGGCAACTCCGGCCCGCTCCACCCCGCCCTCGAGGACGCCATCACCAAAAACGACCTCGTCGCCGCCTCCGTCCTCTCCGGCAACCGCAACTTCGAGGCCCGCGTCCACCAGAACATCCGCGCGAACTTCCTCATGTCCCCGCCGCTCGTCGTCGCCTTCGCCCTCGCCGGCACGGTCGACATCGACCTCAGCAAGGACGCCCTCGGCACCGGCTCGGACGGAGCCCCCGTCTATCTCCGGGACATCTGGCCCTCGCAGGAGGAAATCCGCGCCACGCTCTCGTCCGCCCTCAAGCCCGAGATCTACCGCAAGCTCTACACCGACTTCGCCGAGCAGAACCCGAAGTGGAACGAAGTCCCCTCCTCCACCGGCTCCGTCTACGAATGGGACGTCGACAGCACCTACATCCAGGAGCCCCCGTTCTTCACGAGCTTCGGCATGGAGGCCGGCACCATCGCCGAAATCCGGGGTGCCCGCCCCCTCGGCATCTTCGGCGACAGCGTCACCACCGACCACATCTCGCCCGCCGGCGCCATCAAGAAAACCAGCCCCGCCGGCAAGTTCCTCCAGGAAAACGGCGTCGCCCCCGACGACTTCAACAGCTACGGCTCCCGCCGCGGCAACGACCGCGTCATGACCCGCGGCACCTTCGCCAACGTCCGCATCAAGAACCTCATGGTCCCCGGCGTCGAGGGCGGCTACACCCTCTACTTCGGCCCGCAGGCCGTGCCCGCGCCCGACAAGGACATCGCCACCGACAAAGCCGGCGCGAAGCCCGCGTTCATCTACGACGCCTGCATGGCCTACAAGGGCGACGGCACCCCGCTCATCATCCTCGCCGGCCAGGAATACGGCACCGGCTCCAGCCGCGACTGGGCCGCCAAGGGCACCAACCTCCTCGGCGTCAAGGTCGTCGTCGCCCAGAGCTTCGAGCGCATCCACCGCAGCAACCTCTGCGGCATGGGCGTCCTCCCGCTCCAGTTCCCCGAGGGCGTCAGCGCCCAGACCCTCGGCCTCGACGGCACCGAGACGTTCGACGTCCTCGGCCTCAGCGACGACATCAAACCCCGGCAGGACGTCACCCTCCGCATCACCAAGGCCGACGGCACCACCATCGACCAGACCGTGAAGCTCCGCATCGACACCCCCATCGAGGTCGACTACTACCGCCACGGCGGCATCCTACCCTTCGTCCTCCGCGAGATCATCGCCACCAAGGCGTAACGCCGTCCCGCCTTCCCGCTCTGGGCGCGCTTGCCCGGAGCGCGGGCGCGGTGAATATTGGGGCGTCATGCCCCGGCTCGCCGCCCTCCTCCTTGCGCTCACCGTCGCGAACGCGACGGCGGCCCTGGAATTTCGCGGCGTCAATCTCTCCGCCGCCGAGTTCGGCCACTACAGCGACACCGACCCCTCGCTGAACCAGCTCCCCGGCATCGCCGGCACCGACTACACCTACGCCGACCCCGCGTATTTCGACTATTTCACCGGCGTCGGCCTCAACACCTTCCGTATCCCCTTCCGCTGGGAACGCCTCCAGCCCATGCCCGGCGGCGCGCTCGACGCCGCGGAACTCGCCCGCCTCAGCAGCGTCGTCAACTACGCCACCGGCCTCGGCGCCCACGTCATCCTCGACGTCCACAACTACGCCCGCTTCCTCACCCCCACCGAAGTCCGTGTCCTCGGCACGCCCGAACTGCCCTCGTCGCAGTTCTCCGACCTCTGGACCCGCCTCGCCACCGAGTTCAAGGCGAACAACCGCGTCGTCTTCGGCCTCATGAACGAGCCGCACACCATGCTCACCGAGACCGTCGTGAGCACCACGAACGACGCCCTCGCCGCCATCCGCGCCACCGGCGCGACCAACCTCGCCCTCGTCCAGGGCAACGGCTTCTCCGGCGCCCACAGCTGGTTCCAAAGCTGGTATGGCACGCCGAACGCCACCGCCCTGCTCAACATCCACGACCCCGGCAACAACCTCGCCTTCGAGGTCCACCAATACGTCAACAACGACGAGGACCCCAACACCCCCGGCGAGGACTTCACCACCGACTACTCCGGCCAGTCCAGCAACGTCGAAAGCGCCACCGTCGCCGCCGAAAAACTCGCCCCCTTCACCGACTGGCTCCGCCTCAACAACCTCCGCGGCTTCCTCGGCGAAATCGGCACCCCCGCCTCCGAACTCGGCGTCCAGGCCATGTTCAACGGCGTCACCCACATCGAGCAAAATGCCGACGTCTGGCTCGGCTGGGCGCTCTGGGCCGGCGGCCCCTGGTGGGATGGCGCGACCGACAACGACCGCTACCACCTCAGCGTGAACCCGCTCACCGACGGCTCGACCGCCCCGCAACTCGCCGTGCTCGCCCCCTACCTCGTGCCCGAGCCCGGCGTCTTTGGCCTCCTCCTGCTGGCGGGCTTCGCGTGGTTCTGCGTCCGCCGCCTCGCGGGGAGAAAATCCCGCTACCTCACGACATCGACCGACGCGAGCGCCGACCCCGTGCCGTCCCGGTCGAAGGCCTGAAAGCGAATCCGGTTCATGCCCGGACGCAGCACGAGCCGGCAGGACCATTGGTCCGTTCCGCTCAAACTCTGGTAAGGACCGTTGTTGATCTTCACCTTGACCACCGCCAGTCGGCCCGCCGTATCGTCCGCCATGCCGCGAAGCTGCACGCGCCCGCCGGCCAGTTCGCGCACCGGGCCGGTTACCCGCACCCGCGGATTAGGCGACGCGAAGATACCCTGCACGGGGCCGTTCGTGATTCCGGCCTTCCGGGCGAGCGGAGCCTGGCCGCCGCAGGGCCGTAAATCATAAAACGCCTCGATCGTGCGCAGGACGTTCACGTTCGTGATTCCCGCCCCGCCGTTGTTGAACTTCCCGGGCCGGACATGCGCGCCGGCGAAGAGCACGGTGATCCGGTTCGGGCCGCTGGAAACCAGCGTGCCGTTGGAGGACGACCCATTCACGGGCCCCAAATCCGGGCTGGTAAATCCGCTGGGATTCTTGAACGTGAGCGGCGGCGTGACCCAGTCGGCCGTCGAATCCTCGTCAAACGTGAGAATGAGGAGGCTGTTGTGACTGCGGGCCCACTTCAGGTAGGCCGCGAGGTTCTCGCGCAGCCATTTGTCCCCGTTAAAAATGGCGAGGGCCGATTCCTGGGCATTTTCCACGTCTTTACCGGGGACATAGTCATGCATGTCGTGCAGCAGAGAGGGGACCACGAAGCTCACCGTGGGCAGTTTCTTGAACCCCTTGGCATTCGAGGGAAAATCCTTAGCATCGATCGTCACCCCCGCGGGGATCTTCTGGAATCCCAGCCACGGCAGGTGCCGGACGGCGTAATCTCCCTGGCTCTGGTAGCGTTGGGCCGGCCCGGGATAGTCGCCCGCGTAGCCTCGGAAGTTCAACCCCGCCTCCCGGAGCCTTGAATAGAGATTGGGAGCGGTAAACTGCGGTTTGGTCGGGGCAGTATCGGTCGTGATCCGCTGGTTCGAGCCGGAAAAGAGCCAGTAGTAATTCGGCTGGCTGGGGTGCTGGATGCCATAGGCCAGCACATCGGCCGCCTGCGGTCGGAGCACCGAATTAATGAAGGAGGCGTTCGCTCTTTTGATTTCGGCATATCCGTGGTTCTCACAGACCACCACGACCACGTGGTCGTAAGCCGGAATCGCTCGCAGGATGTTTCCGCCCAGAAGGAGGACGCCAAAAAGGACGGGAATCGCTCGACGCATGGCCCGCCATTAAAGAGCGAACCATTCAATCTCAAGCCACAAATTGTGACTTTCTTCAGTTCGACTCGTCCGCCGGCGGCTCCGCCTCGTCCGTTTTCTCCGCGTCTTCGGCCGCCTTCGTCGGCGCAAACACCTGCTTGAGCACCTTGCCGATCAACGGCGCCGCGTGCGAACCGCCGTGCACGTCGTTGTCTCCCGGCTCGCCCTCGTAAACCGCCGCAAAGGCGTAACGCGGATTCTCCGCCGGCGCAAAACCCGTGAACCACGCCGCCGTCCGCTGCCGCTCGGTCGGACCCCACTGCGCCGTGCCCGTCTTGCCCGCAACGTGAATCCCCTTCACCTGCGCCCGATGCGCCGTGCCGCTCCCGCTCTCCGTCACGCCAATCAGCGCCTTGCGGAGCTGATCCATGATCTCCGGCTGGATCGGCAACTCCGCCCGCACGCGGTCCGGATACGCCGCGACGACCTTGTTATCCAGGCTCTGGAGCTGCATCACCAGCCGCGTCTGGTGGAACCGACCGCCGTTCGCGATCACGCCCAGCGCCTGCGCCATTTGCAGCGGCGTGATGAGAATGTCGCCCTGCCCGATGGACATGTTCGCCACGTCGCCCTGCAGAATCTTCCGCTTGTGCACCCGCAGCATGTAGTCGTCGTTCGGGATGTTGCCCCGCTCCTCGCCCTTCAGCGGCAGACCCGTGCGCTGCCCGAGCCCGAGCTTCGTCGACCACTCAATGATCGGCTTCGAGCCCATCTTCAGCCCCGCCTGGTAAAACCACGTGTTGCACGACTGCGTCAGCGCCTGGACGAAATTCAGCGAACCCGCGTCCACCTTCTTCCAGTTGCGAAACACAAAGTTGCCCACCGCAATCGAGGTCGGGCAGCCGAACTCCGTCCCGGGCTTGATCTTCCCGTCCTCCAGCCCCGCCAACCCCACGAAGGTCTTGAACGTCGAGCCCGGCGGATACGCCGAACGAAACGCCCGCGGCAGCAGCGGCACGGCGGGATCCTCCTGCGCGGCCTTGAACCGCGCCGCATCCACAAACGGCACGAACATGTTCGGATCAAACGTCGGCCACGACGCCAGCGCGAGAATCTCGCCCGTGTTCGGATCGATCAGCACGATCGCCCCGCGCTTCGCGTTCTTCGCCAGCACGTCCTCGCAGATCGCCTGGAGGTCGCGGTCCAGCGTCGTGATCACGTTCAACCCCGGCACCGGCGGCCGCACGATCCGCTCCGAGGTCTTCCGCCCCTCCGCGTTAAAGGTCACGTGCATCTTGCCCGGCTGACCCCGCAGCTCCGTGTCGTAAATCTGCTCCAGCCCCTCGCGGCCCTCGGTCTGCGGGAAAATCACGTCGCCGTTCTCAATCGGCCGCAGCGACAGCGGGGCCACTCTCCCGACGTAGCCGATGATGTGCCCGCCCAACGCGTTCTCCGGGTAGAACCGCACGTAGGTCTGGCGCAGGATCAGCGTCGAGGTCACGCCCTTCTCCAGCACCGCCATTTCCTGCGGCTTGAGGTCCTCCGCGATGTCGTAGGGCAGCACGCCGCGGTTGCGGTAGTGGTCGAGAACGGACTTTTCGTTCAGCGCGATCTCGCGGCCGAGCAACCCCTTCGCCATCGTCACCTGCTGCCGCGCAAAGGCCAGCACCTGCTCGTCGCTCATGTCCAGCGGCGTCGGAAAACTGATCGCGAGATTGTAGCTCAGCCGCGTCTGCGCGAGCGGCTTCCCGTTGCGGTCCGTGATGAGCCCGCGCGGCGCCGGGATGTCGAGCTGCCACGTCCGCGCCTGTTTCTGCGTCTCCCACGTCGGCTTGGGATTGTCCACCGGAGCGGCCGGGTCCACCGGAAGATCCTGCGCCACGGCGGTGGCGGCGACGGCAAAAAGGGCAACGAGGCGGGCGAGCAGCGGCATGACGAGGGAACGAGCAGCTTAAGCGAGCTTTTATCTGGCGCAATGCCGGATCAACGCGTCCCCCGCCCGGCCTCCGCGCCCGGCGTCTTCCGGTGCAGCGTCGCCTGGCAGCCCGCGCACGAGCTCACCGCCCCGTCCCCGCCGCCGGAGTGGCACCCCCCCGACTTGCGCCGCCGGCCCACCAGCGCGCGCCACGCAAACCACCCCGCCGCCCCCACAGCGCCGCCCACCAGCAAAAGATCCGCCGCGTTCATATCAGCCGGACCGCGATTTGAAACGTGAGCACCGCCGCCAGCCACGCCAGCCCGGTGAGGTACACAAACGAAAACACCGCCCAGCCCCGCCCCGCCTCGCGCGCGATCACCGCCAGCGTCGATCCGCACTGCATGCAAAACGCGAAGAACACCATCACCGACAACGCCGTCGCCACCGTGAACACCGCCTGCCCCGCCAACGGCCCCTCCGTCCACTTCGCCCGCCCCAGCGCCCCGCGCAGGCTGTCCTCATCGGCCTCGTCGCCGAGGTGGTAAATGATCCCCAGCGTCGACACGATCACCTCCCGCGCCGGGAAACTCGCCAGCACACCGACCGTGATCTTCCAGTCAAACCCCGCGGGCGCAAAAATCGGCTGCACCGCCTTGCCCACCCGGCCCAGGAAACTCTGCTCGATGTAGGCCGCCGACACGTCGCGATCCAGCTCCCGCTGGAGCTCCTCGTCGCCCGCCGCCAGCCGCGCTGTCAGCGCCTCCGCGGCCAGCCCCTGCTCCGCCGCGAACGCCGCCCGCGCCGTCGTCTCCACCTGCGGCGACCGCGGGAAATACAGAAGCGCCCACACGATCACGCTCAGCGCCAGGATCACCGTCCCCGCCCGCAGCAGGAACTCGCGCCCGCCCTCCCACATCCGCCACAGCACGTCGCGCGGATGCGGCCACCGATACGGCGGCAGCTCGATCAGGAACGGCTGCACGCGAATCTTCAGCACCCGCCGGTTGAAAAACCACGCCGCCGGCAGCGCCACCGCCAGCCCGATCACGTGCATCGCAAACAACGTCAGCGCCGCCACCGCCGCCCCATACGCCGGCTCGATGAACGCGCCGATCATCAGCACATACACCGGCAGCCGCGCCGAGCAGCTCATCAGCGGCGCGACCAGAATCGTCAGCAACCGCGCCTTCGGATCCTCGATCGTCCGCGTCGCCAGCACGCCCGGCACCGCGCACGCGTAGCTCGACAGCAGCGGCACGAAGCTCTTGCCGTTCAGCCCGCACCAGCCGAACAGCCGGTCCATCAGAAACGCCGTCCGCGCCAGGTAACCCGTGTCCTCCAGCAGCGCGATGAAGAAAAACAGCAGGAAAATCTGCGGCAGAAACACCACCACCCCGCCCGCGCCCGCGATCACCCCGTCGCACACCAGCGACTGAAACATCGGCGTCCCCGCCAGCAGCGGCGCGACCCAGTCCCGCACCGCGCCCGTCGCCGCCTCGATCAAATCCATCGCCGGCGTCGCAAACGTGTAGATCGCCTGGAACACCAAAAACATCAGCCCCGCAAAGATCGCCAACCCGCTCGCCCGATGGGTCAGCACGCGGTCGATCCGCTCCGTCGCCGGCACGCGCCCCGCGGGCCCTTGACCGACCACCTCCTCCAGCACCCCGTCGATGAACCGGTAATGCACCAGCGCCTCCGCCGCCAGCGGATGCATCCCCGCCGCGCGGATCGGCCGCCGCACGCGGTCCAGCAGCGGCGCGCACTCCGGCCGCGCCACGCCCACCCGCGCCAGCAGCGCGTGATCATCCTCAAACAACAACCGCCGCAAAATCGCATCCTCCAGGCTCTCGCCCCCGCGCCGGTCCAACTCCCCGCGCAGCAGCTCCACCGCCTCGCCCACGCTCGCCGGCCACTGCGGCCGCGCCGACGCCGCCGGCCGCTCCAGCGCCTCCGCGATCGCCTGCCGCAGCCCCTCGACGTTCTCTCCCTGGCGCGCCGCGATCGCCACCACCGGCGCGCCCAGCCGCTCCGCCAGCCGCGTCGCGTCAATCGTCACGCCCTTCGCCCGCAGCTCATCCGAAAAATTCAGCGCAATCACCAGCGGCCGCCCCAGGTCCGCGAGCTGCCGCGCCAGAAACAAACTCCGCCGCAGATGCGTCGCATCCACCACGCACACGATTACGTCCGGTGCCGTCTCAGCCCAGCCCTGCAGGGACTCAATCGCGATGCGCTCATCCGGCGACGTCGCCGCCAGCGAATACACCCCCGGCAAATCCACCACCGTCACGTCCCCGCCGTCCAGCGACAGCACGCCCGTCTTCCGCGTCACCGTCACGCCCGGGTAATTTCCCACCCGCTGTCGCGCGCCCGTCAGCCGGTTGAACAGCGTCGTCTTCCCCGTATTCGGATTGCCAATCAGCGCCACGGTCGCGCCCCGGGCCAGCACGGAAGATGCGTTCATTCGACTTCGATGTGAACGCTCCGCGCGTCGCGCCGCCGCAGGGCCACCGTGCACCCCGGCAGCTCCACCATGATCGGATCGCCCAGCGGCGCGCGCCGCAGCACCCGCAGCCGGCACCCCCGCATCACCCCCATCGCCAGCAGCCGCCGCCCCACGGAATCCTCATGATCAATCGCCTTCACCGTCCCCCCCTGCCCGGGCAACAAATCATCAAGGGTGCGAACGGTGGATTCAGATTTCACGGCTTGTTTGAGATTAAATCTCAATCCCCGCCCCTTGTCGAATGGTTTCCCGCCGGAAACGGGGTAGTAACAGAGGCGCGCTTCAGCTCAGCCCCCTCCCGGTTCCCCGGTTCTTTACCCCCATTTTCCGCGTCCTCCCATTCCCTTTCCCTCTCCGTGCCCTCTGTGCCCTCCGTGTGAATCGTATTTTTCCCTCCCATTTCCGCCTCCCTTTTCCTCGTCCCCCCGCATTTCTCCCCCTTCCGCTTTCTACCCCCCCGCCCCCCGAGGCGTCGTAATATGCGCCGGCTTCAGGTAAAGCGGCGCAATCTCCCCCGTTGCCGCCGCCTCCCGCGCCCCCAGCCGCGCCAGGCCCACCCCGTCCACCGTGGCCACCCGCACGCCCGGCACCGCCGCAAGTTCCGCCGTTCCCAGCCGCGCCACGCCCGGCTCCGCCTCCACCCGCGCCCGCGCCTCCTCCGGCGTCACCAGCGCGAAATCCTCCGCCACCCGCCCCGCCGTGATCCGCGCCAGCCACAGCCGCCCGCCGCGCGCGTCGCCCAGCGCAAAAAAATCCTCCGTCTCCCCCGCCAGCGCCCGCGCGGAAACCACCCCCACCCGCTCCACGCCCCGCGCGAGGTGCAAAGCCTCCGCCGCCGCAATCGCCGCCCGCAGGCCGTTGTAGGACCCCGGCCCGATGCCCACCACCACGCGGTCAAACGTCCCCGCCGCCCGCACCGCCCGCTCCAGCGCGGGAAACAACTCCCCGCCCCGCCCGCGCGGCGAATCAAAATGCTCCGCCCACACCACGTCCCCGCCGTCCACCACCGCCACCGTCCCCCGCGCCGTCGACGCGTCAAACGCCAGCACCCTCACGGCACCCTCCCCCACGCGATCTCCCGCGCCTCGCCGTCCACCGCAAACCGCAGCCGCCACGCCCCCGCCGGCAATTGCTCCGGAAACCGGTCGCCCCACTCCACGAGCAGCGTGCCGCCGCCGTCCAGATAATCGTCCCAGCCCAGCGCCGCCACGTCCCCCGGCGCCTCCAGCCGATACCAGTCGAAATGCGCCACCGCGCCGTATTCGTGCACCAGCGTGAACGTCGGACTGCTCACCCCGCCGGCATGACCCCGCGCCGCGACGAACCCCTTCACAAACTGCGTCTTCCCCGCGCCCAGCGGCCCCTCCAAGGACAACACTGCATCCGCCGGCACCCGCGCCGCAAACCACGCCCCCAGCGCCTGCGTCTCCCCGGGCGTCGCGCAGCGCGCCGAGCCCGTCACGAGGTCGTCACCGGTGGGTTTTGCGTTTGTCATGCCGGGGCGAATCTAGTTTCTTCAGCCCCATGGCTTCAACCTCCCTCTGGACCCGTTTTCAGCAGACCTTTCTCCGCTACGACGACCTCGGCTTCGCCGTCGACATCAGCCGGATGAACTTCCCCGCCGACTTCTTCGCCACCATGCAGCCGAAGGTCGACGCCGCCTTCGCCGCCATGAAGGACCTCGAAGCTGGCGCCATCGCGAACCCCGACGAGAACCGCATGGTCGGCCACTACTGGCTCCGCGACGCCAGCCTCGCCCCCACCGCGGAACTCCGCGCCGACGTCGAAAAAACCCGCGACGACATCCTCGCCTTCGCCGCCGCCGTCCACGCCGGCAGCATCACCGCCGCCGGCGGCGCGCGGTTCACCGACGTCCTCTCCATCGGCATCGGCGGCTCCGCCCTCGGGCCGGAATTCCTCTCCGACGCCCTCTGGAGCCCGGCCAATCCCCTCCGCCTCCACTTCTTCGACAACACCGACCCCGACGGCTTCCACAAGGTGTTCGACCAGATCGGCGCAAAGCTCGCCACCACCCTCGTCGTCGTCATCTCGAAATCCGGCGGCACCAAGGAATCCCGCAACGGCATGCTCGCCGCGCAGGACGCCTTCACCCGCGCCGGCGTGCCCTTCGCCCCGCAGTTCGTCGCCGTCACCGGCGTGGACAGCGAACTCGACCGAACCGCCACCCGCGAAGGCTGGCTCCGCCGCTTCCCGATGTTCGACTGGATCGGTGGCCGCACCTCCGTCATGAGCGCCGTCGGCCTCGTCCCCCTCGCCCTCCAGGGCCTCGACATGCCCGCCCTCCTCGCCGGCGCGAAGGCGATGGACGCCAATACGCGCGAGCCCGACGTCACGAAAAACGCCGCCATGCAGCTCGCCCTCATGTGGTGGCACGCCGGCGACGGCCGCGGCAAAAAGGACATGGTCGTCCTCCCCTACAAGGACCGCCTCCTCCTCTTCTCCCGCTACCTCCAGCAGCTCGTCATGGAGTCCCTCGGCAAGCAGCTCGACCTCGCCGGCAACGTCGTCAACCAGGGCATCGCCGTCTACGGCAACAAAGGCTCCACCGACCAGCACGCCTACGTCCAGCAGCTCCGCGACGGCGTGAACAACTTCTTCGTCACCTTCATCGAAGTCAGCCGCGCCAGCACGACGCCCGAGCTCCCGGTCGAACCCGGCGTCACCAGCAGCGACTACCTCCAGGGCTTCCTCCGCGGCACCCGCAGCGCCCTCCACGAAGGCGGGCGCGAATCCATCACCGTCACCATCCCCACCGTCGACGCCTTCAACCTCGGCGCCCTCATCGCCCTCTACGAACGCGCCGTCGGCTTCTACGGCTCGCTCGTGAACATCAACGCCTACCACCAGCCCGGCGTCGAGGCCGGCAAAAAGGCCGCCGCCGACGTCCTCGCCGTCCAGGCCAAAGTCGCCGCCGCCCTCCAGGCCGCCCCCGGCACCGCGCTCACCGCGGACGCCCTCGCCGCCGCCACCGGCGCGGAGCCCGAGACCATCTTCCACGTCGCCCACCACCTTGCCGCGAACCACGCCGGCTACCACGCCACCCCCGGCGCGACGCCCGCCGCCGACACCTTCTCCTTCACCGCGTGAACCCCGTCCTCCGTGGAGGGCGGTGGGCCCCCACCGCCGTGGCCCTGCTCCTCGCCTTCACCCTCGCCGCCTGCGACAACCCCCAGCGCACAGTGGACGACCTGCGCCAGCAAATCGCCACCTACAAAACCGCGCCCACCGACACCACCCAGGCCGCCATCGAAGCCGACCTCGCGAAACTCGACCAGCACGTCGACAAACTCACCTCGCAGGGCAAAACCGCCGAAGCCGCCGGCCTCCGCGCCACCGTCGCCAACCTTCGCGCCGACTACCGCGCCGCCCGCATGGTCCGCTCCCTCAAGGACGCCCAAACCGCCATCCAGGGCATCGGCGAAGCCATCAAGGACGCCGGCCAAAGCCTCGGCGAAGCCTTCAAACCCACCCCGCCCCCCGCCCAACAACCCTGAGGGAGCCGGAAGTCAGGAACCAACAACCATCAACCCGCAACCCCCAACCATGAACACCCCCCGCGTCGCCCACAAAGCTGAAGCCGTCACCGTCGGAGCCGCGGTCGTCGCGGTGGCCACCGTCGGCGCGGTCGCCCTCGGAGCGATCGCCGTGGGCGCCGTCGCCATTGGCAGTCTCGCCGTCGGCCGATTCGCCATCGGCCGCCTCAAAATCGGCCACCTCCGCGTGAAGAAGCTCGAAGTCGAAGAAATCCTCCGCCCCGATTAGTCCCCCCTCTTCCTTTTCCGCTTTCCGCTTCCCGCTTTCCCAAAAATGTCGCTCCTCGCCACCCTCGAAAAACACCTCAGCCGCTTCGCCGTCCCCGGCCTCATCCGCTACGTCGTCGCGTTGAACGCCCTCGTTTTCCTCCTCGGCATGGCGAACCCCGGTTACGTCCAGGCCCTCACCCTCGACCGCCAGGCCATCCTCTCCGGCGAAGTCTGGCGCCTCGTCAGCTGGATCTTCATCCCCACCGTCTCCGGCCTCATCTGGGTCCTCTTTTACCTCCTCGTCACCTGGCAGCTCGGCGAAATGATCGAAAGCACCTGGGGCACCTTCCGGCTGAACCTCTACTACGTCACCGGCTACCTCGGCTGCACCGCCGCCGCCCTCGTCTTCGGCCAATCCCTCGCCAACGTCGCCCTCAACTCCTCCCTCCTCTTCGCCGCCGGCACCCTCCTGCCGAACCTCCAGATGCTCCTCTTCGGCATCCTCCCCATCAAACTCAAGTGGATCGCCCTCGTCAGCGCCGTCCTCCTCTCCCTCAGCCTCCTCGCCGGCGACTGGGGCACCCGCGCCGCCCTCCTCGTCTGCTTCGCCAACTACGCCCTCTTCTTCGGCCCGGCCCTCCTCCGCGACGCCGCCCAACGCCGCGAAATCAACGCCCGCCGCGCCCGCTTCGAAGTCGCCCAGGTCCCCGCCACCGAAACCCTCCACCGCTGCGAAGTCTGCGGCCGCACCGAGGTCTCCAACCCCGAACTCGACTTCCGCGTCAGCACCGACGGCCACGAATACTGCACCGCCCACCTCCCCGCCCGCCGGAACTGATTCCCCCCGCCCCCCGCAGAATCCGCCCTTGATTTGACGTGAAACTTCCCCCACTTTCCCGCGCTATGATGCCCACTCGAACCGCTCCGGCCCGCGCCCTCACCGGTGCCGCCCTCGCCGCCATCGCCCTCTTCCTCGGCGCCTGCGCCACCACCCCCACCACCAGCCACCGCACCTCCTTCAGCTACGACCCCGCCGTCACCCCGGCGAGCAACCCCAACGCCGTCAAACTCTACCTCAGCACCGGCGCCCAGCGCCTCTACGTCGTCGAAGGCGGCAAGGTCCTCCTCGCCACCCCCGTCTGCGTCGGCAAGGCCGCCTCGCCCACCCCGCACGGCAACTTCACCATCTACTCCAAGCAGGCCACCCGCCGCCGCGTCAGCAGCCCCGGCGCCGGTTACCCCATGAGCTACTGGATGGAGTTCAAACCCGCCTACGGCCTCCACTGGGGCTTCGTGAAAGCCACGCCCGCCACGCACGGCTGCGTCCGCATGCCGCTCAATGCCGCCCGCAAAACCTTCCAGCTCATCAAGGTTGGCACCCCCATCAACATCGCCACCAGCCAGCCCTGGGACGCCACCATCGGCAAGTCCCTGCCCCGGCTCGACGACAGCCATCTCCCCGACCCGCCCATGTCCTACCTCCTCAGCCCGCAGGTCTTCTCCGACCACGCCAAGGGCAAGATGTGGAACTTCTAACCGGCGGCGGAATCCTCTTCCTCCAACCCCTTCGAGACGGCGGCCCCATCGGCCGCCGTTTTCGTTTTCCGCGCCGCCTCCAGGGCCTCGAAATCCCCCCGCCACCCCGGCAGCGCCCTCATCTCCGCCTCAAACCGAGCCTGCACCCCCGTCGCCGCATGATCTTCCGGAACCCTCATCCGGCCACCATCAACCAACAACCAACAACGAACAACCATCACCCCACCAACCACCGACGCACCGGCGCCCGCTCCGGCACCGCGCCCACGATCGTCATCGTCACGCGATTCATCCGAAGCGCCGCCCGCGCGACCCGTTGCAAATCCGCGGCCGTCGTCGCCCGAATCCGCGCGTGGGATTCCTCGGCATCCCGCACCCCGCCGTAAAACAACGCGGAATACCCGATGCGCGAATTCTGCGCGCCCGTCCGCTCCAGCGACATCCGGCTTGAGCCGATCGCATACTCCTTCGCCCGCTTCAGCTCCGCCGCGCCCACCGGCACCTCACGCAACCGCCGCAGCTCCCGCGCGAGCAACGTCATCGCCCGCTCGAGATTCTTCGCGTCCAGCCCGACGTAAAAATTGATCACGCCCGCGTCCTCATACTGGCTCACGTTCGAGCTCACGTTGTAACAAAGCCCGCGCTTCTCGCGCAGTTCCTGGAACAGCCGCGAACTCACGTTGCCCGCCAGCAGCACGTTCAGCAGCGCCGTCGCGTAACGATCCTCGGAATGCAGATCGCAGCACGGCAAAGCAAACGCCACGTGCACCTGCTGCGTCTCCCGCTCCACCACGCGAATCCGCGGCTTCGCCGGAATCGCCGGCGCCGCCGCCACCCGGCTGCGCCGCCCCTTCGGCAGCGCGCCCAGCAACCGCTCGACCCGCGCCACCACGTCCTCGTGCCGGATGCGGCCCGCCGCGCTCACCACCGTGTTGCCGCCGTGATAATGCGCCGCGCGATACTCCAGCATCGCGTCGCGCTGGATCGCCTCAATGCTCTCCAGCGAACCCGTCAACGGCCGCCCCAGCGCATGCCCCGGCCAGATGTCCTCCCACAGCAGCTCCTGCACAAGCTCCGAAGGCTCGTCCTGATACATCTGGATCTCCTCCGCAATCACCGCCCGCTCGCGCCGGATGTCCGCCGCCGCGAACCGCGGCTCCAGCACCATGTCGCACAGCACGCCGCTCAGCTTGTCGAAATGATCCGCCGGCGCCGCGCCGTAATACACCGTGTGGTCATGCGTCGTCGTCGCGTTCAGGTAGCCGCCCACCGCCTCCACCTCCTGCCCGATCTGCCGCGCCGTGCGGCGGCGCGTGCCCTTGAAGAGCATGTGCTCGATGAAGTGGGAAATCCCGGTCAACCGCGCGGGCTCATGCCGGCCGCCGACCGCGGCCCAGATTCCGAAGGTTGCCGATTGCGCATGCGGCATCTCGCACGTCACCACGCGAATGCCGTTGGAAAGTTTCGTCTGTTGAATCACGTCAAGCTCTCTGCCGCGCGCGCGCGGAGGAGGAATTCCACCACGGCCACGTCACGGGGGACGGTCACTTTAATGTTCCAATCCGGATTCTCCACCAGAAACACACGCCCCCCGCCGCGCCGCACCGCCGACGTCTCGTCCGTCACGCTCACGCCATCCGCCCGCACCGCCGCCATCGCCGCCACCAACTCCGCGCGGCGAAACACCTGCGGCGTCTGCATCCGCCACAATCCCTCCCGCTCCACGACCTCCGCGCAAAAGCCCGCGCCATCCGCCCGCTGCAACGTGTCCGTCACCCGCTCCGCCGCCGTCGCCGCGCCATGCTCCACCGCCGCCGCAAAACACCGCGCCAAAAAATCCGGCGTCAGCAACGGCCGCGCCGCATCATGCACCGCCACAAAATCCACCGCGTCCCCGAGCGCCGCCACGCCGATCTCCACCGACTCCTGCCGCTCCGCGCCGCCCGGCACCACCGCCGCCAGCTTGCGCGCATCCGTCGTCGCCGCCCGCACGTCCGCCTCCCGCTCCCGCGCGCACACGATCACGATCCGCCCCACCGCCGCGCACTGTTCGCACGCCCGCAGCGCATGCCGCAGCAACGGCTCGCCCGCCACCGGCGCGAGGATCTTGTCAAACCCCATCCGCCGGCTCGCGCCCGCCGCCACCAGCACCACGCCCAGCGTGGGTTGCCGTCCCTCCGCCATCCTACGGCAACTGTTTCTGCACCTCGCCGCTCAGCGTCTTGCCGTCGACCTGACCCGCCGCCTTCGCGTTCGCGATCTTCATCACCGCGCCCATGTCCTTCTTCGACGTCGCGCCCGCCTCGGCAATCGCCTCGCGCACCAGCGCCGTCACCGCCTCCGCGGAAAGCGCCTGCGGCAGATACGTCTCCAGCACCACGATCTCGGCTTTCTCCTTCTCCGCCAGCTCCGCGCGCCCCGCGCCCTCGAAGCTCGCCACGGAATCCTGCCGCTTCTTCACCTCCTTGCGGATCACCGCCGTCGCCTCCGCGTCCTCGAGAATCGTCCCCGCGCCCCCCTTCTCAATCGCCGCGTTCATGAGCGCCGTCTTCAGCATGCGCAACACGCCGAGCTTCGCCGCGTCCTTCGCGCGCATCGCGTCCTTGATGTCCGAGTCAACCTGGGTTTGGAGAGCCATGCCGAAAAACCTAAACGGGATTTCGGGGATTTACAGGATTAACGGGATTCCCTCCCCTTCCTTCATCCTGTTAATCCTCCAAATCCTGCATAATCCTGTTTAGTTCGACCAACGCCATGTCCGTCCGCACCCGCTTCGCCCCTTCGCCCACCGGCTACCTCCACGTCGGCGGCGCCCGCACCGCCCTCTTCAACTGGCTCTTCGCCCGCAAACACGGCGGCACCTTCGTCCTCCGCATCGAGGACACCGACGCCGCCCGCAACACCGACGCCGCCTACGACGTCATCTACCAGGGCCTCCGCTGGCTCGGCCTCGACTGGGACGAAGGCCCGCAGATCGGCGGCGACCGCGGCCCCTACTTCCAGAGCCAGCGCAACGCCATCTACGAAAAACACCTCGCCACCCTCGAGTCCAAGGGCCTCGTCTACGACGACGCCGGCGCCATCCGCTTCCGCTCCCCGCGCCAGACCGTGCAGGTCGAGGACATCGTCTGCGGCAAAATCGCCTTCGACATGTCGAACCCGCTCACGCACCCCGACATGACCATCCGCCGCCCCGACGGCTCGTGGATCTTTCACTTCGTCAACGTCGTCGACGACATCGAGATGGGCATGACCCACGTCATCCGCGGCGAGGACCACCTCTCCAACACGCCCAAGCACGTCGAACTCTACCAGGCCCTCGGCGCCACCCCGCCGCAGTTCGCCCACATTCCCCTCATCCTCAACCACGAGGGCAAAAAGCTCAGCAAACGCGACGGCGGCTCCAGCATCACCTACTTCATCGACGGCGGTTACGCCCCCGAAGCCGTCGCCAACTACATCTCCCTCCTCGGCTGGTCGCCCAAGGACAACCGCGAATTCCTCACGGTGCCCGAGATTCAGGAGCTCTTCACGCTCGAAGCCATCAACCGCCGCAGCGCCATCTTCGACCTCGACAAATGCTTTTGGCTCAACGGCCAGCACCTGCTCCACATGAGCCTCGAGCGCTTCGCCGACCTCACCATCCCCTTCCTCGACCGCGCCGGAGTCCCCTACGGCACCCGCGAAGCCCTCGCCCCCGTCCTCGCCATCGTAAAACCCAAGGTCAAGCACCTCTCCGACGTCCCCGACTGGATCAGCTACTTCTTCACCGAGACCTACGCCTACGACCCCGCCGCCGTGGACAAAGCCCTCAAAAAAACCGGCGCCCTCGACCGCCTCGCCCAGCTCCGCGACCACTACGCCACCCTCACCGACTGGACCCACCCGACCCTCGAAGCCGAGTTGAAAAAGCTCGCCGAAACCCTCGGCGTGAAAAACGGCGAATTCATCCACCCCGCCCGCGTCGCCGTCAGCGGCCGCGCCGTCGGCCCCGGCCTCTACGAAATGCTCGAAGTCCTCGGCAAAGACCGCGTCCTCGCCCGCCTCACCGCCACCATCACCCAATTCTCGTAGTCCTTTCCGCTCTCCGCTTTCCCCTTTCCGCTTTCCAAAAATGTCTCCCATCTACACCCCCGCCGACCTCGCCGACGGCGCGCCCACCCTGCGCGCCCTCACGCCCCCGGCGCGGCTCGCCGTCATCGGAGACCCCGTCTCCCACTCCCGCTCCCCCGCCTTCCACAACGCCGCCCTCCGCGCCGCCGGCATCGACGCCCAATACATCAAGCTCCACGTCCCCCCCGGCGACGTCCCCGCCACCCTCCGCGCCCTCCCCGCCGCCGGCTTCCTCGGCACCAACGTCACCATCCCTCACAAACCCGCCGCCCTCGCCACCGTCGACGAAGCCGACGACTACGCCCGCCAGGCCGGTGCCGTGAACACCGTCGTCGTCCAGGGCGACCGCCTCCTCGGCTTCAACACCGACGGCCCCGGCTTCACCCGCGCCATCCGCGAGGAATTCTCCGTCGACCTCCGCGACCTCCGCATCCTCATCCTCGGAGCCGGCGGCGGCGCCGGCCGCGCCATCGCCGTCCAATGCGCCCGCGAACGCTGCGAACGCCTCGTCCTCGTCAACCGCACCGTCGAAAAAGCCCGCACCCTCGCCGCCGAACTCACCCCCGCCTTCCGCTCCGACCGCCTCCTCGGCCCCACCGACCGCCTCGAAGCCATCCCGCACGAACCCGCCGCCCTCCGCACCGCGCTCGAAAACATCGACCTCGTCGTCAACGCCAGCGCCATCGGCATGCACCCCGCCGACCCCGCCGCGCTCCCCGCCGAACTCCTCACCCCCAGCCTCATGGTGCTCGACACCGTCTACGCTCACGGCGACACCCGCCTCCTCCGCGACGCCCGCTCCGCCGGCGCCCGCGCCGCCAACGGCCTCTCCATGCTCCTCCACCAGGGCGCCCTCAGCTTCGAACTCTGGTTCAACCGCCCCGCCCCCCTCGAAGCCATGCGCGCCGCCCTCGCCGCCGCGTAAACCACCCCAAATCCACCCGCGCACCCCGCGCGCCCCCGCCCATGCTTCCCCCCTGGGCCATCCCCCTCCTCCTCGGCGCCCTCCTGCTCGCCCCCGGGCGCGCCGCCCCCTTCGTCGCCCGCTACACGCAGGCCGAAATCAAGCGTCCCGACTCCCCGAAGGACGCCATGCCCCTCCTCGCCGCCCGCCTCCTCGCGGGGCGTGAACCCGCCGCCACCCTCGCCGCCGCCGACCGTTTGATGGACCACGCGCTCACCGCGCGCCTCGACCCCTTCGACCTCCACGCCATCGTCCACGCCGAACGCGTCGCCCGCCCGCACTGGCCTGCCCCCCTCCGACAAAGGTTCCGCGGCTACGCCGCCCGCTGGGACTTCACCCGCCCCATCGGCGTTTCCCTCAACTACGAACTCATGCGAGACGGCGCCGGCTGGATCGCCGCCGACACGTGGCCCGACCTCGTCGACGCCGCCGGCAACGAGGCCCCGAAAATCCGCGCCCTCTGCGCGGCCCGCCTCCACCGCCGCCTCCCCGCCCTCCTCCGCGAAGGCTCGCCCGAATACGGCGCCCCGCTCTACGCCGGCACCGACCTCATGGCGCTCCGCCTCCTCGTCGACTTCGCCGACGACCCCACCCTCCGCGATCCCGCCCGCGCCGCCCTCGAGGCCATGCTCACCGAGACCGCCGCCCACTGGCACCGCGGCTATCTCATCTCCTCCGCCGGCCGCGCGAAATACTGGGGCTCGCAGCAGGTCTCGCCCGACGCCCCCGGCGCCACCACCGCCATCGCCTGGATGCTCTTCGGCGGCGACCGCGACGCCCGCATCGAAACGGTCCCCCAGGGATTCTGGTTCGCCTACCCGAGCCCCTGGCTTGCCTCCCTCTCCACCCTCACCGCCTGGCAGGCCGGACTCCCCGTCCCCCGCACCGTCCACGAAAGCATTCTCATCCCGTCGCGAAAACTCTTCGTGCGCAAGCAGACCTGGATCACCGCCGGCTACGGCCTCGCCAGCCAGCGAACCGACGGCACCCCGCCCGACAACTACCTCTTCAAGGAAAGCCGCAACGTCCTCCTCCGCTGGCTCTCCCCGCACCCCGCAAGCGTCTTCATCGTCTTTCAGGAAAACCGCCGCCGCCCCGGTGAGAAGATCGCCAATGCCTTCGCCTACGGCGAAAACCCCTTCGCCCAAACCCTCCAGTTCGAAGGCACAGTTCTCGGCGTCTTCCGCGTCCCCCCCGACTACGGCTTCCACCGCCTCATCGCCCCCTTCACCACTCGCGGCGCCATCCTCGCCCGCATCGAGCGCGAAGGCTGGATCTGCGCCCACGGCGGCACCGTCCTCTTCGCCTTCCGCTCCCTCACCCCCGCTAAATGGATCGCCCCCGACCGCCGCAACGGCCTCGACCTCTACGCCACCGACACCGCCCGCGGCGCCTGGATCCTCGAAACCTCCCCCGTCGCCCCGTTCGCCGGCGGCGGCCCCGCCGCCGAACTCGACCGCTTCGCCACCGCCCTCACCACCCGCTCCCGCATCGGCGCCGACCTCAAGGCCGACCGCCCCCGCCTCGCCTTCACCAACCTCTCCGGCCACCGCCTCGCCCTCACCTGGCAGCCCCCCGAAACGCCGACTCCCGCCCTCGCCCTCATCGACGACCAACCCCTTCGCTTCGACGACGACCCCCGCCTCCGTGTCACCACCCGATCCGGCCACCCCCACCCCCTGCCTCCGCAGTTTCCGTCAATCTCCTCAACGAGCTCCCCTCAATCTCCCGGCCCCCGCATCACCCCGTAACGCCCCAACAACCAGCAACTCTCATCTTCCTTCGCCGCCTACCCGCCGAAGGCCCCATACTTCACCACTCCACGCGCCCACAGCCATCTCGCCAGCAGGAAAAACGCCCCCACCCACGCCGCCTGCACTGCCAGCCCGGCCCACATCTCCGCCCCCGTCATGCGCCCCATTCCCACCGCCACGGGAAAATACAGCTCATACGGAAACGGCGTCGCCATCAGCACCGTGCGCAGCCCCTCCGGCAGCACCTCGATCGGAAAAATCCGCCCGCTCAAAAAATACTCAAACGAGTAAAGAATGAACACCAGCGTCGAGATCTCCAGCACCCAAAACGCCAACGTCGCCATCACAAACGCGATCAAAAACTGCAGCGCCGCCGCCAACCCCAGTGCCACC
The DNA here is from genome assembly GCA_027488755.1 of Verrucomicrobiaceae bacterium. Classification (GTDB taxonomy): domain Bacteria; phylum Verrucomicrobiota; class Verrucomicrobiia; order Chthoniobacterales; family JAATET01; genus JAATET01. The sequence continues at coordinate 2,910 of JAIYAZ010000135.1, read as the reverse complement.
GCAAACACTCCCCACGTCACCGCATCCGTTGGCCACCGCGCCTCCCCCGGCAGCCACGCCACCACCGCCAGCAACGGCACCAGCGAGATCCCCGCAAACACCAGCCGCGCGCTCAGAAACAACCCCGCCCGATACGTCAGATAATCCACCGGCCGCAGCAAATACGCGCTGATCCGCCCCTCCCGAATGTCCCCCGCGATCTGCCACTCATCGTTCGACGGACTCACCAGACTCTCCACCACCGTCACCGCTACGAAATAAAACACCATCTCCCCAAACGAAAAGCCCCCCACCTCCGCGCCATCCCGCCCCGCAAAAATCTCCCGCCACACCCAGATCGTTGCCGCCAGCGGCAGCAACCCAAACACCGCCCGCGCAAAAAAATTCCACCGATACACCAGCGCCCCCTGCACCCCCAGACCCACCACCGTCCCATAAAGCCGCAGCCACCTCCGCATCCCCCCATCCAATCATCCCCCCGCCCCCTTCTCAACCCCCCAGCCTCACCTCATCCTTTCCGCTTTCCGCCTTTCAGAATTTCCAATTTTCCCCTATTCCCCCCGCATGGCCGAATACCACACCTCCCACGAAGGACCCGTCACCATCCTCGAAATCCAGGGACGCATCGAGCCCGACAACTGGCAGGAGCTCAACGCCATCTTCAAAAAGATCACCGACACCGAGACCACCCGCCACCTCCTCGTCGACCTCGCCGGGTTGGAATACACCGCCTCCGCCGGCTTCCGCGAACTCTTCATGGTCGGCCGCGCCCTCTCGCGCAAAGGCGGCCACCTCGCCGTCTGCTCCCTCCAGGGCGAAGTCAAACGCGTCTTCGACCTCGCCGGCTTCGCCACCGCCTACCCCATCTTCGACGACCGCACCTCCGCACTCGCCTCCTTCCCCCTTAACTAAACCCCAACCGCCCTCCGCTGTCCGCTTTTTCACTCCCCTTTCCGCCCTTTTTCTCCTCGCCAAAATTCGCGTCCCTGCGCCATAGTCCCCCGCAGTCAATGCAAGGCGGATGGGACACTCCGACGTCTCACCAAAGGCGGTAGCATCTCGAACTTTCGCGCCATAAAAGAGCCGCCCCGCCGGCAGTTCCGGGCGCTATGTAACGATCTTCTCCAAGCACGAGTTATCGTCCCCTGCGTCCTCCCCCGCGTCCCCCGCTCCGCTTCACCCATCCAGCGGACTCCGCACCGCCAGCCCCGGCTTGTTCAACACGTGCGTATAAATCATCGTCGTGCTCACATCCGAGTGCCCCAGCAGCTCCTGCACCGTCCGGATGTCATAGCCCGCCTCCAGCAGATGCGTCGCAAAGCTATGCCGCAGCGTGTGGCAACTCACCCGCTTCGTGAGCCCCGCCCGCTTCGCCCCCTCCGTCACCGCCCGCTGCAGCGCGTTCTCATGTACATGATGCCGCCGCACCCGACCCGTTCCGCGATCCACCGATAGCCGGCTCGACGGAAACACATACTGCCACTTCCAGTCCCGCGCCGCCTGCGGCCACTTCCGTGCCAGCGCCTCCGGCAGCCACGCCTCCCCGCGCCCTGCCGCCAGGTCCGCCTCATGCGTCGCCCGCACCCGCTCCAGGTGCGTCCGCAACCGCTCCACCAGACTCACCGGCAACGTCGTCACCCGGTCCTTGTCCCCCTTGCCGTTCCGCACCACCACCTGCGACGCCGCGAAATCCACATCCTTCACCCGAAGCCGAACCCCCTCCATTAGCCGCAGCCCCGTCCCATAAAGAAACTCCACCATCAGCGCATACGGCTCCGCGATTGCCCCCACCAACGCCCGCACCTCCTCCCGTGTCAGCACCACCGGCAACCGCTTACGCTCCGCCGCCCGCGTGACCCCGCCGATCTCCCCCAGGTCCCGGTCCAGCACCTCCCGGAACAAATACACCAGCGCATTCAACGCTTGATTTTGCGTCCGCGCCGACACCCGCCGCACCACCGCCAGATACTCCAGAAACTCCTGCACCATCTCCACGCAGATCGAATCCCGCCGCCCGGGCGCCGCAAAAACCAGAAACCGCTCGATCCAGTTCACATACGTCTCCTCCGTCCTCGCCGCGTATTGCCCCGTTCGTAGCGCCACCCTCACCTCATCCAAAAAGCCCCGCACCCGTTCCGGCACCTCCCCCCCATCCGAACGCCCCGCATACCGCCGCGCCAGCCTCTCCGCCTGCCGACGCTCCCCCTCGCCGCGATCCCCCTCCATCCCATCCGACCCCGCCACCTCTGCGTCCACCCGCCGCGCCACCGCCGCCCCCGGCACCAAAGTCCTGCGCGCCCGCGCCCACTCCGCGCCGAAAAACTCCGCGTAAAACAACCGCAACGCCTCCGCCCCCAGCACCACCGCGCGCTCGTTAATCTCCGCCTCCCTCGCCCGCTCAAGGTAACGTTCCACATCCGCCACCTCCGCCTCCCGATACCTCCGCCCACCCAATTCCCGGCGAAACCGCTTCACCCACCGCACCATCCGATCCGCCACCTCCTCCGGCCAACCCGCCGCCAGGAACACCCCCCGCACCTGCGCCCAGAAATCATCGACCTTGGACTTATCAATCTCGCTCCCCTCAGAGCCCTTGGCTTCAACTCGACCATAACGCCCCTCCTCCTCACGCACCACCGCCGACCCGTCCGAATCACCCACTTGCCCCAAGGCACCCCCTACTGCATCCGCTCCAACCTCAAGAAAAGACTCCTGGCGACTCTCCCTGCCTCGATCTCCAGAGAGCGAAGACCAAAAAACTCCTCCCGCTCCTCCCAATCCTTCCCCCGCTCGCAGCATTGCCCCCTTGCGACCATCAGCATTTTCCATAATCTTAGCAAAAAGATACGCCAACCCTTGGGAGCTTTTCAACCTATTTCCCGATCACCCCATTCTGTCCAATATACTGTT
>JAIYAZ010000154.1 GCA_027488755.1 Verrucomicrobiaceae bacterium | reverse complement strand
TCGTTGAGGGGCTCGGGCTGGACGGCGCCGAGGCGTTTGACGACGCCGACGTGGCCGGCCTCAACGACGACGAAGAGGCCGTTGAGGGCGATGAGCGCCAGGATGGCGATGACGGCGAGGGGGACGAGAGCGCGGGAGGCGGGGTTCATGGTGGGAAGCGGGCGGGCGGGTTTAGGCGAGGCGGGTGAGGACGTTTTCCTTCGGGAAGCGGACCTTCGGGCGGGTGGCGTATTTGTCGTCGGCGTGGCGGTAGCCGGCGGGGCAGGCGACGACGGTGTAGTAACCCGAGCCTTCGAGGCCGAGGGCCTTGTCGTAGGCGGCGGGGTCGAGGCCCTCCATGGGGCAGGTGTCCACGCCGAGCAGCGCGGCGGCGGCCATGAACTGGCCGAGGGCGATGTAGACCTGGCGGGTGGCCCAGGAGCGGACTTCGAGGCCGAAGGGCGGGTTTGCGACAAAGCCGGCGACGACGTCCTCAAAACCCTTGAGGGCTTCGAGCGGGGCGCCCTGGACTTCGGAGGTGCGGACGATGTGGGCGTGGACGTCCTCGGCGGTGACGGGGAATTTCACGGCGAAGACGACGACGTGCGAGGCGTCGGCGAGCTGGCGCTGGCCCCAGGAGAGCGGGACGAGGGAGTCCTTGGTGGCCTGGTCGGTGATGACGAGAAATTTCCAGGGCTGGAGGCCGAAGGAGGAGGGGGCGAGCACGAGGGCGTCCTCCAGCGCGGTCCACGTGGCGGCGTCGATTTTTTTCGCCGGGTCGAACTGCTTCGTGGCGTAGCGCCAGGTGAGGGCGGACAGCAAATCGGCGGTGGAGATGGTGCTCATGGCCCGGGAATGGAGCGCGGGGCGTGCGGGGCCGCAAGGGCAAATGTTGCGCCGGGGCCGATTTTTGACGAAGGGTGGGTCATGCGGGTCCTCGTTCTGCTGCTCTCGATGGCGCTGGGTGTGTCGCCGGCGCGGGCGCTGGTGTTCGATCTCGACTACACCTACGACGGCGGATTTTTCTCCGCGAACCCGACGGCGAAGACCGCGCTGGAGCAGGCGGCGGCGGACCTCGGCGCGGTGATCGGGCCGACGCTGGGGGCGGTGCCGGGCGACACGTTTGCGGGCACGCGAAACGCCACGACGGTGACGTTCAACTGGCGCCTGCAGGTGACCGATCCCTCGGATGGCGTGACGGATCACACGATCGATACGTTTTCGCTCGGGGCGGATGTTTTCCGGCTCTACGTCGGCGCGCGGCTGCTGAGCGGATCCACGCTGGGCGAGGGCGGCGGGGTGGGCCTTGGGTTTTCGCTTGGCGCGTCGGGGTTCCCGGCGGATGCGCAGAACGCGCTTGCCACGGCGGCCGCGAATTCCCAGGCCGGGCTGCGCGGGAACGCCGGCCCGGTGGGGCTCACTTTCAACGGCAGCATCAACTTCGGGGGAACGCTGCCCTACAGCGTGGCGACGGGTTCGCTGGCGGGAACGCTGGCGTTCGACCTCGACACGGCCTGGCATTTTGACGTGAACAGCCTGCCTTCCGCGGGCGAGTCGGATTTCTACTCCGTCGCGCTGCATGAAATGCTGCACGCGCTCGGCGTGGGGTCGTCCGAAACGTGGACGAATCTCGTGGCGGGAACGAATTGGAGCGGTCCCGCGGTGGGTGCCCTCACGGGCGGGGGAACCGGGGTGATCAACGCCGACGGCTCGCACCTCGCTGCGGGCATCATGAGCGTGAGCCTCGCGACGGGTCTGGCGCAGGAGGCCGCGATGGATCCGACGCTGACAACCGGCACGCGGAAAACCCTCACCGCGCTCGACGCCGCGATCCTAAGCGACCTGGGCTACAACGTCGTGCCGGAGCCGGGGACGCTGGCTTTGTGCGCCCTAGCCGCGGTGGTGATGCTGGCGCGCTGGCGGCGGCGGGCTTAGTTCCCGGCGGCCTTGCGGGCGCGGCGGGCGTCGATGAACGACTTCACGCAGAGCACGAGGAAGACGAGGCAGATCGCGCCCATGCCGAATTGCAGCCACGCGGCGACGGGCCGCTCAACGGCGCCGCCGCCGAGCAGGACGAGAATTTTTTTCGCGGACATCGCGAGTCCGCTGGCCCCGAGCAGGCCGATGAGCGCGGCGACGTGCATGACGTGCATGCGGGCCTTGGGCACGGCGGTGCCGATGATGCCGCAAAGGGCGAGGATGAGACCGGGGATGGCCGGGATGAGGGCGGTTTTGTGCGTGCTGCCGGTGGCCACAAAGCCGATGAGGCCGAGGGCGATGAGCAGGGCGCCGAAGAGGAGAGCTTGTTTGGGCATATGGGACTAATACGCGGGAGTTACGCGGAGGGAAGCGCGAGTTCGATGCCGACGGGGCAATGGTCGCTGCCGAGGACGTCGGGCTGGATGAAGGCGCTTGTGAGGGCGGGGCGCAGCGCGGGCGAGATGAGCACGTAGTCGATGCGCCACCCGACGTTGCGCGCGCGGGCGCCGGTCATGAGGCTCCACCACGTGTAGTGGCCGCCGGATTTCTCAAATTCGCGGAACGTGTCGATGAAGCCCGCGCCGACGAAGGCGTCGAACCCCGCGCGTTCCTCGGGGGTGAAGCCGTGGGTGCCCTCGTTGCCCTTCGGCCGGGCGAGGTCGAGCGGGGTGTGGGCGACGTTGAGGTCGCCGCACCAGATGACGGGTTTCCGGGTTTCGAGGGCCTTGAGGTAGGCGAGGAGGTCGCGGTCCCACGCCTGTCGGTAGGGCAGGCGGGAGAGATCGCGCTTCGTGTTGGGCACGTAGACCGAGACGACAAAGTAGTCGGCAAACTCGGCGGTGAGCACGCGGCCTTCGCGGTCGTGTTCGGCGATGCCGATGCCGGTGGTGACGGCAAGCGGCGGCGTCTTTGTGAAAATGGCGGTGCCGGAGTAGCCGGGTTTTTCCGCGGCGTTCCAAAACGGCTGGTAGGCGGCGGGCCATTCGAGGTGCGTGAGTTGATCGGGGCGGGCCTTGGTTTCCTGGAGGCAGATGATGTCGGCGTCCTCGCGGGCGAGCCATTCGGGGAAGCCTTTGTTTACGACGGCGCGGAGGCCGTTGACGTTCCAGCTGAGAAGGCGCATGGGGTCAGGCGGCGAGGCGGAACTCCCCGCGCAGGGCGTGGTGGTCGGAGGTGAGGGTGGGGATCACTTCGAGGGATTCCACGCGGAGGCCGTCGTTCGTGAAAAAGTGGTCCATCACGTAGGGGCGGCGGCGCCAGGTGGGTTCGGTGGTCTGCGCGGCGCGGTAGCCGGCGGCGGCGAATTGTTCGACGAGCGTCTCGCCGGGGCCGCAGTTGAAGTCGCCCGCGAGCAGCGTGGGCTCGGTGGAGGCGCGCAGCGCGGCCTCGACGCGGTCGCGCTGGCCGGGGTGGTCGTTGCTGGAGCCGTTGATCATGAAAAACGCCTGGAGGTGCGTGTTGAGCAGCCGCACGGAGCGGCCGGCCAGGCGCAGGCGGGCCTCGATGAGCTGTCGGTGCGAGGGCGCGACGGTGCGGCCGTCAAACTCGAAGGAAATCGGCGCGGGCGGCAGGTCGTGGGCGACAAAATCCCCGAGCGGCGCGCGGGCAAAAATGGCGAGCGCGATGCCGAAGGGCAACTCATCGGGATTGCGCTGCGGGTAGGCAAAGACGCCGTGGTAGCCGTCGAGCGCGGCCTGCAGGCGGGTGAAATGCGGGGGCGGGTCGGGTTGCTCGCCGCCGGGGCGGGCTTGCTCGACCTCCTGGAGCAGGATGACGTCGGCATCGGTCTCTCGCAGGAAGGCGATGGTCTCGTCGAGGCGGATAGGGGCGCGGTCCGGGTCAATCGGATCCCACCCCTGCCCGAACTGCATGTTGAAGGTCAGCGCGGAAAATTTCACGGAGGTCAACGGGGCGGCCGCGCCGTCTTGCCAACGCGGAAGTCGGGCCTGTATAAACGCGCCGAATCACCATTGCAAATGCACAAACTTGTCCTCCTCCGCCACGGCGAAAGCACCTGGAATAAAGAAAACCGCTTCACCGGCTGGCACGACGTGGACCTCACCGACGAAGGGCGCGCGCAGGCCAAACGCGCCGGCGAAGTGCTCAAAGCCGAGGGCTTTGCGTTTGATCTCGCCTACGTCTCCGTGCTCAAGCGCGCGCTCCGCACGCTCTGGATCGCCCTCGACGAACTCGACCAGCTCTGGGTTCCCACCGCGAAAAGCTGGCGCCTCAACGAGCGCCACTACGGCGCGCTGCAGGGCCTCAACAAGGGCGAGACGGCCGCAAAATTCGGCGACGACCAGGTGAAGATCTGGCGCCGCAGCTACGACATCCCGCCGCCGGCCCTCGAGGAGAGCGACCCGCGCTTCCCCGGCCACGACCCGCGCTACGCCAACGTGCCCAAGAGCGAGCTCCCGCTCACCGAGTGCCTCAAGGACACCGTCGCCCGCTTTCTCCCGCTCTGGCAGGAGACCATCGCCCCGCAGGTGAAGGCCGGTAAAAGCGTGATCATCGCCGCCCACGGCAACAGCCTGCGCGCGCTCGCCATGTATCTCGACAACCTCACCGAGGCCGAGGTGCTGGAGTTGAACATCCCGACCGGCGTGCCGCTCGTTTACGAGCTCGACGCCGACCTCAAGCCCATCAAGCACTACTACCTGGGCGACCAGGAAGCGATTGCCGCCGCCATGGCCGCCGTGGCCGCGCAGGGCAAGGCCAAGTAATACCCGCTCGTGCCGCCCGCCGCGGCCCGAAACGTCTCCATCCCCGCTCCGCCCTTGCCAAGGGCGGAGCGCTTCGCTACCCAATCCCTCACCAGTCCGCCCGAGCGCCCGGCGCTCCGCGTCCCAATTCCCTCGCCCAACGCATGAACATTCACGAATACCAGGCCCGCGAACTCTTCGCGAAATTCCACGTCGCCACCCAGCCCGGCAGCGTGGCCTTCACCCCCGACGAAGCCAGCCAGGTCGCCGCCAAACTCGGCGGAAAGATTGTGGTGAAAGCGCAGATCCACGCCGGCGGCCGCGGCAAGGGCACCTTTAAAAACGGATTCAAAGGCGGCGTTCACCTCTGCGACACGCCGGACGAAGCGAAGGATCTCGCCACCAACATGCTCGGCCAGGTCCTCGTCACCCACCAGACCGGCCCCGAGGGCAAGGAGGTCGGCAAGATTTTCGTCGGCCAGGCGGTCGACATCACCCGCGAGCTCTATTTCGCCATCCTGCTCGACCGCGCGACCTCCGCGCCGGTCGTGATCGCCAGCACCGAGGGCGGCGTGGACATCGAGGCCGTCGCCGAACATTCCCCGGAAAAAATCCTCCGCCTCGCGGTGAACCCCTTCCTCGGCCTCCAGCCCTACCAGACCCGCCTCATCGCCGCGAAGCTCGGCCTCACCGGCAAGCTGATGACGCAGGCCTCGAAGCTCTTCACGAACCTCTACCGCCTCTTCCTCGAAAGCGATTGCTCCATGGTCGAGGTCAATCCGCTCGTCGTCACCGCCCAGGGCGAACTCCTCGCCCTCGATGCAAAGTTCAACTTCGACGACAACGCCCTCTACCGCCAGCCGGCCATCGTCGCCATGCGCGACGTCACCGAGGAGGATCCCCGCGAAGTCGCCGCCTCCGAGTATGCGCTGAACTACATCGGCCTCGACGGCAACATCGCCTGCCTCGTCAACGGCGCCGGCCTCGCCATGGCCACGATGGACATCATCCAATACGCCGGCGGGAGCCCCGCGAACTTCCTCGACGTCGGCGGCGGCGCCACGAAGGAGCAGGTCGCCGCGGCGTTCCGCATCATCCTGGGTGACCCGAACGTCAAAGGCATCCTGGTCAACATTTTCGGCGGCATCATGGACTGCAACATCATCGCCACCGGCATCGTCGAGGCCGCCCGCGAGACCAGCCTCGCCATTCCGCTCGTCGTCCGCCTCGAGGGCAACAACGTCGCCGCCGGCAAAAAAACCCTCGCCGAAAGCGGGCTCAGCCTTGTCACCGGCGACGACATCCTCGACGCCGCGCGCAAGATCGTCGCCGCCGTTGCCGCCCACTAACGAACCACCTCAAGCCCACCGCACCGATGTCCATTCTCGTCACCCCCGAAACCAAGATCCTCATCCAGGGCATCACCGGCAGCTTCGGCGCCCGCCACGCGAAGCTCAGCCTCGACTACGGCACGCAGGTCGTCGCCGGCGTCACCCCCGGCAAGGGCGGCCAGCTCTTCGAGAACCAGGTTCCCATTTTTGACACCGTCGCCGAAGCCGTCGCCGCCACGGGCGCGACCGTCTCGGTGGTCTTCGTGCCGCCGCCCTTCGCCGCGGACGCCATCCTCGAGGGCGTGGACTCCGGCCTCGACCTTGTCGTCGCCATCACCGAGGGCATCCCGGTCAACGACATGGTCAAGGTGAAGCACTTCATGAAGGGTTCGAAGACCCGGCTCATCGGCCCGAATTGCCCCGGCCTCGTCACCCCCGGCACCGGCGAAAACTCCCACGGCGGCTGCCGCATCGGCATCGCCCCCGGTTACATCCACAAGAAGGGCAACGTCGGCGTCGTTTCCCGCTCCGGCACCCTCACCTACGAGGCCGTCTGGCAGCTCACCACGCGTGGTTACGGCCAGAGCACCTGCGTCGGCATCGGCGGCGACCCCGTCAACGGCACCTCGCACCTCGACGTGCTCAAAATGTTCAACGACGACCCCGAGACCGAAGCCATCATCATGATCGGTGAAATCGGCGGCACCGCCGAGGAAGAGGCCGCCGCCTGGGCCAAGGAATACTGCAAAAAGCCCATCGCCGGCTTTATCGCCGGAGCCACCGCGCCCCCCGGGCGCCGCATGGGCCACGCCGGCGCCATTGTCAGCGGCGGCAAGGGCACCGCGGCCGCGAAAATCGCCGCCATGGAGGACGCCGGCATCGCCGTCTCCCCCACGCCCGCTGAGATGGCCGACACCCTTATCCGCCACTGGAAGGGCAAATAACCCCACCCGCCGCCACCGTCTTCCCGCGAAAGGGACGCGCCCACGCGCGTCCCTTTTTTTACCCGCATTTCCCGGCCCCGCGCATTTGCGGCGGAAAAGAATTCACCTCCCGCCCTGAGCATGTAACCTGCTGCGCAGCCAGCGTCTTAACCCCAAACGCCTCATCTAAGTTTATGCCCGTCATTGCCAAAGGACTCGAAGGAATCGTCGCCAACGCCACCGCCCTCAGTGACGTGCGGGGTGAGGAAGGCGTGCTCATCTACGCCGGATACGACATCAACGAACTCGCCGGCCGCGTCACCTACGAGGAGGTCGTTCACCTCCTCTGGCACGGCCACCTCCCGAATCGCCGCGAGCTCGACGACCTTCAGCACACCCTCCGCAGCCAGCGCGAGCTGCCGCAGGGCGTCATCGACTTCATCAAGGGCACGCCGAAAAACGCGAACCCCATGGACGTCATCCGCACCGGCGTCTCCATGCTCGGCCTCTACGACTCCAGCCTCGGCGAGGACATCAAGCTCGACAAAAACCGCCACCGCGCCGTCAGCATCACCGCCAAGGTCGGCGTGATCGCCGCCTACTTCCACCGCCACCGCCAGGGGCTCGACTTCCCGCCCGTGCGCACCGATCTCGGTGAGGCCGGTCATTTCCTCTACCTCATCACCGGCATCACCCCCACGGCCGACGCCACCGAGACCCTCGACGTCGCCTACGTCCTCCACGCCGACCACGGCATGAACGCCTCGACGTTCTCCGCCCGCGTGACGATTGCCACGCTCAGCGACATGTATTCGGCCATCACCTCGGCCATCGGCACCCTCAAGGGCCCGCTCCACGGCGGCGCGAACGAGGGCGTCATCCACATGCTCCAGGAAATCGGTGAGCCCGAAAAGGTCGACGCCTGGGTCGAGGACGCCCTCGCCCAGAAGAAAAAAATCATGGGCATCGGCCACCGCGTCTACAAGGTGCTCGACCCCCGCGCCCCGCACCTCCGCGCCATGGCCATCAAGCTCAGCAACGAACTCGGCGAACCCAAGTGGATCCACATGAGCGAGCGCATCGCCGAGATCATGAAGGAGCGCAAGGGCCTCAACGCCAACGTCGATTTTTACTCCGCCACGGTCTACTACTCGCTCGGCATCCCCACCGATCTCTTCACCCCGATCTTCGCCATCGCGCGCACCTCGGGCTGGACCGCCCACGTGCTCGAGCAGCTCGCCGACAACCGGCTCTACCGCCCGCTCAGCGAATACACTGGCCCCGAGCCCGGCAAGAAGGTCGTGCCCATCGACGAGCGCTAACGCGCCACGTCCTCGTTCAGCTTCCGCACCGCATCCCCGGCCCGCCGGGCTTGCGGCGGCGGGGTCCACTCGGCGGCCTTCAATCGCGCCAGATCCGCGCGAAACGCGGGATCCCGCTGCAGCGCGTCAAAGATCAGGTGGCCCTCCACGCGGCCCGCGGCGATGTCTGTCGGGAAATGCTCACCCGCAAAGACGCGGTCCTTTTCGACCTCCAGCGCGATGGCGTGGAAGGCCGCGGCCGTGCCGTGATCCAGCTCGGTCAGCACCCGCCAGAACACCGTGCACCGGGCCGAGTGGTAGCTCGGGTAGGAATACTTGGCCGGGGCGTCGACCAGCCGGCGAATGCGCGGATCGGCCTCGAACGGATGCGGCCGCTCGTAGTGCGCCTTGAGCGGATCGTTCACCGCGCGCACCAGGTCGTTGAGCCGGTGGAAAAACTTCGCCGTCTCCGGGTAACGCTCCGGGGTGAACTCCGGCCCGAGCGCCTGCTCAAAAGTAAAGACCGTGAGATTCAGTGTCCGCTGCGCCCGCGCGATCCGCTCGGGCGTCGCGTCCTTTTGCAGCGCGAGCACTTCCTCAATGTCGCGGCGCTGGGCCGCGCTCCCCGGCTTGGGCGGCGGTCCGATGCGGGCCTCGAAGGCGGCCGGATCCGGCACCGGCCAGGCTCCCGCGGTGATGGCGGGCGACGTCGATTTGGAAGGCGCCACGGTGGGGGAGGAAGAGCAACCCGCCAGCGCGGCGGCCAGGCAACAAGCGGCGGTAACGCGAATCATCACGCCCGCGAGGATAAGCGCCCACTACCTTTGCGGCGAGACAACTCCACGCCCGCCCCGCGCTTTTCGGTGGGCAAAAGCCACCCGCCGGGACTATCAACGGAGAGCGTCCCTCGCGTATGAATCCTTCCCTCCTCTCGGACGACGACTACTACCCCCTCATCGAGGCCCGCCACAGCGACCCGTTTCGGCTGCTTGGCATCCGGCTCGAAGGCGACCGCACCGTGGCCCGCGTCTATCGCCCCGATGCCGCGCAGGTCACGCTCGCCGAGGAAGGCGGAGCCGCCCGCCGGTTCCCGCTCGCGCTCAAGGGCGACGGTGTTTTTGAGGCCGACCTCGGCACCGAGCCCGCCCCGCTCCGCTACCGTTGCGAATACGTCGGCCACGACGGCGCGACCTGGAGCCAGCTCGACCCCTACGCGTTCCCCGCCGTGCTCGGCGAGATGGACATCTACCTCTTCAACGAGGGCACCCACTACGACGTCTACAAAAAGCTCGGCGCCCACCTCCTTGAGCTCGACGGCGTGCGCGGGGTGCATTTCGCCGTCTGGGCGCCCAACGCCCAGCGCGTGAGCGTGGTCGGCGACTTCAACCACTGGGACGGCCGCGTCCACCCCATGCGGAAAATGGTGCCCGCCGGCATCTGGGAAATCTTCCTGCCCGAAGTCCCCGAAGGCGGCCACTACAAGTTTGAGATCCGCGGACCGCACGGCGAAGTCTTCCTCAAGACCGACCCCTTTGCGTTCTACGCCCAGCACGGCACCGCCACCGGCTGCATGGTCTTCGACCTCAACCGCTACGCCTGGTCCGACGAGGCCTGGATGACCGCCCGCGCCCAGCGCGACGCCATCCACTCGCCCATGAGCATCTACGAGGTGCACCTCGGCTCCTGGCAGAAAATCGTCGAGGAAGGCAACCGCTCGCTCAGCTACACCGAACTCGCCGACCGCCTCATCCCCTACGTCAAGGAACTCGGCTTCACCCACCTCGAGCTCATGCCCGTGGCCGAGCATCCGTTCGACGGCTCCTGGGGCTACCAGGTCGTCAACTACTACGCACCTACCAGCCGCTTCGGAAACCCCGACGACTTCCGCGCCTTTGTCGACAAATGCCACCAGGCCGGCCTCGGCGTGATCCTCGACTGGGTGCCCGGCCACTTCCCGAAGGACGCCCACGGCCTCGCCCGCTTCGACGGCACCTGCCTCTACGAACACCCCGACCCCCGCCTCGGCGAGCACATGGACTGGGGCACCCTCATCTTCAACTACGGGCGCAACGAGGTCCGCAACTTCCTCGTCGGGAACGCCCTCTTCTGGCTCGACGAATACCACATCGACGGCCTGCGCGTGGACGCCGTCGCCTCCATGCTCTACCTCGACTACTCGCGCAAACCCGGCGAGTGGGTCCCAAACTGCTTCGGCGGCCGCGAAAACCTCGACGCCCTCAACTTCCTCAAGACCTTCAACGAGGTCACCTACGCCCGCTTCCCCGGCATCCTCAATATCGCCGAGGAATCCACCGCCTGGCCCGGCGTCTCGAAGCCCACCTACGACGGCGGCCTCGGCTTCGGCTTCAAGTGGAACATGGGCTGGATGAACGACTCCCTGCGCTACATCAGCAAGGACCCCATCTACCGCCGCTTCCACCAGGGCGATATCACCTTCTCGATGCTCTACGCCTTCACCGAGCATTTCATCCTCGTCCTCAGCCACGACGAAGTCGTCCACGGCAAGGGCTCGATGATGCGCAAGATGCCCGGCGACGACTGGCAGAAATTCGCGAACCTCCGCATGTTCCTCGCCTGGATGTGGGCCCACCCCGGCAAAAAGCTCATCTTCCAGGGCATCGAGTTTGGCCAGTGGGCCGAGTGGAACCACGCCCAGAGCCTCGACTGGCACCTCACCCAATACCACCCCCACGGCGGCATCACCCGCCTCGTCCAGCACCTGAACTGGCTCTACGTCAACGAACCCGCCTTCTGGGAGCTCGACGACAGCTTCGAAGGCTTCGAGTGGATCGACTTCAACGACGCCGACAACACCGTCTGGTCCTTCATTCGCAAGGCCCGCGACGGCACCGCGCTCCTCTTTGTCGTCAACGCCACGCCCGTCACCCGCACCGCCTACCGCATCGGCGTCCCCGCCCCCGGCTGCTACCGCGAAATCCTCAACACCGACGCCGAGGTCTACGGCGGCAGCAACGCCGGCAACTACGGCTCCCGCTGGGCTGACGAACACTGGAGCTGGCAGGGCAAACCCCACTCGCTCCAGATCGACCTCCCGCCCCTCGCCGTGGTCGCCTTCAAACGCGAACCGCAGCCTTAAATCCATTGACGCCCCCGCGTCCCGATGCGTAATTAATCCACCTCCACTCCAGATCATGAAACTGCTCCGCCGCTCCAACTCCGCCTTCACCCTGATCGAGCTCCTCGTCGTCATCTCGATCATCGGAATTCTCGCCACCCTCGCCGTCCCGGCCGTCAACAACGCCCTCGTCCAGGGCCAGATGACCGGCACGCTGAACAACGCCCGCCAGCTCCAGATCGCCACCCAGCAGATGTCCCTCGACACGGCGAACTCCGGCAGCGGCCTCCAGTGGACCTCCACGGTCGACACCACCGGCAACGTCACCCCGGCCGGCCTCTCCGCCTACTTCGACGCGCTCACCACGAACAACTACCTCTCCGTGAACGAGCTCCGCAAAATCCTCACTGCCCCCGGCATTTCCATCCCGGCCGGCACCACCAGCTTCACCGGGGCGAACATCGCCTTCAAGGTCTTCCAAGTCGCCGAACAGTCCCCAGCCGACCAGCCCTTCGTCGTCACGAAAAACTGGAGCGGCGGCACGCTCAGTTCGGCCACCGCCCCCTACGGCAACAAGGGCTTCGTCGTCTTCGCCAAGGGCGGCAGCGGCGGCATCTTCAAGCGCGCCTCCGACGCGAACAGCCCGTCCATCTTCCCCTTCCTCGGCGGCACGGACGCGGCGGCCTACAGCCAGCAGACGCTGAACTAATCGGGCCCGGGGCCTACCCCACGCTTTGCGCCCTTCCGCCTCACCGGTGGAAGGGCGTTTTTCTTTTCCATGCTCGGCAACCCGAAACTCCAGACGAATTTCCAGCGCCCGGTCACCGACTTTCTGCGCGCCGACATCGCGCGCATTGACGCCGACCTCACCGTCGAGCAGGCGCTGGCGGAGATTCGCACCCGCGGGCTCGGCGTCGGCATCGTGTATTTCTACGTCACCGACGCCACCGGCAAACTCCTCGGCGTCCTGCCCACGCGCCGCCTGCTCACCGAGGCCCTCGAACGCCCCGTCCGCGAGGTCATGGTCCCCCGCGTCGTCGCCGTCCCGGCCACCGCCACCCTCCTCGACGCCTGCGAGTTTTTCGTCCTCTACAAATTTTACGCGCTCCCGGTCGTGGACGCCGACCGGCGCATTCTCGGTGTCGTCGACGTCGGCATCTTCACCGAGGAAGTCCTCAACATGGAGGAGTCCAGCGGCGACAGCGACATCTTCCAAACCCTCGGCTTCCACGTTGAGGAGCTCCGCCACGCCAGCGCGGGCAAGGCCTTCCGCTTCCGCTTCCCCTGGCTGCTCGCCACCGTGGCCAGCGGCACGCTCTGCGCCGTGCTCACCGGT
Organism: Verrucomicrobiaceae bacterium; assembly: GCA_027488755.1. Classification (GTDB taxonomy): domain Bacteria; phylum Verrucomicrobiota; class Verrucomicrobiia; order Chthoniobacterales; family JAATET01; genus JAATET01. The sequence continues at coordinate 35,144 of JAIYAZ010000154.1, read as the reverse complement.
GCCTTCGCCGAGACGCTCGAACAGCGCATCGCCCTCGCGTTTTTCATGACGCTCGTGCTCGGCCTCGGCGAAAGCGTGGGCGCGCAATCCATGGCCGTCACCCTCCAGTCGCTCCACTCCGTGCGTCCCAGCGGTGCCTGGCTGCTCGGCGCAATCCGCAAGGAACTCCTCACCGCCACGCTCCTCGGCCTCGCGTGCGCCGCGGTCGTCACCGCCATCGTCGCCACCTGGCAGCGCGAGTTCCTCACCGCGGTCGCGATCGGGCTCAGCCTCGTTGGCGTGATGATCACCGCCTCCCTCCTCGGGCTCATCGTCCCCAGCGTCCTGCGCATGCTCAAGCTCGACCCGAAAATCGCCTCCGGCCCCCTCACGCTCGGCGCCGTCGATCTCTGCACGCTCACCTGGTATTTCGGCACCGCCGCCCTCGTGCTGCGCTAGGGAAATTCGCGCGGAGACGCGGAGAGGGGCAGACGCGCCGCCGAAACCTTCGTATCTTCCCCCGCATGAAACTTCCCCTCGTCGCGTTCGCGTTCGCGCTGCTCCTCTTCGCCGGCTGCTCCGGCCAAAAGGACAACACCCTCGTCGTCGGCATGGACCTCAGCTACCCGCCGTTTGAAACCCTCGACGCGAGCGGCCAGCCGACCGGAGTGAGCGTGGATCTTGCCCGCGCGCTCGGCGAATCCCTCGGCCGGCGCGTGCGGATCGAAAACATCCCCTTCGTCGGCCTCATCCCCGCGCTTAAGTCGAAGCGCATCGATCTCGTCATTTCCTCGATGACCGACACGCCCGAGCGCCGTCAATCCATCGCCTTCTCCGAGCCCTACCTTTCCACCGGCCTCGCGCTCCTCGTCGCGAAGAATTCCCCCGTGCAAACCGCCGCCGACCTCGATCAACCCGGCCGGACCGTCGTCGTGCGGCAGGGCACCACCGGCGAAGTCTGGGCCCGCGCCCAGCTCAAGCAGGCCCGCATCCTCGCCGTGGAGAAGGAGGCCACCGCCGTGCTCGAAGTCGTGCAGGGCCGCGCCGATGCGTTCGTTTACGACCAGATGTCCATCTGGCAAAACGGCCGCCAGCACGCGGAAACCACCCGCGCGCTCCTCACGCCGATCAATCGCGAAGCCTGGGCCGTGGGGCTGCGGCTCGACGACGCGGCCCTGCGCGAGCAGGTCAACGCCTTCCTCAAAACCCACCGCGCCCAGGGCGGCTTTGACCGCCTCGGAGACAAATACCTCTCCGAGCAAAAGGCCGACTTCGCCGCGCGCGGCATTCCGTTCTTTTTCTAGGCTCCCGCCGCAAACCACGACGGGTCGCCGCTTTCCCAGCGGCCGTCGGCGAAGGCATCCGCACCGCCGAGCGCACGCTCCAGGAGGCTCACGGCGGAGGCGCCCGACTTGCCGGGGGCGAGCGTGTAGACGTGCAGCGCGTGCTTCGCGCGGGTGAGGCCGACATACCACAGGCAGAGGCCGTCGTAGGCGTTGTCGTTCACCTGCTGGGCGTGCGCGGCGGCGAGGACGGGATCGAGCGCGGATACGGCGCTCACGGGCCGGTGCAGCCGCCAGTGCGGGCGCAGGTCGTCGCCGCGCCAGGCGAGAAAGCCGTCGCGCGGCACGCGGTCGAGGCGCGTGGTGTCGAAGACCGGGAGCAGCACGACGTCGAAGCCGAGGCCCTTCGAGCGGTGGATGGTGAGAATCTGCATGTTGCCCGCCGAGGCGACCTGGCGTCGCGCGTGTGCGGTGGCGGCGCGGAGAAACTCGTCGAGCCGGCCGGAGCCGGCCTCGTCGTGGGCGCGGGCGAGATCGAGCAGGAGGCGGAGGCGCTGGCGGGAGAAGGCGTCCGCGGGCGGAGCGACCGCGGCGAGCGCTTCGCGCAGGGCCGGCTCGAGCCCGCCGAGGGTGACGGCGAGCAGGAACCGCGCGCGCAGGGCGGGCCAGCCGCCTTCGACGAGCAGCGCGGCGAGGGGCGACATTTCCACGAGGCGGGCGGAGGCGGTATCCGCCGGATGCGTGACGGCGGCTACGAGCGCGAGGAGCGCGCGGTTGACCGGCGCGTCCATCGCGATTGGCTCATCGGTTTCCGCCGCGACGTGGAGGAAGCCGCGTTCCCGCAGGCCGGCGGCGAGGTCGCGCGCGTCGTCGTTTTTTTGCGTGAGCACGGCGCAGGAGAGTCCGCGTCCGAGCGGGTCGATGCGCCGGAGGTCGGCGAGCACGCGGTCGACGAGTTCCTCCTTCGCGGCGAGGAGCTCGACGGTGGCGTGGCCGCGGCGTTCGGGCGCGGCGGATTCGTGGCGCACCCAGAAGCGCTGCCATTCCTCCACGACGGCGGCGGGCAGGCCGTTGGCGCGGTCGGCGGCGGCGTCGCCGTAGCGGTTGACGAGGTCGATGATAGCGGGGTCGGAGCGGTAGGATTTCGCGAGCGTGCGCTGCTCGAGCGCGGCGCCGTAGCGGTCGACCACGCGCTCGATGAGCCGGTGCTCGCCCCCGCGCCAGCGGTAGATGGATTGCTTGGGATCGCCGACGAAGAACGCGCTGCGGCGGCCGGAGTCATCCTGGAGAACTTCGTCGATGAGGTTTTCGACCACGGACCATTGCAGCAGGCTGGTGTCCTGGAATTCGTCGAAGAGCCAGTGCTCAAGGCGCGCGTCGAGGCGGGCCTGCCATTCCAGCGGCGGGATGCGGCGGAGGAGCTCGACAACGTCGGCGAAGGCCAGCCGACCGCTCAGGCGGACCTCCTCGTGGTAGGCCTCGTCAAACGGCGCGAGCACGCGGCGCACGCCGGCGGCGATGCGGAGGTGACGGCGCAGCGAGGCGCCGACGAAGCGGCGGACGATGCGGCGCACGGCGGGGACGATCGCGGCCGGCAGCACAACCTCGCGGCGGCGGTAGGTGATGGTGAGGCTGGCGGGGTCGGGATCGCGGGCGAATTGGGCGAGGAGGTCCTCGAAGACGCGACCGTCGGGCAGCGGCATGCCCGGTTCCCAGGTGAGGGCGGCGCCGGCGATCGTTTCGAGGGAGCGGAAGACCTCGCCGTCCTGCGTGGCGGCGAAGGCGGCGAGTTCGGTGGCGGCGTCGCGGGCGTCGTCCGCCGTCGGTTCCAGCCACGGGGAGCCGGCGGGCCAGATCGTGGCGGGGTCGCCCCAGCGGGGCGACTCGGGGCCCTCGAGGAACTGGGCGTGGTTCGTGACGATGAAGGTTTCGAGCCGGCGGCGCAGGCTCTTCTCCTCCGCGCCGAAGGTTGCCTCGCGGTAGGCGGTGAGCAGGGCCTCCTGCGCGCCGGGGTCGGCGCCGGCGGCGAACAGGCGCGTGAGCACGCGGTCGCGCAGGGCGGCGGCGGTGGGTTCGTCGAGCATTTCGATGCCGCCGGGCAGGCCGATCTCGAAGGGAATCGTGGCGACGACGCGCTGGAAGAAGGCGTCGAAGGTGCGGAATTGCAGGCGGTCCATCGCGCGCACGACGTCGCGCAGGAGCGCGGGGAAATCGGCCTCGACGCCGAGCTCGGCCGCGAGGCGGCGGGCCTGCGCGGGATCGGCGGCGGCGCGGGCGAGGCGGCGGAAGACGGCGGTGGCGAATTCGCCCGCGGCCTTGCGCGTGAAGGTGAGCGCGAGGATGGCGTCGGGCGCAACGCCGAGGGCGAGCAGCCGCAGGATGCGGCCGGTGAGGGCGTGGGTTTTCCCGGTGCCCGCGGAGGCGAGAATGACTTCGCTGCGCACGGTGGTCGGGGTCATGGCGCGCAGGAGCGGAGGAAGGCTCCGTCGGGTTGGATGACGCGGGTGGGTTCGGGCGGAAAGAGGTCCGCAAAGTCGGCGTGGTCGGCGCGGGGGTTCGGCGGCCAGAAGCGGCGGCGGGCGAGGTCGGCGAGCACGCCGCGGGCGCAGGTGAGGGCGGAGGCGGCGAGCGTGTCGTCGAGTTCGTCCCAGAGCTGGAGGCCGGTTTCGGCGATGGTTTTCGGGAGGTTGAAGTAACCGACGTGGAGCAGCGCGGGGTCGGCCCCGCTCTCGATGAGGAGCTGGCGGTAGAGCGGGAGCTGGAGGTTGGTCCAGAGGCGCGGGGGCTCGCCGCTGCGGGCGTAATCGGGCGGCCAGTCGCGTTCGAGGCGGAAGCCGCGGCGGTGCTTCTTGGCGGGGTCGTCGGGGTTGTCGAACGTCTTGTAATCGATCACGCGGCGGCGGCCGTCGGTTTCGTTCCGATCGATGCGGTCGATGCGGCCGGCGATGGTCCAGCCGTCGATTTCCCACGGGTGGCCGAGGAGATCCTCGAAGCGGAGTTCGACGCCTTCGACGCGCCAGCCGGCGGCGGCGTCGCGGGCCTGCCATTCGGCGAAGGCGAGGAGGCGGCGCCGGGCGGACTCGACCTGGATCTGGAGTGGGAGCGGGAGGTTGCGGCCGAGTTCGCGGCGGACCCAGCGGTCGACGTGCGCGTCGAGCGCGGCGGCGATGGGCGCGGGTTCGCGGGCGTGGACGGCGGTCTCGTCGCGGGCCCAGTTTTCGAGGGCGTAGTGGAGGAGGTCGCCGAATTGCGCGGCGTCGAGTTCGTCGGCGGCGGGGGCGTGGCGGTCCATTTTCACGACGCGGCCGAGGTAGAACGTGAACGGGCAGTCGAGGTAGCGGCTGAAATCAGTGACGGAGATGCGGCGCGGCATTTCGATGACGGGAGGATCGAACAGCCAGCCGGGGTGCCAGGCGGGATCGGGGTGCGGCGGGCGCGGTTCGGCGAAGAGCCGGTCGACGCGGGCGGGTAGGGTATCCCCGGCGCCGGCGAAGAGGAGCGGCGAGGGCTGGAGCGGGGAGCTTTCGGTGTCGAGCTGGAGGACGAGGGCGACGACGGCGCCGGGGGCTCGGGCGGCGAGCAGGCGCGCGAGGAGGTAGGCGTCGCGGGCCTGGCGGTGCGCGGTGGTGGGCAGGCCGAGCGTTTCGCGGGCGCGCTCGGGGAGGAGAAACTCGCCGGCGAGGGGAACGGGGAGGCGGCCGAGATTCGCCCCGGCGAGCAGGAGGTGGGGTGATTCGCTCCAGGGGAGCTCAAGCCAGCCGGAGGCCTCGATGGCGGGGGCGGGGCGCTCGGGGTAGAGCCGCGGGGAGGCAAGGCTTTCGTGCAGGGTGCGCATCCATTCGGCGGCGGAAAGCCGCGGGAAGTCCTCCGCGAGCGGGGCGAGGGCGTCGAGGGCGGCGCGGAGGCCGGCGAGAACGGTGGCGAGGTCGGCGGCGTCGCGCGCGGCGAGCGAGGGGCGGAGGGCGTCGGCGAGCTGGGCGGCGAGTTCGCCGAGGGCGGGCAGGGGATTGCCGCGGAGGGTGGCGAAGGTGATCTCGAGTTTGGCGGTGGCGACGGCGAGCGGGGCGGCCTCCGCCATCCACGCGCGGGCGGCGCGGAGGGTGGCGGGAAAGTGTTTGGCCTGAATCGCGTCGGCCTCGGCGAGGGCGGCGTCGAGGTCCATTGGCCCGAGCCAGGCGCGAAGGGCGCCGTGGCGCAGGAGGTCGACGGCCTGGTCGAAGGTGGCGTCGGTGGCGGTGGCGGCGACGGTGCCGAGGGTGCGGATAAGCCAGTGGTCGTGGAGGGGCTGGCCGGTGGGGTCGTGGAGGGCGTGGGCGGGGTAGGCGTCGCGCAGCGCGGGGAGGAGCGTGCGATCGAGGAGGCCGATTTCCAGCGTCTCCGCCGGCAGGGGCGGGAGCTCGAGCGGATCGGGCCGGGCGGCGATTTGCACCTCGCGCGCGAAGTCCGCCCAGCCGGGGTCGCGGTCGGCCCAGAACGCGGGCTCGGGTCGGCCCCAGGCGTCGAAAGCGGATTCGTCCTCCGGCCCGGGCACGAGGATGGTGACGGGGACGGCGAGATTTTCCAGCGCACGAAGAACGAGCGGTTGGAGGTCGGGCACGGCGGCGACGACGACGTGGTCGCAGGTTTCGGGCCGCTGCGGCGAGGCGGCAAAGGCGAGGCGGGCGGCGGCGGCATCGCTGGCGGTGGCGCGTTGGAGGAGGCGGGCGAGGTCCGACCAGCGTGCGGCCTCGGCGGTGCCGGCGGGAAAGCGGGCGGCGGCTTCGGCGGGGGTGAGGGCGTTTTCGGCCAGTTCGGCGCGGAGGGCGAGGAGGGAGCGGGCGAGGGCGAGACGCTCGGCGAAGTCACGGGCGGGCACGCCGGCGGGGAACAGGGCGGTGAGCCGGGCGGCGCGGGGGTGGGCGAGGTCCGCGGTGAGGGGGAGGAGGCTGGCCGCGGGGGGAGGTGGCGCGGCGGGGTCGAGAAATTCGGCGGGCGTGAGAATGGTGGCGGGGCCGGGGAAGGCGGCGCGGAGGCGGCGGCCGGCCTGGCGCGTGGGCACGAGCACGAGCGGGTGGCCGCCGCGGGCGCGGAGCCAGTCAGCCACGGTGCGGGTCGTGGGTTTTGACCAGTCGAGGAACACGCGCGCCGCCATGGGGCGTGAGGCTAACCGACGGGGGGCGCGCACGCAAATCTGGCGCGCGGCGGCAGGGCATGCGAGATAAGCGGGCGATGGCGTTTGCGTGTTTTCCGGCTGAGGGCGGGATGCGTCCGGTGGCCGAGGAATTCGCCGCCGAGGCGGTGAGCCCGGCGGAGCTGGATGCCTTGCTGGCGGCGGGGTGGCGGCATTTTGGGACGGATTTTTTTCGCTACAACGTCGCGCTGCACGGCGGGGTGATCTGCGGCGTGCTGCCGCTGCGCGTGCGACTGGCGGACTTTGCCCCGACGAAAAGCCAACGGCGCGTGCTCCGGCGCAACGCCGACCTCGAGATGCGCATCGGGCCGGCGGCGCACACGGCGGAAACCGACGCGCTGTTCGCGCGGCACCGCGAGCGGTTCGCGGAGAATCGGCCGGATTCGCTGCGGGATTTTCTTTCGGCGGAGCCGGCGCGGGTGCCCGGGGAATGCGTGGCCGTCGAGGTGCGCGCGGCCGGCGTCCTGCGGGCGGTGAGTTTCCTCGACCTCGGCGCGGAGAGCGCGTCGAGCGTGTATGCGATGTTTGAGCCGGACGAGGCGGCGCGGAGCCTGGGCGTGCTGACGATGCTGCGGGAAATCGAGCACGCGCGGGCGGTGGGCAAACGATTTTACTATGCGGGTTACGCCTACACGGTGCCGTCGGCCTACGACTACAAGAAGCGGCTGCCGGCGCTGGAGGCGCTTGATTGGGGGCACGGCTGGAGGCCACTGCCGGCGGGGTTTACGTGGGCGCGGGCGTTGACGGCGGGGTAATTTTGGCAAAATTCATGCCTTCATGCGGATGAAATCCACCCTCCTCACCCTGGCCATGCTTCTCGTCTCGGTCTCCGTCGGCTTGTCGGCGGACCTTCCGGCGCGGAAATTGGTTTTATTCGATTTTAAGGCGGGCTCCGATCTGGATGGTTGGCGCATCCAGGACGACGGCGTGATGGGAGGGCTTTCCAAGGGTTCCTTCGGGTTTAACCAGGACGGATACGCGGTTTTTTCCGGTCACGTTTCGATCGAGAATGATGGGGGGTTTTCCTCGGTCCAAAAATACTTCAACCCGATTGATGTCTCGGCTTACCGCACCGCCTTCGTCCGCCTGAAAGGCGACGGAAAGTCCTATCGCTTCATCGTCGAGTCGGACCAAACCGACCGCCACTACTACGTCCATGAATTCCCGACCACGGGCGATTGGCAGACGGTGCAAGTTCCGCTGCGCACCATGTATCCCATGCGCCGGGGCGACCGGCTGAACATTCCCGACTACCCCGGAAAAACGCTGGCTCAAGTCCGCTTCATGATCGCCAACGGGAAGGCGGAGGCGTTCCGCCTCGAAGTCGAGAAGATCTGGCTGGAATAATCGGGGGCCAGTCAACCAAGCGGGCCCAAACCGCGAAAGCATGTCCCGTCCGCCTTCCTGCGTTTCTGCGGGCCGGGGGGGTTACCGGGCGGGCGGGTAGGATTGCTGGAGCCAGGCGGCATAGCCGGGCGCGGCGATGGCCCCGGCGGCGAGGGCGAGCGTGCGTTCGACGACCTCCTCTTCGGGGGCGGTGAAGCGGTGACCGTTGATTTCCAGGAAGAGGGTGGCGGCGAGATATCCCGTCGGTAGGTTGCCGTCGAGGAAGGGGTGGTTTTTCACGATTCCCTCCGCGTAGGCGGCGGCGAGTTCGAAGAGCGAAGGTTCGCCGTAGGTAAAAAGCTGGCGGGGCCGATTGAGGGCCGAGTCGAGGAGGCCTTCGTCGCGGAGCCCCTCAAGACCGCCGAAGCGCCTGAGCATTTCGGCGTGGAAGGCGTGGCAGTCCGCGGCGTCGATCCAGACGGGCCCGGTCATTTCGCGAGCTCGCGCAGGGCGTTGCGGTAGCGCTGCATGAGGCTTTCGGCCACGGCCATCTTTTCCTTGAAGCCGGGGCGCTCGGGGGTGAGGCGGAGGGCGTTTTCCGGCGCTTCGGTGAGGTAGAGGACGGCGCCTTCATCGACCTTCAGCGCGTTGAGGGCTTCCTTGGGAAGGACGATGCCGAGGGAGTTGCCGATCTTGCGAACCTTGGTTTCGATGGCCATGTTCCCACGTTCGTTATTCCGGCGGGGAGGTGTCAAGGGTTGGTGGGGCGGCGCGGCGGATTAGTCGAGGCGGATGCGGTTGCGCTCGAGGGTGGTGCCGGTGAGGCGGGCGTATTCGGCGAGGGCTTTCTGGTATTCGGTGAGGGCGCGGACTTCGGTGGTTTCGGCGGTGGCGAGGTCGCGCTGGAACTGGAGGACTTCGAAGGTGGTGGCGGTGCCGGCGCCGAGGCGGGATTGGGCGGCTTCGAGGGTGCGCTCGGCGAAGGTGCGGGCGGCGCGGGAGGAGTCGATGAGTTTGCGGGTGGTGTGGATGCGGCCCGCGGCGTTGTCGACTTCGACGGTGATGGTTTGTTCGAGTTGCTTGAGGGCGACGAGCTGGCGGGCGACTTCGAGTTGGGCAACTTGGAAGTTGCCCTGGGCGGTGCGGTTCGGGACGGGGAGGCTGAAGACGCCGCCGACGGTGGCGGAGAACTGGCTGGGGGTGGTGACTTCGGAGGCGCTGCCGCCGAGGCTGGTGTCGAGGCCGTTGAGCCCGAGGCTGGCGACGAGGTCGAGCTGGGGGAGGGTTTGGTTGCGGGCGAAGACGACGGTGATGTTGCGTTTCTGGATGTCGAGGAGGGACTGCTGGTAGTCGGGGCGGAGGTCGAAGGCGCGGCGGAGGTCGGCGGTTTCGTCGATGCGGGCGTTGAGGTCGAAGGGGGGCGCGGCGATGCGGACCTGGGTGGCGAGGAGGCGGGTGACTTCGTCGGTGACGAGTTGCTTGAGGAAGTTTTCGTTGTCGGCGAGGGCGCGTTCCGCGATGAGGACGCGGCCTTCGCGGTCGGCGACGTCGGTCTGGGCCTGGACGACGTCGAGGGGGGACATGACGCCGATGTCGGCACGGCGCTGGTTGTCGCGGAGGGTCTGGCGGGCGAGGTCGAGGGAGCGGCGTTCGACGGCGAGGTTTTCGATCGAGAAGTAGAGGTCGTTGTAGATGCGGATGACGTCGGTGATGACGTCCATGACGCGCTGGCGGAGGGACCAGGCGGAGATGGTCTGGTTCGTGCGGGCGATGCGGACCTGGGCGAGGTTGACGTCGGTGCCGAAGCCGCGGAGGAGCGGCTGGGTGATGGAGACGCCGACGCCGCTGTCGTAGCGTTCGTCGATGGGGCTGGTAGAGTCGGTGTTGCGGGTGACGGCGAGGCCGGCGCTGTAGTTGAGGCCCCAGGGGGTGAGGCCGGAGATGGTGGCGTCGGCCTCGGTGCCGCTGCTGGCGGCGAAGCGGCCGGTGTCGGTGCTGTCGGGGATGCCGTCGTCGAAGGTGGGGGTGAGGGCGCGGAGGTCGCGGCGGTTTTCGTCGTAGGTGTAGGAGAGGCCGACGACGGGGTCGAAGGTGCCTTCCTCGCTGGTGGTGCGGGCCTTGGCGATCTTCGGGTTGTAGGTTTCGACCTGGATCTGGAAATTTTTGGCGAGGGCGCGTTCGATGGCGCTGCGGTAGGTGAGGTCGAGGGTGGGCGCGGGTGGGGCCGCCCGGGTGACGGGGGCGGCGAGTCCGAGGAGGCCAACGGCGAGGAGGGTTAGCCCTGCTTTTGCTGCCATTGGAAGGTGCCGGTGGGGGTGCGAACTTCGATCCATTCGCCCTTGAAGGAGCGGTTGACCCAGAGGGCGGCCTGTTCCTTCTGGATCTCGGGGAGGGGGCGCTTTTGCTTGTCGGCGAGGGTTTTCATGGCCTCGATGCGGTCGCGGTTTTCGCCGGCGACGGTGCGGCGGACGTAGTCGCCGTAGTCGCCGGCGGGTTCGGTGAGGATGACGAGCAGGCCGTCGCGGCCTTCGCCGACGAGGCGGGAGTTTTTGAAGACCTGGATGTCGGCCTGGCGGTTTTTGGCGCGTTCGGCGGGGTCGCCGGTGGCGCTGTTGGGCGGGGCGGTCGGCGTGGTGGGCGCGGTGGAGGTGGCGTTGCCCTTGGGCCGGCCGGTGAGGTCGCCGCCGTGCTGGTAGACGTCGAGGCGCATGGCGATGTCGACCTTGATGGGCTCGTTGGTGGCGAGGTTGATGGAGGGGGCGGCGCAGCCGGCGAGGACGAGGAGGGTCGCGGTGGCGAGGAGGGGGCGGGGGTTCATTTGATGCCGAGCTTGCCTTGTTGCCATAGGTTGGGTGCGTCCGCGCCGTCGTGGAGGGCGACCTCGAATGTTCGCGAACCGGTGGGTCCGCTCAAGTCGAGATTGAGGAGGCCCTGGGATTCGACGAACCAGAAGTCGCCGGCGGCCTTGGTGTAGGGGAAGTCGCGGAGGGTTTCGAGGGCGATGCGGGTGCTGCTTTGTTTGAGGAGGTTCCAGCCGGGGGGGATGTTGGTGAGGAGGTCGTCGAGTTTGCCGATGCGGAGGCGGCCGGATTCCTTCAGCTGGAAGACGCCGCGCATGCGGGCGATGCGTTTGCGGAAGGCGTCGAGCTGGATCTCGAAGTCGGCGGGGCCGGTGAGGCTGAAGTTTTGCGGGGAGATGACGGCGGTGAGGGCCTCGGTGTCGACGTCGGTGCCGGCCACCCAGCCGATCCAGGGGGAGCTGTCCTGGAAGAAGAAGCTGAAGCCGCCGTTGACGTAGCCGCGGTAGGCGGCGCCGCCGAATTCGCCGTTGATGCCGCGGGCGTCGAAGGTGACGGCAAGCCAGGCGTCGCGGGCGCGGTATTGGCGCCAGCGGACGGCCTGGATATCGAGCTTTTGCACGAGGTTTTTTTCGCCCTTTTCCGGCGGGTAGGCGAAGCGGAGGTCGCCTTCGACGTCGGTGACCTCGAGTTGGTAGTCGGGGAATTCGTAGCTTTGGCGCGGGATGCGGAGGGCGGCCTTGAGCTGGAGGGTGGCGAGGTTGTCGAGGGCGAGGTTGTCGGCGGTGGTCTCGAACTCCAGGGGTAGGCCGACGTCGTTGCCGCCGCCGCTGCCGATGACGAGGCGGCCGAATTTCACGTCGAGGTGCTGGACGGACCAGCCTTTGCCGGCGGGGGCCGTGGGGGTCGCCGCGGTGCCGCCCGTGGCGGCGGGGTCGCCGGCGGTGGCGCGTTCCATGTAAACGAAGAGGTCCTGGCTGAGGTAGATGCTGGGGCGGAGCAGGACGATTTCGCGGAGGTGTTTGCGGGCGAGGTCGCGGAGGCTGAAGCGGACGAAGACGCTGCGGAGGGAGAGGATTTTGGCGGCGGGGTTGAGGGGGGAGCGGAGGTCGATGTTGGAGAGTTCGACGGTTTGTTCCTCCTCGAGGAGTTCGTCGGCGAGGTTGCCGGTGCGGACGTTGCGAAGGGTGGTGCCGACGGTGAAGCGGAGTTCGGTGAGGCCGGGTCGTTTGTCCTCGAGGCGGGTGCGGACGCCGGCGATTTCCAGCGTGCCGATGGTCCAGCCGCCGGCCGGCGGGGTGGGGGACGGGCTGGACTTGGCGGAGGGCGCGGGAGAGTCGGCGGGGAGGAGTTTTTGGAGGGCGGAGCCGACGGCGAGGCGGCCGCCTTTGACGCGGACGGTTTCGATTTTCTGGCGGAGGAGGAGGTCGGCGGGGCGGAACGTTATTGTGCCGACGTTAAGGGTGAGGAAGGCGGCGGCGTTTGCGGGTTCGGCGCGGGTGTCCCAGAACGAGAGTTCCTGCGGCTGGTCTGCGGCTTTGCCGGTGAGGGCGACGTCGGGGAGGTCGAAGGCAAATTTGGTCGAGACGCTCAGCGTGCCGTCGCCGAGGCCGGTCACGCGAAGGGTGCCGTAGCGGGTGGTGAGGCGGTCGAGGCGCCAGTCGGGCAGGGAGGCGGCGGGCGTGGCGGGGGAGGATGTGGCGGGAGCGGAGGGGGCCGCCGCGGCGGGGCGGGGGAGCGTGAGGGTGACGGCGGGGCTTTCGATTTCGAGGCGGCCGAGACGGCGGGCGGCGAGGCCGTCGGTGGTGAAATGAAGAGTGGCGGCGTCGGCGGTGAGCAGGGGTTGCGTGGGGTCGGCGTCGGCGGCGACCTGGAGCTTTTCGAGGCGGAGGGTTTGTTCGTCGGAGCCGGCGGTGCCGCCGAGGTTTTGGAGGTCGGCCCGGACCTGGAGCGAGACGCGGCCGATGGGACCGGGGGCGTCAGGCACGGTGAGGGCGAGGTCGTCGAGGTTGAGGCGGCCGATGGTCCAGCCGGGGCGGGCGGGTTTGGCCGGGCTGGTGGCGGTGGCGGGTTTCGCGGGGCGGGGCTGGAAGAGGTTGAGAATCGTCGGGCCGAGGGTGGCCTCGCCGGGCGCGATGTGGGCGCGGCGGAGATGGCGGCCGGCGAAGAGTTCCTCGGGGGTGAAGCGGAGGTCGACGGAGCCGGTGCGGAAGATGGTCGCGCCGGCGGTGTCGGTGGCGTGGAGGTTCGTGAGGGCGATCGCGTGCTCGCGGTGCGCGGCTTCGCCGGTGAAGCCGACTTCCTCAAGGTGGGCGGTGATGTCGAGGTCGAGGGTGGGGGATTGTTTTCCGAAGCGGGTGATGCGGAGGTGGCCGCCGTCGAGGATGAGCCGGCCGATGGACCACGGGAGGAAGCCGCCGCCGCTCCGGGCGGTCTCGGCGTCGGATTGCGTGGCGGCGAGACCGAGGGCGTCGCTGAGCTCGGGGGAGATGATCAGGTTGGCAGTGTCGAGCCGGACCTCCTCGATGCGGGCGCGCCAGAGGTCGCCGAGGCGGAAGTTGATGCTGCCGCCGGCGAGGGTGAGCAGGGTGGCGTGGGTTTTGCGCGAGCGGAGGGTGAGCTGGCGGACCTCGATGCGCGAGAGGGAGGCGGCGCGGAGCGAGCCCATTTCGACGCTGATGCCGGGGAGGACCTGCTGGAGCGCGAAGCGGGTGAGGGCTTCGAGGTGATGCGCGGCGAACCAGCCGGCGACGGCGAAGAGCGCGGCGGCGGTTCCGGCCGCGAGGAGGAGGCGGCGGAACCAGCGGCGGGGGCGCGTTTGCGGGGCGTCAGGCAAGGCGATCGAGGAAGGTGCCGGCGACGAAGACGACGCCGATCCAGGCGTTGGATTGGAAGAAGGCGGCGTTGATCGCGGCGACGTCGAGCGTGCGGGCGACGCGGTGCTCGTAGACGAGGAGGCCGAGGATGAGCGCGAGGGCGACGAAGTAGGCCGGGCCGAGGCCGGCGCTCCAGCCGAAGGCGGCGAGGAGGAGCCAGGTGAGGGCGTGGAAGAGCTGCGCGGCGCGGAGGGCGGCGGGGATGCCGAGCCAGACGACCATGGACTTCAAACCTTCGCGGCGGTCGATTTCGTAGTCCTGAGTGGCGTAGATGGTGTCGAAGCCCGCGAGCCAGAAGAAGACGGCGGCGGCGAGGATGAGCGGCGGGGCGGCGAAGCTGCCGGTGACGGCGAGCCAGGCGCCGACGGGGGCGACAGCGAGGGCGAGACCGAGGAAGAACTGCGCGGCGTGGGTGAAGCGTTTCGTGAAGGAGTAGAAAAACACGATGCCGAGCGCGACGGGCGAGAGGGCGAAGCAGAGGGGGTTGATGAACCAGGTGGTGGCGATGAAGAGCGCGCTGGAAACGGCGCAGGTCGCGATGGCGGCGCCGCGCGAGAGGAGGCGGTGGCGGCCGGAGGTGCGGGGGTTGCGCTGGTCGAGCTCCCAGTCGGTGAGGCGGTTGAAGGTCATGGCCGCGGTGCGGGCGAAGACCATGGCGACCACGATGAGGACGATGAGGGGGAGCGGGGGCAGGCCGTTGGCGGCGACGACCATCGCGCCGAGGGCGAAGGGCATCGCGAAGACGGTGTGCGAGAAGCGGATGAACTGGAGGAAACGCGCGGTGGGCGCGAGGGCGGTCATGGCTTGCGGCCGGCGTCGTCGAACCACTCGGCAATCGCGTCGTCGATGCGAAGATCGATGAGTTTCCAGCGGTCGGCGGGTTTGTAGAAGTAGAAGCGCCAGCGGAGGGGGAGCTCGGCGCCGGTGAGGAGGTAGGTGCGGCGGAGGAGGTTCGCGCCGAGTTTTTCCTCGCGGACGAGTTCGTAGCCGAGGGCGGGCCCGTAGGCGTCGAGGGCCTTCTGGGTTTGTTCGCGGATGGATTTTTCCTGGTCGCCGCGGTCGGCGAGGGCGAATTCGTTGGCGAGCGTGTCGTAGGCGGCGTCCACGCGGTCGGCTTTGAGGGCGTCGAAGAAGCCGGCGGCGATTTCGTCGGGGGTGCGGTTCGGGGTGTTTTTGGCGATGGCCGGCGCGGCGGGCGTGGGCGTGGGGAGGGTGCTGGGGAGCTTGCGCGGAGCGGTGGGGGTGGCGGTGGGATTTTCGGCCGGGGCCGCCTCGATGCGGGGCTTTTGGGCGAGGACGGGGAGGGTCGTCAGCCCGAGGAGGAGCAGGAACGCGCGCAGCATGGGGCGACTATCGGGGATGGCCCTTGCGCTGTCGAACCAAAGCGCCGCCGCGGGGCGGAGGCTCAGCGGGCCTTGGCGCGGGGACGGGCGGGCGGGAGCTGGCAGTCGGGGCAGATGCCGAAGAACTCAAGCTCGTGGTAGACCTGGCCGTAGCCGGTCTGGCGGCCGACCTTCTGCTCGAGCTTGCCGACGGGGCAGTCGATGTCGACGTTTTCGATTTTGCCGCACTCCCGGCAGATGATGTGTTCGTGGTGCTCGCCGGGGAGGTTGAGCATGAAGTAGTAGGAGCGTTCGGGGGAGCCGACGCGGCGGACGAGGCCGATCTCCTCGAGTTTGACGAGGATGCGGAAGATGGACGAGGGGTCGCAGGAGTCGGCCAGCTCGGGTTCGCGCGCGAGGCTGGCCCAGCCGACGGGGCGGCCGAGTTTGAAAAGCACGCGAAGGATCTGGCGCAGGGCATGCGTGCGGCGCATGCCCTTGCCGCGGCAGACCTCCAGGGCCCACTCCACCTGCTCTTCCAATGTCGGCGCCTTGCTCACGGAGCCACGCTAGCAGCCGACCCGCGCCGCGCAAACCGCCGAGTTGGCAAAAGAAGTAAGAGACACTTGCGGTTGCAAGTTTTCATGGTAGGAATAGCGCATGCGAAGATTTTTTCCGGGACTGGTTGCGGTGCTGCTGGGCGGGGCGACGCTGTTTGCCGCGGAGCCGATTCGGGTGGTGTCCTTCTCCGCGCTGCTGAGCGAGGTGGCGCGGGAGGTGGGCGGTGACGCGGTGGACGTGGTTGGGCTCGTGAAGCCAGGGGTGGATCCCCACGGCTACCAGCCAACGCCGGTGGATCTGAAGACCCTGGCGGGAGCGCGGTTGGTTTTGATCTCGGGGAAACACCTTGAGCCTTACGTGGACAAGGTGGCGCGGGTGGCGCCGGCGGGCAGCGTAATTCTGTCCGTGGGTGACCGTTTGCCTTCGCTGGATGCGCCCGAGGGCGGGCATGACCACGGGCATGCGCACGGCCACGGCCATGCGGAGGGCGAGTCGGCGGTCGATCCGCATTGGTGGCACAGCGTGGCACAGATGCGACGGGCGGTCGTGGTGGTGCGCGACGCGTTGACGGCCCTCGCGCCGGAGGACAAGGCGCAGTTTGCGAAGAATGCCGCCGGTTACCTGGCGCGCCTCGCCGTGCTGGACAAGTGGATCCGCCAGCAGGTCGCGCTGCTGCCGCGGGATCAGCGCCGGCTGGTGACGTCGCATGATGCGTTTCAGTATTTTGCGCGGGATTACGGCTTTCAGATCGAAGCGATTGAGGGGCTGAGCACGGAGCAGGAGGCCTCGGCGGGGCGCGTGCAGGAGTTGATGGCGTTGATCCGCAAAGAAGGCGTGAAGGCGGTGTTTTTCGAGGATACCTTGAATCCCAAGGTGACGACGGAAATCACGCGCGAAACGGGGACCCGGGTGGGCGGCATGCTCTACGCCGATGGACCGGGAGCGGCGGAGCCGACCTACGAGCAGATGCAACGGCACAACGTCACGACCATCGTGGAGGCTCTGCGGTAGCCGGTGCGTGGTTCGCCCCTGATTCGTGCGGCCCTCGTGGTGGTCGCGCTGCTGCTGCTGCTGCTGGTGCCGCTGCGGAGTCTCACGCGCGCGCCGGAAGCGGTGGCTCCCGCGCCCGCGCGCGCGGCCGCCGAAACGCGGAGCGTGCAGCTGACGCTGGTGGCCACCGCGCGGCCGGTGACGTTTTCGGTAACTCACCTGGGGCGTGAGATTTGGAAGGGCGAGGCCGCCGGGCAACCGGTGGAGACTACGCTCGATCTGCCGTGGCCGGCCGAGGGCGTGGATCTCGGGGTCTCGGCGACGTGGCCCGGCGGCGTCACGGGGGCTCTCAAGCTGGAGGCCACGCCCGAGGGCGACGAACCGCAGACGCGCACGGCGTGGGGCGATGGAGCCGTCGAGGAAACCTTTACCTACCGCTAGCCGCGCCATGTCCTCCCATCGCCTGCGCATTTCCGACCTCACGGTTTCCTACCACCGCGTGCCGGCGGTGCATCACCTCTCGCTGGAGCTGCGGTGCGGGCGGACGATTGCGCTGCTGGGTCCGAACGGCGCGGGCAAGACGTCGCTCTTCAAGGCGCTGGTCGGCCTGGTGAAACCGGAGACGGGCACGATCGAGCTCGGTGGTCACGGGGCGCGGCGGGCGATTCGCGACATCGCGTATCTGCCGCAGCGCGAGGCGGTCGATTGGGATTTTCCCGTGACCGTGCGCGGGCTGGCGGAGATGGGCCGCTACGCGCGGCTCGGGTGGTGGCGGCAATACGCCGCGGGTGATGCAGAGGCGGTAGAGCGGGCGCTGGCGTTGATGGAGCTCACGGAGCTGGCGGACCGGCAGATCAGCGCGCTTTCGGGCGGGCAGCAGCAACGGGCCTTTCTCGCGCGGGCGCTGGCTCAGGAGGCCCACGTGATGCTGCTCGACGAGCCGTTCACCGGCCTGGACAAGCCCGCGCAGGATATGCTCGGCGCGACGCTGCGGCGGCTGGCGGCGGCGGGGCATCTGGTGATCGCTTCGCACCACGATCTCAAGACGGTGCCGGACCTGTTTGATGAGGTGATCTTTCTCAACGGCGAGCTGGTGGCCTTCGGCGAGACGGCGCAGGTTTTCACGGCGGCGAACATCGACCGCACTTTTGGCACGCAGGCGTTTACCGGAAAATGATCGACTGGCTTCTCGAACCCTTCCGCCATGAATTCATGCAGCGCGCGCTGTTTGGCTGCGCGCTCATCGGCTTTACGAATGGCTGCCTGAGCGCGTTCATCGTGCTGCGGCGGCTGGCGCTGATGGCCGATGCGGTGGCGCATTCGCTGTTGCCGGGACTGGCGGTGGCGGTGCTGTTGTTCGGGCTGGCGCCGGCGGGGTTGTTTTTCGGCGCGCTGGTGGCGGCGTTGCTGGTGGCGCTGGGCACGCAGCTCATCGCGCGGTGTTCCCGCGTGAAGGAGGATACCTCGCTGGGGCTGCTGTTTGCGTGCGCGTTTTCCCTCGGGCTGGTGCTGCTGAGTCTGTCGCCGGTGCGCGTGGAGCTGCACCATTATCTTTTCGGGAACATTCTCGGGCTGGCGGATTCGGATCTATGGGTGATCTACGGGATCAGCTTCGTGGTGCTGCCGCTGCTGGTGGCGCTGGAGCGGCCGTTGATCCTGACGATGTTTGAGCCGGCGGTGGCGGCGAGCCAGGGGGTGCGGGTGAACGCGCTGAATTACCTGCTCGTGGCGGCGCTGGTGCTGTCGATGATTTCCTCGCTGCAGGCGGTGGGCGTGGTGCTGGCGCTGGGCATGCTGGTGGCGCCGGCGGCGACGATTTATCTGTTTGCGGATTCCGTGGCGGCGTTGTTCTGGGGCGGGGGACTGCTGGGCGCGATTGGTTCGTGCCTGGGGCTGCTCGTGTCCTACTGGCTGAATCTGCCGTCGGGCGCGTGCATCGTGCTGGTGCTGGGCGCGATTTTCCTGGCCGCGCTGCTGTTCAGTCCGCGGTATGGGTTGCTGGCCCGGGTGCTGCGCCGGCGGCACCTGCACGAGCAGTCGCTGGAGCGCTGGAAGCCGCACGCGCACTAGGCGCGGCGGCGGCGGAAGACGCGGCGGCTACCCGCCGTAGGAGCCCTCAACGCGTTCGGCGACGTCCTTGTAGCCGTAGTCGACTTCGTAGATCTGCTTCATGGCGGTGATGGATTTCTCCTTGTCGTCCATGCGTTCGTAGACGAGGCCGAGGCTGTAGACGATGTCCTTCTTGACGGCGTCCATGGCGATGAGTTCGCCGGCGGCGTCCTCGAGGGTCTTGGCGGCGAGGTCGAGCATGTTACGCTCGACGAAGCATTTGCCGAGGAGGTTCATCGCGCGGAGGCGGACGTTCGGATTCTGGCGGGCCTTTTGGAGCTCGGGAATGGCGTCCTTGTATTCGCCGAGGCGGACGAGGATTTCGCCGAGTTCAAACCGGAACTGGAGGTCGGTGGGGTTGCGCTCCACGCGGGAGCGGGCGTCCTGCAGCTCGGTCTCGGCGCGGTTGCGGCGGATGGTTTCCAGGTCGGCGCGGGCCTGCTCGGCCTCGGGGGAATTGGGATCGGCGGCGGCGAGGTAGGCCTCGAACTGCTCGATGCTGGCGTCGAGCTGGCGGATGCGGAGATCGGTGGACTTGCGAACGAGCGAGGGGTCGGTGTTGTTCGAGAGGCCGGCGGCGTAGGTGAACCACTGCACGGCGCTTTCGAGGTCTTCCTTCTGCTCGTAGAGTTCGGCGATGCGGCGGGCGGTGTCGACGTTCTGCGGGTTTTCCTCGTATTTCTGGCCGAGCTCGGCGAGCTGCTGGTCGATCATCTCGGCGCTGCGCACGACGCGGCCCTGTTGTTCGAGGGAGACGGCCTGCTCCTTGTCCTTGATGAGGTCGCGGTAGGTGGTGCCTTCCTTTTCCCAGCCGCCTTTTTTCATGGAGGCGCGGGCGGCGGCGTCCTTGCCGGCCTTCATGGCGATAAGGTCGGTGGGGTTGATCTCGGAGATTTTGGTGTAGATCTCGACGGCCTTGTCGGGCTCGTCGATGGCGGCGTAATGCTTCGCGAGCTCGTGAAGCATTTTGACGTCCTTCGGGGCGCCCTGGACGATGGTTTCGAGGGCGAGGGTCGCGATTTCGGGCCAGCTGGCCGCCAGCGCGGCGTCGCGGAGAAGGAGGTTGAACTGCTGGTTGAAGGGATCGCTTTCGAGGAGCTTCTCGATTTCGACGATGGCGCCGGCGGGGTCCTTCTTGACCTGGCCGGCGATCTTCATGGTGGAAAATCCGCCGCCGCCCGAGAGCAGGCCCTTTTTCGTTCCGGCGGCCTTGCCGACCTCGGCCTTGCGGAGGAGCTGGCGGCCGGCGAGGAACTCGGGCTCCTGCTTGAGGAGGAGCTGGAGGAGCTGGATGACATAGCCGTAGTTTTTCAGCTGCATGGCGCTGAGCGCCTTGAGCCAGGTTGCGCGATGCGTTTCGGGGAGGTCTTTTTCAGACTTAACGGCCATAGGAGGAGGGCGGGAGTTTGGGGAACGTTGAAGGGGAAGAAAAGTTGTTTTCGCGGGCTGGCTTCAGGGCAGCAGGGTTTGCACCCAGCGGAGCAACTCGGTGCATTCCTGCCCGGCATTCGGGAGGAAGTTTTCCGGGCCGCGATCCAGCAGCGTGACGAAGGCGAGCGTGGCCGCGAGGAAAAGGACAAACCGGTAGAGATAAAGGGTCATGGCGCGGGTGCGAGTTCTATGTCCATGCCAAAACCCGCCCGCAGGGTCGAGCCCGGAGCGATGGTCTGGATGCCGTCCTTCTGCTCGAAGGGCTTTTGCGGCACGCTGTCGGGCAGCCCCCAGCACGGTTCGATGCAGACGAAGTCGCCCTCGCTCCAGAGCGTGCAGTAGGGCACTTCGGCGAAGTCCAGCCGCACGGTGCGGCCGGTGGCGGGATCGTGGAGGGAAAAAATCCGGTCGGGCACGCCGGCGAGTTCGAGCAGGAAGGAGCCCGGCAGCGCGGCCTTGTCGAAGGGCATGGGGCCGCCGGCGTGCGCGATGTCCTCGGTGCGGCCATCCAGAAAATTGCCCGGGGCAAAGTGCCGGCGATAGCGCCCGGGCGGCAGGTCGATTACCGCATCCGCCACCGACGTCACCCCGAAGCCGGGGTGCAGCCCGAAGCTCACGTGGGCCGTCTCGGCCGGTTCCTCGTTGCGGAAGGCGAATTCCACCCGCACGCCCGTCGCCGTGAGCTGGTAGCTGAGCTGCAGGCTGACCCGCAGCGGGTAGGCACCGGCGGGGATGCGGTCGGCCGGGACCACGTAGGTGAGGCCGCGGAGATTGGGGTCGAACGTCGGCGGATCGAACGCAAAGCTGCGCAGAAACCCGTGGTTGCCGCCGCGAATTTCGACGCCGCGGTAGAGCGAACGCTGGTCCACGAGGCGGTGCAGAAAATAGCCCATCACCGTGGCGTGGTTGCCCCAGCCGGAGAGGGGCGGGCCGGTTTCGTTGTCCCGGTAAAGAAATCCGCGCCAGCCTTCGTCCGCGCCTTTCCGGGCGAGGCTTACCAGCTCGGCGCCAATGCGGCGCAACCGCGCGCGCAGGCCCAGCGCCTCATCCTCCAGCACGTCGTAGGTGCCAAATTCGTCCGACTCGATCCGGTAGATGCAACTCATGGCGATGGAGCGGATGTTGGCCGAGGCGGGGTGGGGCGGCGAGTTGTTTCGTGCGGCGCAAAGCGGCGGCGCGTGTTACATCCCTGCCATGGCCGCGCCCTCCGCCACCCTGCCGGAACGCATGGCCCGCCTCGGTTTGCGCGAGGCGGACCTGCGTTACGTCTGCACGCGCTCGAGCGGCCCCGGCGGCCAGCACGTGAACAAGGTGAGCACCGCGGTCGAGCTGACGCACGCACCAAGCGGCACGGTGGTCCACTGCAGCGACTCCCGCTCGCAGCACACGAACCGCGCCCTCGCCCTTCTCCGCCTCGTGGAAAAACTCGAAGCCGCCCGCGCCGCCGCCGCGCAGGAGCGCAAAGCCGCCGCCTCGAAGCGCCGCCGCCAGCGCGCCAAGCGCAGCTACGGCACGAAGCAGGAAATGCTCCGCGACAAACGCCACCGCGGCGAAACAAAAAAGCTCCGCGGCCGCGTGTCGGGCTGACCGCGCGGGGAGAATTCACCTTCCCGGATGGAGCCGGCCTTTCCGCACGCATGGGCATGGCGGAGATTGCCGGACTGAGCTAAGGGTGCGGGGTGAGGAAACACCTTCCGGGCGCGCTTTGCGCCTTCGCAATCTGGCTGATGACCCCCGCCGTGGGGCTGGGTTATTCCTACACCGGCATGGTTTCGTTCGGCGACAGCCGGAGCGATGTCGGCAACACGATCAGCCTGCTCTCGGAAACCCAGGCCCGGGAACTCACCGGCTACAATCCCTCCTTCTACTTCAACAATCGCTACTCCAACGGACCGCTGTGGATCGATCATCTCTCCAACGCGCTCGGGTTCCCCGCAGGCGGTTCCATGCAGCGCAACGACGGCGGATCCGTCATCACTGGCACGAACTTCGCCTGGGCGGAGGCCCGCAGTGGGACGGGGAACAATCCGGGCGCGGTCCCCGTCCCAAATCTTCTCCGCCAGGTGGGCTTCTACACGGACCAACTGGCCGCCAGCAATCCCGCCCTGTCCGCTCCCGCGACCACCCTGTTCACCCTCTGGAGCGGAGCCAATGACGTCCTCGCGCACGTCGACGCGGGCGATTCCATTACCCCGACCGACGTCGCGCTCAACCTTGCGACGGCCATCACCGATCTCCACCAGGCGGGCGGGCGGGACTTCCTGGTCCTCAATCTTCCGCCCATAGGACTGAGCCCCAAATACCTCAACGATCCGGAGAAAGGCCCCCTCGCCACTGCGTTTACGAACGCCTTCAACGCCCAGCTCGACCTCACGCTCAACGGCCTCGCTTCGACCCTCAGCGGAAGTCGCCTCATCAAACTCGATGTGCACCAGATCTTCCTCGACGCGATCAACGCCCCCGCGAGCTTCGGATTCTCGAACGTGACGGACGCGGCTTACGAACTCGAGCCGGGCCCGAACCCGCCGCCCCCCTACGGTTCCGTGGTTGGGAATCCCGAAAACTACCTCTTTTGGGACTCGGTCCACGGAGCCTCCAGCATCAACATGCTCATTGGCCAGGCCGCTTTTGCCCAAATCCAAGTCGTCCCCGAGCCGGCCACCTGGGGACTGTTCCTGGGCATCGCGCTGGTCGCGCTTTGCGTGGCGAGAAAACGCCGGGCCGTCCCGTAGTCGAGGCGGGCCGCTCTGCGGGGGGCTGACCGGGCGGGTCCCTTCGGAAAAAGGTTTTTTGAATTTCCACCGGGCGGGGCCTCCGCCAGATTGCCGACAGACCCATGGACCTTCTTTCCCTCGAGCTTCCCGGTGTTCCGAAAATCCGCAGCGGCAAGGTGCGCGAGGTTTTCGACCTCGGGGACGTGCTGCTGCTGGTCGCCACCGACCGCATCTCCGCCTTCGACTGCATCCTGCCCAACGCCATCCCGCGCAAGGGCGAGGTCCTCACGCGCACGGCGCATTTCTGGTTCGAGAAGCTCGACTTCGTGCCGAACCACCTCGCCGACCTGCCCTTCGGCTGGCTGCCCGAAAAACTCCGCCCCTACGAGGAGCAACTCGCCGGCCGTTCCACCCTCGTGAAAAAAGCCAGCCCGCTGCCCGTCGAGTGCGTTGTGCGCGGTTATCTCGCCGGCTCCGGCTGGAAGGACTACGAAAAGACCGGCGGCATCTGCGGCCACGCCCTGCCGTCCGGCCTCCGGCTCGCCGACCGCCTGCCCGAGCCGATCTTTACGCCCGCGACGAAGGCCGAGACCGGCCACGACGAAAATATTTCGTGGAACGAATGCCGCCGCATCCTCGGCGACGAGCTGGCCATCCGCGTGCGCGACTGGAGCCTCGAGCTCTACGAGCACGGTCGCGACTACGCGGCGCAGCGAGGCATTCTCATCGCCGACACGAAGTTTGAGTTCGGCATGGTCGGCGACGAACTCGTCCTCATCGACGAGGCGCTCACGCCGGATTCCTCGCGCTTCTGGCCCGCGGATCAATACGTGCCCGGCGAAAACCCGCCCAGCTTCGACAAGCAGTTCGTGCGCGACTACCTGGAATCGCTGAGCTGGAACAAACAGCCACCCGCCCCGGCGCTGCCGCCCGACGTCGTGGCAAAGACCTCGGAGAAATACCTCGAGGCCTACGCGCGGCTGACGGGGATGGTTATTGGTCATTAGTCATTGGTCATTAGTCATTGGGGAAAACCTTTCGCACCGGAAACCCAATGACCAATGACGAGTGAGCAATGACTATTGACGCCTCCATCGATGTCTTTCTCCTCTTCCTCGCGACTGAGCGCGGGCTTTCCGAGAATTACCAGATTTCCACGCGCCGCTCGCTGGAGACCTTCGGCGCCTGGCTGTCATCCGCGGGCCACGCGGACCTAGCCGGCGTCGAGCCGGCGCACCTCAGCGATTACCTGGCGCACCGCAAGCGCGCCGGGCTTGCCGCGGCGTCGATCAAGGCCGAGGCCGTCGCGCTGCGCATTTTCTTCCGCTTCCTCGCCGCGCGGAAGCACCTCCCGCGCGATCCCGCGGAGTTCATCGCCATCCCGCGCATCGAGCGCTACCTGCCCGACACGCTCAACGTTCCCGACATCGAGCGCCTGCTCGCGGCGGTTGGCGAGAATGAACCGCTCGCCCTCCGCAACCGCGCCATGCTCGAGCTGCTCTACGCCTCGGGTCTGCGCATTTCCGAGCTGTGCGGCGCGCGGTTGGAAAACATCGACCTCGACGAGGGCTGGATTCGCGTGACCGGCAAGGGCAACAAAACCCGCATCGTCCCCGTCGGCGCGAAGGCCCGCGAAGCCATCGCCCGCTACCTCGCCACGGAGCGCCCCGCGCTCGTGAACCGCCGCACCGGGGCGGAAATCTTTCTCTCCAATCACGGTCGCAAACTCACCCGCGCCCGCGTCTGGCAGATCGTGAAGGAGGTCGCGGCCCTCGCCGGGCTCGACGCGAACATCTACCCGCACCTGCTCCGCCACAGCTTCGCCACGCACCTGCTGTCCAACGGCGCGGACCTCCGCGTGATCCAGGAACTGCTCGGCCACGCGGACATTTCCACGACGGAAATTTACACGCACGTGGATCAGCGCCGGCTCAAGGCCGTGCACAAAAAATTCCACCCGCGCGCCTAGGTCGGCGGGAGCGCGTCAGAACCGCAGGATGTCCTTGCGGGCCTTGGGCTGGAGCGCGATGAGGTCGTCGATGGTGGCGTTGACGCGGTCGAGTTCGCGATTGTAGCGGGAGGCCTCGGAGGGGCGGGCTTCCGCCATGAGGGAGATTTGCTCGCGGAGGAGATTGCAGACGTCGAGGACGCCGGCGATTTCGTCCAGGGTCTTCCGCTCGGTGCGATTTTCGCGCACGACCTGGGCGTAGAATTTCTGGCGGCGGACTACCCAGTCGACGGCGTTTGGCAGCGCGGCTGTGCCGCCGACGAGCATGCCGGCGGTGGTGAACGAGGGAGGGTGCGGGTCGTCCGGCGAGACGGGGATGACGGATTGCGGCGTTTCGGCAATGCCGGTCCTGGGCCGCTCGCCGAGCATCGTCGGCGTGATGAAGATGAGGAGGTTCTTGCGTTCGCGGCTGCGGTCCGAGCTCTTGAAGAGTTCGCCGAGGAGCGGGATGTCCTTCAGGCCCGGGACGCCGTTGCGCAGGCGGCGGTCCACGGCTTCCTCAATGCCGCCGATCGCCAGCGTGTAGCCGGAATTGACGTGGAGCTGCGCGGTGTAAACGCGGGAGCTCGCGATGGGGTAGTTGTTCCCGGCGATGGGCTCTTCGCCGATGATGCTCGAGACGGTGACGGAGACGTAGAGGATGACGGAATTGTCGTCGAGGACCTTGGGCAGGATGTTGATGATCGTGCCGATGGGCAGGTAGGAAACGCTCGCGGTGGTGGTGCCGCCGACGCCCGGGGTGACGGAGGAACTGGACGCGAGCACGGGTTGATTGACCACGCTGCGGATGACGACCTCGCGGTTGTTCACGGTGAGGACGCGCGGGTAGGAGACCGTGCTGATGTCGCGGTCGTTCATGAACGCGCGCAGGCGGACGTCGACATCCGCCGCAGTGAGAACGGCCGTGCCGGGCACGAACGCCGAACCGGTGAGTGTCGTCGGGTTGACGATGCCGTTCATGTCGATGCGGGCGTTGAGGTTCGAGAGGCGGACGTTGTAGCCCTCCTGGAGCGTGCCGGACCAATCGAGGCCGAGCTGTTTGCGCGGGTCCTTCGTGGTTTCAAAAAACTTCACCTCGACGGCGATGAGGTTCTGCGGGCGGTCGACGGAAGCGAGGTAGCCTTCGATCCACTCGTGCTGCTGGCGCGTGGCGACGACGTAGAGCGTGTTCGAATCCGAGTTCCAGATGACCTGCGCGCCGTTCTGGCCGTCGCCGGCCTTGGCTCCGCCCTTCGGGCTGCGGGGCTGCACGGAGCTCGGCGAGGTGCCGAGGGGCTGGGACGACCCGACGGTGGCCTCGGGGGCGACCGTCGCGGAGAACCCATCGACCGGCAGGCCGAGCAGGGCCTTGATGTCCTTGATCATCGGGTTCGGGTTGACCTTGAAAATGTTCGTCGCGCCCTGGAGCGAGAGGCCGAGGTCCTGCGAGGTGCCGCCGCCGCTTTGCGTGCCGCCCACGCCGCCCGCGGCGGTTGTCGGCGAGTTCAGGCTGGAGCCTTCGTTCTCGACGGTCTCCTGCGTGTTGTGGGTGAGGCGATAGGTGCGACCGATGAGTTCGCGGTCGTTGAACGGCCGCAGATACCAGACGCCGCCCTCGTAAAACAGCGCGACGCCGTTGGCCTTCGTGATGATTTCCAGCGCGCGGAAGGGGCTGGCGCGCAGGGTGAAGGTGACCAGCGCATCCTCGTCCACGCCGCTCTCGGGCAGCGAGACGAAGGAGATCTTCGCGTCGTCCGCGATCAGGCGCAGCACGTCGCGGAGCGTGGCGCGGTTGAACTCGTAGAGCTTCTCCGGCTGATCGCGCAACGCGTCTCCGGCCGCGGTCTGCTGGGCGGCCTGCAGGGCATTGTCCCCTGCCTCGTAGTTCGCGGCCAGGACGGTGGCCGGGCCGGTCAAAAGGCAGGCCATCGCGGCACCGACGAGGGAGCGGCGCAGGCGCGTTCGTCCGGTCGGGCGGAGATCAGCGGGGGTGGGCGACGCCGGACGAAGGGAGAACATCGGACAGCCGCGTGGGTGGCGGGATGGCATCAATCTGGAGACGACGCATAGAAAATCACGCCGCGGAACAAAAGCGAAATCGGGCGCGGGACCTTCGCCCGGCGGGCGCGGACCGCACAAAAACTGTTCGCCATTCCGCGGCCCGGGCGCATATTTAAGGTGCTGCATTTGGACCTCCCCGCACGACACGCCTCGCTGTTGCCCGGGTTGAGACACTATGTCCACGCACCACTCCTCGATGGCCGCCGGCTCCTGCCGGTCGCGGACGACCCGGCGCGACCAGGCGTTCACGCTGGTGGAGATTCTGCTCGTGATGGCGGCGGTCGCGATTCTCAGCGGGGCGGCCATCGTCGCCGTCGGGAATGCCCGGGAATCCACGCGCGTGGGCAAGCTGGAGTCGGACGTGGCGACGATCAACGCCGCCATCCAGGCCTACCTCGTCAACGGCGGCTCGCTGCCGGTTTCCGCCACGCCGCAGCAAATCCTCGCCCGGCTCAAAACCACCGCCGATGCAACGAGCGCGCCGACGATCCCGGGATTGCGTGGCAGTTTCGTCGACCGCCGCCTGACCACGGACATGCAGACCGCCGGGGAAGCCGGCACCACGCAAACGCGCGCGTTGTGGGACGGCGCGAACCGGCGGTTTGTCATCATGGCCAGCGGCGCGGCCGGGGTGAAAAACTTCCGCCTCGACGACACAATCGGCGGCAATGATTTCGGCACCGAGACGCGCACGCCGCCGTTGAAGGTCGCCGATGATGGCTGGGTGTGGGACTACGCCGACGTTTCCGGCGGCACCCCCGCGGGCCCCGGCGGCGCGCCCGGCACCACGACGGTCACGCCCGGCACGCCGCCGACCGCGCCCACCGCGCAACAACTCGCCGCGCCCGCGTTCTCCCAGACCGGCGGCTCCTTCGCGCTCATCAACTTTGACTTCCCGCTCACGCTCTCGAATCCGAACCCGCCCGGCACGTCGCAGATTTTCTTCACCGTGAACGGCGGGCCCTTTGCGCTCTACCAGGGGCAGACCCTCACGGTGACGCCCACCACGGCGATCACCGCCTACGCGGCCACCAGCGACCCCGACCGGTGGACGGATAGCAACATCGCGGCCCACACCTACCAGGCCACGCCGGTGGCGCTTTCGATTTCATTGAATGTTCCGGTGGCGACTCTCACCTACGCCCAGGCGGGCGGGCAGATGACATCCGGTTCGGTGCAGTCGCCCGCTCCGGCCACGGTGACATTAAACTCCGCGGCCGAGATCCCGGCCGCCTACCTCAGCAGCGCCCGCTTTCAGGTTTATTCAACCGTGGACGGCACAAATCCGCTCCTCGGCGGCGATGCGGGGCCCACCTTTGCCGGCACATTCACGTCGCCCGCCATCGACCTAAGTCTTCCGCGTTGGGGCAGCGCCTCCGTCCTGTCCGTCAGCGCCGCCGCTCGTTCGCTCGCCCCCGCGCTCTTCGTGAGTTCGCCGGTGGTTTCGGCCACGGTTGGAATCACGCCGACCGCGCTCCCGGCGCCGGTCATCGACCCGCCGAGTGGCAGCAAGGCGGTCGACCTGCCGGTTTCCATCGCGCTGGCCGCCAATCAGGTCCAGCCCGTTGGCGCGCGCATCTATTACACGACCAACGGAACCGATCCCGGCGTCAGTGGCGGCGAGCCCGTTGGCGGCACGCTCTACAGCGGCCAGTTCAACGCCGGCGCGGGCGTGAACAACGTCGTGACGGTCAGGGCTCGCGTTTATGGGCCCGCGGGTTACGGGCATTGGTTCACCCCCAGCGCGATTACGACCAATACCTACAGCAGCGTCACCCTCGCGGACGGCGCGCTCGTCGGCAGCGCGAATCTCAATGGCACCTTCGTCGGTTCGTTGGTTTATGCGTCGCCGCCCGCCGGTTCGAACATGAACAGCATCACGTTCAACTCCGGCGCGCGCATCATCGGCGGCAACCTCTACCTCCCCGGCACGCCCACGATTCGCCTCTCGAACGGCACGACCTGGTCCGCCGCAAATGACGCCCTCTTCGCGGCCCGCATCCAGGGCTGGGAGTATGACTCCAACGGCAACAAGACCGTCCAGACCACCCCCCGGGTGATCAACGAAAACGGCAGCGTGAACCCGACCAACTACACCGTCTCGTTCAACAACAGCGCCCTCCTCGAGGGGAAAGTCATCCGTCGCCACGACTCGCCGGCCTTCCCGGTGATCGCGGCCCCGCCTCCGCCCGACGGCACGGGCACCGGCAGCTTCAACTCACCACCGCCCGGCGTGATCACGTCGTCCCAATACGCGAACATCACGCTCAACTCCGCCCCGGTGGGTGATGTGCGCCTCAGGTCCGGCAACTACGGAAACCTCATCGCGAACAACGGCACCGCCTTCGTGCTCGGCGACCCGAACAACCCCGAGGTCACCCAGTTTTACAGCTTCCAGAGCCTCACGCTGAACAGCGCCAGCGATGTCAAGATTGTCGGCAAGGTCATCGTGACGGTTGGCGGAACCATCACCATCAACTCCGGCTCCATCCTCGGCAATGCCTCGCGTCCCGAGTGGTTCCAGATGCAATTCTCCGCGGGCAGCCTCAACGCGAACTCCGGGAGCACCATCTACGGCCAGCTCGTCGCGCCAAACGGCACGGTTTCCTTCAACGCCGGAAGCGTCTTCACTGGCAGCGTCACCGCCCAGACCCTCACCATCAACAGCAGCAGCATCGTATTCAACCTGCCGCCCGTGATTCAGAACTGACCCCCCATGCTCCTCCTAGACCTCCCCCCGGACTCCCCCACCGGCCTTCGCATCCGCGAGCTCGCGCTCCGCGAAGGCATCAGCGATTTCTACCTCACGCCCGGCGAGCGGCTTACCTACAAACACAACGGCTCCCTTGTTTTCGACGAACTCAAGTTTGCCATGGACCTCCCGGCTGACGTTGTTCCCGGCTGCCACGACAGCGCGATGGAACTGCACGGATACCGGTTTCGCGTTAGCCAGATGGTCACCCGCGGCCGCCTCCGCTGGGTGCTCCGCCTGCTTCCAAGCCGGATTCCCGATCCGGAAGCCATCAAGGTTCCCCCGCCCGCGCTCAAGGCCTTTCTCGAGGCCCGGAACGGTCTTTTCCTGGTCTGCGGCGCCACCGGCAGCGGCAAGAGCACCACCATCGCCTCGATGGTGCTGCACCGCGCCCAACGCCGCCGCGAGCACGTCATCACCTTCGAGGATCCCATCGAATTCGTTTACCCGGAGAATCTCCCCTCGCTCATGTCCCAGCGGGAAATGGGGCAGGACGAACTCGATTTCGCCGCCGCGCTGCGCGCCGCCTTGCGCCAGGCGCCCGATGTCATCATCGTCGGGGAAATCCGCGACGGCGAAACCGCCGAGATCGCCCTCCAGGCCGCCGAGACCGGCCACGTCGTCGTCGCGACCCTCCACACCTCCAGCGCCGCCCAGACCGTCCAGCGCTTTCTCAAACTCATCCCCAGCGAACGCGTGGAAAACGCCCAGGCCACCCTCGCCGACACCCTTCGGCTCATCCTCTGCCAGCGCCTCCTCTTCGACGAAAACCGCAACCGGCGGTTCCCCATCCACGAGGTGCTCCTCCAGTATGACGGCGTCACCAACATCATCCGCCGCGGCGACTTCAAAAAACTCGACCAGGAACTCGAGACCGGCTGGAAGCGCGGCATGAACAACTTCGACAAAAGCATCGAACTGCGCGAAAGCGACGGTTTCCACGCCAGCGCCCCCCGCCCGACCGGCTTCAGCGCCGAGGAGGTCCACGACTACCTCGAAACCCAGAAACAGACCGTCGAATGAAAATCGCCGACATCAAGGACGTCCTCACCTTCGCGGCCTTCCGCCCCGAGCCCGACGACGGCTCAGCGCCGTGGATCCGCCGCTTCCCCAACCGCCGCACGCTTCTGCTCAACGTCGGAAAAAACCGCACCAGCTGGCGCGGCCTCGGCAAAGGCGGCCAGCTCGGCGAGTGCGGCACCCAGCGCGGTGACTTCAAGGACATCGCCGCCAGCTTCGCCGCCGAGTGGCGCCACCTCACCGACGACGGCTGGTGCGCCGTCTCCCTCAACAGCCGCTACGTCATCAGCCTCGAGAGCAACCTCTCGCGCAAGGAGGGCATCGAGGACGTCATCCGCACCAACCCCCGCGCCGCCCTCGGCGCAAAGTTCGAACGCCACCGCCGCTACGCCCTCATCAACAACCCGGAACACAGCACCAGCGTCGTCCTCTCCTGCGACGAGGAGGTCATCAGAAAAATCGAAACCACCCTCGCCGAGGTCGGGCTCAAGGTCGGCCGCATCGCCTGCGGGCCCTACACCATGCTCCGGCGCGCCATCGAACACGTGAACAGCGCGGAGACGCCCCCGCCCGGCACCGCCGCCAACCACCTCTTCGTCATCTGCTGCGAAGGCTCGGTCTGCCTGCTCAACCAATCCGGCGACGCCTGGTCCGAGCTCCGCTCCCGCTCCGAAATCTACGACGAGGATCCCTCCCCCGTGCTCGAACTCCTCGGCCCCACGCGCCGCAGCGACGACCCGGGCAACCTTGAGATCGTCTTCGTCGCCGACCACGCGGGCACCGACCTCCCCGAGCGAATCTCCGCCCATTTCGCCGGCCACAAATTCCAGGACCTCACCCAGCCCGATCACCTCTGGGCGCTCCTCGCCGACCTGCGCTCCGCATGAAGATCGATCCCCGCCCCATCGACGACCTCAAAACCGAGCGCCCTGACATCGCGCCCGCCCTCCCCGCCTACCTCCGCCTCATCCCGGTATTGTTCTACGCCGTCGTCGTCGGAGGCCTCGGCCTCTCCGCCTACTTCTTCTTTGCCCTCCGCAGCGCCGCCGCGGCCGAGCAGGTCTCGAAGACCAAACTCGCCGGCTACCAGCAGGACCTGGAAACCGTGAAAGCCGACCGCGACGCCCTCGAAAAAAAGGCCCGCCGCGCCAACGACATCGTCGCCTGGGTCGAAGGCTCACGCAGCCTCCAGCCGCTCGTCGTCTCAATGATCCGCGCCGTCGACGCCAACTCCTCCGTCGCCGGTCTCGACCTCACCCGCACCCCGGGCGCGCCCAGCCAGATCAAAATCGTCCTCAAACTCAACGCCCCCAGCCTGCGCCAGCTCGACCGCGTGCTCGGCGAAATCACCGCCCGCAACTTCCGCGCCTACAACCCCAACCAAACGCAGGCCCGCGGCGCCATCGACTACGAGGCGACCCTCATCTACCAGGGCGAGCGCGCCGTTCCCGACGAGCCCGCGCCGCCCGCCAAGCCCCCGCGCCGATGAACAACAAACACCTCGCCTGCATCGTCATCCTCCTCGCCTGCGTGCTCATCGTGCAGGGCGTCCTCACCGTGCACAAAAACGCGACCGCCATGCAGGCCGCCGCCAGCCTCGCCCGCCGCGACGCCAGCCTCGCCAACGCCAACCTCCGCACCCAGCGCGGCCTGCTCAAGGACCTCACCGAAAAAACCTCCGACCTCATCGTCTATCTCGACGCCTGGGAACCGCATCTCGCCCGCATCGCCACACCCGACGCCGGCGAGGTCAACGTCAACGCCCTCCTCAAACAGGCCGACCTCCTCATCCTCTCCCAGCGCTTCGAACTCGTCCCCAACCAGACCGGCGGCGGCGTTCCCAACGCCGCCAACGCCACCATCCCCCAGCTCGTCCGCGCCCACCTCACCATCGAGGACGACTTCACCAAGTCCCTCAACTGGGTCGGCGAACTCGAAAGCAAACTCCCCACCGCCCGCGTCGCGAACCTCGAAATCTCCCGCGGCCAGACCGGCAACGACATCCGGCTCAACCTCGTCGTCGACATCCCGCTCGCCCGCGCCGAGGAAAGCCCCGCTCCCACGCCATGAACCGCCCCGCCCTTCTCGCCCTCGGTCTCGGCCTGGCCGTGACCGCCGCCCACGCCGCGCCCAAGGGCAAATACTCCCGCATCGGCGAGCTCCCCGGCGAAAAAATCCCCGAGGTCCTCCAGCCCCGCGAACGCAACCCCTTCGTCCGCCGCGAGGCCAAATCCACCGAGCCCGTCGTCGAGGCCGCCAGCGAGGAAAGCAAACTCCGCGAGCGCCTCGCCGCCATGAACGTCACCGGCGTCGTCCGCGGCGGTGACACCTCCACCGTCCTCCTCGAGGGCCTCATCCTCAAGCCCGGCCACCCCATCCCCCCGCTCATCGAAAACCAGACCGAACGCCTCGCCGTCAGCCGCATCACCGACACCCAGGTCGAAATCGTCTTCATCGAAATCGACCAGCGCGCCGAGGCCCGCAAAATCCTCGTCCCCATCGATCTCCGCCCCCGCGTGAACGTCCACCTCGCCACCCCGCCGGCGCCGAAGCAAAACTCCCCATGAAAGCGCGCGCCGCCTTCTCGCTGGTCGAGCTGCTCATCGCCGCCGCCGTGGCCGCCGCGGTCATCACGACCGGTGTGCTGCTCTACCAGAACCTGACCGCCGCCCGCGCCCCCCGCTCGGCCTACGGCACGATCGAAGTCGGCGCCGCCCTCCCCACCTTCTACGGCGGCACCGCCACCGCCATCGACGCCTACTTCGCGCCGAACTACGGCCGCTCCGCCCACGCCGAAATGCTCCGCACCCGTCTCGTCGACGACCTCCAGCGCGCGGTCGCCGTTTTCTGCCTCGGCCGCGAGGAAGCCAACTCCGCCCACCCCGCCGCCATCGCCGTCAGCGCCGGCTTTCGCGGCGACCAGCTCGATTCCCCCGAGGCCTTCCGCCAGCTCCTCGCCGCCGCCGTGCCCGCCTCGGCGGACATCTTCACGCCCTACCGCGGCGCCTGCGACGCCACCAATGCCTCGATCTTCCTGCTGCTCCCGGCCGTCGACGCGACCGCGCTCTCCGTCCTCGCCGTCTACGACATCGACCTCACCCCCACCACCTCGCCAGCGGGCACCTACGCCAGCGTCAAACGCTACGAAGCCGGCTCGCTCACCGACTTCTACGACGTTTTTTATCCGGCCTCCGCCGGTCCCGTGCCCTTCCGCCCGCTCGTGGTCGCGTTCGAGCGGTCCGCGCGCCGGGCCACCGTCGAAGGCGCCACTATCGACCGCTACAAGCAGGCCGCCGCCCGCCCGTTCTACTTCGTCTGGTGGCCCGACCCCGCCGCGCCCACGCTGGAGGGATTCTCCGCCCCCGCCTACGCCGCCGACGACCCGCGCGCCGGCTACGCCGGCATGGGCGGCCGCACCTCCCTCTTCTTCACCATCCCCATGTTTCCCGCGCTATGATCGCCCGTCGCCGCGCCGGTTCCGCCATGCTCATCGCGCTGCTCCTGCTCGCGGTCGCCGGCGTGATCACCGCGGCCTGGCTCACGCTCATGACGGCGCGCAGCGGTTTGGTGGGTGAAATGGCCGCCGCCGTGCAGCGAC
Source organism: Verrucomicrobiaceae bacterium (assembly GCA_027488755.1). Classification (GTDB taxonomy): domain Bacteria; phylum Verrucomicrobiota; class Verrucomicrobiia; order Chthoniobacterales; family JAATET01; genus JAATET01. The sequence goes on along the minus strand of JAIYAZ010000154.1, from coordinate 1,167 downwards.
GCATCGCCCTCGAAAATTCCCGCGCGCTCGCGCAGGAGTTCCTGCTCGAACGGGTGATCGCCAGCTCCTCCGGCGTCGCCTTTTCCTACGACCTCCCCGACCCGGCGTGGGGCGGAATCCGCGTGCCCGCCTGGAACGCCGCCCCGCTTCTCTCCGTGCAAAAGGCCGCCGGCGTCAACGCCTTCAACCCCGGCAACGGCGATGGCTACACGCTCGACCTCGCCGTCACCCTCATGGACGGCGACGCCAACCCCGCTCGCCGCTTCTCCGTCAAATCCCGCTCCCCCCTCCTCGCCGGGCGCGTGCTCGTGAGCCAGGCGCCCACGCTCACGCCCGGCGCGGCCGTCGCCATCGGCGCGCTCACCGTCGGCCCGGCGGCGTTTGTCTGGTCGCCGAATCTGGCGATGGCCTTCGTCCCCGCATCCTACGCCCTGCCCGAGGGGGCCGCGGCGCTCGCCTTTGGCGGCGTGCTCATGAACGACCTCGCCCAGCCCCGGCAGGTGGCCAACCCGCGGCTCGGCGGCGCGCCGATTTTCGACGGACAATTCGACGCCATCGACAACGCCGCCCCCGCCGCCAACTCCCTCGTCGCGAAGACCGCCGGCGGCACGCTCGTCAGCGGCTCGTCGCCGCTCGCCGTCAACGGCGTGAGTAGCGACGGAGCCGGCAACGTCACCATCACCCTCAACACCGCCGGCCTGGGCAACATCCTCATCGCCGGTGAGGTTTCCGCGCTCACCCTTGCCGGGCAGGCCGGCGTGAACAACGCCGCGGCCGACAACCTCCCCGCCATTCTCATCGTCCTCGATCAGCCCCTCTCCAGCACCCGCGATCTCACCACGCTCACCCTCTCCGGCCACAACCGGCGGCGGGTCGTCCTCGCCGTCAAAAAAGCCGGGGGCGCGGGCACGCTGCCGCTGCAGTTCACCACCGCCGGCGCGGACTGGCGCCTGCTCCTGGAATTGGAAAACACCCCCGTCTCCCTCACCGCCAGCGGCTCCGCGCTCCTCCGCGGCGGTATCCGCTCCGACCGCACCATTGCGCTCGGCGGCGGCGCGGTCACGATCACCGCCGAGACCGATCCCAAGCTCCTCGAGCGCCTCGCCTCCCGCAACGCCTGGGTGGAAAGCAACGTGCCATGAGACGACCGCCGCCCATCGCCGCCTA
>JAIYAZ010000026.1 GCA_027488755.1 Verrucomicrobiaceae bacterium | reverse complement strand
TCTGGGGTCTCGCGAAGTCCCTCGATCTCGTGGACTTTGCCCGCATGCGTTACAATCTGCTGGGCAACGCGGACCACTGGTTTCCCGGGCGGAACGCGGCGGACTTCGACGAAGCGGAGATTCGTGCGGCACTGGGGGCGAGTCCTTTTGCGGATCGCATTCCCGCCATTCTGCGGGAGGCGCACGCGCTGTTGTTTGATCAGCCCGTGCAGCGGCTGAGCAAGTCCGGCGACTAGGCCGCGCGGGTGCGGCGCCGCCAGAGCAGGAGGATGCCGCCGAGCGTGAGCAGGGCCACTGCGCCCGGTTCGGGCACGGCGGTGAGCGTCAGCGCCGGGGTGGTTTCCGAAGTCGCGGAGCGGCTGAGCGGGGAGTTGAGCGAACGCACCCAGCCGACATACCGGTCCAGATAAACGAAGCCGCTGTAGTCGCCGTAGCCATCCTCTTTGCCATCGAGTTCCCAGTCCTCGCCGTAGGAGTTGATGCCGATGAGCTGCCAGCGGTTGTTGACCTTCACCCAGGCGGAGCCGCCGCTGTCGCCTGCGCCGAGCAGGCCTTCGAGCCGGAGGGCCTTGGGGCTGCCGAGGGAGTTGAAACGGGAGGTGCCGGGCTGGTCGAAGTCGACGATGATGTTGCGGCTGCCGGAAACGTAGCGGCCGAGGGCGTTTTCGCCCGCGCGTTTGACGGAAGAGAAGATCGTGCTGCCGGTTTTGCCGGTGCCGGTGTTGCCGTAGCCGACGAAGGTGATCTTCGTGTCGAGCCGGAGACGGCGGCCGGTGTAGAGCGTGGCCGGGGTCAGGCTCATGGGCGTGTCGAGGAAGGCGACCGCGACGTCGTCCCGGAGGCTGACGGGATTGTAGCCGGGGTTGAGGTTGACGACGCCGGTGCCCTCAAAATCGATGGTGCTGATGCGGTTGCGGCCGAAGTTGATGCGCACCCCGACGGCGCCATCGAGCGCTTCGCTGTCGAACACGTGGGCCGCGCTGATGATGCGGTCGCGCCCGAAGAGCGTCGCGGTGCCGATGGCCTGGTAGCCGGAGCCGTAATCGATCTCGACGCGGCCGACCGGGTTGAAGGCGGCGGAGTTTGCGAGGCGCTGGTAGAGGGAGTCCGGCTTGTCGTCACGGCGCACCACCGCGTGGGCGGGGGACAGCAGGGCGGCGGCGAAAAGGGCGGCCGCGAGGGAGGGGCAGAGTTTCACGATTTATCCCCTTATTAGCACAGGGGGTGCCGGCGCGCGAGTTTTGCGCGTGTTTTTCGTGGGCAGGGGCCGGCGGGCGTGCGTTATACTGCGCGATTCTCGCATGGGGACGAATCACCACTCCGTCATCCGCATCAAGGGCGCGCGGCAGCACAATCTGCGCAATCTTGACCTGGAGATTCCCCGCAATCGTCTGGTGGTGATGACCGGGCTGAGCGGTTCGGGGAAGTCGTCCCTGGCCTTTGACACGCTGTATGCGGAGGGGCAGCGGAAATACGTGGAGAGTCTTTCCGCCTACGCGCGGCAGTTCCTCGACCAGATGCAGAAGCCCGATGTGGATTACATTGAGGGACTGTCGCCGGCCATCGCCATCGAGCAGCGCACGAGCGGGGCGAACCCGCGCTCGACCATCGCAACGACGACGGAAATCTACGACTACCTGCGCCTGCTTTTTGCGGCCATTGGGCGGCCCCACGATCCGACCACCGGGGAGCCCGTCGTGCGACAGACGCCGCAGCAGATTGCCGATGCGATTACGGCGTGGGCGGAGGGCACGCGGTTCGTGTTGCTGGCGCCGCTGGTTGAGCGGGAAGTGGGGGAGTTTCGCGACGTGATCGAAAAGGCGCGCCGCGAGGGATTCGTGCGTCTGCGCGTGGACGGCGAGATGATCGAGCTGAGCCGCCCCGAGCCCATCAAACTCGACAAGACCAAGCGGCACAACATTGAGGCCGTTGTGGACCGGCTCGTCGTGCGGGCGGAGATCGGGCAGCGCCTCGCCGATTCCATCGAGACCGCGCTGCGCTGGGGGCAGAACCGCCTCGCCGTCCTGCGCCAGAGCCCGGAGGGCGGCGACTGGGTCGAGCAGAAATTCTCCACGGACTACTGCAATCCCGCGACCGGCTTCACGATGCCGCGGCTGACGCCCAAGCATTTTTCCTTCAACAGCCACCTCGGGGCCTGCTCGGCGTGCCACGGCATCGGCACCCAGCTTTTCTGCGACCCCGACCTCATGGTGGACGCGGCGAAGTCACTCGCCGATGGGGCGGTGAAACCCTGGCGCACCGGCAATAAGCGCATGGTCCAATACTACGCCGCCCTGCGCGACGGGCTGGTGCGCGAGTTTCGCGTGGATGCCGATGCGCCCTTCAAGGAGCTGCCCGCCGCGTTCAAGCAGGCGCTCTTTTTTGGCACGGGCGACCGGGCCCTTCCGCTCAAGATCGGCGTCGGCGGCAAGGTCGTGGAAAAGCTGTTCGAGGGCATCGTCCCGCAGGTCGAGCGCATGCTGGAAAAGAGCGAGAGCGAGTTCACCAAGAACCGCCTGCGCGCCTTCACCGGCTGGAAGGAGTGTGCCGTCTGCCACGGGGCGCGGCTGCGGCCGGAGATTCTTGCCGTGACGATCCGCGACACGGCGGGACAGGCCTGGAGCATTCACTCGTTTTGTCGCGCGAGCATCGCCCGCGCCGCCGAGGTCATCGACCGCATCGAGCTCAGCGAGGCCGAGCGGCAGGTGGTGGAGGACGTGCGCCGGGAGATTCGCCAGCGGCTCGGGTTTCTCAACGAGGTCGGCCTTGGCTACCTCAACCTCAACCGCGAGAGCGGCACGCTGTCCGGCGGCGAGGCCCAGCGCATCCGCCTCGCCACGCAGATCGGCTCCGGGCTGGCCGGCGTGCTCTACGTGCTCGACGAACCCAGCATCGGCCTGCACCAACGCGACAACGACCGCCTCATCGGCACGCTGCGCAACATGCGCGACCTGGGGAATTCCGTGATCGTCGTTGAACATGACGAGGACACCATCCGCGCGGCGGATCACATCGTCGACCTCGGCCCCGGCGCCGGTCCGCGCGGCGGGCAGATTGTGGCGCAGGGCAGCCTGGCCGATATTCTGGCCAGCGAGGAATCGCTTACGGGTCAGTATTTGAGCGGGCGGCTGGGCATTCGCGTGCCGAAGACCCGAGTTGCCCCGCGCAAAAAGCGCGACCTCGCCGGCGAGATCGGCGACGGGTGGCTCACCGTGGCCGGCGCCCGCGAGAACAACCTCAAGAATGTGCGCGCCGCCTTTCCCGCCGGCTGCCTGACCTGCGTCACCGGCGTGTCGGGCAGCGGGAAGTCCACGCTGGTGAACGACATCCTGTGGGCCGCGCTCGCCCGCGACCTCAATGGCGCGAAGGAAAAGCCCGGCGCGCACGACGAGATCATCGGCATCGAACAATTCGACAAGGTTGTCGTGATCGACCAGAGCCCGGTCGGACGCACGCCGCGCTCGAACCCCGCGACCTACTCCGGCGCGCTCGGGCCGATCCGAGATTTGTTCGCGCAGCTTCCCGCCGCCCGCGTGCGCGGTTACGGCTCCAGTCGCTTTTCGTTCAACATGAAGGGCGGCCGTTGCGAGCACTGCCAGGGCGACGGGCAGATCAAGATCGAGATGCACTTCCTCGCCGACGTTTACGTCGAGTGCGAGGTCTGCCGCGGCCGCCGTTACAACCGCGAGACGCTCGAGATCACCTACAAGGGCAAGAACATCGCCGACGTGCTCGATATGACCGTGGACGAAGCGGCCCGGTTCTTCCGGAACATTCCGTCGCTCTCCGACAAGCTGGAAACCATGCTCCAGGTCGGGCTCGGCTACCTTCGGCTCGGCCAGTCCGCCACCACGCTTTCCGGCGGCGAGGCGCAGCGGCTGAAGCTGGCCAGCGAACTCGCCCGGCGGGCGACCGGCCGCACCGTTTACATTCTCGATGAACCCACGACGGGCCTGCACTTTGCGGACATCCACAAACTTCTCGAGGTGCTGATGAAGCTTCGCGACGCGCGCAACACGCTCATCGTCATCGAGCATAATCTGGAGGTCATCAAGACGGCCGACTGGATCATTGATCTCGGCCCCGAGGGCGGGGAGGGCGGCGGACGCGTGCTGACCGAGGGTCCGCCCGAGGTCGTTGCCGCTTGCGAGACCAGCCACACGGCGCGATACCTGAGGGCCCTGCTCGAACGATGAAGTGGTGCGCGTGTTTCCTGGCCGTGTTGACGGCCGGCCCCGGTCTGCACGCGGCGGACGGTTCCGCCGCGGTGATCGAGCGTGCCCGCGCGGCGCGCGCCGATGGCCTGCCGCAGGCGGCCATCACCGACCTCAAGGCCGCCGTGGCCCGGGAGTCCGGTCCGGCCGCGTCCGCGGCGATGGTCGAACTCGTCCGCTGCCTGCTGGCCGCCGACCGCGAAAAGGAGGCGCTGGCCGTCACGCAGGATGCCCGCTTTGCCGATGATGCGGCGGTGATTTTCTGGCGCGCCCAGGCGCTTGCCCAGGCGGGCCGCCACGAGGCGGCCCTGGCCGCCTACACACGGGCGGGGGCCCGGGATGCGACGCTTGCCGCCGAGGCCAGCCTCGGCCGGGCCCGCATGCTGGACGCGCTTGGCCGCAGCGAGGAAGCGTTGGCCGTTTACGAAAGCGCGGCGGGGGATCCGGGCCTCGGGGGAAGCGCGCAGTTGGCGGCGGCCATCATTCTGGCCCGTAATGGCCGGGGCGAGGAGGCGCGCCGCCGGCTGGAATCCCTCAAACCACAAAACCGCGCCGAGGCCGATCTCCGGCGCTACCTGCTCGCGAATCTCGCGCTCGCGGCCCGCGACGGCGACGAGGCGCGCCGCGAACTCGCCAAGCTCGACAGCCCCGATCCGCGCATTTCCTCGGGCCGCGTAATCGGCGAAGCGGAGCTGGCGGCGGCCGACGGGGACCTCTCGCGGGCCCAGACGCTGATTGAGACCTTTGTCCGGGAGAATCCCCGCCACCCCATGCTCATCGATCTTCTCGCGAAGCTCGATGACCTGCGCAGCCGCGAGAAGGACCCCTCCAACGCCACGCTCAAGCAGTGGGAGAACGACGACGAGCATCCCGAACTCTCCGCCCTGGCCGCCTACTACCTCGCGCGGAGCGACGAACGCCAGGGCCGGGTCGACCGCGCGGCGCGCAACTACGCGGAGTTCATCACCGATCACCCGGAGCACACGCTTCGATCCTCCGCCGAGCTTCGGCTCGCCCGCCTGCGGCTGGAGACGAACGACGCCGCGGGCGCGGCCGCGGTGCTTGCCGCCGCGGTGGAGCCGAACGATGGGGCGCAGGCCGCGCGGCTGCGGTTCCTGCGCGGAGCCGTCGCCTACGCCCGGGGCGATTACCCGGCCGCGGCTGAAGGCTTTGTGCAGGCCGCGAATCTCGATCCCTCCCTCGCCGGGGCCGCCCTGGCCAACGCCGCCCTCGCCGCGGTGGCGGCGGGCGATGAGGCCCGCACGGCGGAAATCCTCAACGCGCTCCGCAAGGAGAGCCTGCCCACCGCCCGCCGAATCGAGCTGGCGCAGGCCCTGGAGCGGGCGCGACTGGGCGCGCCGGACGCCGCCGGCCGGCTCCAAACCATCGCCGAACGCGGCGGTGCGGCCGGGCAGCGCGCCCGCCTGGCGACCGCCGAATGGCGCTGGCAGCAGGGGGATGCCGCCGGGGCGCGCTCCGCCTTCCGCCGGGTTGCGAACAGCCGGGCCGCCGGCCAGGGCGACCAGCGGGATTACTTTGCCGTTTACCTCGCTGACGACGGCTCGGAGCAGGCGGTGGACGCTGTGGCCGCCGCGGCGCGGGATTTCCTGGCGCGGCATCCCGATTCGCAGCGCGAGGCCGACGTGCGCATGAAATGGGGCGAGGTCCTGCTGCGCGCCGGGGATTACCGCGGGGCCCGGGTGCAGTTCGAGGAGGCGGCGCGCGCCACGAACGACCCCGAACGCCGTTCGGCCGCCTTCTTCCTCGCGGCCCGCTCCGCGGCGGGCAGCATGCTCCCGACGGAAATCGACGCCGCGATTCCGCTCTTCGAGGAGGTGATCACCGCCGGCGCCACGCCCGCGCTGGCCGATCAGGCGCGCTGGGAGCAGGCCCGCCTGCAAAGCGCGCTGGGCCGTCCCGACGAGAGCGTGCGCATTCTTGACCGGCTGATCGCGGGCACGAAGGACCGCCGCCTCGAACTCGCCGCGCGGCTGAAGCGCGGGGACGCCCTCATGGCCCAGGCGGAGAAGGAGCCCGCCCGCCGCGC
>JAIYAZ010000164.1 GCA_027488755.1 Verrucomicrobiaceae bacterium | reverse complement strand
TTCAGCGCCGGCTCGCACCCGAAGCCCGCGCCGCATCCCCTGGCGTTGCGCGTGCTTTCGGAAAGCTACGGACTCAATCCCACCGGAGCGCGCAGCAAATCGTGGGAGGAGTTTTCCGGGGAGTCGTTCGACTTTGTGATCACCCTCTGCGACGCGGCGCGGGAAACCTGCCCGGTCTGGCCCGGCCAGCCCGTGCTGGCGCATTGGGGATCGCCCGACCCGGCGGCCGAGGCGGGCGACGACGAGGCGATGCAGCGCGCGTTCTGGCTGGTCGCCCAGCAAATCCACCGGCGGCTCGAGCTGTTCACCTCCCTTCCGTTTGACAAGCTGGACGCCCTCCGGCTCGAAATCGCCACGAGGCAGATCGGCCTGCAACCCTGATTGATTTATGCAAACCCGCACGTTCCACCATCACCTCGCCGCCCACCCCGACGCGGAGCTTCTCCTGCTGCTTCCCGACGGCCAACCTCTCCCCGCCCACGCCCACATCACGGAGGTGGGGCGCGTCGAGCGGCGCTTTCTCGATTGTGGAGGCAGCGATCACCGCACGGTTGTGACGTCGCTTCAGGCCTGGGTGGCGGACGACGTGGATCACCGCCTGCGCGCCGGCAAACTCGCCGCCATTCTCGCGCTGGCCGAGCCGATTCTGGATGACCCCGCCGCGCCCGTGGAAATCGAGTGTCAGCAGGACACGCTCTCGCGTTACGGCGTCGAGGATGCCGTGATCGTGGCCGGGCGACTCACGATCCGGCTGAGCCTGATTCTGGCCGACTGCCTCGCGAAGGACGTGTGCCTGCCCCCGCCAACTCCCGCGAACCCCGCTTCCTGCTGCGCCGGCTCAGGCTGCTGCTAAATGGACCCGCTTATGAAACCCACCGTTCTCATTCTCTGCACGGGCAATTCCTGCCGCAGTCACATGGCCGAGGGCATTCTGCGCGCCGCCGCGGGCGATCTCGTCGAGGTCCGCAGCGCGGGCTCGAAGCCGGCCGGCTACGTCCACCCGAAGGCCATCGAGGCGCTCGCCGAAATCGGCATCGACATCTCCGCGCACACGTCGAAGCACATGAACGATTTTCTCGACCAACGCGTCGACACGGTGATCACCGTGTGTGGCAATGCCGACCAGGCCTGCCCGATGTTCCCGGGTCAGCTGAACCGCCACCACTGGGGGTTCGCCGATCCCGCGCACGCCACGGGCAGCGAGGAGGAAATCCGCGCGGAGTTTCGCCGCGTGCGCGATGAGATTCGCCTCGTCTTCGAGGCCTACGCGGCGGGCCTGCGCGAGGGCCGGGTCGCGTCAGGCGGCTGAGGCGTGGTGGCGCGCCCGGAGTTTATCAAACTCGGTGAGGGCCATCGCCACGACCTGGTCCATGTTGTAGTAGCGGTAGGTGGCGAGACGTCCGACGAAGCTGACGTTCGGCTCCGCCTCGGCGCGCGCGCGGTATTTCTGGTAGAGCGCGCGGGCGTCGCGGGCGGGAATCGGGTAGTAGGCCTCGCGGCCGGGAAGGTAATCCTGGGGGTATTCGCGCACGATGGTGGTGACGGGAATTTTCTGCCCGGTGGCGTGCTTGATTTCCACGATGCGGGTGAAGGCGTGATCGTTCGGGTAGTTCACCTGCATGGCGGGTTGGAAGAACTCGGTGGCGAGCGTTTCCGGCTCGAACCGCAGCGAGCGGTAGGGGAGATGCCCGAAGCAATGGTCGTAAAACTCATCCACGGGTCCCGTGTAAATGAGATGCCGCGGCCGCACCCGGGAGCGCACGTCCTGGTAATCCGCGCCGAGCTGCACCTCGATGTTGGGATGCGCCAGCATGCGCTCGAACATCCGCGTGTAGCCGTCGGCGGGGAGGGCCTGGAATTTTTCGCTGAAATGGTGATCGTCGCGGTTGGTGCGAATGGGGATGCGGCCGCAGACCGAGGCGTCGAGCGTGGAGGCGTCCCGGTTCCACTGTTTGCGGGTGTAGTTTTTGTAGAAGAGATCGTAGAGCGCGCGGCCGACCTGGGAGACGATGACCTCCTCGGAATTGGCCGGCTCGGCGATCGGCTCCCGCCATTCGGCGAGCAGGCGGGTCATTTCCTCCGGGCTCGAGGGCCGGCCGAGGAATTGCTCAAAGGTGTTGAGATTGATGGGAAACGGCCAGTATTGCCCGTGGGTCCAGGAGAGAATCCGGTAATCGACCGGGTGCCACGCGGTGAATTGGCCGAGGTAATCGACGACGCGCTGGCTGTTCGTGCGGAAGTAGTGCGGTCCGTAGGTGTGGAGCAGGACGCCCGCGGCGTCAGGGCCGTCGTGGGCGTTCCCGCCGAGGTGATTGCGCCGGTCCACGACCAGCACGCGGGCTCCGCACTGGCTCGCGAGGCGCTCGGCGAGCACCGCTCCGGCAAACCCGGCGCCCACCACCAGATAATCAATCGCGCGTGGTTCCACGTTTGCTGAGGGTTAACGGACGACCGGTGCGGACATAAGCGGCCAATTTTCAGCGCAGGGGGCGGAAACGCAAGCGGTCAACGAGCCGAAATTCAGGTGGGTGGTGGGGAAATCCACCCGGAGAGGGTGGTGGAGCCTAGGGGAGTCGAACCCCTGACCTCCTCAATGCCATTGAGGCGCTCTACCAACTGAGCTAAGACCCCGTAATTCGGTGGGAGTCGGAAACTATCCGAGCGCTTGGCGGGAACGCAAGCAGGTTCTTCGCGAACGGGCGGGGGATTCGCCGGGGTGAATTTCCGGTGGCGCGGCGCGCGGGATGGGCTTAATAGCTAGCCCATGAAAGCCAAGCGCGCCTGGACCGCTCCCCGTCTCAAGGACATCCCCGTTTTCTTCGAGGTCTCGCTCTACGCGGCCACGCGCTAGCGGTCCGCCCGCCCCGTGCTGGAAGTCCTTGTGCTCGGGACGGCGGCCGGTGGCGGCTTCCCGCAGTGGAACTGCGCGTGTGAAAATTGCCGCCGCGCCCGCGCGGAAAACTGGCCGCCGCGCCGGCAGAGTTCGCTCGCCGTCTCCGCGGATGGCCGCACGTGGCATCTGGTGAACGCCTCGCCTGACGTGGCGGGGCAGATTGAAACCTACCTCACCCCGCGGCTCGCTCCGGCGACGGCGCGATTTTCCCCGGTGGGCGGCATCTTCCTCACGAACGCCGACCTCGATCATACGCTCGGTCTGCTCCAACTCCGCGAGGGCGAATCGCTCAACGTCACCGCGCCCGCCGCCGTGCACGCCAGCCTGGATCGCGGATTGCGACTCGGCGAGGTGCTTGGGGCCTACGCCGGCCTCACCTGGCGAGACGCGACGACGGATTGGAGCGCGGTCGACGCCGCCGGGCTCGAGGTGCGCGCCGTGCCCCTCGCGGGTGGCGATCCCCCACGTTACGACCGAGCCTCCGCCGAGCCGGGCCCGCTGGCGGTCGGGTATTTGTTCCGCGCCGGCGGCCGCGTGGCGGGCGTGTTTCCCGACGTCGCGGTCATTGACGAGCCGCTCCGCGAGGCGCTTGCCGC
>JAIYAZ010000137.1 GCA_027488755.1 Verrucomicrobiaceae bacterium | reverse complement strand
GAGGTCGCGCACGGCGACGAGGCGTTCGCGCCGGAGCGGCACGGGGTAGATGCGCGTGAGGTTGCGGAGGGAGACGGCGTTCATGGGGTCGTTATTCCGTGATCGTGAATCCGCGCACGCCGGCCAGCGGCGCGATGGTCGTTATGTCCTCCCGCTGGATGTGGCCGGCAACCGCGCTTTCACGGATGGCGAGCAGGAAGTCGCCGATTTCATCCGCGTCGCCGCTGGCCTGGAGTTCGACGCGGCCATCAGGAAGATTCCGCACCCACCCTACAACGTCGAAGCCGCGGGCGAGGTTCTTGACCGTGTAGCGGAAGCCGACGCCCTGCACGCGGCCTTCGTAGAACACGTGGCGCCCGGTGTTCATGCGCGAATCTGGCCGTCGCCGCGAATCTGGTAGCGGTAGGTGGTGAGCTCGGGGAGCGCCATGGGCCCGCGGGCGTGAAGCTTGTCGGTGCTGATGCCGATCTCGGCCCCGAAGCCGAACTCCCCGCCGTCGGTGAAGCGGGTCGAGGCGTTCCAATACACGGTCGCGGAGTCCACTTCGTTGAGAAAGCGCTCGGCGGCGGCTTCGTCGGCGGTGACGATGGCGTCGCTGTGGTGTGAGCCGTGGGCCTCGATGTGGTCGATGGCCGCGGCGAGGTCGGGCACGATTTTCACGCCGAGAATCAGCGCGAGAAACTCGGTGCGGAAATCCTCGTCCGTGGCGCGGACGAGGGGTTGGTAGCCGAGCGCGGAGAGTTGCCGGAAGGCCGGCTCGTCGGCGCGCAGTTCGACGCCTTCGGCCGCGAGGGACGGCGCGGCGGCGGCGAGAAATTTCTCCGCGATCGCCTGGTGGATAACGACGGTCTCCACGGCGTTGCAGACGCCCGGGCGCTGGCACTTGCCGTTCACAAGGATGCGCGTGGCCATGGCGACATCGGCGGCGGCGTCGACGTAGACGTGGCAGATGCCGTCGTAATGCTTGATGACGGGCATGCGCGCATTGGCGACGACGGCTTCGATGAGCGATTTTCCGCCGCGGGGCACGATGACGTCGAGAAACGCGTCGGCCTGCGCGAGGAGCCGCACGGCTTCGCGGTCAGTGACGGGGATGAGCTGAACGGCGTCCGCGGGCAGGCCGGCGCGCGCGCCCCCGGCCTGGAGCGCACTGGCAATGGCAAGGTTCGAGCGCAGGCTCTCGGAGCCGCCGCGGAGGATGACGGCGTTGCCGGTTTTCAGGCAGAGGACGGCGGCATCGGCGGTGACGTTCGGGCGCGACTCATAGATGATGCCGATGACGCCGATGGGCTTGCGGACCTTGGTGATGCGGATGCCATTCGGGCGCGTCCATTCGTCGAGGACTTCGTTAACGGGATCGGGCAGGTCGGCCACGGCGCGCACGGCGTCGGCGATTTTGCGCAGGCGGGCGGAGTCGAGCGTGAGGCGGTCGATGGCGGCGGGGGTGAGACCGTGGGCGGTGGCGCCGGCAACGTCCTGCGCGTTGGCGTCAAGGATGGCGGCCTCCCGGGCGAGGAGTTCGTCGGCCATGGCGATCAGCGCAGCGTTTTTGGTCTCGGCGGACAGCGCGGCGAGGGGGCGGGCCGCGGCGCGGGCGCGGCGGCCGATTTCCGTGATGAGCGCAGGCAGGGACGTGGACATGAGGCGGGAAAAAACATCTACCGCCAGCGCGGCCCCGCCGCAAACCAAAGAACCGCCCGCTAGTCGAGCTGCGCAGGCGAAAACGGCAGATCGAAGGCCGAGGCGACCTGCTGGATGGTAATGCGGCCGTCCTGGACGTTGATGCCGTGGGAGAGACCGGGCTGGCGGCGGCAGGCCTCCGCGAGCCCGTGGTCGGCGAGGGCCTCGATGTAACGGTAGGTGACGTTCGTGAGGGCCTGCGTGGCCGTGCGGGCGTAGGCGCCGGGCATGTTGGCGACGCAGTAATGCTGCACGCCCTCCTCCGTGAAGACGGGATCGTGGTGCGTGGTTGGGCGCGAGGTTTCCACGCAACCGCCCTGGTCGATGGCGATATCCACGAGCACACTGCCGGGTTTCATCAGGCGGAGCATTTCGCGGCTGATGAGTTTCGGCGCCTTGGCTCCGGGCACAAGCACGGCGCCGACGAGCAGGTCCACCGTGGGCAGAAGCTCAAGCAGGCTCGCCTCGCTGGAATACAGCGTGTGCGCGGTGTGCATCGTGATGTCGAGGAAGCGCATGCGCTCGAGGTCGACTTCGAGAATCGTGACGTCCGCACCAAGGCCGGTGGCCATGCGGGCAGCGTTCACGCCCGAGGTGCCGCCGCCGATGACAACGACCTTGCCGGGCAGCACCCCCGGCACGCCGCCGAGCAGCACACCCTTGCCGCCCTGGTGCTTCGCGAGGAAGTATCCGCCGACGATGACGGACATGCGGCCGGCGATTTCGCTCATGGGTTCGAGCAGGGGGAGACGGCGGTTCACCTCGACGGTCTCGTAGGCGAGGCAGGTTGCGCCGGTGGTGATCAAGGCCTCGGTGAGTTTGCGGTTCGCCGCGAGGTGGAGGTAGGTGAAGAGCAGCTGGCCGGGGCGAAGCAGTCCGTATTCCGCGGGCAGGGGTTCCTTGACCTTCACCACGAGTTCCGCGCGGGCAAACACCTCCTCGTGGCTGGGCACGAGCCGCGCGCCCGCGGTGGCGTATTCCGCATCGGAGAATCCCGAGCCGACGCCGGCTCCGGCCTCCACGACGACCTCATGGCCGCGTTTGATGAGTTGATACGCCGCGGAAGGGGGCAATGCGACCCGGGCTTCCTGTTCCTTGATCTCCTTCGGAACGCCAATGATCATGTGCCCAGTATCTGCCCATCCTGGCGCGGGCGAAAGGGGATTCTTGCGCTGCCTGCGAGCCGCATGGACATTCCCGCCCGGCTGTGGCAATTTCGCGCAAAACCATGTTCGT
>JAIYAZ010000150.1 GCA_027488755.1 Verrucomicrobiaceae bacterium | reverse complement strand
GGCTTCGAAACCCAGGGCGTCATCCCCGACATCGTCACCATGGCCAAGGGCATCGGCAACGGTGTCCCCCTCGCCGCCGTCGTCACCACACCCGCCATCGCCGCCTGCCTCGCCGACCGCATCCACTTCAACACCTTCGGCGGCAACCCCGTCGTCAGCGCCGTCGGCCGCGCCGTCCTCGAAGTCATCGACGAGGAAGGCCTCCAGGAAAACTGCGCCCGGCTTGGCCCCTACATCCTCGACGGCCTCGCCCGCCTCAAGGAGAAGCACTCCATCATCGGCGACGTCCGCGGCAAGGGCCTCATGCTCGCCATCGAGCTCGTCAAGGACCGGGCCACCAAGGAACCCGCCCGCGCCGAATGCGCCCAGGTGCTCGAAACCGCCAAGGACCTCGGCCTCCTGATCGGCAAGGGCGGCCTCTGGGGCCAAACGATCCGCTTCGCCCCGCCCATGTGCATCACCGAGGCCGACGCCGACTTCCTCCTCGCCACCCTCGACGAAGCCTTCTCCCGGCTCTAAGCCCGTCCGCTCAACCCGGCTGGCTCTCCGCCGGCCGGCGCTCCACCACGAGCAGACAGACATCATCCTCGAAGCCCCCGCCCCCCGCCTCGAGCTGGATCTCCTCGATCACCCGCTTGCAGAGCTGCGCGCCGTCCAACCGCGCGTATTTCCCCGCCGCCGCCATGAACCGCTCCAGGCCGAATTCCCGCCCGCCCGCGTCGCTCAACTCCGTCGCCCCGTCCGTGAACAGCAGCACCATCTCCTCCGCCGACAGCCGAAAGCTCTCCATCCCGTAACGCACCCCGTCAAACAGCGCCAGCGCCGGCCCGTGCACGCTCCGCCGCGTGCCCAGCACCCGCACCTGCCCGAGCCGCCGGTCGATCAGCAGCGGCAGCGGATGCCCCGCACTCGACAGAAACACCTCGTCCGAATCCACGCTCGCCACCAGGTAACACGCCGTCACCAGCAGCGGCTCATCAATGTTGCGCAGGATCGCCCGCAGACTCTGATTCAGGTCCGTCAAAAACTCATCCGGCTGCGCCGCCCGCGGCCGCAACTGCTCGACCAGCCCCCGCATGATCGCCGTGCCCAGCGCCGCCCGCAGACCATGCCCCATGATGTCGCAGATCAGGATGCCCACCCGATCCTCCCCCAACGGAATCAACGTAAAGAAATCCCCGCCCACCGCCTCCGCCGGCCGGTAAACCGACGAACACTCGATCCGTGCCGCCCCCGCCCCCTGCGCCGGAAAGACGCAGTGCCGCCCCGGCAGCATCGCCTCCTGGATCCCCTTCGCCATCACCAGATCCCCCTCCATCTGCAGGTTCTTCGTCCGCAGCTCCTCGCTCAACTCCTCCAGCCGCGCCCGCTCCGCCTCGATCGTGTGCTCCAGCTCCTTCATCGCGGTCACGTCATGCGAAATGCCAAACGTCCCCGTAATCTCGCCGTGCGCATTCCGCAGCGGCAGCTTCGAGGTCAGCGCCCAAGTCACCCGGCCATTCGGCAGCGTCTCCCGCTCCAGCTTGTCGATGATCGGTTCGCCCGTGCGAATCACCCTCCGCTCATCCTCCCGCGCCGGCTGCGCATGCTCCGCCGTGAAATAATCGTGGTCCGTCCGCCCCACCACCGCCTCGGGATCCCGCACGTGGAAATACTCCGCCATCGCTTGATTCACCCGCACAAAGCGGCTCTCCAAATCCTTGAAGTAAATCCGGTCCGGCAGCCGCGCCAGCAAATGCCCGAGCATGTCCTGCTCCCGCGCCAGCTTCTCCTCGACGCGCGCGCGCTCCACCGCATGCCGCACCACCCGCGCCAGGCTCCGGGCCGTCACCTCGCCCAGCACCACGCAATCATGCGCCCCCGCCTGCAGCACCTGCAGCTCCAGCGCCTCATCCGCGCGCTCAACCAAACCCACCAGCGGAACCGTCCCCGCATAGGCCCGCAGCCGCTCCAGCGCACCCGCTCCCCCGGCCTCCACCACCGCCAGAATCAAGGACGGCCGCTTCCCGTTGATCACCGGCAGTTCCCCCTCCGCCGCCGGCAGCGTCTTCATCAGATAACGCCCCTTCATCCGGTCCCGCAGCAACCGGTCCACCCTGGCTTCGATTTCCTCCGACGGCGTAAGCAAAACAATGCGATACATGGCGCGGCAGCGGCCCTTGTTCGTCAGCCGTCCCCGACCCGACCATGCGCCCCGACCCCGGAAATTTCAACCGTGGATTCTCCGCCGCCTCCACTCTTGTTCGATTTTTATCGAACTTCGCCCTTGCGAAATCCCCCGCCTCGCTTAGGAGTGCGGGGTCATGAGCACCACCACCAAAAACCTCACCCTCGAAGCCCCCCGCAGCGCCCGCGTCCGCCTCGGCGGCTACGCCATCCTCGCCCGCACCATCGACAAGGGCCGCGCCCTCCTCCACGCGGACATCGGCGAATACCACTACGACTGCCCGCTGGACAATTACCTCTTCTCCTTCAAGGGCGTCACCGGCGACGCCTTCAAGGAGCAACTCGCCACCGGCACCACCGACGAGCAGCTTATCGCTTGGCTCGACGCTGCCGGCACGCCGCGCACCGCCGCGGAAATCACCGCCTGGTCCGACGCCGCCGAAGCCGCCAGCTTCCACGGCGACCCCGAGCGCGGCGAGTGGTTCGACGGCGAGGTCACCAAACTCGGCCTCGACCCCGCCACCGCCACGCTGTTCGACCTCCTCGAAGCCGACGACAAGGCGACCTTCGCGAAGTAACGCTAAGTCGAACCCACCCCTCGCTTTACTGCGGAAGGATGCGCAGCCGGAAGGTGATCGTCGTCAGGAATTCTGGCCCAGCCTCCGGGATGGAGACCTCCGGAATCTGGTAGCTAATCGTGGTCAAGGGACCGTTCACCCTCACGTTGGCGGTGTATTTTCCGTCGATCACAAAGACGTCAGGGTTGTTCGGGTCGGGAACGGCCGTGTTAACCGCCGGGCCTTTCGTCGCCTCGGCCGGCGATTGCGGAACCTTGGTCACGAGGGTGATTCCGCCCAGTTCATTCGTGTAGGCCACGACCGGATAACGCTGGATCTGCTTCAACCCACTCTGGGTGAGGTAGTGGGTGATCGTCGCCGTGCCCGAATAGCGAGCCGGGACCCAATCGCGCGCTGCCGCGGGGCGAACGGCGAGACCGACCACAACGACAACCACCAAGGCAAGAAACCGGATTGCTTTCATCAGCTGACTTCTTTCGGAAACCCCCACCGGCCAGTCAAACGTAGATTCCCGGCGATCTCGTCACTTACACGTAAATCCCCGCCATCTGCCGCCAGTAGCGGCCCTGATGCGCCCGCTCGTTCCAGACGTGGTATTCGTGGTTCACGCCCTTGCCCCGCAGGATGTCGCTCAGGTGTTCGTTGTTGTCGCGGAACGGATCCTCCCGCCCGATCGTGAACACAATGTCCATCTCCCGCAGGTGTCGCAGCCGCTCCTCGCACCCGAGCTGCGGCAGGAAATGCGTCGGCGTGTTGAAATACACGTTCTCGCTGTAATACCCGTCCAGCAAATCCCGGAAATGCTCCACGCTCCACGTGAG
>JAIYAZ010000001.1 GCA_027488755.1 Verrucomicrobiaceae bacterium | reverse complement strand
GCGAATTTCCGCGACGACGAATTCCTGCGCCGGCTTTTCCGCTCCCGGTAGTCGCGGGATTTTCCCGTTTACGCTTGACCCACCCCGGGGGCCTGAAAAGCGTCTTCGCGTGCAACTGGCCAAATGGGCACCCACCACCAGGAAAGACGGAGCCCCCGTCCATTGGAACGAGTTGCTCGACCCCGCCGGTGAGCCGCGGGCCATCTACGCCCCGCTCTTCCGCCGCCTCGCCAGCACGCCCCGCGCCGCCCTGCGTCGCACCGACGAACAGCTCGAGGCCACCATGCGCGAAATGGGCGTCACCTTCGACATCGCCCGCAACCGCGCCTGGGGCCGCCGCCCGTGGTTCTGCGACCTCCTGCCGCAGGTCTTCACGCCCGACGAATGGGCCACCCTGGAACGCGGCATGCAGCAGCGCATGCACGCCTACGAATGCTTCCTGCGCGACGTCTACGGCGAGCAACGCATCCTCCGCCAGGGCATCGTCCCCCTCCCGCCCGTGCTCGGCAGCCCCTACTACCAGCGCGCCGCCCGCGCCCTGCGCCCGCCGGGCGGGAGATTCCTCCACCTCAGCGGAATGGCCGTCGGCCGCAATCCCGAGGGCGCCATGGTGGTCAAGCACCACTACTTCAGCCACGCGTCGGGCATTTCCTACATGATCCAAAACCGGCGCGCCATGTCCCGCGTGCTGCCCGAGGCCTTCCTCGACTACGCCATCCAGCCCGTCACCGAGACGCCCACCGAAATCCTCGAAGTGCTCCGCGGCTTCGCCCACGACGCCGACCCCACCGTCGTCCTGCTCTCCGGCGGCGAAGCCAGCGCCGCGTATTCCGAGCACAGCTTCCTCGCCCGCCGCATGGGCATCCCGCTCGTGCGCGGGGGCGACCTCATCGTCCTCAACGACCGCGTCTACCTCAAGACCGTCTCCGGCCTCGAGCGCGTCGAGGTCATCTACTCGCGCATCTCCGACACCTGGCTCGACCCGCTCGTCTTCAACGCCGACTCCCTCCTCGGCGTGCCCGGCCTCGTCCAATGCATCCGCCAGGGCACCGTCGCCGTGCTCAACGCCGTCGGCGCCCAGCTCGTCGACGACCGCGCGCTCCTGCCCTTCGGTCCCACCCTCATCCGCTACTACCTCGGCGAAACCCCCGTCCTCGCTGATCTCGACACCTACTGGCTCGGCGATCTCGACCAGCGCGAGTTCGTGCTCAACGACCTCGCGAAATTCATCATCCGCCCGCTCTACGGCGAACGCATCCTCACCCCCGACGAAGGCGAAACCTTCGACGAACGCCGCCGCCGCGCCCTCCTCCGCGAAATCGGCGCAAACCCCGCCGGCTTCGTCGCCCAGCCCCGCGGCTCCACCGCCCTCACCCTCTGCTACAACAGCGGCAAACCCCGCCCCCGTCACCAGGACCACATCCTCTTCGCCCTCCACCGCTCCGAGCAGGATTGCGTCGTCTTCCCCGGCGCCCTCACCCGCGTCGCCGAGCCCGGCTCCTTCTTCACCGCCTCCGAGCTTCGCGGCGGCAGCAAGGACACCTGGGTCGTGGCCGCCGCCGGCACCCGCTCTGACCTTGGCCGCCGGCCCCAGCGCGACGTCCACGCCCCCTCCCACCACGTCACCAGCCGCGTCGCCGAGGCCTTCTACTGGGCCGGCCGCTACCTCGAACGCGCCCGCAGCCTCGCCGCGATGATCGCCGTCATCGAGTCCCTCGAAACCGAGGAACTCAACTCCACCGAGCGCACCCTCTACCGCCCCGTCTGGAACCGCATGCTTCCCCCGCTCGAAGGCGGCCGCGCCGAGCGCGAGTCCATCTCCAGCGCCGCCGGCCGCTACCGGCTCACCTTCGACGCCCCCGGAAGCGGCTCCGTGTTCTCCTCCGTCGCCCGCGCGACCGACAACGCCGAGTCCATCCTCGAATGCCTCAGCAACGAAGCCTGGGGCACCCTCAGCCACCTCCGTTCGCTCTTCGAAGGGACCGCGCGCCACGCCCGCCTGTCCCCCGAGAAACGCACCGCCCTCACCCGCCGCACCTGCCAGCAGGTCACCGAGCTCGTCGCCCAGTTTTTTGGCATGGCGCAGACGACCATGATCGCCGACGGCGGCTGGCGCTTCTGCGAGGTCGGCGAACGCCTCGAACGCGCCGTCATCACGGCCAACGCCCTCGCCACCATGACGCGTTCGCTCCTCCGGGCCGCCGGCCCCGCCCGCGACCACGCCCGCGAGATCCAGCTCTCCGCCTTCCTCCGTCTGCTGAACTGCCGCGACGTCTACCGCCGCGTCTACCAGATGCGCATCGAGTCCGGCCCCGTGCTCGAAATGTTCGGCCGCAACACCATGGTGCCCCGCTCCATCCTCCGCTGCCTCACCCAGTGCCGCGAACTCCTCGAACGCTCCCAGCCCGACTCCGCAGCCGGCCTCCAGCGCACCTTTGCCGGCATCGAGGCCATCCGCGAGGAACTGGTCCAGACCGACTGGGACCACCTCGCCGAACGCGAGATCGAGGAAGGGCCCGCCGCGGACGGCGAACTCCTCCGCCGCATCGAGGGCCTGCTCGACCGCGTGCTCGGCATCCACCACCTCATCTCCGACGGCTTCCTCAACCACCAGATCCACATGCGCGCCGCGGATCAACCTCTTCTGACGGGCTTTTCCCATGAGGTTTGAGATCACCCACACCACCGACTACCGCTACAGCGGCTCGGCGATTGAAGCCTACCTTGAGGCCCGCCTCACCCCGCCCGAAACCAGCACCCAGCGCGTCGTCTCGCACCGCATCGAGATCGTCCCCGATCTGCCGACCACGCACTACACCGACACCTTCGGCAACCCCGTCGCGTTCTTCTCCCACACCCTCCGGCACGACTACCTCGCCATCCGCAACCGCCTCGTGGTGGAAACCACCCTGCCCCGCCTGCCCGAGGCCGCCCTGGAGGTGCCCGTCGCCGAGGCCCGCCAGCTCTTCTCCTCCGTCCTCCTTGATTACTTCGATTACCTCCAGCCCACCGTCAGCGTCCCCGTCGGCGGCCTTGCGGCCCCCTGGGCCCACCAATACCTCGGCCCCGGCGTCCCGCTCCGCGAAGCCCTCGAAGGCCTCAACGGTGCCGTCTACCGCGCTTTCGAATACCGGCCCGGCACCACCGACAACCACACCCCGCTCCTCGACGTGTGGAAGGCCCGGCGCGGAGTCTGCCAGGATTTCGCGCACATCATGCTCAGCGTCCTCCGCACCGCCGGCCTCCCCGCCCGCTACGTCTGCGGCTACATCGAGACCGACCCGCCCCGCTCGCCCAACGGCCGCCGCCTCGTCGGTGCCGTTGCCACCCACGCCTGGGTCGAGGTCCTCGTCCCCGGCCTCCAATGGGTCGCCCTCGACCCCACCAACAATCAATGGTGCGCCGAACAGCATGTCGCGGTATCGTTCGGCCGCGACAGCCGGGACGCCGCCCCCGTGCGCGGAACCTTCAAGGGAACCGGGCGCCAGACGCTCAAAATCAAGGTCAACATGAAACGGCTCAAAGGATGAACATCGGCATTCGCTACCGCGCCACCTACCACTACGAGGAGACCGCCAGCTTCTCCCCCCACATCGTCCGCCTCTTCCCCCGCAACGACCGCTACGTCCGCGTCACCCGCGGCGAGTTCGCCACCGCCGACAGCGCCGACGTCCAATACCGTCGCGATCTCTTCGACAACGAAGTCGCCCGCTGCTTCTACCCGGAAAAACTCGCCGACCTCGACTTCCGCCTCGAACTCGATCTCCAGCTCACCGAGCGGAATCCCTTTCACTTCCTCCTCGAATCCCACGCCCTCCGCCTGCCCTTCACCTATCAACCCGCCGAGGCCGCCGCCCTCGCGCCCTTCATGGCCACCTGCCCGCTCGACGTCCCGCTTCCGCCCGAGCTCGCCCGCCCCGCCTCCCCCCTCCCCAGCGTCGAAGCCCTCGTCACCCTCAACCACTGGATCTTCGCCAACCTCGGCTACGAACGCCGCGACGAAGGCGCCGCCTGGAGCCCCGCCCAAACCCTCGCCACCGGCCGCGGGGCCTGCCGCGATTTCTCCGTCCTCCTCGCCGCCGTCCTCCGCGAACACGGCCTCGCCGTCCGCCTCGTCAGTGGCTTCCTCTGGGAGCCCGAGGACACCCCCAAGGAGGACCTCCGCGCCGAGAGCGCCCTCCACGCCTGGGTTGAAGCCTACCTCCCCGGCGCTGGCTGGATCGGCCTCGACCCCACCAACGGCGCCCTCGCCGATCACCACCGCATCACCACCGCCGTCGGCATCACCCCCGACGACATCAGTCCCATCCACGGCTGGTATTACGGCCAGAAACGCATTGCCAGCCGCCTCGAGGCCAGCCTCGAAATCAAACCCCAATGACCACTCCCCCCTCGAAAGCCGCCCTCGCCGCCGCCCGCTGGGCCGACACCGTCCTCGCCCGCGAAGGCATCCGCCTCACCCTCGGCGGCGAGCCCACCTACGTCCCCGAGCACCCCGAGGGCTCCGAATGGTCCTTCTCCGCCGTCGGCCCCACAAAGCTCTCCTACGCCCGTCGCATGGCCGACGAACTCTTCAAAACCCGCATGGCCGGCGGCGCCGTGTTTTTCAGCCCCGGCAAGCAATACCCCGGTGAGGTCAATCCCCGCTGGGCCCTCCGCATGATCGCCCGGCGCGACGGCAAATCCCTCTTCCGCGCCTCGCCCTCAAACCGCCGCACCGAGACGCCCCAGGCCCTCGCCTTCTGCCAGTCCCTCCTCGGCCGCCTCGGCGTCACGGGTGAATGGCTCGCCTTCTCCGAACCGAAAACCGCCGGGGTCCGCTCCTGGGCCCTTCCCCTCGACCACGAGGACGGCAAATGGGTCTCCGTCCCCTGGAAAATCAAGGCCCGCGAACGCGTCCTCACCGCCGCCGAAGGCCCCGCCGGCCTCCGCCTCCCGCTCTACATCCTCCCGCCCGACGTCCCCCGCCGCGCGCTCGTCGTCGAGCTCCTCGAAGGCCGCCTCTGCATCTTCTTCCCGCCCCTGCTCCAGCCCGCCTTCACGCTGCTGCTCGCCGCCGTCGGCCAGTCCCTCCACGCGGGAAAAATCGGCCTCTACGAGCTCCAGGGTTACGTCCCGCAGGACACCGAGCACGTCTGGACCACCCTCGGCCTCGCCGCTGACCCCGGCGTCCTCGAAATCAACCTCCCCCCCTGCGCCGACTGGCAGGAATACGACGCCTGGATCCAGATCGTCACTGCCGCCGCCGAAAAGGTCGGCCTCCGTTCCTGGAAGCAACCCTACGGCGACTACCCCGGCGGCACCGGCGGCGGTAACCACCTCCTCTGGGGCGGCCCCACGTTGGAGGAAAATCCCTTCTTCTCCCGCCCCCGCTGGCTCGCCTCCATCCTCCGCCACATCCAGCGCCACCCTTCCCTCGCCTACCTCTTTACCGGTTGCTACGTTGGCGCCTCCTCCCAGGCTCCGCGCCCCGACGAGTCCAGCAAGGACCTCTTCGACCTCGAGATGGCCTATCACGTCCTTGAGACCCTGCCTCCCGGCGACCACCGCGCCATCATCAACGAGACCCTCCGCCACCTCCACACCGACGTCACCGGCAACGCCCACCGCTCCGAAACCAGCTTCGACAAATTCTGGAACCCCGGCTGGCCCGGCGGCTGCCTCGGCCTCATCGAATTCCGCGCCATCGAGTCCCTGCCCAAGGCCGAATGGATGAGCGCCGTCGCCCTGCTCTGGCGCTGCGTCGCCGCGCTCGGTGCCGCCGTCCCCGCCACCGGCCCCCTCCGCGCCTCCCGCGGCGAACTCCACGACCGCTTCTTCCTCCCCTCCGTGCTCCTCGCCGACCTTGAGTCCCTTCTCGACGAACTCAAGGCCGCCGGCTGCCCGCTCCCCCGCGACGTCTACCGCAAAATCTGGGACTGGCGCTTCCCCCGCGTGCTCGAGCACCGCGACGGCCCCGCCCGCCTCGAAGTCCGCCGAGCCCACGAAAGCTGGCCGCTCCTCTGCGAAACCCCCGTCGAAGGCGGCTCCACCAGCCGCTTCGTCGACACCTCGATGCACCGCCTCGAAATCCGCGTGAACGACGCCTTCGCCGACACCCACGACCTCTACGTCCACGGCCGCCGCCTCCCCCTCACCGCGATCGCGCCCGACGTCCGCCTCGCCGGCGTCCGCTACCGCCGCAGCTGCCTCTACCCCTGCCTCCACCCCGGCATCCCCGTCCACCTCCCGCTCGACCTCGTCGTCACCGAAAGCGCCAGCGGCGAGGCCATCGCCAGCTACCGCATGGACTTCCAGGCCACCGCCTTCCGCCGCCTCGAGGAGGCCAACGTCCCCCCGCGCGCCCGCCCCTGCCGCCCCCTCTTCAAGGGCGACCTCACCCACGACCTGCGGCTCGAGTAAAAAAGGCCTCCCCTTTCCGCCTTTCAAAATTTCCGCATGTCCGCTTTTCCCATGAACACCCTCATCCTCATGGCGGACGAACTCCGGTTCGACCTCCCCGGGTTCATGGGCAACCCCATCGCGCGCACGCCCACCCTCGACCGCCTCGCCTGGGACGCCGTCGTCTTCGACAACGCCTACACGCCCTCGCCCGTCTGCGTGCCCGCCCGCCAGGCCATCGCCGTCGGCAAATACCCGCTCCACACCGGCTGCGAACGCTTCGGCGAGGACCTCCCGCCCGGCGCGCCGACCTTTGCCCGCGCCTTCTCCGAGGCCGGCTACCTCTCCGTCGCCTGCGGCAAGCTCCACCACCGCGGCCCCGACCAAATGCAGGGCTGGCTCCAGCGCATCGGCGCGGAATGCGCCGTGCAATGGCCGAACACCTACGGCGCCGAGGGCCGCGAGCAAATCGGCCGCCTCAAATGGCGCGGCGCCGAGGAACTCCACCTCGCCGGCCCCGGCACCTCCCCGCTCTCCCTCCACGACCGGCTCACCGTCGACGGGGCCATCGATTTTCTGCGCATGCACTTCGAGGGCATGTATCGCCGCACCGCCGACGTCCCCCCGCTCCTCCTCATGGTCAGCCTCCAGCAGCCCCACTTCCCGCTGCTCGCCGAGCCGGAGCTCTTCGATCACTACCACGCCCGCGTTCGCCCGAGGCTGCACGAAGATCGCCCCTGGCACCCCGCGCTCGGCCGTGGCGCGCTCCCCGTCGGCGAGGAGGTCAGCGCCGCCGAGGTGCGCAACGCCACCGCCGCCTACTACGCCCTCGTCGAGAAGGCCGACCGCGAGTTCGCCCGCGTCATCGCCGCCCTGGAGTCCCACGGCCAGAACCTCGACGACTGGCTCATCGTCTTCCTCGGCGACCACGGCGACATGCTCGGCGAGCACTCGCTCTGGGAGAAACGCAAGTTCTACGAGGGCAGCGCCCGCGTCCCCTTTTTCCTCCGCGCTCCCGGGCTCTGGCCCCGCGCCCGCCGCCGCGAAAACGTCAGCACAATCGACCTCTTCCCCACGCTCTGCGCCGCCGCCGGGCTCGGAATCCCCACCGACCTCGACGGCCGCGACCTCGCCCCGCTCCTCCAGCCCGGCCGCCGGCACGAATGGGTCAACGAGACCTTCTGCCAATACGACCTCGACGAATTTATGTTCAAACGGGGCAACCTCAAATACCTCACCTTCGGCGACAAGGGCCCCGACGTCCTTTTCGACCTCGCTAGCGACCCCGGCGAATCCGCCAACCACCTCAGCGACCCCGCCCACGCCCACGCCGCCGCCGAAATGCGCGACCGCCTCCAGGAATTCATCGCCTCCCGCGTCGCCGCTGCCCCCGTTTAGCCGGGATCATTCCCGGTCATTTCGTGACGTGACGCGCCCGCCGCCTTGCGCTAGTCGTGGAGGCGTCATGCCCGCCCATCAACCTCTTACCGGCCATGATCGGCCCGGCGACCCCTGCACGATTGTCATCTTCGGGGCCTCGGGTGATCTCACCAAGCGCAAGCTCCTCCCCGCCCTCTACAACCTCAAGCGCCTCAAGCTCCTGCCGGAAAACTTCGCCGTCCTCGGCGTCGCCGTCACCGAGGGCAACGACGAGATCTACCGCGAGAAAATCACCGCGGACATCAACGAATTCGCCACCGAGCCCGTCGAAAAAGCCGAGTGGGATGAATTCGTCAAGCGCGCCTACTACATCTCCGGCGACTTCAACGACGCCGGCACCTTCCAGCGGCTCGCCGCCAAGATCACCGACGTCCAAAAGACCCACCAGCTCCCCGGCAACGTCCTCTTCTACCTCGCCATCACCCCCACGCTCTTCGCCAAGGTCGTCGAACAGCTCGGGGCCATCGGCCTCACCGCCGAGACCGAGGACGCCTGGCGCCGCGTCATCATCGAAAAACCCTTCGGCCGCGACCTCGCCAGCGCCCGCGAACTCAACCTCGAGATCAGCAAATCCCTCCGCGAGCGGCAGATCTACCGCATCGACCACTACCTCGGGAAGGAGACCGTGCAAAACATCATGGTCTTCCGCTTCGGGAACTCCGTCTTCGAGCCCATCTGGAACCGCCGCTACATCGAATACGTCCAGATCACCGTCGCCGAGGAGCTCGGCGTCGAGCTGCGCGGCGGCTACTACGACCACTCCGGCGTCCTCCGCGACATGGTGCAGAACCACATTCTCTCCGTGCTCTCCCTCGTCGCCATGGAGCCGCCCACCTCGATTTCCGGCGACAGCGTCCGCAACGAAAAGGTCAAGGTCCTCGAGGCCATTCGCCCGATGGAGCCCGAGGAAGTCATCGAAAACACCGTCCGCGGCCAATACGCCGCCGGCGTCATCGACGCCAAGAACGTGCCCGCCTACCGCAGCGAGCCCGACGTGAACCCCAAGTCGAACACCGAGACCTTCGTCGCCATGAAACTCGAGGTCGACAACTGGCGCTGGGCCGAGGTCCCCTTCTACATCCGCTCCGGCAAACGCCTCGCCGCCCGCACCACCGAGGTCGTCATCGGCTTCCGCCGCGCCCCGCTCATGCTCTTCGGGAAGCAGGTCGACAGCAACGTCCTGCCGAACCGCCTCGTCCTCCACATCCAGCCGGAGGAGGGCATCACCCTCGACATCCACGCCAAGCGCCCCGGCCCGAAGATCGAGATCTCCAACATCCCGCTCAACTTCAACTACCGCGAGTTCGGCGAATCCACCGCCGCCACCGGCTACGAGACGCTCCTCTACGATTGCATGATCGGGGAGACCACCCTCTTCCACCGCTACGACTCCGTCGACGCCTCCTGGCAGATCGTGAACCCCATCCTCGACGTCTGGCAGGCCCTGCCCGCCCGCGACTTCCCGAACTACGCCGCCGGCACCTGGGGCCCCGAGTCCAGCGACGA
This sequence comes from Verrucomicrobiaceae bacterium, assembly GCA_027488755.1. Lineage (GTDB taxonomy): Bacteria > Verrucomicrobiota > Verrucomicrobiia > Chthoniobacterales > JAATET01 > JAATET01. Next base: position 6,947 of record JAIYAZ010000001.1, on the reverse strand, counting down.
ACTCATCGCGAAGGACGGCCACCGCTGGCACCACTACCCGCTCGCCATCCCGCCCTGCGCGGAGAAGTAACGCCGGCCTCCATGTCCTCCCCGAAACTTCTCCTCGCCGGCGACGTCGGCGGCACGAAGACGAACCTCGCCATCTTCGCGATGGACGAGGCCGCCGGCCGCCTCCACCTCCTCCGCAACCAGCGCTTCCCCAGCGTCGAGTTCGACAGCCTCAACGCCATCGCCCTCCGCTTCCTCGGCGCCGGCAACGAGGGCACCATCCACGCCGCCTGCTTCGGCGTCCCCGGCCCCGTCCGCAACAACCGCTCGCAGCCCACGAACCTCAAGTGGGAGATCGACGCCGGCACCCTCCGCGCCGACCTCGGCATCCCCTGCGTCCACCTCCTCAACGACCTCGCCGCCAACGCCTACGGCATCAGCGAACTCGACGAGACCGACTTTGTCACCGTGCAGGACGGGCTGAAAACCGCCGCCGGCAACCGCTGCATCATTTCTCCCGGCACCGGTCTCGGTGAAGCCGGCCTGTTCTGGGACGGTCGCAAATACCGCGTCTGGGCCTGCGAGGGCGGCCACGCCGACTTCGCCCCGCGCTCCGAGATCGAGGTCGAGCTGCTCGGCTACCTCCAGACCCGCTTCGGCCACGTGAGCAACGAACGCGTCATCTGCGGCCAGGGCCTCACGAACATCTACGCCTTCCTCCGCGACACCGGGAAATTCCCGCAAAGCCCCGTCGTCGCCGAGGAAATGAAAACCCACGACGTCGCCAAGGTCATCAGCAACTACGCCGAATCCGGCTCCGACCCGATGTGCATGGCCACCGTGGAAATCTTCGCCCACTGCCTCGCCATGGAAGCCGCGAACTTCGCCCTCCGCGCCATGGCCACCGGCGGCGTCTACCTCGGCGGCGGCATCCCCGCCAAGATGCTCTGGAAGTTGAAAACGCCCGCCTTCCGCGAGGCCTTCACCGCCAAGGGCCGCATGGAACCGCTCATCGAGGCCATGCCCCTCCGGATCATCCTCAACGACCAGGCCGCCCTCCTCGGTGCCGCCCGCTACGCCCTCGACGCGCTCGACGACTAGCCCGTGAGCCGCTCCAGCAGGTGCTGCACCGCCGCCGCACCGCCCAGCCAGAGCAGCGCGAAGTAACCCAGCGCGAGGACGAAGACCACCGCGCCCGCGATCGAGAACCGCCCGTCCTTCTCCAGCAGCGCGCAGGCCAGCAGCACCACCGCCGTCGCCGGAAACATGTTCGTGAACGGAATCGGCAGCGGCAGCAACAGCAGCAGCCCGCACACCATGATCATCAGCCCATGCAGCCGGTGCAGCACCGGCGCGTCCACCAGCATCGTCAGCTCCGGCCGCAGGAACCGCTCGATAAACCGCACCGGCCGCTGGACCGCGCGAAACAAATTCGGCAGCCACGTCGCCGGCAGCTTGAGCGCCAGCAGCCGCTCGGGCAGCCACGGCTTCTGCCCGCAGGCGATGCGCAGCCCGAGAAAGGCCATGATTAATCCAAACGGCGTGGACAGCCCCGGCAGCGGCACCGGCGTGGCGAAGGGCAGCGCGATCAGCAGCAGCAAAAACGCGTAGGCCCGCTGCTGCATCAGAACGATGATCTCCCGCAGCGTGACCTCGCGGTCCGCAAAAGCCGCCAGCACCCGGGTGATGTCTTCCGAAAGACGGGCGGTCGGCAGGGCGGGGTCGGACGGCGGCACGGGCTCAGGATAGGCATACAACCGCGCTTGCCAACCGCAACGATCCCCCGCCATCTTCCCGCCTCATGGACTTCCTCCAAATGTTCCACGAGCTCAGCACGCCGAGCGCGCTGGCCACCCTCGCCCTGCTCGTGGGACTCGAGCTTGTCCTGGGTATCGACAACATCCTCGTCATCTCGATTGTCGTCTCGCGGCTGCCCGCCGCCGAGCGTCAGCGCGCCCGCATCATCGGCCTCGCGCTGGCGCTGGTCATGCGGCTGATCTTCGTCGCCTTTGCCTTCCAGCTCGTCCACCTCACCGAGCCCGTGCTCGGCTCGCTCTCCATCCGCGACCTCGTGCTGCTCTCGGGTGGGTTGTTCCTGATCTACAAGGCGGTGCGGGAGATTCACCACGTCGTGGAGCTCAAGGACGAGGGCCTGAACATCTCGGCCAAAAACGCGGTGAGCTCCGCCATCATCCAGATCGTCCTCCTGGATATCGTCTTCTCGGTCGACTCCGTCATCACCGCCGTCGGCCTCACGTCGAACCAGATCACGATTTCCCTCGCCGTGATCGTCTCCTTCGTCGGCCTGCTGTTCTACGCCGGTCCGATCGGCGAATTCATCCTCAAGCACCCCGGCCTCAAGATTCTCGCGCTGTCGTTCCTCGTGACCATCGGTGTCACGCTCTGCCTCGAGGGCATGCACAAGCACGTGGACAAGGCCTACATCTATCTGCCCATGGGCTTCGCCCTCCTCGTGGAGCTGCTCCAGATGCGTTACTTCAGCAACGAGAAACGCGTCGCCGCCAAAACCGACGGCCCCTAGCCCTTAAGCGCGCAGCAGCGCCACCGCGGCGGCGCTCACCTCGTCCGGCTCCAGCACGTAACCGGCGTCCTCCTCGTTCGCCTCGTCCGAGGGATGCGCGAGCAGTGCAACCGAATTAGCGGTGGGAAAATGCCAGTTGTGCGGATTCGTGCGGAAAAAGAGCGTGAGGTTTTTTCCCCCGAAAGCGGCGGAGAGATGCGAGGCGGCGCCGTCCACGCCGATGACCATGCGGGCTCGGGAGGTGAGCCAGAGGAATTCCTCCAGCCGGGTCTGCCCGCCGAGGTAGAGCGCGCGGTCGCCGAGCCCGCGCGCGATTTTTTCGGAATGCTCGCGCTGCCAGTCCTGCCCGCCGCTGGTCACGACGATACGCGGGACGCCCGCGTCGAGCAGCGCCTTTGCGGTCTCGATCCAGGAGCTGGATTGCCACCGCTTGCTTTTCCAGCCGGCGGTGGAATTGAGCAGGACAAAATCCGATTCCGCGAAACCGGCCGGGCGCCACGCGTCGTCCGGCCGGCGCAGCACGGGCGGCCGCCACGCTTCGGCGGCTTCGATCACGGTGTAGTCCCAGTTGTAGCGGGCGAGGTAGGCGTCGCCGATGCCGGGGGCGCGCACCTCGAAGAACGCGCGCCGGCCCAGCTTCGTGAGCTCGATCGGCGAGCGCAGGAGCAGGTCCTTGCGCGGGGCGAGGGCGAAGAGCGCGTGCACGGCCGACTTGTCGAGATCGTCGAAGCAGAAGATCGCGTCGAACGCCCGCAGCCACGCCCGGCTCGTCATTTTCACCCCGTCCATCAGCGAGATCAGGGGCGCGTGCCCGCTGCGGGTGAGTAACTCCACCGGACGGCCGGTGGTGGCGACGAGCTTGCGCAGCGCGGGCTCGAGCAGCGTCATGTCGCCGAGCTGCTTGTGGCAGATGACGAGGACGCGGGCGTTTTTGCGAAGATCGTGGGCGGGCACGGCGGGAGAAAGAAACTCCCTGATTGACGCCCCGATGGCGAAGCCTATTTTCAAGCGCAGACAGGGGAGCCCACCTCGGGGCTGAGAGGTCCGGTTAGCCGGACGACCCTTTGAACCTGATACGGGTCATGCCGGCGCAGGGAGCAGAGGGCGCAGTGTGCCTCGGGGTGGACTTTCCATAACCACGCCCCGCCCCATGATTGCCCCGAAAACCGCCCTCGAACCGCACAGCAGCGACCAGCTTCCGAATTCCACGCGCGTTTACGTCGAGGGCGAACAATCCGGCGTGCTCGTCCCCTTCCGCGAGATCGCCCTCGCCGCGACGCGCTCCGTGAGCGGCGAACTCACCCCCAACGAGCCCGTGCGCGTTTACGACACGAGCGGCCCGTGGGGCGACCCGACCTTCGACGGCGACGTGGAGCAGGGCCTGCCCGCCCTCCGCGCCGAATGGATCCGCCGCCGCGGCGACGTCGAGGAATACACCGGCCGCGAGATCAAGCCGCAGGACAACGGCTACCTCAGCGAAAGCCACGCCCAGCAGGCGAGCGAGCGTCGCGGCGGCCTCTCCGCCCTGCGCGCGCCGGAGAACGCGAAGCGCCGGCCACTCCGCGCGAACGCCGGCCACCCCGTGACCCAGCTCTGGTATGCCCGCCAGGGCATCGTCACGCCGGAGATGGAATTCATCGCCATCCGCGAAAACCTCGGCCGCGCCCGCATCGCCGAGTTGTCACAGGACATCGTCCGCCACGACCTCGACAAGCAGCACGCCGGCAGCGCGCAGCAGCCCGACAGCGCCTACACGCCGGGGATTTTTCGCCGCTTCCCGCAGCGCATCCCCGCCGAGATCACGCCCGAATTCGTCCGCGACGAGGTCGCCGCCGGCCGCGCGATCATCCCCGCGAACATCAACCACCCCGAGCTTGAGCCGATGATCATCGGCCGCAACTTCCTCGTGAAGATCAACGCGAACATCGGCAACTCCGCCGTTGCGTCCTCCATCGAGGAGGAGGTCGAAAAAATGCGCTGGGCCACCAAGTGGGGCGCGGACACCGTGATGGACCTCAGCACCGGCAAAAACATCCACGCCACGCGCGAGTGGATCCTCCGCAATTCGCCCGTGCCGATCGGCACCGTGCCGATCTACCAGGCGCTCGAAAAGGTGAACGGCAAGGCCGAGGACCTCACGTGGGAACTCTTCCGCGACACGCTCATCGAGCAGGCCGAGCAGGGCGTGGATTATTTCACGATCCACGCCGGCGTCCTCCTGCGCTTCGTCCCGCTCACCGCAAGCCGCATGACCGGCATCGTCTCCCGTGGCGGCAGCATCATGGCGAAATGGTGCCTCGCGCATCACCAGGAGAACTTCCTCTACACCCATTGGGACGACATCTGCGACATCATGGCCGCCTACGACGTTTCGTTCTCCATCGGCGACGGCCTGCGCCCCGGCAGCATCGCCGACGCGAACGACCGCGCGCAATTCGGCGAACTTGAAGTGCAGGGCGAACTCACCCGCCGCGCCTGGGCCAAGGGCGTGCAGGTCATGAACGAAGGCCCCGGCCACGTGCCCATGCACATGATCGAGGAGAACATGGCCAAGCAGCTCGAATGGTGCGGCGAAGCGCCGTTCTACACCCTCGGGCCGCTCACCACCGATATCGCCCCCGGCTACGACCACATCACCAGCGGCATCGGCGCCGCCATGATCGGCTGGTATGGCTGCGCGATGCTCTGCTACGTCACGCCGAAGGAACACCTCGGCCTGCCCAACAAGCAGGACGTGAAGGAAGGCGTCATCACCTACAAACTCGCCGCCCACGCCGCCGACTTGGCGAAGGGCCACCCCGGCGCCCAATACCGCGACAACGCGCTCAGCAAGGCCCGCTTCGAGTTCCGTTGGGAAGACCAGTTCAACCTCGGCCTCGACCCCGAGCGCGCGAGGGAGTTCCACGACGAAACCCTCCCGCAGGAAGGCGCGAAAACCGCGCATTTCTGCAGCATGTGCGGCCCGCACTTCTGCTCGATGAAAATCACCGAGGACGTCCGCAAATACGCCGCCGAGCAAGGCCTCGCCGAGGAGGAAGCCCTCAAGGCCGGCATGGCCGAGAAAGCCGCCGAGTTCACCGAGAAGGGCGCCGAACTCTACGCGAAGGCCTAACTCGGAGGGATACCCTTCGTCGCGTCCGCGGCGAAAAGGGTGAAAATTCCGCGCGGTGGTTACCTCTTTTTGGGCTTAGCCCCGGGAGAACCACCCGCGCTTTGACCCCGTGATTGCGATGGGGAACAGAAGGTGTAGGTTTTCTTCCAACGCCTTTGGCCCCCCTCAGGAAATGCAGTCTCCAGGTCGCTGCTGCTTCATTCTTTTTACGCTCTCGCTGGCGGCAAGTCTGTCGGCTGCACCCGTTGGCATTTTCGCCCTTGGGTCTGCCCAGGACAATCCCGTCACCGCCGCCGATGAACGTCTGGCCAATATCCGGGACTATGATTTTCTCTCCGGCTACACGCTGCGCGTGTTTTGGAAGGATCTGGAAACTTCGCAGGGGGTCTATGATTTCTCGGTCATCGACGAGGCGATCAAGCGTTTGGATCTCCTCGGACAAGACCTGAATCTTGAGGTGCTGCAGGGCACTCCCCAGTATGTCATCGACGGTGCTGGAGCCACCTACCTAAACCACCGCAACGAGGTCTCGCCCGTCCCCTGGGATGCCTTCGCTCAGTCGCGTTACGCGGCCCTGCAAAATGCCATGGCCAACCATGTGGTCAATGACGGCACCGGGGACAACCTGCGTCTCAACCAGCATCCCACCTTGGTCTCGGTGGATGCCACTTCCGTGGGGCTGAATTTCGGGGTGCGGGATCTCAATAACGGCATCCGCAGCCATCCCGATTACACGCAGGAGCGATACATCGATTCGATTCTCGAAGGGGTTGGAGTGAGTCGGTCCGCTTTCCCCAACCAGCAGGGATTCCTCACTTTTTTCGGCTTTACCGACGGCCAGCCAGGCGTGCCCGTCGATCAACAGCTGATTTCCAAGCTCGACGGGCAATACAACGGTGCGGGGCAGAACACGCTGGCATTTTTCATCGAGAATTTGAGCGACACCGGGCCGATCCCCACAGCTGGCATCGGAGGCACCGGCAATAATCTGGTGACCTGGAGCAATCTCGGCGGCGACACGATGATGCAGGCGCTGGATTCCTGGCTCAATCACGCTCCCAGCCGTGATGCCCAACTGATGAGCCTAAACCCGGCGACGGGGATAAAAATGGCGTATGACAATTTCGGGACGCGGTTCTTTGAGTTTTATGTTGCGGATCTGGATGGGGCGGTGAACGGAGCGGTCGATGCGGCAGGACGGCCGATTCTCGATGACTTGAGGGAATGGAACACCACCCTCAATACCGTTCCTGAGCCTCAAAGCGTGACGATGTTCCTCCTGGGGATCGTTGCGTTATTACTGTT
>JAIYAZ010000104.1 GCA_027488755.1 Verrucomicrobiaceae bacterium | reverse complement strand
GAGGAGAGCATCAATTCGATGCCGGCGGCGTTGGCGGGCTCGGCGTCGGCGCGGACCTGGGTGCTCATGATGAAAAAGACGTCGCTGCCGACGCGGGCGTATTGGTTGAGGCGGAGCAGGTATTCGGTGCCGTCCGGGCTGACGCCGACGCCGGTGTTTTCGGTGAGGCTGTAGCCGGAGGCTTCATCGAGCTGGGCCTTGGGTTTTCCGCCGCCGTTCCATTCGCAGGTCTGGAACTGCTTGGTGAGCATCTGGCCGATGGTATCCATGGCTTCCATGATCAAATCGGTGCCGAGCGGGGTGACGGTGGCCACGAAGAGTTTGTCGGCGGAGCGCACCTGAAAGCCTTCCTTGCGGGTGGAGACGGTCCAGTCCGCCGGAAGGTCCAGGCGGAAGATGGGGTTCTCGGCGTCGGGGTAGCTGTAGGTCTGCACGTCGGGCTTGTCCGGCGCGGAGCGGGAGGCGGGCTCGGCGAAGGTCGGGGAGGCGAGAAGGGCGGCGAGGAGGCAGAGGAGGGGCAGGGTTTTCATGGGTAGGCGCGCGTTGCTGGTTGCTGGTTGTTGGTTGTTAGGGAGGGGTGGTCAAGCGTTGAGCCAGGCGGGGGCGTCGAAAGAGCGGAGGGAGGGGCGGTAGGCGGCGTGGCCGTCGGGGACGCGGCCGGCGGGGAGGCTTTCGCGGAGGAGGACGCCGCAGGTGAGGGCGGGGATTTTGCGGCCGAGGAGGCAGATTTTGCGCGGGAAGGGGAGGGCGTCGAAGGCCTGGAGGAGGGGCGCGGCGTGGGCGGGGTCGAGGGCGACGTGGTGGTCGCAGAATTTCACGCGCCAGGCGGCGGGGTCGTGGGGGAAGCGGGCGAGGCGGCGGGTCCAGGCGGCTTCGGCCGTGGCGGCGTCGGCGTAGTGCATGAAGTGGATTTCGACGTCGCCGAGGGTGGCGACGGGGTAGCGGTGGTCCCAGGGGTAGCGGGTGCGGGGGATGAAGCGGAGGGGGTGGGCGAGGTGGCCGGGGAGGTCCGCGAGGAGGCGCAGGTAGCACTGCGGAGGGACGAGGGTGCCGATGAAGGGGGTGTTATAGGCGAGACCGAGATCCTGGTAGAAGCCGGAGCCCCAGCAGTTGTTGGAGATGAGGGCGAAGCCGGGGCGGGCGCGGCGACGGAGGTCGAAGCGGTGCCAGTGGTCGGAGAGGGCGCGGCGGAGGTTCACGCGGGAGGTCAGCCGGCGAGGGCGGTGGCGTCCTGGCGCGCGAGCCAGGCGCGGAGGTCGGGGTGGTGGGCGAGGGCGGGGTCGCGGGCGAAGAGGGTTTCGGCTTCGGCGCGGACGCGGTGGAGGAGGTCGGCGTCGCGGAGGAGGTCGCCGAGGCGGAGGGGAGGGAGGCCGGTTTGGGCGGTGCCGAGGAGGTCGCCGGGGCCGCGGAGGCGGAGGTCGGCTTCGGCGACGAGGAAGCCGTCGCGGGTTTGTTCGAGGACGGCGAGTTTTTCGCGGGTTTCGGGGGTGTCCTCGCCGGGCATGAGGATGCAGTAGGAGGTGTGGGTGCCGCGGCCGACGCGGCCGCGGAGCTGGTGGAGCTGGGCGAGGCCGAAGCGTTCGGCGTTTTCGACGAGGAGGACGGTGGCGTTGGGGACGTCGATGCCGACTTCAATGACGGTGGTGGCGACTAGGGCCTTGGTGGCGCCGGCGGCGAAGGCGCGCATGGCGGCGTCCTTGGCGTCGGGTTTGAGGCGGCCGTGGAGGAGGTCGCAGGGGTGGGGGGCGAGGAGGTCGCGCCACTTTTCAAACTCGGCGGTGGCGGCCTTGGCGGTGAGTTTGTCGGATTCCTCGACGAGGGGGTAGACGATGTAGACCTGGCGGCCGGCGTCGATCTGGGCGCGGAGGAAGGCGGCGGCTTCGGGGAGTTTTTTGGCGTCGCGGATGCCGGTGATGAGTTTGCCGCGGTGGGCGGGGAGTTCGTCGATGGTGGTGACGTCGAGGTCGCCGTAGGCGGTTTGCGCGAGGGTGCGGGGGATGGGGGTGGCGGTCATGACGAGCACGTCGGGGGCGTCGGCGCGTTCGATGAGGCGGGCGCGCTGGAGGACGCCGAATTTGTGCTGTTCGTCGATGACGATGAGGCCGGGGTTCTGGAGTTCGGCGGGGTCGTGGAGGAGGGCGTGGGTGCCGACGAGGAGGTGGGGGAGCTCGGCGTCGAGGAGGGGGGCGGGTTTGGTTTTTTTGTGGCCGGTGCGGAGGGCGACGCGGAGGCCGAGGGGGACGAGGAGGCGCTGGAAGTTCGCGAAATGCTGCTCGGCGAGGAGCTGGGTGGGGGCCATGACGGCGGCCTGGGTGCCGGCCTCGATGGCGAGGAGGCAGGCGGAGAGGGCGACGAGGGTTTTGCCGCTGCCGACGTCGCCCTGGAGGAGGCGGTTCATGCGGCGGGGGGCGGCGAGGTCGGTGCGGATGGCGGCGATGGAGCGCTGCTGGGCGCGGGTGAGGGTGAAGGGGAGGGCGGCGTGGAGGCGGTGCATGAGGTCGCCGCGGACGATTTTCGCGCGGCCGGGGAGGGCGGCGACGCGGGAGCGGCGGGCGACGATGCAGGCTTGCATGGCGAAGAATTCCTCACCGACGAGGGTGCGGCGGGCGGCCTCGAGTTCCTCGAAGGAGGTCGGAAAATGGATGGCGCGGAGGGCGGTGGTGCGGTCGGCGGGGGCGTCGCCGGGGCGGAGGCTGGGGAGTTGGGCGAGGTCGGCGGTGTGAACGGCGCGGTGGATCCATTCGCGGAGTTTGCGCGGGGTGATGCCTTCGCCGGCGGGGTGGATGGGGGTGATGCGGTCGAGGTGGATGAGCGTTTCGCCGCCGTCGTCGTCGAGGAGCTCGAATTCGGGGAAGTCGAGGATGAGGCGTTTGCCGCGGGTTTTGAGGCGGCCGTAGGCGACGAGGCGCAGGCCGGTGGCGAGCATCTTCGCGACGTAGGGGAGGTTGAACCAGCGGCAGACGACGCGGCGGGCGAGGGGGCCGCCGGGGGCTTCCTCGATGGTGGCCTCGAAGCCGCGGCGCCAACGGCCGTAGGGGAGGTAGCCGGTTTTGACGATGGTGCCGCAGAGGAGGACGGGGGTGGCGGGGGGCTCGTCGGGGAAGGGGGCGAAGTGGCGGCGGTCTTCGTGGCGGCGGGGGTAGTGGAGGATGAGGTCGGCGAGGGTGTGGAGGCCGAGGCGGCGGAGGTTCGGGACGCGGCGGGGGGGAATCCAGTCCACGTCGCGGAGGGGCGTGGATGGGGCCGCGCCGGGAAGCGTTGGGGCGGGGGCCGCGTCGGGAGACTTCGCGGAGGGTTGGGTCACGCGGCGGAGCGCAGGGCGACGACCTGCATTTGGGGTTCGACGCGGCCGTTCCAGGCGTTGCGTTCGAGGTGGAAGGCGACGTCCCAGGGGGGCGGGGGCAGGGGGTCGGTGGCGCCGTTGAAGAAGATGGCGGTGACGGCCTGGCGGCGGGAGGTGGTGAAGGTGAGGCGGAGGTGTTTTTCCTTGAGGACGCGGGGTTCGGCGGCGGGGGTGATGCGGCGGGTGAGGAGGAGGGGTTGGCGGTTGCCGTTGCCGAAGGGTTCGAGCTGGGCCTGGGCGTCGAGGAGGTCGTCGCTGAATTCGTCGAGGGAGATTTCGGCGTCGAGGTGGAGGCGGGGGATGAGGAGGTCGTCGGTGATGAGGGCGCGGGTGGCGGCCTCGAAGGCGGCGCGGAAGGGCTCGAAACGGGCTTCGGTGACGTTGAGGCCGGCGGCCATTTCGTGTCCGCCGAAGTTGCCGAGGTGGGATTCGCAGCGGCGGAGGGCGGTGACGAGGCAGAGGCCTTCGATGCTGCGGCCGCTGCCCTTGCCGTGGCCGAATTCGTCGAAGCCGATGATGAGGGCGGGGCGGTGGTGGCGGCGGGAGATGCGGGAGGCGACGATGCCGAGGACGCCCTGGTGCCAGTCGCGGGCGCCGGCGACGATGGTGGCGTCGCGGGCGGGGTCGAAGTGGGCGTCGATCCAGCGTTCGACGTCGAGGGTGACGGCGCGTTCGACGGCCTGGCGCTCGCGGTTCTGCGCGTCGAGGTCGGCGGCGAGGCGGGTGGCTTCGGCGGGGTCGTTGGTGAGGAGGAGGCGGAGGGCGGCCTGGGCGGTGCCGAGGCGGCCGGCGGCGTTGATGCGGGGGCCGAGGCGGAAGCCGACGTCGCTGGCGCGGAGGGGGAGGGCGACGCCGGCGACGGCGATGAGGGCGGCGAGGCCGGGCCAGCGGGTGCGGGCCATTTGTTCGAGGCCGGCGCGGACGAGGATGCGGTTTTCGCCGGTGAGGGGGACGAGGTCGCAGAGGGTGGCGAGGGCGACGAGGTCGAGCATTTCGCGGAGGTCGAAGCCGGGGAGGGGGGAGGCTTTGAGCAGGGCGTGGGCGACCTTGAAGCAGACGCCGACGCTGCAGAGGTCGCGGAAGGTGCCGTCGCCGAGCTTGGGGTTCACGAGGGCGGTGCAGGCGGGCGGCTGGAGGGAAGACCGGGCTTCTCCCCCGTCCCGGTCGGGCTCGTGGTGGTCGAGCACGACGACGTCGATGCCGCGGGCGCGGAGGTCGGCGATTTCGGCGATGGAGTTGGTGCCGCAGTCGACGGCGACGAAAAGCTGGGGGGCGTGGGTTTCGACGCAGCGTTCGAGGCCGGCGGCGCTGAGGCCGTAGCCTTCGCCTTCGCGGAGGGGGAGGAAGCAGGCGACGTCGGCGCCGTAGGCGGTGAGGACGCGGTGGAGGAGGGCGAGGGAGGCGACGCCGTCGACGTCGTAGTCGCCGTAGAGGACGATGCGTTCGCGGCGGCGGAGGGCGGCGTCGAGCCGCGCGACGGCGGCGGGCATGGCGGGGAGGAGGTTCGGGTCGGAGAGGGTGCGGAGGCGGGGGCGGAGGAAGGCTTCGACGGGCCCGGCGGCGGTGAGGCCGGTGCCGGCGAGCAGGCGCGCGACGAAGGGGGGCACGCCGTGGTCGTGCGTGAGGGCGCGAACGGCGTCGGCAGGCGGGCTTGCGGGCAGGATCCACCGGCGGGTCATGCGGCGGAGCATAACGGGCGGCGGGCGAGGACGAAAAGCAGAACGGACTTTTCAACCCGCGGGGGGCGCGCAATGTTCGGCGCATGTCACCGGAACGTGCGCTGCTCGCGGCCCAGGGTTACCTCGAACTCGATATGCCGAAGGAGGCGTTGCGCGAGCTGGATGAGCTCTCGGCGGAGGATCGGCGGACGGTGGAGGTGCTGCAGGTGAAGCTGTTCATCCTGATGCGGGCGCGGCGTTGGCCCGAGGCGATGGCGGTGTGTGATGGGCTGCGGGAGGTGGCGCCGGAGCAGACGACGGGATTTATTCACGGGGCGTTCTGCCTGCATGAGCTGGGGCGCACGCGGGAGGCGAAGGAGCTGCTGCTGCAGGGGCCGGCGGAACTGCTGCGCGAGGCGACGTATTATTACAATCTGGGCTGCTACGACGCGGTGCTGGGGAACCTTGAGGAGGCGCAGCACGCGCTGGAGCTGAGCTTCAAGATGGACGACAAGTTTCGCGAGATTGCGAAATACGATCCGGACCTCAAGGCGGTGTGGAGCCTGCTGTGAACGGGGACGAGGGGGTGCGCGGGGCGTTCGCGGAGAATTTCGCCCGCGGCGTGGAGGTGGGGGCGGCGGTCTCGGTGTGGCGGGATGGGGCGGAGGCGTTGTCGTTGACGGGCGGCTGGCGCGATGCGGCGCGGTCGGTGCCGTGGACGGCGGACACGCTGGTGCTGGTGTGGTCGGCGACGAAGGGGCTGGCGAGCGCGTGCGTGCTGCATGCGCTGGAGCGGGCGGGGGTGCCGCTGGAGGCGCGGGTGGCGGAGTTCTGGCCGGAGTTCGGCCGGTGCGGGAAGGAGTCGATCACGGTGGGGCAGGTGTTGTCGCACCGGGCGGGGTTGAGCGCGCTGGACGCGCGGGATTTGTCGCTGCTGGATCACGACGGCGTGGCGCGGGCGATCGAGGCGCAGGTGCCGGAGTGGCCGGAGGGCGGGACGCATGGTTACGGGCCGCGGACGTTTGGGTTCGTGGCGGACGAGATGGTGCGGCGGCTGGCGGGCGGGATGCCGCTGGGGGCGTATTTTCGCGCCCACTTCGGCGAGCCGCTGGGGCTGGATTTGTGGATCGGGCTGCCGGAGGCGGAGCATGGTCGGGTGGCGCAGATGCTGCCGGCGAAGTTCATTGCGGGGGTGGAGGTGGAGGATGAGTTTGCGCGGGCGATGGCGCGGCCGGATTCGCTGACGCGGCGGGCGTTTTCCTCCCCGGGCGGGTTAATGGCGGCCTCGGCGATGAATGCGCCGGGCGTGCGCGCGGCGGCGTTGCCGTCGCTGGGCGGGATCGGGAGCGCGTCGGCGCTGGCGAAGTTTTACGCGATGCTGGCGGCGGGGGGCGCGTGGGCGGGGCGGCGGTATTTTGCGGCGCACACGGTGGGGCAGATGACGCGGACGTTGTCGCAGGGGTGGGACGGGGTGCTGCAGATGGAGACGGCGTTTTCGGCGGGGTTCATGCGGGATCCGGTGGACGCGAACGGGCTGAAAATGCGGGCGATGTTCGGGCCGTCGGCGCGGGCGTTCGGGCATCCGGGCGCGGGCGGGAGCCTGGCGTTTGCGGACCCGGAGAACGGGATCGGTTTTGCCTACGTGATGAACCAGATGGAGCCGGGCGTGCTGCCGAAGCGGCGGGCGCTGGCGCTGGTCGAGGCGCTTTACGCGGGCTGAGGCGACGGGCGGCCGCGGAGTTGGCGGTGGCGGATGACGGCGGCGGCGCAGAAGAGGACTTCGACGATGACGAAGGTGACGGCGTAGCTGAAGCCGCCGGAGCCGAAGCCGTAGCTGTGGAGGCCGACGCCGAGGACGAAGTTCACGCCATACCAGGCCATGATGATGGTTTGGAAGGCGAGGACGGCGCCGAGGGCGAGGCCGAAGCCGCCCCAGGTGCCGGCGATGCGGCCGTGGAGGATGAAGAGGTAGGCGAGGAGGGCGACGAGGGCCCAGGTTTCCTTGGGGTCCCAGTCCCAGAAGCGGCCCCAGGAGTAGTTTGCCCAGATGGCACCGAGGATGGTGCCGATGGCGAGGAGGAGGACGCCGACCTGGAGGGTGCGGTAGATGTAGTTGTAGAGGGCGGCGGTGGGGGTGCGGCCGAGGATAATTTTGCCGAGGGCGATGTGGGCGACGGCGAGGGCGAGGAGGAAGGCGGCGTAGCTGAGCGTGATGATGAGGACGTGGGTGGCGAGCCAGAAGTTGCTGCGGAGGATGGGGGTGAGGGGCTGGATGGAGGCGTCGAGGGCGGCGGGCTGGCTGTCGGCGAGGACGAGGGGGAGGATGGCGGCGAAGGTGGCGGCGAGGAGGAAGTAGCGGGGGCGGTAGATGGCCTCGAAGATGAAGGCGAAGACCATCGCGCCGAAGGCGACCCAGATGACGGATTCATACATGTTCGCGACGGGGGGACGGCTGGCGATGAGGATGCGGGCGACGAACCCGGCGAGCTGGAAGGTGAGGCCGAGGCCGGCGAGGATCCAGGCGATGCGGTAGCCGGGGGCGCGGCCACGGAGGGAGGTGAGGGCGAGGGTGAGGCCGGCGGCGAGGTAGAGGATCCAGGCCCAGCGGAAGGGGTGGACGTGGGTGTAGGCGGCTTCGAGGGCGATCTTCCAGGCGGGGGGCTGGTAGGCGGGGGACTGGGCGGCGAGGGTGTCGCGGAGGGTGCGGGCGGCGGCCTGGAAGGCGGGGAAGTCGCCGCGCTGGAAGGCGGTGCGGAGGGCGGTGAGGGCGGGGTCGTCGGGGGGGAGGACGGACCAGGGGGCTTCGGAGCCGGCGGGGTTGGCGACGATGCGGAAGGCTTCGCCGGAGCGGAGGCGGTCGAAGCGGGCGAGGCGGGCGGCGACTTCGTCGGCGGATTTTTCGAGGCCGGTGAGGCGGACGTCGCGGTTGGCGCGGCGGATGGCGGCGGCGCGTTCGACGAGGGCGAGGAAGGGGAGGTTGGTGCTGAGTTCCTGGCGGGAGAACCACTTTCGCGTGACGTCGAGGCGGAGGGCGCGTTTGAGGGGGAGGTTTTCGACGAGGATGAGGGGCTGGTTTTCGGTGCCTTCGGGGGTGAGCCAGAGGGTGGTGATGACTTCGGTGGCGGGCTGGCGGCGGCCGTCGAGGGGGATGGAGGTGCGACCGGCGAGGCCGATGAGGTTTTCCTGCGCGAAGACGAGGTAGGGTTTTTTGCGGCCGCCTTCCTGGACGGGCATGGTCTCGAGGGGGCCGACGTTGAGGGCGCGGGCGGGGAGGGTGGCGGTCGCGAGGAGGAGAAGGAGGAGCAGGGCGAGGGGTCTCACGATTTTTTCGGGCGGAGGTAGAACATGATGAAGATGCCGGCGCAGATGGCGAGGGAGCCGGTCCATTTGAGGAGCCAGCCGGGGTCGAAGAGGACCTGGAGGGTGGTTTCGTCGAGGTTCTCGGGGTTCCACTGGGCCTGGGAGAATTTGTAGTTGAGGCCGGTGGTGACGGCGAGCCAGCCGCCGGGCCAGCTGGCGGGGGTGTTCATGCGGGCGGTGTCGTCACGGGTGCGGCCGGTGGCGGGGTCGTGGAAGCGGACGGAGGCGATGAAGTCGGCGGGGGTGTCGGTGCCTTCGAAGCGGGGGACGTTGAAGTCGGTGAGGGCGAGGGTGAAGTCGACGCGGCGGGATTCCAGGCCGTAGCTGAGGCGGATGTCGGGGCCGGGGGAGCGGAGGTCGGCGCGGTCGCCGGAGGCGATCCAGCGGGGCGGGGTGGTCTGGCCGTCGGGGCCGCGGAGGTGGGCGCGGAAGCCGGGCGGGCCGCCCTGGGCGGGGGTGGCGGGCTGGAGGTTGGGCTCGATCCCGGCGTGGGGGAGGATGGCGGTGGGGGTGGCGATCCAGTCGGCCCAGCCGAGGCGGATGGGTTCGCCGGGGGCGGCGGTGCCGCGGGAGACGAGGTGGGGGCCGCGGAGGAGTTGGTAGGCGAGGCGGTCGCCGTCGAGGGCGATTTCGAGGGTGGGCTGGCGGTCCTGTCCGGGGGCGGGGAGGCGCGGGGATTCGACGCGGAGGAGGACGGCGGGGTTGTTGGGGGATTGGCTGGCGGTGGCGGGCTGGCCGTTGACGAGGGTGAAGTCGGGCCAGAATTCGAGGGGGGTGACGGTGGTGTTGCCGCCGAGGGTTTGGGGGCGGCCGAGGGTGGCGGGCAGCGCGAGGGCGGTCGGGCGGCCGTCGGGGGGGGTGACTTCGAGGGTGCGGCCGTCGGGGGAGAGGGTGGCGGTGACGCCGGTGGTGGCGCCGGGTTCGCCCTGCACGATGGGGGCGTAGCGGGCGAGGATGAGGTGGGATTCGGTGAGTTTGAGCGGGAGGCGGGTGGGGAGGGCGTCGAGGAGGCGGAGGCGGGCGAGGCCGAAGAAATCGCGTTCGCGGGAGGCGGGGTCGCCGGCGAGCAGGGGGAGGGTGAGGTCCTGCGCCATCATGCCGCTGGAGAAGCGGAGGGCGAGGCCGGCGGGCGCGGCGGGGTCGGCGCTGGGGACGAGGCGGTCGTCGGGGGTGAGGTGGGGGGCGGAGTCGTCGATGACGAGCTGCCAGGTGGAATCGGGGATGGGGAAGGTGCGGGGGCGTTTTTCCGAGGGGCGGATGGCGGCGGCGTCGAAGGGGAAGACCTCGAAGGCTTCGGTGGCGAGGTTTTGGATCTGGACTACGCTGCGGCTGGTGACGAGGCGGTCGGTGGGCGGCTGGTCCTTGCGGAGGAGGACGTTGCCCTCGAAGCCGAACTGGGAGCCGATGACCGCGCCGATGAGGAGGGTGATGATGCCGTAGTGGGTGATGATGAAGCCGAGGTGTTTCCGCTCCCAGGGCCAGCGGGTGAGGGTGACGGCGAAGAGGTTGACGCAGAGGACGCCGAGCCAGAGGAGGAACCAGGGGGCCTTGTAGATGTAGGTCTGGGCGACCTTGGCGTCGAAGCGGCTCTCGTAAAACGTGGCGATGGCGCAGGCCAGCGCGATGGTGGCGAGGAGGAGGAGGGCGAGCTTGAGCGAGCCGAGGGTGTGGATGATGCGCCAGGCGACCGAGCGGCGGCAGCGCTCGGCGATCATTTCGCGGCGGTTGAGGGGTGCGGGTGGCGCGACGGTCATGACGCGAAAGAGGATACGGTCGCGGGGGTGGGGGTGGGCGCGTCTTCGCCCCGGGTGCCGGCGCGGAGGGCGCGGGTGCTGACGGTGAGGCTGGAGCCGAGCATGAGGAGGGCGGCGGCGACGGGGTGCAGCCAGCCGGCGGCGGCGAGGGTGATGCCGATGGCGTTGTAGGCGGCGGCGAAGAGGAGGTTACGATGGATGGAGCGGACGGTGGCGCGGCAGAGGCGGAGGGCGGCGGGCAGGGCGCGGAGGTCGGCGAGTTCGCCGGTGGCGGTGTCGCGAGCGAGGGGGGCGCCGTGGGTGAGGGCGAGGGAGGCGTGGGCGGCGGCCATGGCGGGGGCGTCGTTGGTGCCGTCACCGACGAAGAGAACGGGTCCGCCGGCGGCGAGGGCGCGGAGGTGGTCGGCCTTGGCGAGGGGGGAGAGCGCGGCGGTGACGCGGGGGAGGTCGTGGGCGGGGGGATGGGGGTCGCCGGTTAGGACGTGGCAGGTGAGGCCGTCGGCGGCGAGGGCGGCGAGCGTGGGGCGGGTGGCGGCGCGGAGGCATTCGCGGAGCTGGAAGGCTCCAGCGAGGGTGCCGTCGCGGAGGAGGAAGAGGGTGTGGGTGGAGGCGCCGCCGGCGCGGAGTTCGGCGAGGAGCGGGGCGGGGTCGATGCCGGGCGGGAGGATGGCGGAGTTGCCGAAGGTGAGTTCGGTGGGGCCGAGGCGGCCGCGGAGGCCGACCCCGGGGAGGAGTTGGACGTCGGTGGCGGAGAGGGGGCCGGTGAAGCGGGCGAAGGCGCGGGCGAAGGGGTGGTCGCGGCCGGCTTCGAGGGCGGCGATTCCGGCGAGGAGGTCGGCGCGGAGGAGGCCGGGGGCGGCGACGGCGTCGAGGAGTTCCGGGCGGTCGTCGCCGAGGGTGCCGGTTTTGTCGAAGGCGATCTGGCGGATTTGGGCGAGGCGTTCCACGAGGTCGCTGGAGTGGGCGATGAGGCCGTGGCGGGCGAGGGCGCCGAGGGCGGTCCAGACGCCGATGGGCGTGGCGAGGCCCATGGCGCAGGGGCAGGCGACGAGGAGGACGGCGAGGGCGTTGAAGAGGCCGGTGGTCCAGCCGGCTTGGAGGGTCCAGAAGGCGAAGGTGGCGAGGGCGACGAGGGAGACGAGCGGGAGGAACCAGGCGACGAGGCGGTCGGCCTGGCGCTGGAGGCGGGAGGGGGCGGATTGGGCGGCGCGGACGCGGGCGAAAAGGGCGTCGAGATCGCGGGCGTCGCCGGCGGCGGTGGCGCGGACGCGGAGGGGGCCGTCGACGAGGCGGGAGCCGGCGCGGACGGGGTCCTCGGGGCGGCGGACGGCGGGGAAGGGTTCGCCGGTGAGGGCGGATTCGTCGACGAGGGCGGTGCCGGCGAGGATGGTGCCGTCGATGGGGATGGCGGCGCCGGGCGGGATTTGCACGACGTCACCGGGGCGGATGGTGGTGACGGGCACGGAGACGAGGCCGCCGCCGGGTTCGAGGCGTTGGGCGACGGCGAATTCCTCGCCGAGGGCGCGGGCGGCCTCGAGGGCGGCGGTGCGGCGCTGGCGGCCGAGGGCGGTGCCGAGGGCGTGGATGGCGAGGAGGATGGCGACGATTTCGTAGTAGACGTGGCCGGTGCCGGTGAAGGTGCAGACGAGGGAGGCACCGAGGGCGGCGGTGATGCCGAGGAGGAAGAGTTGCTCGAAGACGATGCGGCCGCGGCGGGCGGCGCCGAGGCTTTCGCGGAGGAGGGGGCCTGCGCCGAGGAAGAGGGCGGCGAGGGCGGAGAGCGCGAGGAGGATGTGCAGGGTGAGGCGCGCCGTCCCGGTGGGGGGCGACAGATTGACCGCGAGGCTCACGATCATGGATTGCGCCGCGAGGATGGCGAGAGCGCCGAGGCGCACCCAGGCGGTGGAGCCGTCGGCGGGAGGCCGGGGCGTGGGCGTTTCCGTGGCTCGTGATCCCGCGCAATGGCAGCACGAGGACATTAGCGGGACTTATGGTAGGGCGGTCCGCCGGCTTTGCAACCGAATCGGGTGCGGGCGGGCGGGGGAATCAGGCCCCGAGGGTGGCGTCGAGCAGGGCGTGGAGGGCGCGGTGCGCGGTGGCGTAGGTTTCGGGCGGGGTGGCGCGGATGGTGGCGGCGGTTTGGACGAAGGGGGCGGGGGTGAGTTCCGCGCCGAAGACGTCGGTGAGCGCGGCGACGCCGGTTGGCGTGGTCTCGGGGTGGAACTGGAGGGCGAGCACGCGGTTGCCGAAGATGAACCCCTGGTTCGCGCAGGCGGCGCTGGTGGCGAGGCGGAGGGCGCCGGGCGGGAGTTCGAAGGTGTCGCCGTGCCAGTGGAGGACGTCGAGGGAAGCGGGGAGGAAGGGGTGGCGCTGGCGGGCCTCGGCGGTGAATTCGACGGGGAACCAGCCGATTTCGACGTGGGGGTTTTGGTGGACGCGGCCGCCGAGGGCGTCGGCGAGGAATTGCGAACCGAGGCAGATGCCGACAGCGGGTTTACCGGCGCCGAGGTGGGACTCGATGAAGCGGCGTTCGGCGGGGAGCCAGGGAAAGTCGCGGTCCTGGTAGATGTTCATGGGGCCGCCCATGATGACGAGGCCGTCGGCGGAGGCGGGGTCGGGGAGGGATTCGCCGAGGTTGAGATGGGTGGTGGCGAGGGTGTGGCCGTGGGCGAGGGCCCAGTCGGCGATGGCGCCGGGGGTTTCGCAGGTCTCGTGTTGGAGGACGTGGAGGTTCATAGGTCGGCGGCGCGGCGCGTGGCGGCGTCGGCTTGGGCGAGGTCTTCGATGCAGCGGGTGACGAGGGCGGTCCAGCCGGTCTGGTGGTTTGCGCCGAGGCCGCGGCCGGTGTCGCCGTCGAAGTATTCGTAAAACAGGATGAGGTCGCGCCAGTGGGGATCGTCGGCGTAGCGGGCGGCGCCGGCGTGGCAGGGGCGGTGGCCCGTGGCGTCGGGGGTGAAGAGGCGGGTGAGGCGGCAGGAGAGGAAGTTCGCGACTTCGCCGAGGTGAAGGAACTGGCCGGAGCCGGCGGGGCATTCGACCTTGAAGTCGTCGCCGTAGAAGCGGTGGTAGCGTTCGAGGGCTTCGATGAGGAGGTAGTTGATGGGGAACCAGACGGGGCCGCGCCAGTTCGAGTTCCCGCCGAACATGGCGGAGGGGGATTCCGCGGGCGAGTAGGCGACGGTGTGGCGTTCGCCGTTGACTTCGAAGACGAAGGGCTGCGGGCCGTGGGCGGCGGAGAGCGAGCGGATGCCGTGGGGGGAGAGGAACTCGGATTCGTCGAGGAGGCGGGCGAGGATGCGCAGCAGGCGGTCGCGGGAGGGGAGCGCGAGGAGGGAGAATTTTTTCGAGCTGGAGCGGCTGCACCAGGACATGTGGCGGCCGAGGTCGGGGCGGTTGACCATGAACCACTCCATGCGCCGGCTGAAGCCGCCGAGTTTGGCGATTTCCTCGAGGTCGAGGAGTTCCACGGCGAGCATCGGGATGAGGCCGACCATGGAGCGGGTGCGCAGGACGTGCTTGGTGCCGTTCATGCGGAGGTGGTCGTAGTAGAAGCCGTCGGTTTCGTCCCAGAGGCCGGTGCCGTCGAAGTGGTTGATGGCGTCGGCGATGGCGATGAAGTGTTCGAAGAACTTCGAGGCCATGTCCTGGTAGACGGGGTTTTCCTTCGCGAGCTCGAGGGCCATGGCGAGCATGGTGACGCAGTAGAAGCCCATCCACGCGGTGCCGTCGGCCTGGTGGAGGTGGCCGCCGCCGGGCAGGGGGCGGGAGCGGTCGAAGACGCCGATGTTGTCGAGGCCGAGGAAACCGCCGGAGAAGAGGTTGTGGCCGTGTTCGTCCTTGCGGTTCACCCACCAGGTGAAGTTGAGGAGGAGCTTTTGGAACGTGCTTTCGAGGAAGGCGCGGTCGCGGAAGCCGCGGGCGTCGGCGATCTTGTAAACGCGCCAGGCGGCCCAGGCGTGGACGGGGGGATTCACGTCGCCGAACTCCCATTCGTAGGCGGGGAGTTGGCCGTTCGGGTGCATATACCACTCGCGGAGGAGGACGGTGAGCTGCTGCTTCGCGAAGATGGGGTCGAGCCGCGCGAAGGGCACCATGTGGAAGGCGAGGTCCCACGCGGCGAACCACGGATACTCCCACTTGTCGGGCATCGAGAGGACGTCCTTCGCGAAGAGGTGGCGCCAGGGGCCGTTGCGGATGCGTTCGCGACCGGGCGGGGGCGGGAGTTCGTAGGGGTCGCCGTCGATCCAGTCGGCGACGACGTAGTGGTAAAACTGCTTGGTCCAGACGAGGCCGGCGTAGGCCTGGCGGGCGATGCGGCGCTGCTCGGCGTCGACGTTGGCGGGGATGAGTTCGGCGTAGAAGTCGTCGGCGTCCTGGCGGCGCTTGGCGAAAATTTTGGCGAAGCGCTCGGGGTCGAATTCGCCGTGGTCGCCGGTGCGGGCGCGGAGCTGGAGTTGGAGGGTGGCTTCGCCGCCGGCGGGGATTTCGAGGCGGTAGAGGGCGGCGGCTTTGGTGCCGCGGTGCTGGGGGTGGATGGCCTCGGTCTCGCCGTCGACAAGGTAGCGGTGGAAGGCGTCCTTGACCCAGGGGGTGGCGTTTTCCTGGCCGTAAAGGCGGTCGGTGTTGGTCTCGTTGTCGGTGAAGAGCCAGGCGTCGGGTTTGCGGGCGACGAGCCACTCGAAGTCGTGGAGCGTCTCGTGGCTGGCGGCCACGCGGCGGGCGGAGGTTTTCCAGAGGCGGGGCTTGAGCGTGCAGCCGTCGTGGCGGCAGCCCCAGCTCCAGGTGTTGCGGAACCAGAGGCTGGGCAGCACGTCGAGGCGCGCGGGTTCGGGGCCGCGGTTCGCCACGGTGATCTGGATGTAGGTGTCGTCGGGCTCGGCCTTGGCGTATTCAACGGAGACGTCGAAGTAGCGCTGGTCGTCGAATATGCCGGTGTCCTCGAGCTCGAACTCGAGGTCGCCACGGCCGCGGCGGGCGTTTTCGGTCACGAGCTGGGCGTAGGGGAACTCGGCCTGCGGGTATTTGTAGAGGGCCTTCGCGTAGGAGGCAGTGGGCGTGGCGTCGAGGTAGTAGTAGCACTCCTTCACGTCCTCGCCGTGGTTGCCCTGGCCGTTCGTGAGGCCGAAGAGACGTTCCTTGAGGATGGGGTCCGCGCCGTTCCAGAGCGCGAGGCCGAAGCAGAGGCGGGACTGGCGGTCGGTCCAGCCGAGGAGGCCGTCCTCGCCCCAGCGGTAGGCGCGGGAGCGGGCGTGGTCGTGCGGGAAGTTATTCCACGCGTCGCCGTTCGCGGAGTAATCCTCGCGCACGGTGCCCCACTGGCGCTCGCTGAGGTAGGGTCCCCAGCGCTTCCAGTTTTTGTCCCGTTCCGCGTCCTCGACGACGCGGCGCATCTCGGCGGATTCCATGAGCCCGGAAAGGTGTAACGCGCACCGTCCGCAGGGTCCATGCCGGGCTTCAGGAAAAATTCCGGCTGCGGCGGGGGAATAAACCCGCCCCGCTTCGCCTCCCAGGGAGGTGATCCCGTTGCGTCCGCTCCTCGCCCTGGCCCTGCTCCTCGCAAGTCCGCTCCCGGCCGCCGAATCGTGGGAGCCCGCCTACGCCGCTCTGCTCAAAAAATACGTCACGCCCGTCGGGGTCGATTACGCCGCGTGGAAGGCCGCGCCCGCCGACGTTGCGGCATTGAACGCGCTCGTGGCGAACGTCGCCCGGAGCGGCCCCACGGACCCCTCGCGCGCCGGGCGGCTCGCGTTTTTCATCAACGCCTACAACGTCGCCATGCTCGGCCAGGTGCTGGCCGCCTACCCGATCGGCAGCGTGAAGGACATCGCGCCCGACTTCGGCGTGTTCACGCAAAAACGCGTCACTGTCGCCGGCGAAACCCTCAGCCTCAACGACCTCGAGCGCCGCCGCCTGCTCGACGCTTTTGTCGAGCCGCGCATTCACTTCGCCATCAACTGCGCCAGCCGCTCCTGCCCGCCGCTGCAGGCCGAACCGTTCACCGCGGCCCGCCTCGAGGCCCAGCTCGAAGCCGCCACCAAGGCCTACCTCACCGCGAACCCGCTCGGACTCACGCTCGACGGAAAGACCGCCCGCGCGTCGGAAATCTTCACGTGGTATGCGAAGGACTTTGCCGCCGCCGGGGGCGCGCCCGCCTTCATCCGCCGCTACCGCGACGTGCCCCCCGAAATTCCGTTTGCATCGCAGCCCTACGACTGGAGCTTGAACGCGCGCCGCTAAACCCTCATTCAACCCGCACCCGCCATGTCCACCCTCAACGCCGAACGCGCCGTCAAGGAACGCTACGCCGCCGGAGCCCAGGCCCAGGAGGCCGCGCTCTGCTGCCCCGTTCAATACAACCCGCAATACCTCAAGGTCATCCCCGACGAGGTCATCGAGCGCGACTACGGTTGCGGCGATCCCAGCCAGTATCTCCACCCCGGCGAAACCGTGCTCGATCTCGGCAGCGGCACCGGAAAAATCGGCTTCATCGCCGCGCAGGTCGTCGGTCCCGAAGGCCGCGTCATCGGCGTCGACATGACCGACGAAATGCTCGCCGTCGCCCGCCGCAACGCCCCCGTGGTCGCCGAACGCCTCGGCTACGCGAACGTCGAGTTCCGCAAGGGCCGCATCCAGGACCTCGCGCTGGACCTCGAAGAACTCGACGCCGCCCTGCGCGCGAATCCCATTGCCAACGCCGACGCCTTCCTCGCCGCCGACGCCCTCGCCGAGGAACTCCGCGTCACCCGCCCGCTCGTCGCGAGCGACTCCGTCGACGTCGTCGTCTCCAATTGCGTGCTCAACCTCGTCGAGCCCCGCGCGAAGCGACAGCTCTTCGCGGAAATCTTCCGCGTCCTCCGCCGCGGCGGCCGCGCCGTCATCAGCGACATCGTTGCCGACGAACCCGTGCCCGCCGCCATGCAGAACGACCCCGAGCTCTGGAGCGGCTGCATCTCCGGCGCCCTCACCGAGGAGGAGTTTCTCCAGGCCTTCACGGACGCCGGATTCT
This sequence comes from Verrucomicrobiaceae bacterium, assembly GCA_027488755.1. Taxonomy (GTDB): domain Bacteria; phylum Verrucomicrobiota; class Verrucomicrobiia; order Chthoniobacterales; family JAATET01; genus JAATET01. The sequence continues at coordinate 6,695 of JAIYAZ010000104.1, read as the reverse complement.
ACGGCGTGGAAATCCTCAAGCTCGACGCCCAGCCCTGGCGCACCGTCGAAGGCATCGAATTCCGCTCGATGACCATCCAAGCCCTAAAGGGCAAGCAGGGCCCCTGCTTCGAGCGCAATCAGGCCGTCATCTACCGCGGGCCGTTCAAGGAAGTCCTCGACGACGACGGCCACCGCATGGAGCGCGGCCGCCGCTACGCCGTCTGCGACAAGACCTACACCCTCTACCGCCGGGCCCCCTACGCCGCATATTTCGAGTTCGTCGACCCGCGCACCGAGATCCCGCTGGAGGCCGCCGCGCCGTTTGATTGCGCCCGCACCAGCCTGCGGCACCCCCGCGAAACGAAGGGCCTGGAATACCGCGCCACCACCGAAGCCTCGCAATGCTGCGACGCCGGTGGTTGTTGTTGAGGGCATGAGTCGCGAAGAAAATCTCGAACGCCTCGTTGAGGACGTCGCCGCCGCCGCCCACGCCGTCGGCCCGAAACGCACGCCGCCCCTCGACTGGATGGCCGGCGAACTCCTCGGCACCTTCATCCTCGTCTTCTTCGGCTGCGGCGCCGTCGCCGCCGCCGTGCTCCTCGGGGCGCAGGTCGGCGTGTTCCAGGTCGCGATCGTCTGGGGCATCGGCGTCGCGCTCGCCATCCACCTCACCGGCTCGCTCAGCGGCGCGCATCTCAATCCCGCCGTCACCGTCGCCATGGCCGCCTTCACGGATTTTCCGAAATCCCGCGTGCTCCCCTACCTCGCCCTCCAGATGCTCGGCGCCTTCGCCGCGTGCGCCGTCCTTTTTGTCATCTTCGGCGACGCCCTCCGCGTTTACGAGACGACCCACGGCATCGTCCGCGGCGCCCCCGGCAGCGAGGCCACGGCCATGATCTTCGGCGAATACTTCCCGAACCCCGGCGGCCAGCCGCTCACCGACGCCGCGCGGGAAAAAATGTCCGCCCCGGCCGCGTTCTTCGCCGAAATCGCCGCCACCGCGCTCCTCGTCCTCATCATCTTCGGCGTCACCGACGAGCGCAACGCCACCCGCCCCCAGTTCCTCACCCCGCTCCTCATCGGGCTCACCGTCACCCTACTCATCTCCCTCCTCGGCCCGCTCACCATGGCCTGCATGAACCCCGCCCGCGACCTCGCGCCGCGGCTCTTTTCCAGCCTCGCCGGCTGGGGCCATGTCCCCTTCACCGCCAACGGCCACGGCTGGCTCACCGTCTACGTGCTCGCGCCCCTCCTCGGCGGCCTCCTCGGCGGCGCGATCCATCGCTACGTCCTCCGGCCCGCCTACCGGCTCAAGCCATGAGCCGCTTCGCCGCCACCCTCGCCGCCCACGGGCAAACCCTCCGCCGCGCCCGCGCCGAAATTCTCCAGATCAACGTCGGCAAACTCTGCAACCTAACCTGCGTCCACTGCCACGTGAACGCCGGACCGAAACGCCGCGAAATCATGACGCGCGAAACCGTCGACCGCATCCTCGCCTGGCTCGCGGCCACCGACCTCACGACCGTCGAGCTCACCGGCGGCGCGCCGGAAATGATCCCCGACTTCCGCCGCCTCGTCGCCGGCGTGCGCGCCCTCGGCCGCCGCGTCATCGACCGCTGCAACCTCACCATCCTGCTCGAGCCCGGTCACGAGGACCTGGCCGAGTTCCTCGCCGCGCACGAAGTCGAGATCGTCGCCTCCATGCCCTGCTACTCGCCGGAAAACGTGAACGAACAACGCGGCGACGGCGTGTTCGACGCCAGCATCGCCGCCCTCCAGCGCCTCAACGCCCTCGGCTACGGCACCGGCCGCCTCCCGCTCCACCTCGTCTACAACCCCAACGGCGCCTTCCTCCCCGGCCCGCAGGCCGAACTCGAGGCCGACTACAAACGCGAGCTCGCCGCCCACTTCGGCATCACCTTCGACCGCCTCTACACGATCACGAACCTCCCCGTATCCCGCTTCGCCTCCTGGCTCCGGCACAACGGCCAATACGACACCTATCTCGCCCTCCTCGTCGACGCCTTCAACCCCGCCACCGTCGACGGTCTCATGTGTCGGAACACAATCAACGTCGGCTGGCAGGGCGAAGTCTTTGACTGCGACTTCAACCAAATGCTCGGCCTCCAGTGGAAAAACGGCAAACCGCTCTTCCTCTGGGACATCGACCCCGCCGCCACCGAAGGCCGCCCCATCGCCACCGGCGACCACTGCTTCGGCTGCACCGCCGGCGCCGGCTCCAGCTGCGGCGGTGCCGTCGTCGCCGCCTGACGCGGATTTCCATTCGCCAAACCCCGCCGCTCCGCGTATCGCATGGGTCCCGGCATGGAGCGCCCCGCCTTCGAAGACATCGTGCTCGCCCACTACGAGGGCCTCTACCGCTTCGCGCTCAGCCTCGCCCGCAGCGAAAGCGACGCCGCCGACCTCGTCCAGCAGACCTTTGCGATCTACGCAACCAAGGGCCACCAGATCCGCGAGGCCGCCAAAATCAAATCCTGGCTCTTTACCACGCTCCGCCGCGAATTCCTCGGCCAGCGCCGCCGCGCCGAACGCTTCACCGACGAACCGCCGGACGACGACACCCCCGATCTCGCCCCCGAAAAACTCGACGCCCTCGACGGAGCCGCCGTGCTCGAGGCCCTCGGCCAACTCCCGCTGGAATATCGCGAGCCCCTCGCCCTCTTCTACCTGGAGGACTTCACCTACCAGGAAATCGCCGCCCACCTCGGCATCCCCATCGGCACCGTGATGTCCCGCCTCAGCCGCGCCAAATCCCGGCTCCGCACCCTCCTCGGCGATGAATAACCCGCACCCCGACTTCGACGCCACCGACGCCGCGCTCGCCGCCCGGTTGCGCTCCGTCGCGCCCCCGCCGGATCTCCGCCGCAAACTTCTCGCCCTCGCCCCGCCGCCCCGCCGCGCCGCGTGGTGGACCCTGCCCGTCCCCGCCTTCGCCCTCGTTGCCCTCACCCTCTGCGCCCTTGGCTCGCTCGCCCTCGCGCCCCGGCAATCCGTCGGCGCCGCCCGCGCCCACTTCGCCGCGTTCTTCAACACCGACTTCCAGCTCGAAACCACCGGCCAGCCGCTGCCCGCCATCCGGGCCTGGTTGAAACGATGCGACGTCGCCCCCGGCGCGACCATCCCAGGAGGCCTTGCCGCCTACGCGCCCGAAGGCTGCCGCCGCATCACCTGGGGTGGTCACCGCGGGGCCCTCATCTGCTTCCCCACCGGCCCCGGTGCCATTGCCCACCTCATCATCCTGCCCGACGCCGCCTTCACCGACGCCGCCCCGCGCGTCCCCGGCCCCGGCCGCCACGACGCCGACTGGAACTCCCTCGCCTGGAGCGCCGGCGGCTACACCTACCTCGTCTTCGCCCAAACCGACGACGCCACCCTCCTTCGTCTCCTCGCCGCCCTGCGCGCCGGCCCGCGCCCCGGCGAGAAGGTTTAGCGCGCCGCGCGCTCCCCGCACCTATCGCGGAATAAAAATTCTCCCGCGCCCTCTCACCAGGGAAGCCGTAGAATCCATTATGAAAGCGTCCCTCCCCCTTCTCGCCGCGCTCGGCCTCACCTTTGCCCTTCCGGCCTGCGCCAAGGAACCCGGCGACCTCGAAAAACGGCTCACGCCCATCCAGTTTTACGTCACCCAGAAGAACGGCACCGAGCCCCCGTTTCAAAACGAATTCTGGGACAACCACGCCCCCGGCATCTACGTCGACGTCGTCTCCGGCGAACCCCTCTTCAGCTCGCGCGACAAGTTCGACTCCGGCACCGGCTGGCCCAGCTTCACCCGCCCGCTCGTCGCGGAAAACGTCGTCGTCGTGAGCGACACCTCGCACGGCATGGTCCGCGACGAAGTCCGCTCCAAGGGCGCGAACTCCCACCTCGGCCACGTCTTCGACGACGGCCCGCCCCCCACCGGAAAACGCTACTGCATCAATTCCGCCGCCCTCCGCTTCATCCCCGCCGCCGACCTCGAAAAATCCGGCTACGCCGCCTTCGCCGCCGCGTTTGCGGAATCCCCCAAACACCCATGAACCGCCCCCTCCTCCTCGCCGGCCTGCTCGCCGCTCTGCTCACCGCCTGCGGACCCGGCATTTCGCAGACCACCACCCGCAACCACACGCCCGCCGAGGTGAAAACCTACCCCGGCGCCGAAACCGCCGTTCTCGCCGCCGGCTGCTTCTGGTGCATGGAAGCAATCTTCGAGGCCCAGCCCGGCGTGCTCGACGTCGTCTCCGGCTACGCGGGCGGCGACAAGGCCAACCCGACCTACGAGGAGGTCTGCGCGGAAAACACCGGTCACGCCGAGGCGGTGCTCATCACGTTCGACCCCCAGAAAACCAGCCTCGCAAAGCTCCTCGACGTCTACTGGAAAAGCTTCGACCCGACCGACGGCCGCGGAGTCGCGCCCGACTTCGGCTCGTCCTATCGACCGGTCATTTTCTATGCGGACGAGGCGCAGAAAAACGCGGCGGAGGCCTCCAAGTCGGAGGTGCAGAAGGGGTTATCCCGCCCGATCGCCGTCGAAATCGTGCCCCTCGCGAAGTTCTGGCCCGCCGAGGAATACCATCAGGATTTCGCGCGGCGGAATCCCAACCACCCCTACGTGCGCAACGTCACCAACGAACGCCTCGACCGCGTCGGCGTCCCGCATCCCTAGCCCATGAATCCGCTCGCCGCCGTCTCCGGCCTCCTCTCGCGCTACACCTACTGGCTCCACGCGCGCTGGCCGGCCGGCACCGTCGAGCGGCTCCCCGTCGTCGGCCCCGGCGGCGTCACCAACGTCCCCGGCCTCCGCGTCGTCGGTGATCTGTCGGGCATTCCGCTGTTGAAGTTTGCCGCGGACGGCGGCGCGCGCGCCGTGCAGGCCATCGCCGCCGAACCGAATTTTGACCGCGGCCGCGACACCCTCGCCATCATCGGCGCGGGCGTCGCCGGCATGGCCGCCGCCATCGAAGCGAAGCGCCAGGGGCTCCGCTTCACGCTCTACGAGGCCAGCGAACCGTTTTCCACCATCGCGAATTTTCCCCGCGCCAAGCCGATCTACACCTACCCCACCGACCTCACCCCCGCGGGTGACTTCCAGCTCACCGCCACGGTTAAGGAGGACCTCCTCGCCGAGATGGAGCGCCAACGCGCGGCCGCCGGCGTCGAGGTCACCCCGGCGCGCATCACCCACGTCCGGCGCGAGGCGGGAGGCTTCACCCTCGCCGCCGCCGAGGGACCGACGCTGTCGCTGGCCGCGCGCGTGATCGTCGCCATCGGCCGCAGCGGGAATTTCCGTCGGCTCGGCTGCCCCGGCGAGGACCTCCCGAAGGTCTACAACCGCCTCCACGACCCGAAGGACTTTGCCGGTCGCGCCGTGCTCGTGGTCGGCGGCGGCGATTCCGCGCTCGAGGCCGCCATTGCCCTCGTCGCCTGCGGCGCGCACGTCACCCTCAGCTACCGCAAGCCCGAGTTCTCCCGCCCGAAGCCGGAAAACCTCGCCAAAATCCTCCAGCTCACCGCCGATCCCGCCATGCCCGTCGCGGTGGAGCAGCCCACCTCCGAGCGCGTCACCACCGCGGCCTCCTCCGCCCTGCGCGGCGACCGCGCCCCGGGTTCGCTGCGCCTGGCCCTGGGCTCGCAGGTGCGGGCGATCACCGCCGACGCCGTGGAACTCGCCACTACCGCCGGCCCCGAATCCCTGCCGAACGATGTCGTCTTCGCCATGATCGGTCGCGAAGCCCCGCTCGACTTTTTCCGCAAGTCCGGCGTGACCATCGCCGGCGAGTGGCGCGCCACCACCTGGGCCGGCTTCCTCGCGTTCTTCGCCTTCTGCTGGTTCCTCTACCTCTGGAAGGGCGGCACCTCGCTCAACGCCACCTTCGCGGCGAACCACTGGTTCCCCTTCAACGTCCCGGCCTGGCTCGACGGCCTCAGCGCCGCGGCCCAGAACTCCGCGCACCTCCTCGGCACGCTCAAAATCAGCCTCGCCGAGCCCGGCTTCTACTACTCGCTCGCCTACTGCCTCTGCGTGGTCATCTTCGGCTTTCGCCGCATCGCGCGCCGCCGCACGCCCTACGTCACCGCGCAGACCGCCACGCTCATGGTCGTGCAGGTCGTCCCGCTTTTTCTCCTGCCCTACCTCGTTCTGCCGTGGATGGGCCACAACGGCTGGTTCGACGCCGGCGCGGGCCGCGCGGTCGCCGACGCGCTCTTCCCCGCCGCCGATTACGGCCAGGGCCGCGAGTATTGGCGCGCCTTCGGCCTCGTCCTCGCCTGGCCGCTCTTCATCTGGAACTTCTTCACCGAGCAGCCGCTCTGGGCCTGGCTCGCGATCTCGCTCGTCCAAACCTTCGTCCTCATCCCGCTTCTCGTCTGGCGCTGGGGCAAGGGCGCCTACTGCGGCTGGATCTGCTCCTGCGGCGCGCTCGCCGAGACGCTCGGCGATCAGCACCGCCAGAAAATGCCGCACGGCCCGTTCTGGAACCGCCTCAACATGGTCGGCCAGGTCATCCTCGCCGCCGCCCTCCTCCTGCTCGCCCTGCGCCTGCTCAGCTGGCTGAACCCGTTCGGCACGGGCTGGATTTTCGCCGCCCCGTATCAGGGCCTCCTCTCCGGCTGGGCGGTCTGGGGCGTGCAGCTGAACTACTACCACGTCGTCGACATCCTCCTCGCCGGCATCGTTGGCGTGGGCCTGTATTTCTGGTTCAGCGGCCGCGTCTGGTG
>JAIYAZ010000051.1 GCA_027488755.1 Verrucomicrobiaceae bacterium | reverse complement strand
ACGCCGATGAAGGGCTCGCGGGCGAGGATGGCGTCGCCGAGGCCGTAGCGCTCGTAGCGGTGGAGGATTTGTTTGCCGAGGTCGTAGAGGGCTTTGTTTTTGGCGCGGAGGTCGGCGATTTTGCGGTCGGCGAGGATTTTCTGCTGCGCGAGCTGGGCGCGCTTGGCGTCGATTTCCTTGGCCTTGGCGAGGAGGGATTCGTAGGTCTTTTTCCAGCCGGCGAGGGCTTCGAGCTGCTTGGCGTTGCGGGTGTCCTTGGCGGCGTTGTCGGCGCGGAGGTCGGCGATGGCTTTATCGGCGGCGGTTTTCTCGGCGGCGGATTGTTTGGTGAGTTTGGCGAGTTTGCCGTCGAGGTCGGCGATTTTGGCGTCGTCCTGGATTTTCTGGGCCTGGAAGGTGGCGATCTGCCCCTGGAGGTCGCGGACCTGGAGCATGGTTTTGCGGAGGGTGTCGCGGAGCTTGGCGTTGGCTTCGTCCTCCTCCTGCGCGCGGAGGGCGGTGGGCAGGACGAGGAAGGTGGCGAGCGTGAGAAGAATGAACGGGCGCATGGCGTTAGAATTTGGCGTTGAGGTCGAACTGGAAGATGTCCTCCTTGAATTGCGGGCCGGCGATGCTGGCGCCGCTGAGGTAGCGGAAGCCGATGTAGACGTTTTTGGAGAGGGCGAGGTTCGCGCCGATGGTGAAGCCCTTGAGGTTGGTGCCGCCGCCGCCGAAGTCGGAGTCGTTGAAACCGTCGATGACGGCGTCTGATTCCACGTAGCGGTAGCCGCCGAAGACGTTCCAGTCCCAGCGTTTCTGGAGGACGTCGGAGCCGAACTGGGCCTGGACGATCCAGGCGGTGTCGCCGCCGACGAAGTCGCCGAAGGAGTCGGAGGCGGAGAGGCTGTCGTCGAGCGGGCCGCGGTTGTTGACGGCGACGTTGTTGATGGAGGCGGAGTTGAAGGCGGTGTTCTGCACCCATTCGCCGGAGACGGAGACGGTGAACGGCTCGAAGCGTTTGTAGGTGAGCTTGCCGTTGACCATGATGTTTTCGAACTTGGTGGCGAGGCCGTAATACTGCCACTGGTTCGTGGTGCCGAAGTCGTTCGCGGCGGTGGGCGTGATGTTGCGCAGGGCCATGTAGGTGTTGCCCTTCTGCGCGAAGGAGGGGCGGGAGGCGTCGGTGTCGCCGGCGTCGCTGGCGCTGAGCGGGACGTAGGGCGAGCTGAGTTTGCCCTCGACGTTCTGCCAGTAGTAGTAGGCGAAGGCGCTGGTGAGCTCGAGGTCGCGGGTGATCTTCCAGTTCGCGCCGGCCTGGATGGCGTAGAGCCATTTGTCGTAGCTTTTGAACTTCGCGGGCTGGTTGGAGGAGAAGTTGAAGTCGGTGTTGTAGACGGGGAAGGCGCCGCCGGTGACGAACGGGGTGAAGCCGCGGAAGATTTCGTATTTCAGCTGGCCGACGATGCCGTCGAAGCCGATGTCGTTGTCCCACATGATTTCGCTGGTGACGAAGAACGGGTTGTCGAAGCGGCCGACGGTGATGGCGGCGTTTTTGGTGGGGCTGCCGGCGAGTTCGTATTTGACGAAGGCGCGGTCGAGCCAGATGGCGTATTTGCTGAAGTTGCCGCCCTGGCCCTGGTAGGTCTGGCCGAGGGACTGGTTGGTGGAGGTGGGGGAGTTGTCGGAGCCGGTGGCGATGCGGAAGCCGGAGGTGAAGCCTTCGCCGAGGTTGAAGTCGGCCCCGCCGCGGAAGCGGAGGCGCATGCGGTTGCGGTCCTGGTCGACGTTGAGCTGGGGCGAGAACTGGTCGCCGGCGGTGTTGAAGGGGGCGCCGGTGTTGATGGCGTTGAAGTTCGGGAAGGCGCCGGTGTTGTCGTTGCCGCTGGGGAAGTCGAGGATCTCGTAACGGACGCGGATGTCGGCGAAGGGGCGGAAGTTGGGCAGCCAGCTCGGGATGAGCTTGGGCGCGGCCCAGCCTTCGGCCTTGGCCTGGGCCATAACCTCGTCCTTGACCTGTTCGCTGATCTGGGACTTCACGACCTCGGGGACGTAGGTGACGCGGACGCTGCCGTCGTCCTCGGGGGGCGGCGGGGTGTTGGCGACGGCCTGCTGGGCGGCGACGGCGGCCTGCTGGGCAATTTCCTGGGTGGCCTGGGCCTGGGCCTGGGCGATCTGGGCGTCGGCCTCGGCCTGCTGGATGAGCTCGGCGGCGTCTTCCTTGGAGAGGACACCTTTCTGCACGAGGCGGTTGATGAGGTTGATGGTGACGTTTTGGGAGGGGGTGACGGGCGCGGGGGTGGGCTCGGCGCCGAGGGCGGGGACGGGGGGCAGGAGGTCCTCGCCGGTGGAGTTCGCGATCTCGGCGTCGCTGACGGGGGCACTGGCGGGGGACGGCGCGGGGGTGGGGCTGGGCGCCGTGGGTTTACCGGTCTTGTCGGCGCGGGGCAGGGCGGCCCAGGTGTCCGTATCCACGTCGGTGGCGGCGGGGGCGGAGGTCGCAGGTTTCGGCGCGGCGGCGGGCTTCGGCGCGGCGGCAGGCGTCGGGCTGGCGCTGGGCGCGGGCGCGGATGCGGCGAGGGTTTTGGCGTTGGCCTTGGCGAAGGCGGCGGCGGTGATGAGCTCGGCTTCGGATTCACCGGGCGCGGGCGTGGGAGCGGTGCTCTGAGCGGGGGCGTTCGTCACGAGTGCGGCGACGAGCCAGGTGGCCAGGGCGGGTAGGATGGGTTTCATCGGGGCAAGGTCAGTTGGGTCGTTTCGCGGAGATGCGCATGACGATGGGCATGGGCATGCCTTCCGGCGGAGGCTGGGCGAGTTGCAGGCCGGTCAAAATTTCGTCGCGGATGGCGGCGTCGGTGGCGGCGTTGCCGGCGGAACCGGCGAGGCTGGCCTTGGTCACGCGGCCGGTGGAGTCGACCCAGATGCGGACCTGGAGCGTGAGGGCGGCGGTGCGGGTGGCCTTGTGGGCGCGCAGGGCGTCGGCGACGGTGCGCTGCACCTGCCCGGCGTAGAAGCCGTATTTGCTGCGGTTGCCGCCGGAGCCGCCGAGGCGGCCACCCATGCCATTGCCGCCCTTGGCGAGGCCGAAGCCGTCGTCGCCGCTGCCTT
>JAIYAZ010000090.1 GCA_027488755.1 Verrucomicrobiaceae bacterium | reverse complement strand
CGAGACCTCGACGAGGAAGCCGGTTTCGTTGTTGGAGTTATCGGACCACGTGAGGCGCAGCGTGCCGTAGGTAGGCGCCGTGACGGCGAGGGCGCTCGGGGCCGACGGGGTGGGCGTCGGGGTCGGAGTCGGCGTGGGCGTTGCGGTTGGCGTGGGCGTCGCGGTTGGCGTGGGCGTTGGGGTCGATGCGGGGCTCGTCGTGGCGACGGCGATCCGGGCGGACGAGAGGACGGCGGCCCCGATCACCCGAATCCGATACCGGTAGGCGGTGCCCGGTTGGAGGTTCCGGTGGCGATAGGAGGTCGCGGTGCGGGCGAGGTTGGCCAGGGGCTGAAATCCGCCACCCGCCACGGATTGCTCGATCTTGAAGCCGCGGTTGAGCGGGCCGGGGGTCACCTGCCACGCGAGGACGATCTCGGTGGAGCTGGCCGGCGTGGCGCGAAAGGTTCGCACGGGTCCCGGCGGGGGCGTGGCGGCAAACGCAAAGCTGGCCATCATGAGAACCGCCACCAACCCGCGGAGCGCGTGAGCCATGATTCGCAATCTGATGATTGGCCGCAGAAACAACAAGTCTCGATTGCCGGGCCGGGTCCGCTTGGTCATAGAATTGGCGGATGGAACTCAGCCTGCCCGACCGCGCGTTCGCGGGATACATCTTTGACTGCGACGGCACCCTTGCGGACACCATGCCCGCCCACTTTCAGGCCTGGACGCGGGCGATGAAGGAGCTGGGGGGCACGTATCCCGAGGAGCTTTTTTACGAGTGGGGCGGGAAGCCGACGACGGTGATCGTGGAGCAGCTCAATGCCCGCTACGGCACGAACCTCGACCCGATGGAGACGTCGCGGATCAAGGAGGGGTATTTTCTGGAGTTGATTCCGCAGGTGCGCCCGATCGAGGCCGTGGTGGCGATTCTCCGGCGCGTGCATGGGACGGTGCCGGTGGCGGTGGCGAGCGGCGGGCATCGGGAGGTCGTGCTCAAGACGCTCGATGCGCTGGGGCTCACGGGTTACTTCGACGCGGTGGTCGGCATGGAGGACGTGGCGCACGGCAAGCCGGCGCCGGATCCTTTTCTGGAGGCCGCGCGCCGCATGGGGGTGCCCCCGGGGGATTGCCTGGTTTTTGAGGACAGTCCGACGGGGATCGAGGCCGCGAGGGCGGCGGGCATGGAGTGGGTGTTCGTGCCGTCGACCCGCGGATAGGGCGGGCGGCGGGAGCGTGGGCCGGGAAAGGCAAGCCGACAGTCGGATTCGAACCGACGACCGACGGTTTACAAAACCGTTGCTCTACCACTGAGCTATGCCGGCGCAGGCCAAGCCTTGCGTCGCATGGCGGGAGGCCGGCGTCAATGCCGGTTTTCGTTGGGCGGGGGCGTCGCGGGTTTGGCGGCGCGGGTTGCCATTCGGGCGGGGAGGCATCAGGCTGGGTGGAACCATGGCCGCCAAACTTCTGAACGCCCCGCAATCCCGGGAGCGCCATCGCACGGATCGCATCGGCTGGTTGCGGGCGGCGGTGCTCGGGGCGAATGATGGCCTGGTCTCCACCGCCAGCCTGGTCGTCGGTGTCGCCGCGGCGAATGCCGGGCGCAACGAGCTGCTCGTCGCTGGCCTTGCGGGGCTCGTGGCCGGGGCCATGTCGATGGCTGCCGGCGAATACGTTTCGGTGAGTTCGCAGGCGGACACCGAGAATGCCGATCTGGCCCGCGAGCGGGTCGAACTCCAGACCGACCCGGACGGCGAGGTGGCCGAGTTGGCGGGCCTCTACGTGCAGCGGGGGGTGGAACCCGCGCTGGCGCGGCAGGTGGCCGGGCAGTTGATGGCGAAGGACGCCCTGGGCGCGCACGCGCGCGACGAGCTGGGGATCACTCCGAATCTGGCCGCCCGCCCGCTACAGGCGGCGCTGACCTCCGCGGCGACGTTTGCCGCCGGCGCGGTCATTCCCCTCGCCGCGACGTTTCTGCTCGCCGGGCCGTGGGTGATTCCGGGCGTCGTGGGGATTTCCCTCGCGTTCCTGGCGGTGCTCGGCGCTCTGGCGGCGCGGGTCGGCGGGGCCAATCCGTGGCTGGGCGCGGGTCGCGTGCTTTTTTGGAGCGCGCTGGCGATGGCGGTGACCGCCGGGGTGGGCGCGCTGTTTGGGGTGGCCGCGTAAGGCGATCCCCGCGGAAAAAGCGCCCGCGTGGAGCGGCGGGCGCGCGCGACTCAGGCCGAGACGCGCATCGGCATGATCACGTAGAGGAAGCCGGAATTGATCTTCAACACGCCGGGGCTCATCTCGTCGATGAGGTGGAGGTGGACCTCGTCGTCGGGCAGGGCCTTGAGCGGGTCCATGAGATACTCGGGGTTGAAGGCGATGGAGAAATCGCGGCCGCGGTAGGCGGCGGCGAGGGACTCGCGGGCTTCGCCGACTTCCGGGGTATTGGAAGTGACCTCGATGTTGTTCTTCGTGAAGTTGAGGCGGATGGAGCTGGTCTTGTCGCTGCTGAGCAGGGAGACGCGGCTCACGGTGGTGAGGAAGACCTCGCGCTCGAGGGTGACGGTTTCCTTCACGTCCTCGCTGGAAGGGATGACCTGCTTGTAGTTCGGGTAGTTGCCGTCGACGAGCTTGGTGACGAGCAGGGAGCCGTTGAGCTCGAAGGAGACGAGGTTGTCGCTGACGGCGAGGGTGACGTCGCCGTCTTCGCTGAGGAGGCGCTGGAGCTCGTTGATGGCCTTGGTGGGGACGATGAAGTCGAGGTCGAGCTTGCCGGCGAGCTCGGCGTCGATGGTCTCCTCAAAAAGCGCGAGGCGGCGGCCGTCGGTGGCGACGAGCTTGAGGGTGTTTTCCTTGAAGGAGAAAAGGATGCCGTTGAGGACGTAGCGGGTCTCGTCGAGCGAGATGGCGTAGCTGGTTTTGCGGAGGCCGTCCTTGAGCACGCTCTGCTTGAGCGAGAGGGTGCGGGCTTCCTTCGAGCTGGGGAAGGCGGGGAATTCGTCGCGGGCGAGGCCGAAGATTTTGAAGTAGCTCTGGCCGCTCCGGATGGAGGAGATGCTCTTGGCGTCGGTCTCGATCTGGATGTCGCTGGCGGGCAGGGCGCGGACGATGGTGAGAAGGCGGCGGGCCGGGAGCGTGGTGGCGCCAGCTTTTTCGACGACGGCGGGAACGTCGCAGCGGAGGGCGACCTCCATGTCGGTGGTGCTCAGGCGGATCCCCGTGTCGGTCGTTTCCACCAGGACGTTCGAGAGCACCGGGAGGGTGGTGCGATTGCTGACGACGTTCTGGGTTTTCTGGAGGCCTTCGAGGAGGTTTTCTTTGGTGACGCTGAACTTCATGGAGTGGGGTGCCGCGCAGGCAATCAGTGATGAGTAGCCGCGCCGTGCGGCGCACGGCAAGTTGATAGTTGAGGATAAAGCGCGGCGGGGGGAGCGGGCGGCACCGCGCGGCGCACCGGGCTTTCCCCCCAGCCGTCAACTACCGCTGGAGTTGGGTCTCGATGGAGCGGATCATGTGGCGCGTGCGCTCGTCGTCGACCATGCGCTTTTTGATGAGCTTGACGGCGTGGATGACGGTGCCGTGATCCTTGCCGCCGAAGGAATCGCCGATCTCGGTGAGCGTGGAATTCGTCATCTGGCGGGAGAGATACATCGCGATCTGCCGGGGGAAGGCGATGCTGGCCAGGCGGCGCTTGCTCGTCATGTCGGCGATGCGGAGATCAAAGGCCTCGGCGACCTTGCGTTGGATCTGGTCGATCGTGACGGCGCGGCGGGCCTGCTCCTGGAAGATGTCGCGGAGGAGGGACTCGATGTCCTCGCGGGTGATGGCGCGGCCGCTGAGCGAGATGTAGGAGGCGACGCGCATGAGCGCGCCCTCGAGGCGGCGGACGTTGTTGCGGATGCGATCGGCCAGAAATTGGATGACCCAGGGCTCGAGGCGAATCCCGAGGGTTTCGGCCTTGCTCTTGAGAATCGCGATGCGGGTCTCCATGTCCGGGGGCTGGAGCTCCGCGGTCATTCCCCACTCGAAGCGCGAGACGAGGCGCTGCTCGAGTTTTTCGATCTCGCTGGCCGGGCGGTCGGACGAGAGCACGATCTGCTTGTGGCCGTCGTGCAGGGTGTTGAAGGTGTGGAAGAATTCCTCCTGCGAGCGTTCCTTGCCGGCGAGGAACTGGATGTCGTCGATCATCAGGACATCGGCCTGCCGGTATTTTTTGCGGAATTTGACGAGGGTGCCGTGCTGGATGGCGTCGATGAACTCGTTGGTGAACTGCTCGCTGGAGAGGTAGAAGACCTTGCTGCCCTTGCGGGAGGAGAGCACGTGGTGCCCAATGGCCTGAAGCAGGTGGGTTTTGCCGAGCCCGCTGCCGCCGTAGACGAAAAGCGGGTTGTAGGTCTTGGCCGGGGCCTGGGCGACGGCGAGGCCGGCGGCGTAGGCGAACTGGTTGTTCGAGCCGACGACGAAGGCGTCGAAGGTGTTGCGGGGATTCATCCCGCTGGACATGGGCTGGGCGGGTTTTTCGCGCTCGCGGGAGGAGGCGCGGGGGGAGGCGGGCTCCTCGACGGAGCTGGGGACGGGGTTTTCGGAATCCTCCCCCTGGCGGGCGACGATCCGCAGGGTGCGGCTGCCCTCAAACGCCTCGGTCACGGCCCCCTCAAGGAGCGTGAGGTAATTGCTTTCGATGAAGAACTTCTGGATCGGGTTCGGCACACCCAACGTGAGGGTGCTGCCGTCGTCACCGAGCACCTCGACATCGGTGAACCAACGCTGGAAACCGTCCGCACTCACGCGGGGGGAAATCAAGGCCGCAATGGCCGCCCAAATGGATCTAAAATCTTGCGACATAAGTAACTTATGCACAGTCCTCCTTACTGCGGCCCCATCCGCCCCAGAGGAGCGGCCCAGGCCTGAATCTGACCCACCCCAGACGCACCACCCTTCGCCGCAGGCGAAGAAAAACGGCCCGGAAGGCCGAAAGGATGATGATTTACTCTGTAAGCGGGCATTTTAAATTTGATCATGCGGGAGACGACGCAGCCGGCCGGAAAACTCGTGGAGACAATTCGCGCCCTGGCGCCGCCCGGTTGTGGAACAAACCCCGGGGGGAGGGAGGAACACTTCACAAGTTATTCACAGAGCCGGGAGCTTCGCTCGCCGCAACTGCCGAGAGGCTAAGAACCGGGGCAAAACCCCTCAAGAAAAAAGGTTACGGAAGCGTCAAATTTAACCGGCGAAAACGCGGGAAAAGGCTTGACCGTCCGGCGCGGGCCGATGGGCGCAGGGACGGCGCGCAACGGCGAAAGTGCGGCCCTTTATTAATCGGCTTTCGCGGCCGGGCGGCCGGGGAAGAGCGCGGCGATACCGACGGTGACTGCACTGCCGATGAGCACGAAATACGGCCAGGCGATGGCGGGCCACCAATCCGGAAGAATGCCGCCGAAGTTCCAATCCATGGGGGTGAGACGCCCATCGACCAGGCCGAAGCCCGGGATCTTGACCTTGCAGAGCACGAGCACGGCGACGATGCCGAGGCCCATGGCGACGACGTTGGCGCGGTCGTCGCCGCGAGTGCGGCTGAGCACGCCGAGGAGGAAAACGCCGAGCAGCGAGCCGTAGCTGTAGCCGAGGATGCCGAGGGCGAGCGGGATGATGGTGATGTTCGTGCGGAGGACGGCGTAGGCCGCGGCGGTGGCCACAACGACCATGGCGGCGCCGAAGATGGCCGTGGCCCAGCGGGCGGCGGCGACGGCCTGGCGGTCGGTCGCGGTGGGGCGGATGTAGGGTTGGTAGAAATCGCGGATGAAGGAGGTGGCGAGCGCGTTGAGGGCGGCGGAGGTCGAACCCATCATGGTCGCGAAGACGCCGGCGATGATGAGCCCGCGGATGCCGACCGGCATTTCGTGGACGATGTAGTGGGCGAAGACTTCGTTGGCGGCGGCGGGCAGGCCGGGATCGGGCACGACCTGGTAGCGGACCCAGAGAAGGATGCCGACGGCGAGGAAGGCGAGGACGATCGGGATGTCCGCGAAGCCGCTTAGAATCAGGCTGAAGCGGGCCTTGGCGGGATTTTCGGCCGTGAGCATGCGCTGCACCATGTCCTGGTCGGTGCCGTGGGTGGCCATGGTGAGGAAGGTCGAGCCGATGACGGCGGCGAAGATCGTGTAGGGATTTTCGAGCATGCCGCGGAGCGCGTCGCCGAAGGGTTTCGCGGCGTCCCAGCCGGTCTGGAACAT
>JAIYAZ010000040.1 GCA_027488755.1 Verrucomicrobiaceae bacterium | reverse complement strand
GGCTGCATGATTCCGACCGAGCACACCGATCCCCTCAACGCCCGCATCCTCGCGATCTCCGAAGACCAGATCCGCGGCTTTGTCCGGGAACCCTTCGCCGAAATCGCGCGCCTCTCCGGCGTCGAACTTCCCGTCGTGCAGGAACGCATCCGCGCCATGCTCGAAGCCGGCACCATCCGCCGCGTGCGCCAGACCCTCGTCGCCACCAACCTCGCCGAAGGCGCCCTCGTCGCCTGGCGCGTGCCCGCCGAGCGGCTCGACGCCACCTTCGAATACATGTTCCGCGAGGACCCCTTCTCCGGCCACGTCGTCATCCGTTCCACCGACGCCGACATACCCGGCCAGGCCTACAAACTCTGGACCACCGTGAAGGTCCCCGCCGGCGAATCCCTCGCCCACCACTGCGACGAACTCCTCCGCCGCACCGGCGCGGAAAGCTACCGCCTCATGCCCGCGCGGGGCATCTTCGCCCTCGGCGTCGGCCACGTCCGCCGCAAGACCATCGAACCCGGCGACAAAACCGACGCCCCCGCCCGCATGCTCAAGGTGGAAACCGTCCACCTCTCCGCGATCGAGTGGGCCGTCCTCCTCGAGCTCAAGCGCGAGTTCACCCCCGCGGAAATCGGCGAGCCCGCCTGGGCCTCCCGCGCCGCCGCCGCCGGCGTCCCCCTCGAGGAATTCTGCACCATCGCCGAATCCCTCAACGCCCGCAAAGTCATCGGCCGCTTCTCCACCTTCCTCGAACACGTCAAACCCTCCGCCGCCGGCGTGCGCGTCACCCGCTTCAACGGCCTCTTCCACTGGGCCGTGCCCGCCGGCCGCGAAATCGAAGCCGGCGCGGAAGTCGGCCGCCACGAAATCCTCACCCACTGCTACTGGCGCGAGGGCGGCCCCGACTTCAAAAACGTCAACATCATGGCCGTCGCCCACGGCACCGACAAGGAGCGCGTCCTCGCCCACAAGGCCGCCATCGACCGCCACCTCGAGGCCATCGGCATGCCCGTGCTCTACACGAATGTGTTTTGGGGCGGCCGCAGCGAAATCAAACCCTCGGAAATCTCCCCGCACATTTACCGGGACTGGCACGACTCCCCCACCCCGGCGCTCTAGACGCCGGGCTCCCACCGCCGCCCCCCGGCCCGATCTCCCGCCGGGTTGCCAAATCCGCAAGAATTTCCCTTGCGCCAGCGCGTTCGGCTTCCTATTTTGACAAACCATTTTTCATGAAGTCTGAAATTCATCCCAACTACGTCGACACCGTGATCGTCTGCGCATGCGGCGCCACGTATCGCACCCGCTCGACGCGCGACAACCTCAAGATCGGCATCTGCGCCGCCTGCCACCCGTTCTTCACCGGCGAACAGAAGTTTGTCGACACCGCCGGCCGCGTCGAGAAGTTCGCCCGCCGCTACGGCAGCGTGAAGGCGACCCGCGCCACCAAGAAGTCCGCCTAGTTTTCCCCACCCCAAGAAACGGTGACGCCTGGCCTCATGCCGGCGTCACCGTTTCTGTTTTTATGGATTTCACCGCCCTCGTCGCCCGCAAACGCGACCGCTTCGCCGAAATCGACGCCGCCGTCGCCGACCCCTCGCTGTTTGAGGATTCCCGCCGCGCCCAGGCCATTCTCCGCGAGCACTCCCAGCTCCGTCTGCTCCTCGAGAAGTGGGACGAATTCCAGAAAACCCAGCGCGAACTCACCGAAAACGAGGAACTCGCCTCCGGCAGCGACGCCGAGATGGCCGAACTCGCCACCGCCGAAATCACGACCCTGCGCGAGCGCCTGCCCCGGCTCGAAATGGAGCTCCGTATCGCCCTCCTCCCGCCCGAACCCGACGAGGACAAGGACGCCATCGTGGAAATCCGCGCCGGCACCGGCGGCACCGAGGCCGCGCTCTTCGCCGCCGACCTCTTCCGCATGTATAACCGCTTCGCCGAAACCGGCGGGCTCAAGCTCGAAGTCCTCGAGAACAGCCCCTCCGACCTCGGCGGCTTCAAGGAAATCATCTTCCGCCTCAGCGGCGAATCGGTCTTCCGCAAAATGCGCTACGAAAGCGGCGTCCACCGCGTCCAGCGCGTGCCCGCCACCGAGGCCCAGGGCCGCGTCCACACCTCCGCCGCGACCGTCGCCGTCCTCCCCGAGGCCGAGGAAGTCGACCTCGACCTCCCCATGTCCGACCTCCGCATCGAAGTCTGCCGCGCCGGCGGCCCCGGCGGCCAGGGCGTGAACACCACCGACTCTGCCGTCCAGGTCATGCACATCCCCACCGGCCGCATCGTCCGCTGCCAGGACGGTCGCAGCCAGCAAAAGAACAAGGAGGCCGCCATCCAGATCATGCGCTCGCGCCTCCTCGAGGACAAACGCCGCGAGGAGGAGGAAAAATACTCCGCCCACCGCAAGGCCCTCATCGGCGGCGGCGGACGCGAGGAAAAAATCCGCACCTACAACTTTCCGCAAAACCGCGTCACCGACCACCGTATCGGCCTCACGCTCTACAACCTCGATCAATTCGTTGAAGGCAACATCGGCGAAATGATCGAAGCCCTCTACGCCGCCGACGTGGAAACCCGCCTCAAGGAGGCGGAAACCGCCGCTTGACCGCCCCCGCCCCAGCGCGGGATGGACAATCCGCCGCCCCCGGCATGAACTAACGACCGCGCATGACCGTCCTCGAAGTCATCCAGTCGGCCACCGGCTACCTCGCCAAAAACGGCGTCGACGACGCGCGCCTCAACGCCGAGCACCTCCTCGCCCACGCCCTCGGCAAAAAGAAGCGCCTCGACCTCTACCTCGAGTTCGACCGCCCGCTCTCCGACGCCGAACGCGCCCCGCTCCGCGACCTCGTGCGCTCCCGCGGCCAGGGCGTCCCCCTCCAGCACCTCCTCGGCACCGTCGAGTTCCACGGCCGCACCTTCAAGTCCGACGCCCGCGCGCTCATCCCCCGCCCCGAGACCGAGCAACTCGTCGAACTCGCCCAGGCCGCGATCCAAAATCCGAATTCCAAAATCCTCGACGTCGGCACCGGCAGCGGCGTCATCGCGATCACCCTCGCCCTGCAAAATCCCGCAGCCACCGTCACCGCCACCGACCTTTCCCCCGCCGCCCTCGCCCTCGCCGCGGAAAACGCCGCCACACACAACGCCCCCGTCCGCTTCGTCGAAGCCGACCTCCTGCCCCCCGGCGACGAGCGTTTTCACCTCGTCGTGGCGAACCTCCCCTACATCCCCGCCGCCGACCTGCCCGGCCTCGCCCGCGAAGTCCATCACGACCCCGCCTCCGCCCTGGACGGCGGTGCCGACGGCCTGGAGATCATCCAGCGCCTCGCCGACATTCTCCGCCCCCGGCTGGAACCCGACGCCGCCCTTTGGCTGGAAATCGGTCACGACCAGTCCGACCGCGTCTGCGCGCTCCTCACCGCCCTCGGCTACCGCGACGTCGCCAGCGTCCGCGACTACCCCGGCATCGAGCGCTTCGTCCGCGCCACCGCCCCCGCGCTCTAGCGCCGGAAGCGGGACTCCGCGCGTGACGAAATCCCCGCAAATTCCCGTTTGTGCGCACCGCTGGCCTCGACCAGATTCCCGGCAGCCGCCCATGCCCACCCGCCGCGATTTCCTCCGCCTCTCCAGCCTCGCCGCCCTCGGCTTCCTCGGCCTGCGCGAACTCACGACCCGCTCCGCCTTCGCCGCCCCGTCAACCACCGCCGGCTTCGGCCCCCTCCTCGACCGCCCGGTTCACGGCCTCCGCCTGCCCGCCGGCTTCCGCGCCACCGTCTTCTCCCGCGCCGGCGAGGAAATGGCGGACGGCCTCCTTGTCCCCGGCAAGGCCGACGGCATGGCCGCCTTCCCCGGACCCGACGGCCGCACCATCCTCATCCGCAACCACGAACTCGAAAGCGCGTGGACGCAGTTCAGCCCCTTCGGCCCCGACCGCTCCCGACTCTCCCGCGTGCCCGCCGACCGCCTCTACGACGCCGGCCGCGGCATCGCCCCCAACCTCGGCGGCACCACCACCCTCGTCTTTGATCCGCGCACCCAGACGCTCGAGAGCCATTTCCTGAGCCTCGCCGGCACCGTGCGCAACTGCGCGGGCGGCCCCACGCCCTGGGGCACCTGGATCACCTGCGAGGAAGTCAACGACCTCCCGGAACCCGACGCCGAGCAACCCCACGGCTACAACTTCGAAGTCGCGCCCACCACGAGCACGGGTCTCACCCGCCCGGTCCCGCTCAAAGCCATGGGCCGCTTCCGCCACGAAGCCGTCGCCGTGCACCCGCCCTCCGGCGTCGTCTACCAGACCGAGGACATCGACGACGGACTCCTCTACCGCTTCCTGCCGACCAAGCCCGGCCAACTCGCCGCCGGCGGCCGGCTCCAGGCTCTGGTCGTGCGCGATTGGAAAACCGCCGAAACCCGCAACTGGTCCGGCGACCGCTTTCCCGTCGGCCGCGCCTTCGCCGTGGACTGGATCGACCTTGACGATGTCGACAACCCCGGCAACGACCTCCGCTACCGCGGAGCGTCCGCCGGCGCAGCCGTCTTTGCCCGGGGCGAGGGTGCGTGGTGGGCCGGCGACTCCGCCTACTTTGCGATGACCACCGGTGGCCACCTCCAGCGCGGCCAGGTCTTCCGCTACCGCCCCAGCCCCCACGAAGGCACGCCCGCCGAGCGATCCGCGCCCGCCACGCTTGAGCTCTTCATCGAGCCCAACGACGGCGCCCTCCTCAGTCACTGCGACAACCTCACCGCCGCGCCGTGGGGCGACCTTATCCTGTGCGAGGACACCGACAAAGCCTGCCGCCTCCTTGGCGTGACGCCCACTGGCCGGCTTTACGAGCTCGCCGAGTATTCCGAAATCGGCCACGAACTCGCCGGCGTCTGCTTCTCCCCCGACGGCTCCACCCTCTTCGTCAACGTCCAGACCCCCGGCGCCACCGTTGCCATCACGGGCCCCTGGCCCCGCCAACCCGCGGCCTGAGCGCGGCGCAAGCGCGCACCTCCCCCCAAAAAAACTCCGCGCCAAATCCGCACATTTCCCGTTTGACCCCCGGCGTCACATCCGCTTTATTCTTCACTCCCGCGCAGCCGTAGCTCAATTGGATAGAGCATCTGACTACGGATCAGAAGGTTGAAAGTTCGAGTCTTTCCGGCTGCACCACTCTCCGACCCGCATGAACCCAGGTTCTGCGGGTTTTCTCATGCCTTTGGGCGGGTCAACCGCGGGAACCCTTG
>JAIYAZ010000044.1 GCA_027488755.1 Verrucomicrobiaceae bacterium | reverse complement strand
GTCGGAGGAGTTTTGCCCGAGGGTGACCGCGCGGTCGGGTTCGCCGTGCTCCACGGCTTCGAGCATGGCGGAGACGGTCGCGGGCGCGCGGTGGCGGTGTTCGCGAACGATGAAGGCGCTGCGCTCGATCACGATGGTGAGCGCGACAAGGGAGGTGAGCAGCAGGGGCCACATGATGGGGCCGCCCTGGATGAAAAGGTCGAGAAGCATGGCAGGCAAATTCGAGGACGGGATTAGCCTGCTTTCCCATGACATGAGATTCAATCTCAAAATAATCTTGATAAACGAGACAGGTTCTCATTTTCCTTGCCGCCATGATTTTCAAGATGACGCATCGGGTCGCGGTTCCGCTGGTGGCGGTGGTTGGTTTTTGCGGGGGAAATGTCCGGGGGCAGGCGGAGTCGGCGGGCGCGGTGGAGGTGGCCGAGGAGGTCGTGGTGGAGGCGGATTACGACACGCGGATCACGTCGCCGTTTTTGCCGGACGTCGAGGGCACGCGGATCAATGCCGGAAAAAAAACCTCGAACATCCGGCTGGAGGAATTGCCCGAGATTTCCAACGGCAACTACCGCCAGGCCATCGCGAAGACGCCCGGGCTCGTGCTCGCCGAGGAGAGCACGCCGTTGGTGAGCATCGGCTACCGCGGGTTTGACCCGCACCGCATGCAATACATGCAGGTGCTGGAGGACGGCATCCCGATTCACGCGGATATGGTTGGTTACCCGGAGTCGTATTACACGCCGCCGTTCGACGCGATTGAGCGCATCGAGTTTGTGCGCGGCGGCGCGGCGCTCATGTATGGGCCGCAACCGGCGGGGGCGATTAACTTCGTGATGAAAAAGCCGCCGCTGGATCGCGCGTTTACCGTCCAGTCCACGAACCTGCTGGGCAGCTTCAACTACTACTCGAACTTCAGCTCGCTTGGCGGGACCGTCGGGCGGCTGGGTTACTACGGATGGTATAATCACCGGCAGACGGACGGTTTTCGCGAGGCGAACAGCGATTACTTTTTGAACGCGTGGGGCGGCACCATCGCGCTCGACGCGACCGGGCCGCGCCGGTGGTATCTCAACCTCACCGCCTACGACGAGACGCACGGGGAGCCGGGCGGGCTCACGCTCTCCGACGGACCCAACACGGTGAACTACGGCACCGACCGCAACGGCACCTCGCGCTTCTTCGACCGCATGCGCATCAGCCGCTACGCCGCGGCGTTGATCCACGAGTGGGATGTGTCCGAGACGACGCTGCTGACCTTCCGCGGGTGGTGGGACTATTACCTGCGCTTCAGCCGGCGGCAGCGCGGCGGTGGTTTTGGCACGCTGCCGACCGGGCCGGATGCCCAAACCAACCAGCTCGAAACGCAGCAGTTCTACACGTTCGGCGTCGAGCCGCGCCTGCGGCACGACTGGGAGTGGCTCGGGCAGACGCACACGTTCTCGGGCGGCATGATGCTCTACAACAACTACTCCCCCCGCACCGATGCGCGCGGCCAGAGCCCCACGGCGATGAACGGTCCGATCCGCAACCAGAGCCTGCGCCAGACGTGGTATTTCTCGACCTTCGCGGAGAACCGCTTCACCTGGGGCGGGCTTTCGGTGACCCCCGGCGTGCGCCTGGAAAACATCTGGCAGGGCGTGACGGAGGAAACCAACGTCGCGAAAACCGAGCTTGGCCAGGGCCTGTCAAACCAGAACGAATACAACTTCGTGCCGCTCTTCGGCCTCGGCGTGGAATACGCCTTCACCCCGAACGTGCAGGCCTACGCGAATGTCTCGCAGGCCTACCGCCCGCCGATTTTCACGCAGGCCGTGCCGACCACGCCTAACACGGTCGTCGCCGGTGATCTCGACGAGAGCTTTACGTGGAACTACGAGCTCGGCTTCCGTGGAAATCCGAACGCCTGGATCACCTGGGACACCAGCTTCTACATGGTGGACACCTCCGACCAGATCGGCACCCGCACGGCGGACAACGGGAACATCACGGTGATCGAAAATGCCGGCCGCTCCTTTGTCTACGGCTGGGACAGCTTCGTGCAGCTCGATTTTGTGGGCCTGGCCGACACGCTGTTTAATCGCGCGAGCGCGCAGCTCGTGGCGGGGGACGGCAAGAAGTCCCTCGCGGACGAGGCGCCGGTGCCGAGGAATTGGGTGGATACCTACGGCTCGCTCAGCGCCTACACGGGCTTCACCCTTCAGCACGGCGAGTTCATCAGCGGGCCGAATACCGGCCGCACCCCGCAGTATCTCTCGGACTATCTGCTGCGCGTGGGGCTGGTTTACAACTGGCGGGACCGCGTGAAGCTCGCGTTCATGGGCACCTTCGTCGGGTCGTCTTACGCCGACGACACGAACACCGCGCAGCGGTTCATTCCGGCCTACAATGTCTGGGATCTCACCGCCGAGGCGAAGGTTTACCGCGACAACGTGAGCCTTATCGCCGGCGTGAACAACATCTTCGACAACCTCTACTACGCCCGCATTCGTGCGGACGGCATTGATCCCGCGCTGCCGCGGAACTGGTATGCCGGCGTGAAGGTGGAGTTCTAGCCGCGCGGCGGTCTACATCCGCTCGGGCACCTGGATGCCGAGCAGGTCGAGGCCGCGGCGGAGCGTGCGGGCGGTGAGGGCGCAGAGGGCGAGTCGCGAGTCGCGGGTCGCTCCCTCGGCCTTGAGCACGGGGCATGCTTCGTAAAAGCCGTGGTAGGTCGTGGCCAGCTCGTAGAGGTAGTTTGCGAGCAGGTTCGGGCGGAAATCGGTGAGCACCAGCGGGACGAGCTCGGCGAATTGCAGGAGCTTGAGGGCGAGGGCGCGTTCGGCGGGATCGTCGGGCGTGATGGCGGCCGTGGTGATACCGGCCTCGGCGAGTTCGGCGCGGCGGAAGATCGACTGGATGCGCACGTAGGCGTTCTGCAGGTAGGGCGCGGTGTTGCCCTGGAAGCTGAGCATTTTTTCCCAGGCGAAAATGTAGTCCGTCATGCGGTGCTGGGAGAGTTCCGCGTATTTCACCGCGCCGAGGCCGATGGTGCGGGCGATGGCCTCGGCCTCCGCGGCGGGAAGCTCGGGGTTCTTTTCGGCGACGATCACGCGGGCCCGCTCAATGGCTTCGCGCAGCACGTCGCCGAGCTGCACGTTTTCGCCGGAGCGGGTTTTCATGATCTTGCGGTCGGGCCCGAGGATGCTGCCGAAGGCGACGTGCTCGGCGGCGACGTTCGCGCCCATGCGGCGGGTGACTTCGAAGACCTGGCGGAAATGCAGCGCCTGCGGGGCGCCGGTGACATACCAGATCGCGTCGGGCTGCCAGCGTTCGAGCCGGTATTCGATGGTGGCGAGATCGGTGGTCGCGTAGAGAAAGCCGCCGTCGCTTTTGCGGATGAGGCAGGGCTTGTCGGTCAGCTCGGGCACCTCGGGGAAAAAGACGCAGAGCGCGCCTTCGCTGATGCGGGCGAGGCCGTCGGCCTCCAGGCGGGCGCAGAGCGGGGCGAGGCGGTCGTTGTAGAAGCTTTCGCCAAGCCGCTCGTCGAAGCGGACGTCGAGGAGGTCGTAGATTTTTTGGAACTCCTCCCACGAGCGGGCGACGACCTGCTCCCAGATGGCGCGGTTTTCGGCGTCGCCCTGCTGGAGCTTCACGAGTTCGCCGCGGACGGTGGCGCGGAGGGCCTCGTCGGTCTCCTCGGCGGCGTTGACCTCGCGGTAGAGGCGGAGGAGTTCGGGAATGGGGTCGCGCTCAAACGCGGCGCGGTCGAGTTGATGCTTCCAGCCGTGGATGACCTTGCCGAATTGCGTGCCCCAGTCGCCGATGTGGTTGTCGGTGATGACGTGGTGCCCGAGAAAACGCGCCACCCGCGCGAGGCAGTCGCCGAGGATGGTCGAGCGGATGTGGCCGACGTGCATGGGCTTGGCCACGTTCGGGGAGCTGAAGTCGATGAGGATG
>JAIYAZ010000074.1 GCA_027488755.1 Verrucomicrobiaceae bacterium | reverse complement strand
TCCCGCGCGATGAGAATGTCCGAATCAAAAAAGGCCACCCGCTCAAAGTCCCGCAAGCCCTCCACGTCCTGGAGACAGCACTTTTGCCAGGTCAGCTTTTTCCCCGGAAGCGGGCGCACCTCGCGGTCGAGCACGAAAAGTTCATAGCCATGCCGACGCGCGTAATCCTCAAACCGCGCCCGCGAATACTGGTCGAACAGCTCGGTGTATTTCGGCCCGATGACAATGGTGACAATCGCCGTCTTCACGCGTCGGAATCCTCCGAAGATTTCGGCGGCGGCGTCGCCGGGCCGCGCCGAGCCTTCCACTTTGCTAGCGCCGCGTCCGCGGCAAGCCCGACGCGCTCCAGAAAGCGGCGGTGCAAATCCGAGACCCGCCGCTGCCCGGTCGCGAGCAACTCCAGCAGCGTCACGCGCATCGGGTTCCCGCGGTGAAAATTCAGTGCGACCGTCACGGCCGGCACCCCGCCGGCGGCGATCCGCTCGACCGCCGCGCGAACCTGCTCAAAGGTGCCCACGTCCTGCCGCACCACGAGCACGATGGCGTCGGACTTCAGCGCCGCCTGCTGCGTGATGTCGGATTGCGCAATCGACGCAAGGTCGAGCAGCACGATGTCGTAACCCGTCGCCGCGTGCTTGAGAAAGCTGTCCAGCGTGGCCCGCACCCGATCCTCCGGAAGCGACGGAATCCAGGGAATGAGATCCACCCCCGACTCCGGGTCCCGCACCTTGTTCCCCCACGGCGACGGCGGCTCCGCGCCCGCCGGCAAGCCCGCCGCCGCGGCGAGACCCGGGGAAGCGGTCGGCAACTCCGCCACCAAAACGCGCAGGCCGTGCGCCGACAGGGCCCGGGCCACGTTCAACGCAATCGTCGTGGCGCCCGCGCGCGCATGCACCCCGAGGATGCTGAACACGTGGCCGGCGGAACGCTCGCGCTCCAGCGCCAGGCGGAGCGCCAGGTCCCGCAGCGCGACGCTCGCCGCGCTCCGCGGCTCGGCGCCAAGAATCCGCGCAAAGGCGGGATCCTCACCCTCGGGCACCGTCGCGGGAATGGGCTCCGCGCCCGCCCCGCCAATCGCCGCCCCCAGGTCGCGCCGCGTGCGGATGCGCCCGTCCAGAAAATCAAAGGCCACGCACAGGCCCGCAATCAACCCGAAGGAAAGCACCAGACTCGCCAGCCGCAGCTTGGAGGCATTCGTCGAGGCGGGCTTCACTGGCGGCGTCGGCTCCTGGTCAATCGTGACCGGCAGCGGCGACTTCGCCTCCAACTCCGTGTCGTCAATCCGGGTGTTGATCGAGGCCAGGCGGTCCCGGAGCTGCCCGAGGCTGAAGGTCCGCTCACTGGCCTTGAAGATTCCCTCCGAAACGCGGCTGGCCTCCTCGCTCGCGCGGTCCAGCTCCGCCTTCAGCTGCTGCGCGGATTCCTGGGCCGCAACCGACGCGCTCTGCGCGTTGATCACCGCGGAGTCCAGGTCGAACGCCCGCTTCTCCACGAGGTTCGAGATCGTGGACTTGGCCACGCTCTCCTTGTAGCGCGCCATGTAGTCGTTCATCGACTGCATGCGCGCTTCGACGTATTTGCGGTCGGGATTGTCCGGCGTCAGCCCGTCAATGCTGGAGCGCAACTGCTGCGATTGCTCGTAGGTCCAGCGCTCGATTTGATTGAGCCCGAAGTTGTCGGCCAGCCGCTCCTGCGCAAACGGCTCGAGGCTGAGCTTCACGATCTCCCGCTGGTTTCGCTGCGCCTCCTTGAGCGCGGACTCCTTTCCCGCGGCGACCGCCTCGGCCTCCCAGTAGAGTTTCTGGATGATCTCCAGTTTGCTCAAATCCGCGGTGTAGGCCGCACGCAGAAACGAGCGATTCTCAAACATGCTCGCCAGCTCCAGGATGCGCGTTTTTTCCTCCTCGCCGCGCGCGGCAATCTTCTCGCGCTCGCCGCGAAGGTAATCGAGCCGCGACTGAAACTGCCGCTCCTGCTCGTGCTGCAGTTTCTCGATCAGGCTCTGGAGCACGGCATGAAGAATCTCCGCCAAGCCCTCCGCGCTGTCGCCGTCCATCGAAACGCGGATGAGATACGTGCGCTCCACTTCCTTCGCCACGATGCGCGACATCAGGCGAAACACCGCCCTATCGCTGTCCCCGAGCCCGCGCAAAAAGGCCGGCCGCTTGTCCTCGGGCACTTTCGCGAGGGCCGCCCGCAGGACATCCCGGTCCAGAACCCGGATCCCGAGGGTGCGCTGAAAATACCCCACGTCGCCCTGAATGGTCTCCCGGTCCCGCCCGCCGATCGTCGGCTCCTTCGATTGCTTGATGAGCAGGCTCCCCTCGACCTTGTAGATGGGCGTCACGAACGGCGCCGTCAGCAGATTCAGCAGCAGGAACGCGGGAATGCCGAGGCCAAGGATCAACGGCGTCCGGCGCCACAGAAAATCCAGCAGATCGAACGGCTTGCTGCGCCGGGCGTTGCTCAGCGTTCCGCGCTCGATGGCTCCGCGATCGTGGGGGGACGGCTCGCTCATTACTGGGACGTGGAACCGCCTCCGTAGATCACCGAACCGAACCCATCGAGGAAACCAACGCTGGCCGCCGTGCTCGCCGTCATGCCGATGATGGAGAAGAAGGGTTGGATCTGCGACGCGAAGTAATTGAGCCGGCTCAGGCCCGTTTCGGGAACATAAACAATGTCCCCGTCGCGCAGCGCGTAGTTCTTCCGAAAGTCGGCGCGGGAAACGATCGCCTTGAGGTCAACCTTCTCGATGGCTCCCTTCCCCTGCGAGGTTCGGACGATGAACACGTCGCGCAGGTTGGCCCCCTTAGTCGGGCCGCCGGATGCCATCACGGCGTCAAGCAGCGTCATCTCCGAACGCAGCGCAATGACGCCCGGCGACTTCACCTCGCCCAGCACGTAGGCAAGCTGATCCTCGCTTTGCGGGATGAAAATCACGTCGCCATTTCGCAGCCGCGCGTTCAGCGCCATGTTCCCGCGCTCAAGCAGTTCCTTGAGGTCGATCCACATGATCAGTTCGTTGTTGCGCACGATCATGCACCGGCTCAGGAACGACTTGGCCTGA
This sequence comes from Verrucomicrobiaceae bacterium, assembly GCA_027488755.1. Taxonomy (GTDB): domain Bacteria; phylum Verrucomicrobiota; class Verrucomicrobiia; order Chthoniobacterales; family JAATET01; genus JAATET01. Next base: position 16,619 of record JAIYAZ010000074.1, on the reverse strand, counting down.
TCCGCCGGCAGACCGCCCGCCAGCGACAAGGCCTCAAGCAGCGTGGCCTTGCCCTGGAACTTCACGGCCCCGGGATTCGCCACCCGGCCCAGAACGAAGACGCGGTTGTTGTTAAACGCCTTCATCACCACCGTCACCTCGGGCGCGTCATAATAGGCGCTGAGTGCCTTTTTTAATTCCTCGGTCACTTCGCGAACGGTCCGCCCCTGCACCTTCAAGGTGCCGACGCGCGGCAGGGAGACCTCGCCATCGGGCGAGACGATGATCTCCTCGCGGTTAATGTCGTCGCGGCCCCGCACGAGGAAGGCAAAGACGTCCCCCGGCCCCAGGCGATACTCGTCGTCAATTCCCGCCGAGGCCGAACGAATGTCGGCGGGCGAGGCAAACTTCTTTGACGAGGTCTCCAGCTCCGAGGTGAAGGATTCCCCGGGATCAAGCCCCTTGATTTGGGCAAAGGACGCACCAGTGGGCTCGGGCCCGTAAACGCCCGCCTTTGGATTGCCAATCGAACAGCCGCCCCCGAGCACGACCAGAGCCCCCGCAAGAACAACCGGAAGGAAGCGCGTCTTCATTGGCTCGACGCTGTCCCGCCCCGCATCCGCCGCGTCGCCGTCGCGTCCAGCTCCGCGGTCGCGCGCGCCTTCCCCACCACCAGGCAGCGCCGCTGGTAGGCGTTGAGAAAACGCCGGAAGTCCGGATCGTCGTAACGCGGCTTTCCGCCGAGCGCGCTTTTCACATACCCCCACCACATCGCCAGCGCCCCCACCACGAAGGGAGGGTGAAACAGCCGGAACGCCGTGCTCACGCTCATGTAGAGCAGATCCGTGCCCATGAAGTATTGCCCGAATCCATGGCGCATCCGCCCGGTGAAAATCCCCTTCTGGCTCGAACCCATCGGGCGCAAATGGACAAACCGCAGGTTCGCGCCATCCCAGCTCCCGGCCTTCCAACCCAGCATGCGCGCGCGGTGACAATCAATGCCGTCCCACATCACCTCGCGGACAAAGCCCCCGATCTCCAGAAAGCAATCCACGCGATAAAACTTGGTCATGCCGACCGACATCTCGTCCCCGCACTTCTCGCTCACCAGCTCGCCCCCACGCTCAAAGAACGGCTTGCCGCTGCAACTGCCGAGGCGCGGATCGGCCTCCATCCGGCGGATCAGTTCCTCGAAGTAGCCCGGCGGCACATCCAGATCGAGGTCGAACTTGCAGAGGTAATCAAAGTCCCGCGGGTTCAGCGTGTCCCAGCCCGCATAGAACGCATCCACCACCCCGGGACCGACCGCTCGGCGCCCGCGATCCTCGCGGCGAATCACCCGCATCCACGGCACCTTGGCGGCATACTCCGCGAGCAGGGCCGGGGTTTCGTCCGTCGAGCCATCGTCCACCAACAGCCAAAGCGTCGGAGGAATCGTCTGCGCCAGGACGCTCTCAATGCACCGCCGCGCATACTCGGATTCATCCCGGCATGGCGTGATCAGGACATACCGGCGGGCGGTGGGGGGGGCCGACTCGTTCATAAAGCGGTGCGGAACAATGCGAGCAGCCTAGCAATGTTCCTCGTTGAAGAGAACTCTTCTTCCACCCGCTCGCGGCCTTTTCCCGCCAGCCGCAGACGCCACCCGGGTTCGCGGGCCAGCCGCAGCAGCGCCTGCGCCAGCGCGTTCGTATCCCCCGGAGGAATGAGCAGCCCGTTTGTGCCGTCCTGAACGAGCTCGCGAATCGCCGGCAAATCCCCGCTCACCACGCAAACGCGATGGGCCATCGCCTCCATCAGCACCACCGGAATGCCGTCGCGATCTTGGTCACGCCCGATCCGGCACGGCAGCACCACCACATCCGCCTCCGCCAGCAGCGCCGGCACCTCGGCATGATTCACCGCCCCGCAAAACCGCACCGGCAGGCCATCCGCCAGCCGCTCCAGCGCCTCCCGCTCGGGGCCATCCCCCGCAATCGTCATCGCGAAGCGGCATCCCTCCGCCGCCAGCAAACGCCCCGCCTCCACCAGAAGATCAAATCCCTTTTTCGGCACCAATCGTCCGACGCCAAGAACGCGCAGACCCGCATCCTCCGGCTCAGACCGATCCACCGACGCCGGCAGATCCACCCCGCACCGCACTACCGGATACTCCGCCGCCGGCCGCGGCACCAGCGTGCCATACCAGTCGCGGTGCCAGTGACTGATGCAGACCACGAATGCCGCCCGCGCAAGTTTCTCCCGCAGCAAGGATCGATCGCGGAACAAATCCGCGGCATGCCCCGTAAAGCTGAAGGGCACCCCCAGCGCCCGGGCGGCATACATCCCCACCGTCGCCGCCGCATGCGCCATGTGCACATGCAGGTGCGTGATGTCCCGCCCGCCCAGTCTCCGCGCCAGCGCAAGCGCCGCCACCGCCTGCAGCGGAATCTTCAACCGCCCGCGGCCGCGGACGTCGCTTGCGCCCAGCGCATCCCGCCCCGCCCGCCAAAGCACGCCCCAGGCACGGCCCGGATGCCGGCCGGCAAACGCGAGCGCATCCCGCCCAAGAGCCACGGCTCCCGCGCCATAAACCGGCACCACCTCGCCCGCCAGCGCCTCGAGTGCGGGATCGCCCAGATTCCGCTCCGGCGGATACAACGACGCAACCGCGACCGACAACCCCGCGGCACGCAAGCCCAGGACTTCGCGATACACAAAGGTCTCCGACCGCTTCGGCAGCACCGAACTCAAATACAAAATGCTCATGCCCCACCCTTCGGCTCCCCGGCGGGAAGAATCCGGGCCGGAATCCCGACCGCCGTCGCGCCGGCGGGCACATCCGCCATGACCACGCTCATCGCGCCAATCCTCGCTCCCCGCCCGATCTGCACCGGCCCCAGAATCTGCGCGTAGGCCCCAAGCTCCACGTCGTCCTCCAGCACCGGCACCCCGCCACCTTCGTGGCGGTTGCCGATCGTCACCCCCTGCCGCAGCGTGCAATTCGCCCCGATCTCCACTCCCGAATGAATGAAGATGTTTCCAAAATGGTGAATCCTCAGCCCGGGCCCGATCCGCACCGCCTTCGTAAAGCTCACGCCCGTCAGCGTCTCCACCACCCGGAACAACAGCCAATACAGCCGGTCCCCCACCCGCCGCCCAAAGCCCGCGGGGCGGGAATCATTCCACCGGCCAAAGCGGTAAACCGCGATCGCCCAGAGCGACTGCTCCCGCACCCAGGCGGAAGCGGGATAACGCGCACGGTCTTCGGCGAGGTCGGGAATCTTCATGTCTTGTATTCAATGATGCGCGCCTTCCGCGAGCGGCGGCGGTCGGCCCGGCAGCCGGCGATCCCGACAAACTGCGGCCCCTTCGCGAAAAACGTCAACGCCCCATACTCCAGCGCGGCGCGAAGGCCCCCGCACCGACGGCGCGCCCCGAAAGTTATGCGCAGCACCTGCAGCGTCATCGCCCCTAGCCACGCCAGCAAAAGGCCCCCGGCGAGCAACGGCCGACCGAAACCAATCGCCACCGCCGCAGCGAGCAAAACCGCTCCGCTCACCAGCACCCACCGGCGGCAGCTTCGCACCTGCGAGGCAAACAGCACCTCCCCCGCTTCCGCGTCCCCCGCGGTGCGCATCGCCACATCCGCCGCGCCATAACCGCCGCGCACGCAGCGCCGCCACCACTGCGACCAGCGCAGAATGTTCGCGTCATGCCGCGTCATGTCGACCGCGAGGCGTTGAATCCGCCAGCCCGCCACCCGCATCCGCCGGCACATCTCCGGCTCCTCGCCCGCGATCAGCTCCTCGTTGAACCCACCCACGGCCTCGAGCGCCTCGCGCCGCATCAACGCATCGCCACCGCACGCCTTCGCCTCGCCCACGGGCGTGTTCCATTCCGACTCGCAAAGGCGGTTGAACATCGAGCGCTCGGGAAACCGCTCCCGTCGACGCCCGCACACCACGGCAAAGCCCGGATTCCCGGCCAGGAACGCGTGGGCCTCAGCGACCCAGCCCGGCACCAGTTCACAATCGCCGTCCAGAAAATGAATCCACTCCGTGTCCGGCCAGCGCGCAACCAACGCCCGCCAGCCCGCATTGCGCGCCCGGGCCATCGTGAAACCCGCCGCGGGATCCAGCTCCACTACCAACCCGCCGAGCGAGCGCGCAAATTCCACGCTCCCATCCGTCGAGCCGGAATCCACATACACCACCCGCCCACCCTCGGCGTGCAGCGACCGCAGACAAAGCCTCAGCCGCTCACCCTCGTTGCGCCCGATCGCGACAAACCCGATGCGCTCCTCGCTCATCGCCGCCCCTCCGCCAGCTCGCGCAAAAACTCCGCATACTGCCGCGTGACCGCCGCCCACGAGAATCGCGCCGCCGCCTCCGCGTGCCGGTTCCAGCCGTCCCCGGGCGGAGCCTTCAGCGCCGCGTCCAGCGCCGCCGCCACCGCCTCCGGCGTGCGCGCATCAATCAGCGTCGCCTCCGAACCAAGAATCCACCGGGCCGTCGGGTAATCGTGCGCCACGATCGGCCGCCCGCACGCCAGCGCCTCGATGTAAACGTTCCCGAAGGATTCCTCCCGGCTCAGATGCAGAAACACGTCGCAGGAGCGGTAGAAATCCGGCATCGCCGCCGCCGTCAACGTCATCCGCCGGAACCGCTCCCCCAGCAATTCCCGCCCCAGCGCATCGATCTCCTCGCGCTGCGGACCATCCCCCGCCAGCGCCAGCGTCACCCCCGGCAGCCGGGCCACCGCCCGCACGCCCAGCGCGACATGCTTGCTCGGGATCAACGCACTCGCCATCGCGACCACCGGCCCCTGCGCCGGCAATCCCAACGCGTCGCGGTTGCCCGCTCCGGGCGTAAAGCGCGCCACGTCCACCCCGTTCGGAATCAACGCGCACCGCCACGTCTCGCGGTTGAACGCGTGGAAATCCGGATTCGTGCACACCAGCCCGTCGCACCGGAACAGCCGATACTCCGAGTTCGTGCGCCGCGCCGGATGATCCCCGTTCTGCGTCACAAAAACATGCCCCGCCCGCCGCCCGCGTTCATCGCGCAGGCCGCGCAGCACCCAGCTCACAAACGGATAGCTGCACGTGATCGTAAAATCCGGCCGCTCGCGCCGCAGCACCCGCCAAAGCGAGGCGGCAAACGTCAGCTCCTCCCAGCGGAACTCGCTGCGCAACGGCGGGAACTTCGGCCACAACTCGAACCGCTCGCGCGGCACCATCCCCGCCTGCAGGTAACGATATGGCCGGTCCGCGCGCGGCGGCCCCGCGCCCACCACCGTCACCGCAAAACCCGGATCCTCCGCCAAACCCGCCGCCACCGACTCAAAGGCCACCTCTGCCCCGCGGGCCACGCCATGCAGCCCCGGCAACGCAAAGAGCACCTGCTGGCGGCGGGCGGTCATACCTTCAGCGGACCCGTCACCTGGAGAAAGCCCTCCCGCAGTTGCTCGTATTTCTCGGGGTCCGCCCGGCGCCCCCCGCGCAGCACGTGCAGACCGAATCGCACCGCAAACACGCCCGCATAAACCCCGCGAATCCAAAGCGCCGCCAGCCGGCCGTAACATTTCTCCTGCACAAGGAAACGCGCCCGCCACGTCAGAATCTCCTTCGTGCGATTGCGCATGCGCTTCCCGTCCGACGACGCGCCGCCGAGATGCACCGTCTCCACGCCCGGATCAAAGTGCACCCGGTAGCCGCTCCGCCAGATCCGGTGGCAGAGTTCGCAGTCCTCGCCGTAAAAAAAGAAATCCTCGTCAAACACCCCCGCCCGCTCGAGCGCGTCCGTGCGGGCCCACAAAAACGCCCCGCCGATCCACTCGACGTCCCGCGCGCCGGCGCGGCGATCCCAGCCCGCGTCCTCCGTGTCCGCCCAGCGGAACCACGCCGGCAGCATCCACGGCAGCCCCATCGCGCGCACGGTCTCGCGGTCGGGTCGCGGAAACTTGCGGCACACGTTCTGCACGGAACCATCCCGGTTCAGCAGCATGCAACTCATCGCGCCCACCCCCGGCTCGCGGTCCATCACCGCCGCGCAATAAGCGAAACACCCCGCCCGCACCAGCGTGTCGCTGTTCAGCAGCAGCACGTAATCCGGCCGCGGCACCGCCGCCAGGCACTCGCGCATGATCAGGTTGTTGCCGCCGGCAAAGCCCAGATTTTTTTCCAGCGCCCGAAAATCCAGCCACGGCCCCCACCCCTCCGCCAGGATCGCCCGCTCCAGCTCCGGCACCGAATCGTCGCCCGAGGCATTGTCGATGAGGACGACGCGAAAATGCGGCCATCGCGCCCACTCCTCCGCCAGCGTGTGCAGGCAGTCGATCGTCACCTGCGGCGTGCGAAAATTCAGGACAACGACCACCACGCGGGGCTCAGATCCCTTCACGCCCTCCTTCATACCCCAGAACGCCCCGCCGCATCAACGCACAATGCCGGCCCCCGCCCGCAAAAAAGCGCGCTCGGCAATTGTGAATCCGGATTCCGTTTTGCTAGACTGCCGAACTGATGGACTTGGCAAATCAAGCGGGCTCCCTCCCCGCACCCATCTGGCTCTTCGGCCTGCCGGTCACCCCGCTGTCCTTCGAACAAGCCATCGAAGCCATCCTCGAATGGGCGGACACGTCGGAGCCGGGCTGCCGGTTTGTCGTCACAAGCAACGTCGACTTCCTCGTCAAAACCCTCACCTGGTTCCCCTCCGGCCCCCGCCACCCGGAACTCGCGGACGTCCTCCGCTCCGCCGCCATGAACACCGCCGACGGCATGCCCCTCGTCTGGGCCGCCCGCTGGCTCGGCGCGCATCTCCCCGCCCGCGTCAGCGGCTCCGACCTCGTCCCCGAACTCGCCCGCCGCGCCGCCCGCGCCCACCTCCCCGTCTTCCTGCTCGGCGGCCAGCAACCCGTCACCGAACACGCCGCCAGCACGCTCCAGCGCGAAAATCCGGAACTTAAAATCGCGGGCGTTGACTGCCCGTTCGTCTTCACCGAAGGCGGGCGCATCGCCTTCGAGGCCGAGCGCGACCGCGCCCTCTGCCGGCGCATCGAGGAATCCGGCGCCCGCATCCTCCTCATCGGCTTCGGCAACCCGAAACAGGAAATGTGGTTTCAGCGCAACAGCTACCGGCTCACGCCCGGCGTCGCCCTTGGCGTCGGCGGCACGTTCAACTTCGTCGCCGGCGAAATCCGCCGCGCCCCGGCCTGGATGCAGCGCGCCGGCCTCGAATGGCTCTTCCGCCTGCTCGAGGAACCCGGCCGCCTCTGGAAACGCTACGCCATCGGCCTCGCCAAATTCGCCGTCATCGCCGCCCCGCCGGTCCTCGCGCACTGGGTCGCCAACCGCACCGTGCGCGGCTCCGCTCCGCCACGTCTCCTCGCCCCCTTCCTCGCCGGAAAGGAACTCGTCCGCGTCATCCTCCTGCCCGAGCGCCTCGACGCCGCCGGCTCCGCCGCCCTCCGCGCCCTCGTCACGGAAGCCGACACCGATGCCCTCGTGCTCGACGCCTCAAACTGCCGCTTCGCCGACGCGGCGGGATTCGGCACCCTCTGGCAGATCATCCAGCAGGGACGCCGGCACGGCCGCTACCTCTTCGCCCCCACCCGCTCCCTGCGCGCGCTCGCCGCGCTCCACCGCGCAACCGACTTCCTCTACCCCTTCACCTGCCCCCACCTCGCCGATCTCGTCCTCCGGATCGAGGAACGCTTCCCCGTGGCCGGCTGCTTCGTTTCCATTGAGGGTTCCCCCGAAACCACCCGCGTCGCCTTTTTGGGCGGGCTCACCGCCGACGACCTGCGCCGGGTCGATCGCGAAATGCTTGTGGATGCGCTCGGGCGCACCAATCTCGTCTTTGATCTTTCCTACTGCCGCCGCATCGACGGAGACGGCCTCGCCCTGCTCCTCCGCCTCAAGGAATACGCGGCCGCTCACGGTTTCACGGCCTCCGTGCACCACGCCCCGCCGGAGGTCATCCGCTCCATCGAAGTCGCGGACCTCGCCCGCGAACTCCTCGACCGCTAGCCGCGCGGACGCGTCCCCCCGCGCTACGCCGCCCCGCTCAAGGCGAGCAACTCCCGGCTCACATCCTCCGCCCGCACCGGCTTGGTAACAAAGGCGTCCATGCCCGCCTCGAGGCATCGCTCCCGATCGCGATCAAACGCATTCGCCGTCAGCGCCACGATCCGCGGCTGCCGCGTGAGCGGCAGGGAGCGGATCTCCCGCGTCGCCGTAAGCCCGTCCATCCCGGGCATCTGCATGTCCATCAGGATCAAATCAAAAGCCTCCCTCCCCGCGAACTCGATCGCCTCCGGCCCGCTGGCCGCCGCCACCACCCGCTGCCCGAGCTTGCGCAGCAGCGCCTGCGCGACCATGCGGTTCGTGTCGTGGTCGTCGACAACCAGCACCGACATCCGGGGCAACGTCGCCGCCCGCTGCGCATCGATGCGCACGGGTTCCGCCGCCGCCGCTTCCAGCGACAGCGTCACCGCAAACGTGGAGCCCGCTTCACCCGAGGTGACCGTGATCGTTCCCGCCATCAACTCCGCGAGCCGGCGCGAAATCGCGAGCCCCAGCCCCGTCCCGCCAAAGTTTCGCGTGATGGAGCTGTCACCCTGCATGAACGGCTCGAACAACCGCTCCATCACCTCCGCCTTCACCCCCACCCCGGTGTCACTCACCGTCAAACGCAGCTCCCACCCGCCTTCCCGCGCCGTGGCCGACAGCGCGACCACGATCCGGCCCTGCGCGGTGAACTTGGCCGCATTCGAAAGAAGGTTCGTGGCAATCTGGCGCACACGCAGGCTGTCGCCCCGCATCACCGCCGGCAGGCCGCTCACCCGATACTCGAGCGTCACGTCCTTTGCCTCAACCTGCGGACGAAACGCCTCCACGACATTTCCAATCTCCGCCGCCGGGTCGAAATCCCGCCGTTCCAGCTCAAGGTGCCCGGATTCGATCTTGGAAAAATCGAGGATGTCGTTGACGAGATTCAACAGCGACCCCGCGCTGCGGATGAGCACGGCAAGATGCCGCTCCTGCTCGTCATTCAGCGGCGACATGGCGAGCACATCCGCCAGGCCGATCACGGCATTCAGGGGCGTGCGAATCTCATGGCTCATCGTCGCCAGAAAATCGCTCTTGGCCCGCGTCGCCGCCGTGGCCTGTTCCAACGCCGCGCTCAGCTCCGCCGTCCGCGCATCGACCATCGCCTCCAGCCGGGAAGCCTGCTGCCGGAGTTGCTCGTTGCTCTGGTAAAGCTCCAGGCTTTTCTGTTCGAGCAGCATCTCCGCCGCCCGCCGTGCCTCGCGCTCGCGGGCCGCCCGGCGATAGGCCCGGGCCAGTCTCTCGTCCTCTACGCCGCCGTCGTCCTCTGCAACGTGAAGCATACCGGGGCTCCTTCCTCGTCCATGTTTTCCCGCGTCAGCACCACGCGATCACTCTCCCCGAAATGAGTGATGCAGGCCTCCATAAGACCCTGGGCCAAATCCCCAAGATGACGGTCGGATTGATAACGCAGCCGCAGACGGTCCGGCGTGCGCTCGATCACCTTGAAGGAAGGCAGTTCCGCATCGGGATACAACTTGCGCACCTCGACATGAATGACGTCCTCTATACTCGCGGCAAAATCCAGCGACGAGGATGTTCCCTTAAAAAAGCCGGGATAAAGCGTCACGAACTGCCCGAAAAGAAAGCGCCCGTAGGTGCGCAGCAGTTCCGGAATGGGCACCCCCGTCCGCGCCGATAACTCGACCAGCAGCGAAACCATTTCCGTGTGCGGATACGTGCCGACCGCCGTGTAGGCACCGCCGGAGGGCAGGTCCACCGCCTCGATCAACTCGTCGGCGAAGTCCTCCGACCACGTCTGCTCCACCATCTCCAGAAACTTGGTGAAAACGATTCCTTTCATAGGGGGAAAATTTGGGGGTGCGTAAATTTGACAGGCGAGGGACGCGGAATCCACCGCGAAGTTGGGCGTCGCCGCAATCCTCAACCCGGGCTGAGCAGCTCCCGGACCCGGGCCGACAGATCGCTTGGGCTGAACGGTTTCGTGAGAAAGGCCTCCACGTTCAATCCGGCCGCATCCGCGCGGATCGCCGTTTGGTCGCGCGCCGTGAGCATCAGCACCTTCAGGCTGGCACCGTCGGCCAGTTGCCGAATCCGCCGCAGGGTTTCCACCCCATCCATCCCGGGCATCGAGTAGTCGAGCAGCACGAGTTGCACGGAATGCTCCGCCAAAAACCCCAACGCCTCCTCGCCCGAACGACACGTCTCCAGGGTCGCGTCCGTCCCCCTCAGGGCAAACTGAAGCAACCGGAGCATGTGCTCCTCGTCATCCACGATGAGAATGGTGTTCTTCATAAAATCGGATGCGTCACTGCTTTCGAACGACCGCGAGCAGCGTGCGGTCATCGCTGGGAACGGCATGCGACGAAAACTGGGCCACCTCCGCGATGACCCCGCGCACCAGCGTCTCCGCGGAGGTCAGTTGCTCCCGCTCCAGAGCCCTGATCACGCCATCGTCGCCGAAGAAGTCATTCTCCCGGTTCTGCGCTTCGGGAATTCCATCCGTAAACATCACGAACGCATCCCCCGGTTCGAAGGCGACGCGGTGCGTCCGGTATTTCGTGTCGGCCATGATGCCCACCGGCAATTCCTGCGCGGGCAGAATTTGGGGCGAACCGGCGCGCAGCAAAATGCCCGCCGGATGCCCCGCGCTGGCCGAGGAAATCGTGCCGCGGTCCGGCGAAACCCACGCCACCACCACGGTGATGAAAATCTCCAGCCGCCGGAGATCCTCCGCGAAGTTGGCGTTGATCTCCGTCAGCAACGCCCCCGGATCGCTTTCCCGCCGCGCCACCGCCCGCACGTTCGTCCGCAGCATGTTCGCCAGCAGGGCCGCCGACACCCCCTTGCCCATGACGTCCGCGCAGACCAGCAGCAGGCCGCCATCGGCGGTCGCAATCACGTCAAAATAATCCCCCCCCGCCTTGAGGGCCGGCTCACACGCGCCAAAAATATCCAGATCGGGATGGAACCCGAAACTCTGCGGCATCAGCGCCATCTGGATCTCCGCGGCAATCTCCAACTCCCGCAGCGCCCGCTGATCGCTTTCGCGCCGCTGCTGGAGCTCGTTGATCGCCGAAACGATTCCGAGATACTCCCCGACCACGCGGGCCACCTTGAGTTGCGCCGCCGAGAAGAAGGAAGCGCCGGCATCGTTTTGCGCGAGAACGAGCACCCCGCGCCGACTCGATTTGTAAAGAATCGGCGCCACAAAGGCCGCCTCCACCACGCCATGCAACGGATCGTCCCCGGGCGCATTCTGCGTGAGGGTGACCTCCTCGCCGGTCGCAAACACGCGTGCCTCCACCCCGTTTCCTCCGACCGGAACAATGGGTCGCACCTCCGCCGGCAAACCGCCCACCCGCCCCTCCAAAACCAGGCCGCCGGAGCGATGCATGCGCACATAGGCCGCCTTCGCCCCCGTCAGCTCACACACCCGCTCCAACGCCAGCGGCATAAACGCCTCCACGTCGCCCGCACCGGCGAGCAGTTCCCCCAGGCCGATCAAGGCATTGATCATCTCGTAGCTCGCGCCGACCTCCTCCATCATGGCGGAAAGCAGGCGCGCCTCAGCCCCGGGATCATGCTTCCACGCGTTTCGAAACGCCTTCCGTAACTCCAGCACATGCCGGCCCGCCCGCTGCGAGTGCTCGCAACGGTCAGTCAGCTGCTCGATCAGAAAGCCGCCCCGCCCGCCCTCCTGCAGCGGGTCCGCCGGCAGTTGGGCCGGAAATGCCCAGCCGCGAAAAGGGGAGGGATCGGTGATTTCCACCACCACCTCCCGGGCCGTTATCGTCACGCTCAGCTCCACCACGGGAGACACCGCCCCCACGCACCCATGCTTGACGGCGTTCGTCAGGCCCTCCGTCACCGCAAGTTCGAGATCGCGCAAAAAGGCCTCCTCGCCAATTCCGCTTGAGCGCAGAAAAACCACGACCTTGCGGGTGACGGCGTCCACCTCCGGCAGGCACGGAGCCTCCAGGGCCATGCGCAACGTGAGCGTCGTCGTCATGGCAGCGGCACCTTTCGCGCAATCACCCAGGCCGCCCGGCGGGCCTGTTTCTGCCCCGCCTGTTCCGCCGCGCCCGCCTGATACGACGCGTGCATCCATTCGTCCGGATCCGCGGGATCGTGGCAGCCGTGTAAATCCGAAAGCGCCAGAATCCCAGCCGGCGCACCTTCCAGCAACGGGCGCACCTCGGGCGGAAGGGCGTCCCACTCCGCCGGCGTGCGCGGCAGAATCCCCACGAGGCGAAGACGGCCCGCGACCACCGCCGAAAGCCACCTCGCCCGACGCAAAATCAACGGCCCGCGCGCCCACGTCGCCAGCGGGAAGGTCCGCCCCTGCGCATCCGCCACCACGCGCCGCTCCGCGCGCGCGCCCCGATTGCAGACCCAGCCCGCCAGGCAGGCGGGAAGCCATCCCGCGGCCGCGACCAGGCGTTCCCCCCAGCCGGGCGCGGAGGCCCGCGGCCGCAAATCGGAAACGATGAAATCCTCCGCAATCCGCACCGCCACCCCGTGACGCCAGCTCAGCAACTGCCCGCCCTGCACCGCGCATTCGCTCAAATGGGTGAAGCGCCCGACATACGTGTGGTCACAGACGATCGCCTGCGTGATTTCCACCTGCTCGTCAACGATCGCGTTGCGGCCCACGTAGGCCCCGGGCCCCAGCTGACATCCCGCTCCCACCCGCGCCCGCGCCCCGATCCAACAGGGCGCCACCAGCCGGGCACTCGGGTCAATCCGGGCACCCGGGCCCACCCAGACTCCCGGCGTGACTTCGCGATCGATCAGGAGACCGTCCGCGGACCGCGTCGCGAGCGCCGCCCCATGCAGCGAAAACCAATGCGCCAGCAACGCCTGTCCGTCCGAAATCTCCCCGCATTCCCCCGCCGGCGGCAGTCCCGTTAGCGGGCGGTCTCCCTCCCCCCGCGGCCGCTGCGACGAGGGCACGACCTCAATCGGCCGCGACCAGTAGTTGCCCCGCTCCAGCCAGTCCCGGATCACGTGCGGACGGTCGTCCGCCACGATGACCACCCGCGCGACGCCCGCACGGGTCGCCGCCTCCAGCCAATGCGCGAGCAAGGGCCGGCCGCACACCGGCCACAGCACAAACGGCAGCGGGTTCCGCCAGATCGTGTCAACCGCCGCCCAATCCGGCGCGCGCAAAACCCTTTCGTCGGACTCGCTCAATACGCCCCCTTCCCAAGCAGAACCGCCGGCACCGTGCGCAGAAGCAGCTTCACGTCCGTCCACACGCTCCGCGAGCGAATGTATTCGATGTCCAACCTCACCTGGCCGCGGAAATCAATCTCGCTCCGTCCGCTCACCTGCCAGAGGCCGGTGATGCCCGGCTTCGCGAGCAAGCGCTGGCGGTCCTCGGTCGAGTATTGCTCAACCTCACCCGGAAGCGACGGCCGCGGTCCCACGATCGACATGTCCCCGATCAGGACATTCCAAAACTGCGGAAACTCATCGATCGAATACTTCCGGATGAAGCGCCCCACGCGCGTCACCCGCGGGTCGTTCTTCATCTTGAAGATCACGCCTCCCGCCATTTCGTTGGCGGCCTCCAGCCGGCGACGCACCTCTTCGGCGTTCACCACCATCGAGCGGAATTTATACATCCCGAAGAGCCGTCCCCGGTATCCGACCCGCATCTGCCGGAAAAAAATCGGTCCACCGTCCTCCAGCTTGATGAGCAAAATCGTGACGATCAGGACCGGCGACGCCGCCAAAAGCGCGAACCCGGAAAGCAGCACATCGAGCCCGCGCTTCAACCCGTAGGTGACAAACAACACCAGCTTCCAGACGAGAAGCTTGCCGCGGATGCGCAGCACCTGCCGCCAACGGCCGGACCTCGAGGTGGCCCGGCTCCAGTGTTCTAGGGTTTCGCGATCGTCGGGCACGGCTTTAGAGGAAATTCCAGCGCTCTTCCCGGGGGCGGGCATTTCGCATTGCGTTCCGCATGCTTGGTTCGCATTCTGCCCACATGGAGGACATCTTGGAAGCACAAGCTCAAGGTAGCACCATACATCTTCGCGTGGTGCAGAGCCGGCTCGACGCGGCCGCCGCCCCGCGGTTCAAGCAAAAGCTGGCCTCCGTCTGGCAGGACGGTCTTCTGCGCGCCGAGGTCGACATGTCCTCCGTCGAGTTCATCGACTCCTCGGGCGTCGGTGCGCTCCTCAGCGCCTACCGTCGCCTCCCGGAGGCAACGGCCAGCGTCGCCCTCCACGGCATGCGCCCCCAGGTTCAGGCCGTCATCGAACTCCTGCGGCTCCACCGCATTTTCCGGATCGCCTAACCCGGCGCCGCAAAGCGTTCGAGATCCAGCGACGGTTCCACGTCCGTCGCGAGGGAATCCCCTCCCCCGCCCGCGCGCAGCGCCGCCACGTAGGCGATCATCGCCGCATTGTCCGTGCGCAGCTCGCGCGGCGCGAGGCGCACCGAAATCCGATGCCGCGCCGCCGCCTCGCTCAACGCCGCCTGCAGCGCCGCGTTCGAACTCACCCCGCCGCTCACCGCGATCAGGTCCCGGCCGCAGGCGAGCGCCGCCGCCACGGCCTTCTCCGCCAGCACCTCCACGACCGCCGCCTGGAAGGAGGCCGCCACGTCCGGCCCATGCACGCGCTCCCGCTCAAGCAGATACCGAACGGCCGTCTTCAGCCCGCTGAAGCTGAACTGAAAATCCCCCGAGTGCCGCATGCTGCGCGGAAACACATACCGCCGCGCATCGCCCTCCCGCGCCAGCCGCTCGATCTCGACCCCGCCGGGATAACCCAGCCCCAGCAGCTTCGCGACCTTGTCAAAGGCCTCGCCGGCCGCGTCGTCGACGGTGGAGCCCAGCACGCGCCGCTCGGAAAACGAAGCCACGTCGACCAGCAACGTGTGCCCGCCGCTCACGACCAGGCCGAGATGCGGCGGCACGAAGGGTTCGCCGAAAAAGGGCGAAAACAAATGCCCCTCAATGTGGTTCATCGCCAGAAACGGCCGCCCGCAACCCACGGCCAGCGCCTTCGCGTAGGCCACGCCCACGAGCAGCGCGGTCGGCAGACCGGGCCCGACCGTCGCCGCAAAGGCATCGATCTCCGCGATGCCCACCCCCGCCCGCTCCAGCGCCCGCCGCGCCACCGTGGGCAGGGCGGCAAGATGATTGCGCGAGGCCACCTCGGGCACGACTCCGCCGTAGGCCGAATGAACCTCCGCCTGCGACCAGACCTCACTGGCGAGCAGATTGCTCCCGTCGCGCAGGATCGCAACGGCGGTTTCGTCGCATGACGTTTCGACGGCAAGAATCAGCGACATGCGGCGGTCATCCCTGCGGCGGTCCCGCCTTGGCGCGTTCGCCAAACAGCAGCACCCCGGTGAGCGCGTCCACCGCGCGGTCCAGCTGCGGGTCCTGCACCCGGCCACCGTCGCGCGCGAGGCCCGGCATTTCCTTGCGGCGGCGGGCCTGGTAGATGCGCATCTCCTCCTCCAGCGAGAGGGCGCAGCGGATGTCAGGCTCGACCCCGTGCTCGTGAATCGGCTTCCGGCTCGGCGTGAAGTATTTCGCCGTGGTGAAGCGCATCGCCGAACCGTCGGGCAGCGCGACCACGCTTTGCACCGAGCCTTTGCCGAAGGTCGTCTCCCCCACGAGAATGGCGCGGCGAAGATCCTTCAGCGCCCCGGCGACAATCTCCGAACCGCTCGCGCTCGAGCCGTTGATCAGGATCGCCAGCGGGTAACGCCGCGGCCCGCCCTTGCTCGCGCGGGTCGCGTATTCCCGAGTCGGCGTGCGCCCTTCGGTGGAAACGATCTTTGTATCCGCGGCCACGAAAAGCCCGCACACGTCCACCGCGCTGCCGAGCAGTCCGCCCGGATTGAAGCGCAGGTCGAGCACCAGCGCCTCCATTCCCTGCTGCTGCAGGCCGTCCAGCGCCTTCGCCAGCTCGGCCGCCGTGGGCTCGTTGAACTGCGTCAACCGCAGGTAGCCGATCTTCCGGCCCCCGGTGGAGCTGCTGGGGAGAATCATCGCGTCGACCACCGAGGGCACCTTGATCACCGCGCGGGCGATCGTGAATTCCTTGAGCTCATTGGTGACCGGGCGGGAAATCGTGAGCGTGACCTTTTCGCCGGGCTCCCCGCGCAGCATTTCGATCGCGTCGGAAATGCCCATGCGGTCGGTGGTCGTGCCGTTGATCTTGCGAATCTGGTCGCCCGGCTGCAACCCCGCATCAAAGCCCGGCGAACCTTCCGCGACGCCGATCAAAGTAAGCAATCCGTCCTTCGTCGTGACCGTCACCCCGAGCCCGCCGAACTCGCTTTTGGTGTCCTCCTGCATCCCCTTGAAATCCTCCGGGTCCATGAAGGCGCTGTGGGGATCAAGGTCCGAGAGCATCCCCCGCAGCGCGCTGTAGGTGAGATCACGGAAGCTGATTTTCTGATCGTTGACGTAATCCTGCCGGATCAGCTGCATGGCCCGCGCGAGCACGTGCATGCTTTCGTAGGCGGAATCCGCGGCGGCCTCGTCCCCGGGCTTCGGCTCCGGCGCACCCTCCCCGCGGGCGGAGAATGGGGCCAGCAGCCCAAGGGCACCGGCCGTGAG
>JAIYAZ010000079.1 GCA_027488755.1 Verrucomicrobiaceae bacterium | reverse complement strand
ACGTGGATGCCCCTGGCCGAGGTGCCGCGCCCGTTGATCCGCTTTCTGTGGGCGTCGGAGGACCAGCGGTTCTTTCTCCACCGCGGGATTGATTTCGAGGAGATCGACGCCGCGCTGGCCGAGGCCAAACGCAGTGGCCGCAAGCCCCGCGGGGGCTCGACGATCACGCAGCAGTGCGCGCGCTCGGTGTTTCTCTGGCAGGGGCGCTCGTGGCTGCGGAAGGCGCTGGAAACGTATTACACCGTGCTGATGGAGGCCCTGCTCCCCAAGCGCCGCATTCTGGAGCTTTACGTGAACGTCATTGAATTCGGCCCCGGCATCTACGGCGTGCAGGCGGCGGCGGAGACGCTGTTCGGGGTGTCGCCGGGCAAATTGTCGGCCGCGCAAATGGCCCTGCTCGCCGCCGTTCTGCCCAACCCGCGTGAATGGAACGCCGCCCGCCCCGGGCCCCGCCTTTTGCAACGCCAGCGGCGTGTGCTCCGGCTGGAACGGCAGGCGGACTTTCCCGACCATGAGCTGCGTTAAGGGCGGCCCGCATTCCGCATTGCCAAATTGCCCGCCCCTCCTATTTTCGACGGGACTTGTATGACGGGTTTCTCTCGTATTCTTCCCCGGCTGCTCGGTGGCCTTTTTCTCTTCGCCGCCCTGGCTCCGCTCGCGCGGGCCGGGAGTTATTTGATCGTGGATGATCAAACCGGCCACGTCCTCGGCGCAAAGGACATGGACGAGAAGCGCCAGATCGCCAGCCTCACCAAAATCGCCACGGCGGTCGTCGTGCTCGACTGGGCCAAGCTGGCCAACGCGGATCTCGGCGAAATGGTCGAGGTGCCCGCCTCCGCCGCGCAGGTGGGCGGCACCAACCCCGCCGGGCTCATGGCGGGCGACATCGTGCCGATTCGCGATCTGCTCTACGCCGCCCTCATGGCCTCGGACAACGCCGCGGCCCACACGCTGGCCTTCCACATCGGCCGCCGCCTGCCGAACCGCGAGGGGCTCGACTCCGTCGGCAATTTCGTCACGCACATGAATGCCCTGGCCCGCGTGCTCGGCATGCGGCGCACGCGCTTCCTCAATCCCAGCGGTCTCGACAACCTCGAGGGCGCCCTGCCGTTCTCCACCGCCGCCGACCTCGCGCGGCTCACCCGCTACGCCTACTCGAAGTCCGGCTTCGCGTTCTACGTTTCCCAGATGACCCGCGAGATTCACCCGATCCGCGCCGGCCAGCCGCTCAGCATCTGGCTGCGCAACACGAACCCCCTGCTTGACCAGGAGGGCATCGATGGCGTGAAAACCGGCCGCACCGCCAAGGCCGGCGATTGCATCATTCTTTCCTCGGACCGCTCGCCGGAATCCCGCCGCGAGGGCGAGAAAGTTTTCGTGACCCCGCGCCGCATCATCGTGGTGCTGCTCGGCACGACCGACCGTTCCGCGGAGGGCCTTGCCGCCGTCCGCCGCGGTTGGGCGCTTTACGACCAGTGGGCGGCCAATGGACGTCCCACCAAGCGCAGCAACTCGCTGTAGCGGTCGGCCGTTCTCGGGGGAGAAACACATGCCAAAAAAACGAATCGGAGTTCTCACAAGCGGGGGCGACTGCCCCGGCTTGAACGCGGTGCTGCGCGGCGTGGTGCGCGCGGCAGATCGGTTGGATTGGGAGGTGCTCGGATTCCGCGACGGCTACGAGGGGCTTTTACCCGAAGGCGGGGACTACATGGTCCTCGACCGAAGCACCACCGCCGGCATCATGCACCTCGGGGGCACCATCATCGGCACGACCAACCGCGGGCATTTTGCGGCGAAGGTTCGCGCCGGCGAGAAGGCGGCCATTCCCGACGAGATTATCGACCAGGCGCGCCGCAACTTTAACCACCTCGGTCTGGACGCCCTTATCGCCATCGGCGGCGACGGCTCCCTCACCACCGCCCTTCAGCTTCACCAGTCGGGCTTTCCGGTCATTGGCGTCCCCAAGACGATCGATAACGACCTCCAGGCCACGGCCATGACGTTCGGTTTTGACTCCGCCGTGGCCTGCGTGGCCGACGCTCTTGACCGCCTCCACACCACCGCCACCAGCCACAAGCGGGTGATGGTGCTCGAAGTCATGGGACGCCACGCGGGCTGGATCGCGCTCTACGGCGGGCTCGCCGGCGGGGCCGACATCATTCTCATTCCCGAGATTCCCTTCGATATCGACAAGGTCTGCGAGCAGGTCCTTCACCGCGAAAAGCTCGGCTGCAAAAGCACGATGATCGTCGTGGCGGAAGGCGCCTCTCCGCGGGACGGGCGCCAGTCCCGCCTCACCACCGCTGCAGGGGAGTATCGCCTTGGCGGCGTCGGCGACATGGTCGGCCGCGAGGTCGGCGAGCGCACCGGCAAGGACACGCGCGTCTGCGTGCTCGGGCACCTTCAGCGCGGCGGCGCCCCCACCGCGCTCGACCGCATCCTCGGCACCCGCTTTGGCGTGGCCGCGGTCAAACTCGTCGCCGAGGAAAACTTCGGCACGATGGTGAGCTACCAGAACTACGAAACCCGCGCCGTGCCCATCTCCGAGGCCGTCCACCGCCTGAAGCGCGTGGACGTCCGCGGCCAGCTCATCGCCACCGCCCGCGCGGTTGAGATCACCTTTGGCGACTAGCCAGGCCATGTCGGGTCGCGTGGAAAAGACCCGGCTCGACGCCCTGCTCGTCTCCCGCGGGCTCTTCGAGTCGCGCGAAAAGGCGCAGCGTGCGCTCATGGCCGGTCTCGTGCGCGTGAACGGCCAGCCCGCCGGCAAACCCGGCGACCGCGTCGCCCTGGATGCCGCCGTGGAAGTGGAAGCCGCCGAGAAATACGTCAGCCGCGGCGGGCTCAAGCTCGAGGCCGCCCTCGATGCTTTCGCCATCGATCCCGCCGGGCGCGTCTGCCTCGACATCGGCGCCTCCACGGGCGGGTTCACCGACTGCCTCCTGCAGCGCGGGGCCGCGCGCGTGCACGCCCTCGACGTGGGGCACAACCAGCTCCATTGGCGCATCCGCAATGACCCCCGCGTCGTCGCCCGCGAAGGCATCAACTGCCGGCACCTCACCCCCGCAGACGTGCCCGAACCGGTCTCCCTCGTGGTGGCCGACGTGAGCTTTATTTCGTTGACTTTAATCCTGCCGCCCGCGTTTGAGTTGCTCGCGCCCGAGGGCGTCATGGTCGTGCTCATAAAACCCCAATTCGAACTCTCCCGCGCCGAAGTCGGACGCGGCGGGATCGTCTCCGACCCGGCCGCCCACGCCGCCGCCGTGGAAAAAATCCGCGCCTTTGTCGCGGAATCGCTCGGCCGTCGCTGGGAGGGCGTCATCGACTCGCCCATCCTCGGAATGACCGGAAACCGCGAGTTCCTCGCCTGCCTGCGCCCATGATCGGCCTCATCGCGCATTCCGAAAAATCCGACGCCCGCGACCTCGTGCGCGTGCTCCGCTCCGAGCTCGATCGCCGCGGCGTCGCCTACGCCCTCGAGCGCGAAACCGCCGCCCTCCTTGGCGAGGAGTCCCCCTTCGACGAGGTCCAGCTCGCCGAACGCAGCGAACTCCTCGTCGTCCTGGGCGGGGATGGCACCATGCTCCGCGTCGTCCACCGCGTCGGCGTCACGCTCCGCCCGCTCTTCGGCATCAACATTGGCTCGCTCGGATTTCTGACCTGCGTCGGCCCCGACGAGGTCGCGCGCGCCGTCGATGCCATCGTCACCGGCGATTACAAGCTCAGCCCGCGCAGGCTTCTCAAGGTCGAGCTCATCACCGCCGGCACGGCCACCCGCACGCACTACGCCCTCAACGACGCCGTCATCAGCCGCGGCGAGCGTTCCAAGCTCGTGAAAATCGACCTGCGCATCGACGGCGAGACCCTCACAAATTTCAACGCCGACGGCCTCATCGTCTCGACGCCCACCGGCTCCACCGCCTACTCGCTCTCGGCCGGCGGCCCGATCCTGCTGCCCGATACCGGCGTGTTCGTCATCACGCCGGTCTGCCCCCACGTGCTCACCAACCGCTCCACCGTCGTCAGCGACCAGGCCATCGTCGAGGCCCGCCTCACCGTGCCCGGCCAGGAGGTCTTCATCAACGTCGACGGCCAGGATTCCATCGAAATGCGCCTCGGCGACGTCCTGCGCATCTCCCAAAGCGACCGCGTGCTCCCGCTGGCCATGCTGCCCGAGCGACCCTTCTCCCGCGTGCTCCGGCAGAAGCTCAAGTGGAGCGGCAGCAACGTATGAAGTTCGACGAAATTCTCCGCCCGTCCGACGTGGCCCTCGAACTCCGCGCCCGCGACAAATCCGCCGCCCTCGAGGAAATTCTCAGCGAGGTTCGCGGTGACGCCCGCGTCCTCCATTGGGAAAAGCTCCGCGCCGCCGTGCTCCAGCGCGACGCCCCCGCCCTCGCCGTCGGGGCGCGCGGACTCTGCATCGCCCACGGCCGCACCGAGGCGGTCGACGACCTCGTGGTCGCCGTGGGTCGCTCCGCCGAGGGCATCGTTTTTCCCGAAATCGACGTGCCGGTGAATCTCGTCTTCGTGGCCGGCATCCCCTCCGCCATGGACTCCGAATACCTCCGCATCGTCGGCGCCATCGCCCGCGTCTGCCGTGACCAGGCGATGTTCGATGAATTGCTGGCCGTCCCGGACGGCGAGGCTTTCGTGGAAAGGCTCGCCGCCGCCACCGAGCGGCTGTGAATCCAGTTGTGCCCGGGCCCCGTTCGGGGCAACGTCAGCGCATGGCTTCCTGTTCGACCAAACGTAACGTGGGCGAAGCCGAACGTCTCGCCTGCCTCGGCCTCGGCACCCTTCTGCTCCTGCGCGGAATCGTTTCCCGCCGCACGTCCACGACCCTGCTTGGCGGTCTCCTCGTTTACCGCGGCACCGTCGGCCGCTGCCTCGGTTACGAGTTTCTCGGCCTCGACACGCGCCGCGCCTCCGAGCGTCTCGCGCAGGATTGATCCCCGCCCCGTGGCCCTCGTCGAAGTCCAGGATCTCAAGGTCCACTTTCCCGTGATGGGGGGCGTCCTCCGTCGCCGTGTTGGCGAGGTCAAAGCCGTCGACGGCGTGAGCTTCACCGTGCCGGCCGGCAAAACCGTCGGCCTCGTCGGCGAAAGCGGCAGCGGTAAAACCACCATCGGCCGCGCCCTCCTCAAACTCGTCCCCGCCACCGCCGGTTCCGTGCGCTTCGACGGCCGCGACGTTCTCGGCCTTCGCGAGCGGGACTTCCGCCCCTTCCGGCGGCGCATGCAGATCATTTTCCAGGACCCCTTCAGCTCGCTGAACCCCCGCATGACCGTCGGGGCCATCATCGGCGAGGCCCTTGAAATTCACTTCCCGCGCATGACGGCCGCCGACCGCCGCGCCCGCGTCGCCTCATTGCTTGAGCAGGTCGGCCTCAAGCCCGACATGATCACCCGCTACCCGCACGAATTCAGCGGCGGCCAGCGGCAGCGCATCGGGATCGCCCGCGCGCTCGCCGTCGAGCCCGACTTCATCGTCTGCGACGAGCCCGTGAGCGCCCTTGACGTGAGCGTCCAGGCCCAGATCGTCAACCTGCTCCAGGACCTCCAGGCCCGCCTCGGCATCGCCTACCTCTTCATCGCCCACGATCTCGCCGTCGTTGAGCACATCAGCCATCACGTCCTCGTGATGCACCACGGACGCATCGTGGAGAGCGCCCCGGCGGAGAAAATCTACGCCCACCCCCGGCACGACTACACAAAGAAGCTGCTCGCCGCCGTGCCGACGCTGTAAAACCGCTCCACTCATCCTCCGCCATCCCGGTGCATCCGTTCCTCAAAAAACTCCTCGGCTTTAACTGGGTTCTGCTCGCGCTCATGTTCGCGCTGCTGGCCTACGGCGTTTACGCCATCTACAGCGCCACCTGGATGCGCGACGCCAGCTTCTACCGCGACCAGATCAAGTGGGTCATCATCACGCTCCCGATCTTCTTCGCGGTCTCCCTCGTGGACTACCGCTGGGTCCGCTTTGGTGCGCTCCCGCTTTACCTCGTCGGCCTCGCCGGCCTTGTCGCGACCCTCGTCGTCGGCAGCCGCATCTCCGGCGCCAAAAGCTGGCTGAACCTCGGGTTCATGAACTTCCAGCCCTCGCAGCTCGCCCTCATCGCGAGCATTCTTGTGCTCGCGCTGTTCATGAGCCGCTTCCGCACGCTCCATCCGTTTGTGCGCCTCCTCGGCTGCGGCGCCATCGCGGGTGCCCCGTTCGTGCTCATCCTCCTCCAGAACGACCTCGGCTCCGCGCTTGTATGGGTGCCCGTCATCCTTGGCCTGCTCTTCATCGGCGGCCTGCCCAAGCGCTACCTCATTTCCATGCTCCTCATGGGGGCCGCGGTCATCCCGCTCATCATTAACTTCGCGCTCAAGCCCTACCAAAAAAACCGCATCCTCACCTTCCGCGACCCCAGCCTCGACCCGCTCGGCGCCGGCTGGGATCTCAACCAATGCCTCATCGCCATCGGCTCCGGCGGCTTCACCGGCAAGGGCTTCAAGGCCCCGAACACGCTCAACGAACTCGGCTTCCTCAACGCCACCGCCGCCCATAACGACTACATCTTCGCCGTCCTCGGCGAGCAGCACGGCTTCATCGGAGCCGTCGCGCTCATCGCCGCCATCGGCCTCCTCCTCCTCACCGCGCTTTACGTGGTCACCACCTCCGGAGACGACCTCGGACGCTACATCGGCGTGGGCATCGTGATGATGCTCTTCGCCCACTCGTTCGAGAACATCGGCATGACCATCCAGGTCATGCCCATCACCGGCATCCCGCTCCCGCTCGTGAGCTACGGCGGTTCCTTTTTGCTCGTGACCATGATCGGCTTCGGGCTCCTCCAAAGCGTCTGGATTCACCGCCGCGTCGTTACTTAGACTGCCCGAAGTCACCTTTTCCCAAAACTCCATGGTCGCCCTGCTCCAAACCGACTCGCTCGTGGACAAAGTCCTCGACGGCCAGCGCATCTCCCGCGAGGAAGCCGCGGAACTCTACCACCTCCCGCTCGAGGAACTCGGGGCCCTGGCCGATGCCCGCCGCCGCCTCGCCAAGGCCGATGCCTACGACGGCCGCGGCAACGAGGTCGTCACCTACATCATCGACCGCAACATCAACTACACGAACGTCTGCAACGTTTATTGTAAGTTCTGCGCCTTCTACCGCACCGAAAAGGACGCCGACCATTACGTGCTCTCCCACGCCGAGCTCGACCAGAAGCTCGACGAACTCACCGCCGCCGGCGGCGTGCAGGTTCTCCTTCAGGGCGGCCACCACCCCGGGCTCAAGCTCGACTTCTACCTCGACATGCTCTCGCACATCCGCGGGAAGTATCCCCACATCAACGTCCACGGCTTCAGCCCGCCCGAGTTCAATCACTTCGCCGAAGTCTTCGGCCTCCCGCTCGCCGAGGTCATCACAAAATTCCGCGAAGCCGGCCTCGGCTCCATCCCCGGCGGCGGCGGCGAGATTCTCGTCGACGCCGTCCGCAACCGCATCGCCCCGCTCAAATGCGACTCCGACCACTGGCTCGAAGTCATGAAAATCGCCCACCGCATGGGGCTGAATTCCAGCGCGACCATGATGTTCGGCCACGTCGAGACGCTCGCCGACCGCCTCGAGCACCTCCAGCGCCTCCGCGACACGCAGGACGAGACCGGCGGCTTCACCGCCTTCATCTGCTGGACCTTCCAGCCCGAGAACACCCGCCTGCGCGCCGAAACCGTCGGCAGCGCGGAATACCTCCGCATGCAGGCGCTCTCCCGCATCTTCCTCGACAACTTCTCGAACGTCCAAAGCTCATGGGTCACCCAGGGCCCCCGCATCGGCCAGGTCGCCCTCAGCTACGGCGCGAACGACTTCGGCAGCGTGATGATGGAGGAAAACGTCGTCAGCAGCGCGGGCACGAGCTTCCGCCTGGAGAGCCAGGAAATCGAGCGCCTCATCCGCGACGCCGGCTACGAACCGCACCGCCGCAACAACTGGTATCAGCTCCTCAGCTAGCCCGCATCGCCCTGCGCCGACCCGCGCCCGGAGTGGGATCTTGTTCCCGCAACGGACTTTTGCTAGATTGCCCGGAATGTTTCGTCCCGTCCGGCTCCGTCTCCTCCTTGGCGGGCTCGCCCTCGCCCTCGGCGCGGGCTGGCTCCGCGCGGATGAATGCGTGGCCATTGACTTCCCCATGTCGGGACGAAAAGTCGTCGCCAGCGGCCTCGCCGCGCCCCCGCGCCAGGTGGCCACCCCCGACGGCCGCGGCTACGCCGAGGTCCTCCTGCGCCCCGCCCGCAAGGACTACCAGGTCTTCCTCACCTTCGTGTTCCGGGAGGATGGCGACCGCGGCCTCGCCCTGTTCTGGAAGGGCGACACCAGCGGCCGGCAGGTCACCCTCTCCGAAAATCTCGCCGAGGGCGTCGTCGGCCTCAACCGCCGCACGATCCTCCTGCCCGCCGAAATCAGCAACGAACCCGGCCGCCTCTACGTTATCGGCCGCCAGGACCTCCTCCTTCGCCTGCGCATCGATTGGTGCCAGCCCGCCACCACGGCCATCGCGGCCGACCAGGAACGCCCCGCCCTCCTCCTCGGCGGGGGACGGCTCTTTGACCGCGATCTGACCGGCCAGGGCGCGATGACCCCGCCCGACGCCTGGTTTGGCCGCGTGCTCGACGCCGCGTTGCAGGACGGCGTCGCCGACATCTCCGAAAACACCGAACTCGTCGTTCCCCTCAAGGGCACCGCGGACACCGTTCGCCTCCGCGCCCGCTTCCTCGGCCTTTCCCTCGGCCGCGGCGTCCGCGTCTGGGTCAACGGCCGCGCCGCCGGCCGCCTCGTCCCCGCCATTCCCAGCCTCACGGATCCCGGCTACGTCCGCCGCGACAAACGCACCGTCTACGCCGGCTGGCGCGAAGCCGCGCTCCTGCTCCCCCCCGACAGCTTGAAGGACGGCGAGAACTCCATCCTCTTCGAATCCCCCGGCCCCGGCGTCTACCTCAGCGGTGCCGCGCTCGAAATCGAATCCCCCGAGGCCCCCGCCGCCGCCCCGGCCGGCGAGGACACCACCGCCGCGCCCGCCCCCGAGCTGGCCCCCGCCCCCACGCCCGCCGCCGACTTCCCCGTCGCCCCGCTCCACCTCATCACCGAGCCTCCGCCCGCCGCCCGCCCCGAGCTCCTCCCCCCCGCCGATCCCGAGCCCGAGGACTCCGTGATGGATTCGCCCGGCGCGTGATTTCCCCTTGTGTCCGGGCCATTCCCGGTCCTAGTTGCTTTCCCTAACTCCCATGCACCGCCGCCGTCCCCTCCGCCCCTCCGCCGAAGCCGCCTACACGCTCTTCGAAATCATGCTCGTGCTCGGCATCATCGCCGTGCTCGTCGGCTCGGCCATCTACCTCCTTGTTGGCAACGTGGACGTCGCCCGCATCCAGCGCGTGGACACCGACGCCCAGACCATCACCACCCAGCTCAAGACCTACGAAATGGTCAACTACGCCATGCCCAGCACCGAGCAGGGCCTCCAGGCCCTCGTGTCCCGCCCCACCAGCGAGCCCGTGCCCAAGCGCTGGACCCAGCTCCTCTCCTCCGTGCCGCTCGACCCCTGGGGCACCAACTACCAGTATCGCAACCCCGGGCGGAAAAACTCCTCCGGCTTCGACCTCTACTCCGCGGGTCCGGATCGCCAGCCGAACACCGAAGACGATGTCTGGCCCGGCAAATAAAGCCGCGCGTTCCGCCCCGTCGCCGCCGCGCGGTTTCACCTTTCTCGAACTCATGCTCGTGATCGCGCTTATCGCGATCATGTTCATCGGCAGCGCCCCGCTCATCAGCGCCTCCTCGCGCGAGCGCCGGCTCCGCGATGCCGCCAGTGGCATCGAGCAGATGGTCCGCGCCCAGCGCGCCGAGGCGCTCGCCACCGGGGAGCGCCGCCTCCTCGACGTGCGGCCGTCCGGTTTTTTCACTCGCCGCGACAAGGGCCGCGAAGTCCTCGCCATGCCCGACGTCACCGTCACCCTCCGCAGCCCCGGCACCGCCTGGGCCAAACCCGACGGGCAGGTCTGGGAATTCTCCGCCATCGGCATGGTCACCCCCTACACCGTGCGCCTCCAGGAAGGCACCGCCTGGCTCGAGGTCGACTTTGACCTGCTCACCGGCCGCCGCGCCGAGGAACGCTATGCGTTTTAACCGCCGCGCCCTCGTCCGCGCCTTTACCCTCCTCGAGGTGCTCATGGCCGTCGGCATCTTTGCCCTCGCCGCCATGGGCCTCATGCTCGCCCTCGAAGCCACGCTCGACGGCGCCCGCGCCACCCAGCGCGAGGCCGACGTCCGCGCCGGCCTCGCCAATCGCCTCGCCCGCCTCGCCGTCGGCCCCCCGCGCGCCGGTCGCAGCGAGGACAAGGAAAACGGCATCACCTACACCGCCGAGATGGATCGCGAGGAAGTCACCAACAGCCAGCGCACCATCCTCCGCGGCTTCTGGCGCCTCCGCGTCACCGCCGACTGGGCGACCTCCGACGGACCCCAGAAATGGACCGTCTCCCACCTCATCTACCGCAACGACGGATGAACGCCCCGCGCCGCGCCTTCACGCTCTTTGAGGTCCTGATCTCCATCGCGATCTTCCTCCTGCTCGCGGGCGGCATCTTCGCCTCCGTCCAGGCCGCCTTCTCCGCCTCGAATCAGGTTGCCCTCAGCCAGCTCGACTCCGAGCGCGCCGAGGCCTTCCAAAATCTCCTCCGCAAATTCTTCGCCACCCTCCCTCCCGAGACGAAGGTCGAACTCCGCCAGCGCCGCCTCTCCGGCCGCGGCGACGTCGTCGAATTGCTCGCCTGGCCCGTCCCCGCCTTCCTCCGCTTCGGCGAAAACGCGAACGACGGCGTCGCCCTCGCCGGCCTCCCAGACGGCCGCGGCAACTTCCGCGTTTCCCTCGGATACTTCTCGGCCGATGACCCCCCCGAAAAGCGCGACCGCGTGCTCGAAGAAGGCACCTGGCTCCCCCTCCTGCCCGACGTGAAAACCCTCACCTGGCGCCTCGCCCCCGCGCGCAACCCCGTCCTCACCGACAAATGGGACACCGCCAGCGGCCGCCCCGGCCTCGCCGAACTCAGCTACCAGACCACCTCTGGCGCCGGCGGCACCTACGCCTACTGGATTCCCCCCCTCCAGCGCCGCCTCACCGGCCCCGCCGCCAACCCCGGTGCTCCCGCCGACGGAGGAGGCGGAGGCGGCCCGCCCAAGCCCCCCGAGGACGGCGGCGACAACGCCGAAACCGCCCCCGAGGAAAACGCCCCCGCGCCATGACCCCGCGCCCCGCCCCCTCCCGCCGAGCTAGCGCCCTCCTGCTCGCCCTCTGGTGCGTCGCCGTCCTCTCGGTCACCGTCCTCGCCGTGGCCGAAATGGTCGCCAACGACGTCTCCGACGCCGGAGTCCAAAACCGCCGCTTCGAAGGCCGCCAGCTCGCCCTCACCGGCATCGCCTACGGCTTGAACCCCAAAATCGAAATCTGGGAGCCCCTCCTCAATCAGCGCCTGCCCGACGGCAGCAAACTCCGCGTCAACGTCACCAGCGAGTCCGCCCGCCTCGACATCAACAAGGCCCTCCGCGAAAAGGAGCAACGCAGCCTCAAGGCCCTCCTGAAGCTCTGGAACGTCCCGCCCGAAAAGGTCTCCGAGATCGTCGACTCCCTCGCCGACTGGATCGACCCGGACCAATTCCGCTCCCTCAACGGCGCGGAACGCGACGACCTCCAGCGGCAAAACCGTTACTCGCTCCCGGCGAATCGGGACTTCCGTTCGGTCGACGAGATGGAGAAGGTGAGGGGAATGGACATCGTCGCCGCGGTCAAACCCGACTGGGCCAATTTCTTCACCGTCACCGGAGGTCGCCGCCTGGATTTGCAGGAGGCCTCCCTCGACGTTCTGCGCGCCGTCGGCGGCCTCTCGCTCGACCAGGCCCGCCAGGTGGAACTCGCCCGCAACGGCGCCGACCGCCTCCCGCACACCCGCGACGACGTCAAAATCAAAAACGTCGCCGAGTTTCTCCAGCGCCTCGGCATCCCGCAGGCCCAAAGCACCGCCCTCCAGTCCCGCTTCAGCGGGGCCGCCGGACCCTCCCGCATCGAAAGCCGGGCCACCGTCGGGGGCGTCGATTACACCGTCATCGCCGTGGCCAATCGCGGCACTGGCGGCGGCGAGGTAAGCCTGCTTACGTGGGAAGAACGATGAAGCGCAAAGGCCCCGCCCCCGATCTCGTCCTGAGGCTGGCCGACTCCGACTGGGAACGGTGGGAGTTCAACGGCCACGGCCCTCGCCTGCTCCCGGCCGACGCCGCCGTCGAAGGCGCCGTCCGCACCCTCGCCGTGCCCGCGCGCCACGTCGTCGCCACGCCCATCTGGATCGAAGGCGCCGACCCCGCCCTTGCCCCCGAGGCCGCCAAACTCGAACTCGAAGTCCGCGGCCTCCTCCCGCGCGCCCAGGGCATGCAGGGCGTCGCCCTCCGCCTTATCCCCGCCGAGACCCGCACGCTCGCCGTCGCCGCCGTCTTCCCGCCGGAACTTCCCGAAGCCTGCCCGCCCGCCGACCGCTTCGAAACCTCGCCCTTCCTGCGCGAACTCCCCGCCGACAGCGTCACCCTCTGGCGCGAAGGCGAGGACTACGTTGCCGCCTTCACCCGCGGTCGCGACGTCGTCTACTGGGAAACCATCGACCGCTCCGTCTCCGCCGCCGAGGTGCGCGTCTGGCTCGGCGTCATCGTCCAGCGCCTCCTCGCCGAAGGCGTCCTCGCCACCCCGCCCGAACTCGTCTGCGCCGTCGAGGGACTTCCCGTCGACCGCATTCTCCCCCCGGCCTGCCGCGCCGTCACCGCGCCGCCCCCGCCGGCCACCCCTTCGCTGACCGGCCTCCGCGGGGACTGGCAACCCGTGAGCGCGCAGGAGGCCGCCGCCCGCCGCCTCCAGCGCGAGCGCATGCGCAACGTCGTGCTCGCCGTCGCCGCCGGCTACCTCGTGCTCGCCGCCGTCCTCCTGCTCTACGCCGGCAGCCTCCGCTGGAAGGCCGCCCGGCTCGCCGCGGAAAACACACGCCTCGCCGCCGCCGTCGAGACCTTCCAGCCCATCCGCAAGGATTGGAGCCTCCTCGCGCCCACCGTCGAGCCCGCCCAGTTTCCGCTCGAGCTCCTCCGCGGCGCCGTCGAGGCCATGCCCACCGGCAACATCCACCTCACCCGCTTCGTCGTCGAGGACGGCCGCATCATCATCGAGGGCGAAGCCGACTCCTTCGCTCTCGCCTCCGATTACTACAACGCCCTCGCCGCCAGCGAGCCGCTCAAGGGCATCGACTGGTCCGGCAACACCAACCCCAGCGTCGGCCCCACCGTCACCACCTTTCACGCGGAGGGCAGCCTGCCAACGCCATGAGAGCCCTCAACCGCAACGAGCGCCTCCTCGCCATCGCGCTGGGTTTCATCGTCCTCCTCCTGCTGAACTTCGCGGGCATGCGCTGGATCGCCGACACCATGCGCGGCAGCCGCAACCGCATCGCCCAGCTCGAATCGGAAAACGCCGCGCTCCAGCACGTCCTCGCCGAACGCCCCTACTGGACCGCCCGCCAGAAGTGGCTCGAGGCCAACCCGCCCGCCGCCTACAGCGAACGCTCCTCCCGCGCCGAGTTCGTGCAATCCGTCCAGTCCGGCATCGCCAGCCAGGGCCTCAAAATCGAGTCCCAGCAGCCGCTCGACACCGAACGCGTCGGCCCGCTCGCCGTCACGAACATCGACCTCGTCCTCTCCGGCCGCTTCCAGGCCCTCATCCGCTGGCTCCACGCCATCCAGCAGCCCGGCAAATACGCCCTCATCCGGAGCTTCACCTTGAAGCAGGGCGAGGATGGCAACAGCATGCAGCTCCAGGTCCGCCTCGGGAAAATCTACCGGGTCACCGCCTCCACGCCATGAAGCCGCTCCGCCTCGCCGCCACCCTCGCCCTCGGCGTGAGCGCCCTTGCGTTTGCGCAGGAGCCGGCCGCGGAATCGTTCGACCCGAAACCCCTCGACATCGCCCGCTACGAGCCGGTCTGGAAACGCTCCCCGTTCATCGTCGAAACCGTCGCCGTCCCCGTCTCCCAGGGCCTCGCCTCCCGCTTCGGCCTCGTCGGCCTCGTCACCATCGGCGCGAAACCCACCGCCCTCCTGCTCGACCGCACCCCCACCAACCCGAACCGCACCCGCTTCCTCGTCGCAAAGGGCACCCCCTCCGAGGAGGGCGTCGAACTGCTTTCCACCAGCTCCGCCGAAGACCTGCGCAAGGCCTCCGTCGTCATCCGCCTCGGCGGCCAGCAGGCCACCCTCACCTTCGATCCCCAGGTGCTCGGGCAGATGGGCAACGGCGGTGGCGGCGAAGCCGCGCCGATGCCCGCCCCCGCCGCGGGCCAGCCCCCCGCCGTCATCAATCCCGCCCGCCCCGGTTTGCCCGCCCCCGCCTCCGCCAACGGCGCCACCCCCAACCCCGGCGCCGTTCCCCCCGCTCCGCCTCCCCGTCGCATCATTCGCCCCGCGCCCATCAACGTGAATTAACCCCATGTTTCACCGCCTCCTCCGCCTCCTCCCGGCCCTCGTCCTCGCCGGAGCCCTGCTCCACGCGCAGACGCCCATCCCCGTCGCCACCCCGAAGCCGGCCCCGTCCCGCGAGACCGTGCAAATCTCCCTGCCGAGCAACCCCGTCACCGACTACGCGCTCTACTACCAGAACCTCACGGGCAAACGAATCATCATGGATTCGAACCTCAGCGGCCCGCCGATCTCCCTCGTCGTGCCGCAGCCCGTCACCAAGGAGGAAGCCGCCGCCCTCATCGAATCCGTCCTCGTCCTCAACGGCTACGCCATCGTCAACGTCGACGAACACACCATCAAACTCCTCGGCCCGTCGAAGCCCGCGCGCAGCGAGCCCGTCCCGCTCTTCACCAGCGCCGCCCAGCTCCCGCCCGGCGACACCATCGTCAGCTTCTTTATGCCCTTCCAGTATTTGAAGGCCGAGGAAGCCATCGCCGCCTTCAATGCCTACGCGCCCAACCGCCCGTTCGGCAGCTACGTCGCGGTTCCCAGCGTCAACGCTATCGTCATCACCGAGACCGCCAGCGTCGTCCGCCGCCTCGTCGCGCTCAAGTCCGTCGTCGACGTGCCCGGCGCCCGCGTCGCCACCGAGTTCTTCACGCTCCAAAACGCCGACGCCGAAAAGGTCGTCGAGGTCCTCACCAAGCTCTTCGAGAAAAATGACGAGTCGCCTGCCGCCCGCGCCGGCAACAACGTCGTGACCCCCAACGCCCCCAACGGAGCCCCCAACAACGGCCAGAATCCCGCCGCCCCCGCGCCCCCCGCCGGCAACGAAGCCGGCGGCGTCGTGGTCGCCGGGGCCACCCAGCGCGT
The DNA here is from genome assembly GCA_027488755.1 of Verrucomicrobiaceae bacterium. Taxonomy (GTDB): domain Bacteria; phylum Verrucomicrobiota; class Verrucomicrobiia; order Chthoniobacterales; family JAATET01; genus JAATET01. The sequence goes on along the minus strand of JAIYAZ010000079.1, from coordinate 4,632 downwards.
GCAGATCTTCGCCGACAAGCGCACGAACCGCGTCATGGTCGTCGCGCCCGAGTCGCAGATGGCCTACATCGGCACCGTCATCGAAAGCCTCGACCTCGCCCTCAGCTTCGACGAAGTCCTCGAGTATCCCCTCCGCTTCGTCCGCGCCGGCGACGTGCTCCCCGTGCTCTCGAATCTCCTCAATGACGGCGACGAAAAGGGAGGCGCCACCGACCCGAAAATCGTCGGCGACGAAAACAACAACCAAAACGGCCCCGGCGGCTCGAACTCCTCCGGCGACAGCTCCTCCTCCTCGGGCGGCAGCAGCTCGAGCGGGCTCTCCCTCACGGAAAAAACCAGCTTCTCCGCCGAAAGCACGAAGCCGCTCTCCGTCATCGTGGGCACCGCCCGCATCATCGCCGACCGCAGCGTGAACAAAATTCTCGTCATCGGCCCGCCGGAATCCCGCGCGAAGGCGGCCCGCGTCCTCGCCATGCTCGACCAGCGGCCCAAGCAGGTCTACCTCGCCTGCGTCATCGGCCAGCTCACCCTCACGAACGACCTCGAGTTCGGCATCGACTACCTCATGCGCTTCGGCGACGTCCGCGTCCTCGGCCAAAGCTCCGCCGGCAACATCCAGAACCTCCTTAACAACCGCGCCGCCGCCGTCGACCTCATCCCCGGCACGAGCAACGCCGTCGACACCGCCACCACCGTCGCCCGCACCGCCCTGCCCGCGCTTTCCGGCCTCACCGTCTTCGGCTCCATCGCGGATTCGGTGGACATCCTCGCCCGCGCCCTCGGCACCACCGGCCGCTTCCAGATCATCTCCCGCCCGGTCGTTTACACCGCCAACGGCCAGGGTGCCCTCATCAGCTCCGGTCAGGAGGTTCCCGTGCCGGTGAACTCGCTCAACTCCATCGTCGACACCAATAACGTCAACAACACCGGCCAGAGCGTCTCCACCCAGATCGACTACAAACGCGTCGTCCTCCAGCTCGACGTCCGCCCCCTCATCAACTCCGACAAGGAGGTCACCCTCGAAATCAAGCAGCGCAACGACAACGTCCAGAGCAACATCATCGTCGCCAATAACGAGGTCCCCGTCATCGCCACGCAGACGCTCAACACCACCGTCACCGTCCCGAACCGCAACACCATCGTCCTCGGCGGCCTCATCACCGAACAAGACGAACGCAACTCCACCGGCATTCCCTTCCTCAAGGACATCCCCGGCGTCGGTTACCTCTTCAGCAACACGAAAAAGACCAAAACCCGGCGCGAACTCATCATCATGATCCAGCCCTTCATCATCAACTCCGACGAAGCGCTCAAGCAGGTCCAATACATCGAGCGCTCCAACACCGACTTCCGCGAGGGCATGTTCGACCAGCCCGTCCCCATCAAGCCCGCCTCGCTGCCCAGCCCCGAGGACCTCACGAACCCGAAGCTCCGCTAAACGTCCGCCCTCCCCGTTCGCATGACCACCGCCGCGGCCGGCAACCCCATCCTCGACGCCCTCGGCGCCGCCCTCGAAAAGGCCGGCACGCCGATGGATGCCGAGCTGCTTGAATCCGCCGCCCAGGCGGTCTCCCTCCAGCGCTCCGCCGTCCGCGCCGTCCTCGCCCGCGAGGGGCTGCCCGAGACCGCCTTCCTGCGCGCCCTCGCGGATTCCGTCGGCATGGACTGGTATGAGCCGCCGCAGGACAACACGCAGTCCTTCTCGCGCACCTTCCCCGCCCGCCTCGCCCTCCGCTACCACCTCGTCCCCGTGCAGCAGGGCGACGACGGCCTCGTCCTCGCCACCTACGACCCCTTCGACTACCTCGCCCGCGCCGCCGTCCGCCAGCAGTTCACCGGCCGCGTCCGCTTTGTCGTCTCGACCCGCAAGTTCATCGTCAACGCCCTCCGCCAGCACTACGGCGTCGGCGCCGAGACGTTCGAGGAGCTCCTCGAAGGCCGCGACGGCGAGAACCTCGAACTCGACGCCGCCGAGGAGGTCAACGTCCTCGACTCCGACGACTCCGAGGCCTCCGTCATGAAGTTCGTGAACCAGATCCTGCGCGAGGCCCTCGTCGAGCGCGCGACCGACATTCACGTCGAGCCCCTCGGCACCGACCTGCGCATCCGCTACCGCATCGACGGCGTCCTCCACGAGGTCCCCGTCCCGCCGAACATCAAGCTCCTCCAGGCCTCCGTGCTCTCGCGCCTCAAGATCATGGCGAATCTCGACATCGCCGAACGCCGCATCCCGCAGGACGGCCGCATCAACCTCGAACTCAACGGCGAGTCCATCGACGTCCGCGTCGCCACCATTCCCTCCGTCACCGGCGAGACCATCAGCCTGCGTCTCCTCGGCCAGGAACGCTTCGACTTCGAGCGCCTCGGCCTCGACGCGGAAAGCGAAAAAATCGTGCGCGACTTCCTCGCCATGCCGAACGGCATCGTCCTCGTCACCGGCCCCACCGGTTGCGGAAAATCGACGAGCCTCTACACCTTCCTTTCCTCCCTCAATACCCAGCAGCGCCGCATCGTCACCATCGAGGACCCCGTTGAACACAAGCTCCACGGCGTCATCCAGATCGCCGTGCGTTCCGAGATCGGCCTCACCTTCGCCAGCGCCCTGCGGAGCGTGCTGCGCGGTGATCCGAACGTCATCATGATCGGTGAGATGCGCGACCTCGAGACCGCCGAGATCGCCGTGCGCGCCGCGCTCACGGGCCACCTTGTCTTCAGCACGCTGCACACGAACGACGCCGTGAGCGGCATCACCCGCCTCGTGGACATGGGCGTCGAACCATTCCTCATCGGCACATCGGTCCGCGGCTTCATCGCCCAGCGCCTCGTGCGCCGGCTCTGCCCCGACTGCAAAAAGCCCGATAACCACGCCGCCGGTTACCTCGAAAGCATCGGCTTCCCGAAGGAATGGGCCGGCGCGACCTTCGGCCCCAACGGCTGCGAAGCCTGCCGCGGCACCGGCTACCGCGGCCGCACCGCGCTCTACGAAATCTGCCAGGTCACCCCGCAGCTCCAGGACCTCGTGCAGCAGAAGGCCACGCCCAGCGTGCTGCGGGCGAAAGCCGTCGAGCAGGGCCTCATCTCGTTGCGCAACTACGGGTGGAAACGCGTGATCGAGGGCACCACCTCCGTCGAAGAAGTCCTCCGCGTGACTTCCGCCGACCTGAATACCCTCGACGAGTAGCGCGGCATGGAAACCTTCCGCTTCAAGGCCGCGAACGAAACCGGCGCCGTCGAGACCGGAACGCTCTCCGCCCGCTCGAAAAGTGACGCCTACGATCAGCTCCGCGCCCGCAAGCTCCGCCCGATCGCCATTGAGGCCGGCGCCACCGCCGCCGCCGGGAAATCCGCCGCCGCGGCCGCGGGCGGAGCCTCCGGCGAAGGGGACGGTCCCGTCAAATCCCTGCCCAACGCCCAGCTCCTCCTCTTTACCGAGGAACTCTCCGAGTTGCTCGACTCCGGCCTCCAGCTTGAACCCGCGCTCCGCATCATCGAAAACCGCGGCGAAAAATCCGCGCTCAAAAGCGTCGGCGCCTACCTCCGCCAGCAGGTCCGCGACGGCGTGAGTTTTTCCAACGCCCTGCGCGGCTGCGGGAAATGTTTCTCCGAGCTGTTCTGCAGCATGGTCGCCGCCGGCGAGGCCGCGGGCGCTCTGCCGAAGATCCTGCGCCGCCAGGCTGAGTATTTCGCGATCATGGCCGACCTGCGCCGCCGCGTCGCCGGGGCGTTGATCTATCCCAGCATCGTCTTCAGCGCCGGCATCGCGCTGCTCATCATCTTCATGACGTTCCTGCTGCCGCAGCTCACCCAGCTGCTCAAGCGCACGGACCAGCAGCTTCCCCTCGTCACCCGCATGCTCATCGGCACGAGCGAATTTTTCGCCGGCTACTGGTGGGCGGTCCTGCTCGGCATCGGCCTCGCCATCGCCGCGTTCACCTGGTGGCGGCGCACGCCCGACGGCCGCATGACCTGGGACCGCGTCTCGCTCCAGATTCCCCTCCTCGGCAAAATCCTCCGCGGCCGGTTCTACGCCGAGTTTTCGCAGACTCTTTCCACCCTCGTCGCCAACGGCGTCACCCTCCTCAACGGCCTCACGCTCCTCGAGCGCGCCACGCCGAACCTTCACCTCAAAAAGATTCTCGTCCGCCTCTCCGAGCGCGTCGGCGAAGGCGGCGCCCTTTCCTCCTCGCTGCGGGCCAGCAACTTCTTTCCGCCCGAGTTGATCGACATGATCACCGTCGGCGAACAGACCGGAAACCTCGCCGGCGCCCTCGAACGCAGCGCCAAACGCTACGACCGCGAATTCAACACCGTGATCGCCCAGGTCACCAACCTCATCCAGCCGCTCACCATCATGGTGGTGGCTGTCTTCGTCGGGCTCGTCGCCTACTCGATGATCACGGGCATCCTCACCTCCGTGTCGGGTCTGCGCGGGGGGCGTCCGGGGGCCACGCAATCCGCCCCGCGGTAAGCGCGCATGCCGTCGCCGTCGATTGCCCTCGTCGTTCCGTATTTCGGCCGCTGGCCGCTCTGGATGCCGGCCTTCCTCCGCACCTGCGCGACGAACGCCGACATCGACTGGCTCTTTTTTACCGACCTCGCCCCGCCCCCGTTCGCCCCGCCCAACGTCCGCTT
>JAIYAZ010000076.1 GCA_027488755.1 Verrucomicrobiaceae bacterium | reverse complement strand
CTGACCCCGAAATAATTCCCGATCGAACGGTCAATCGAGAGCAGGAACTGGAAGTCCGGAGAGTCGTCCGCGAGGGCATCCCCCAAGGCAAGGATGTGAACCGATGCGATCGCGAGGCCGACTTCGAGAAGCTTCTTTCGGTCCCAGCCTTCCGCGAGGTGGAGTTGGTGGAAGTGCCGAAGGATCTGCGACGTTAATCCGAAGTGCCCGTAGAGTTCCTTGTCGATGGCCGCCAGGGTTGCCTGTGCTGCGGCGGTTTCGTCGGTCCACTGCCGGAGCAATTCCTGCATCTCGGTAAAGTAGCGACGCGCTTGAATCACGAACGACTGCTCGTCTGGGCCCTTCGGCAGGTTGAATGACTGGAGCCGGCGACCGATGCGTTGGGTTGGTGTTTTCATCGGCCGGGAGATACCGGGCGGGATTTTTGAACGAGCAGGCCTCCGGACGTCATTCGGCGGGGCAAAAGCGGAGACGAAATTTCGACGACGGCGCTCGCAGTGAATGGATGGCCTTTAATTCAGCCAGAGCCGGCGGAGGAGGCGGCCAGCAGACTTCCAGTGACGGGAAACCGTCGATTGATCGATGCCGAGTTGGCGTGCGACCACGGTTTGCGTGGGGATCTGATTCTCCGCAACGAGGGCAACGATCATTCGGGCGATCCGAATGGAGACATCCTTCGAGGAAGCAACCGCAAGTGCTTCCTGAAGGTCCCGCAGCGAAAGCGAAGAATCTGCCCGTACGGGCAGGGCAATATCCGCGTTCACCTCGGTGAGCGGAACTTCGTGCTGGCGGCGGCGGGCGATGGCGGCGAGTTCCCGCCAGAGATTGCGCCGGGCAACCATCATCGCGTAGGCCGAAGGCAGCGTGCGGCCCTCCGCTTCCCTCGCCCGCCCGAGGGCAAAGTAGACATCGGTGAAGAGGGACGCCGACAACGCGTCGTCGCAGATTCCGTTGGCGGCCAAAAGGGCCTCGATGCGGCGACGGTAAACACTCCCCTGCTCCAAAAACTCGCGCTGCCAGGCCGTTCCTTGCGTAATCTTCACGCCGGGCAGATACCGCCCGCCGGAAACCGCCCGGTTCAGAGCTCAACGCCGTATCTCCAGCCGTAAAACCTTGCCCGGGCAAGCGCCACGTCCTCTCCCCGTTGGGGCCAGCGCCAAACGACGTAGCTTTCCATCTGCGGCACGAGGTAACCCTGGCGATAACGCTCGGGCGCACCTGCGCATTGCGGCCATCGCAATTCGCTCAAGTGCCGCCACGGAGAAAACGCGTAGAGCGATTCACGGCGGGAGGCGACAAGCCGCGTGAGAACGCCGGAAGCCTCGCGGCGGTTGATCAATGCCTGCGCAGTGCGGATGCGGGCCAAACTTTCGTTGGTGGGTTCATGGATCGCTCTTGAACGAGGGGAACCACCCGAATGGAGGAACTCCCGTTCCCCTTCGTAAGCGGCGAGCGCCGCTTCCAACTTGGGCGCAGACACCCGGGAACGAACCTCGTGGAACGCGGCTGCGATGCCCAGGTGTTCGAAGTTCGCCCATTCCTTTGCCGCCACCATGGCCGCGAAACGCGAGGTCCACGGCTCACCGGGCGCCGGCGCATAGTAGTTTTTCGCGCCATAGGTGCCGACCCGGTAGAGGCGCCGGCCGATTTTTCCCTTGAGCGGCTGAGCCGCGCTCAACAACTGCTGCCCGAAGCATTTGAGCAGGAACGGGCGGTCGTCGGGAACGAGGCGAAGATGACGTTGAAGATCACCGCTGCACACCGGACGTTCCAGTTCCGCGCAGAGGCGTTCAACCAGCTCAATCAAGCGCCGCTTTTGGCTGATCGGATAAGCAACGTCGGCCATCACATATCCACCTTCATGAGAAGGCGCTCGATGATCTCAAAGTTTGCCGTCGTTACCGGTCCGTCCGGAAAATGCAGCCGGAAGAGGCGCGCGAAGAAACTCAACCGGCGGAGATTCCCGCCGGTGTTCCGCATCACGACCGTGAGAGCCCGGCGACTTTCCTTATCTCCGCGGGACACGCCCGTCGCAAATTCCCCGAAGAGCGGATTCCATTGCCGAAGGACGGCAACCACATGGGCCGGGGAAAGGTTCACGAAGGTTTCGCAGCGCAGGGTGCGGGACATCCCGGCCGCGTAGGCCTTGAGCCACCCCAGCATGTTGGTCGATCCGGCAAAGATCGCGCTCAACGGCAGCTCACTGCTCAACGCATGGTCATATAACCCAACGAAGGTCTGAAAGGCCTCCGGGCTCCAGCCGTCGGCCTCGTCCACGCAGATGAGCCGGACGTTCTGTTGCCGCAGGTGGTGGAGCGCAAGCCGCTTCAGATGCTGCGCGGGTGAACTCGGGGGAAATAGACCGGGCGCCAAACCCAGCGCCTCAAGGAGATCCCGCGTGCCGCGCGTGGCCCCCAATCCCCGCGTGGCCCGCACGTAGAGGGCTCGCCCTTCGCCTGAGATGCTTTCATGCCGGGAAACGATGGATCGCAGCACGGTCGTTTTTCCCGTCCCGGGGATCCCGGCGATCGCTCCCAAGCAGTGCAGGATTGAACACTCGCGGGCGAGGGCGAGCGCGGCTTCGGTGTGAGGCAGGACGACGCGGGCAAGGTCATCGGCGGCAGGGGCGGGGCGGGATCCCTCGGGATCAGTAGGTGGCTCTTCCATGGCTATACCTCTCAAGAGGGATGAATCCGGCCGACCTATGCAGAAATCTTTTGGCAGAGCCAATTCGGGTTTGGAGGCCCCCGGGATTGACACGTGAGCTTAATTGAGCCTTTTTGAGCCATGGCATCGACGACTCTCTTTCGGGCGCGCGTTCCGACGGCCCGCTTGCGCAAGGCTGAAAAGGTGTTTGCCAAGTTGGGAATGAAACCTGGCGATGCCTTCAATATCTTCCTCGCTCAGGTTGAAATGCGCGGGGATCTACCGTTTGTCGTTTCCACGCAGCCGGATCGGGTTTTAACGACCGCCGAGCAAGGGAAGACGTGGGATCAGAGCCTCGGTGAATACTGATCCGCAGCCCGGAGAAGTTTGGGTGGTGGATTTTGGCCTGGCCGCCAAGCAACGGCCGGTCGTTGTTCTGGCCTTTCCCCAACCCGAGGACGCGCGGGCTTTGGTGGTAGTTGCTCCCCTCACCTCCCAGCTTCGAGGTCTGCGCGGAGAAGTGGACCTTGGAAAGCCGCGCTGGCTCTCCAAGCCGTCCGCCGTCAACGTCCAGGGGCTTGCCAGCATCGACCAGAGCGCACTCCTTCGCAGACTCGGGAAGCTCACCGATTCGCACCTAGCCTCCGTGAAGAGCGCCATCCGCGACCTTCTCGCGCTCTAGACATTGAGTTGAATGGACGTCCTACGAGGGAAGACGGATTCCTGCCCACTTACTCCTCGTCCTCCTCCCGGCCGAGGTCCGGGATCTCCAATCCTTGGGTTCCTTCGGCTTCTCCCTCGCCGGCGGCCGTTTCGTCTCCAAGGGTGATCGGCATTCCCGGGGGCAATGCCGTCGGTTGATTTGGACTGATGCGCGCCGCCGCCTTGAGAAGCGACTTGCGCAGCCGGGCGACCTCCTTGGCGCGCTCAAGGCGGGCGCTGCGGATCGCTTGGCTGAGAGCATCGTCACCCTCCACGCGGCGGAGTTCGGCGATGAGTTCCCCGCGATAGAAGCAAGGGATCGCGGTTTCCGTCCGATCCGGGCTCAGTCGCAGCGTGACCGTGGCTCCCACGAGTCCCGCCAGTTCCGGCGCCGAAAAGTGAACCCCCGCGCCCATTTCGATCCCGTCCCGTGCCACCCGCCGCTCAAGGCGGATTTTGCACGCATCGATGACCTCGCCTCGGTCAAAGTTGAAACCGCAGGCATCCGCGAGCCCGTTCTGCCAGGCCTCCCACGGAGAGATGCCGAGCGTTTTGTGCTTACGCAGGTGGTATTCGACCAGGAACGCTTCGGCCTGCCGGGCAAGGAGCGGAAACGGCAGGGGCATGGCCCGCGCGGTTTGGAGGGCGCGGTGCTGCTCGGCGAATTGGATCAGGTTGCGCGCAAACCCATCGTGGATCGTTCGGAAGAACCGCTCGATCTTTCCGTTCGCGCTGGGGCAATCGTTCTCAATGGGGCGGTGCACAACCCCCAGCTTGAGAAGCGCATCCAAGAAGTCGGCTGACTTGAAGATGCTGCCGTTGTCGGACTGCACGGCCTGAGGCCGCCCAAAGAACGGGAAGCGCGGGTCGTCCTTCGGGAGGATGGCGCTCCGCAAGGCGAGCACGAGGTCCCCAGTATTGGGGGCCGCCGGCATCACGTGGTATCCCATCACCACCCGCGTGGCACAGTCGATCATGCCGATCGCCCAGGGTTTGAAGGTTTTGCCGGTGACAGGGTCCAGAACCCAGACGGGAATTTCGGTCGCATCCACCTGCCAGCACAGGTTCGGCGTTTCCACTTCGACGCGTTTGACCAACCCCCAGGATTCAAAGTGGTGCCGGGAGCCCTGCACCATGTGGGCCCGGATATCGGCCGGCAACATCCGCACCGCCCGGGCAAGTTGAGCATAGCTGGGATACCGCCATTCGCGAACCTCGCAAACCTGGCGAAGATTTCGCCACGCCCCGGTGAGCGTGCCGCGGCGATGCTCCGCAAGGTAGCCCAACGTCCACAGGACGGCTTCTGGTGAAACGGAGGATTTCCGCCCATTCTTCGCCCGCCCATCGGCGAATCCCGTAAGCCCGCCCGCCGCTTCTCGCGCCTCCAAACGGTAGATCCGGCTGGCCGGCACGCCCGTCTCCAACGCGAAGTGATAGGGGCTCAATCCCGAATCCCGGAAACGGCTCAGTAGGGCTTGGGATTCGGTGATTCGGCGCAGTTGCCGCTCATCTATCAGTGTATTTGGGGTCTTCATGGGCGGGAGATACCCATCGGCCACCTCCGCTCCGGGGGGTCATTTGAACACCCCCCCCTCGGGAAAATAAACTAGGAGGTGCACGAAAAATCATCACCTACACCCGAGCAAACCTATCCGATCCTCTCCTCGTTCAAGGACTCCGGCGTCCTTGCCGCCGTCACGGAGGAGCCAGATTGGAGCCACCCCAAAGCCAGCACCGCCCCACTGAGTTGCTACGTCCGCGGGCTATCCCGCAAGGTGTGGTTGCTGCTGCTTGCCTCGCTTCCTTGGCTTCTCGATCTGGCCGAGGAAATCGCTCTGCTCATCCTGCAGCAAAAAGAGCTGTTCGCTTCGGCTGATCCCGAGACACGGAAGAGAGCATACCAGCAGTTGCCCCGACTCGCCCGGCGCTGGCTGGCAGCCGCGTTCCGCAACCCGGTCCATTCCGACGCGCACCTTTTCCACGACGACGTTCTCGACGGGAACACCATGCTCATTCGTGCCCGGGCGCTCCCGAATGACGATCTTGCTCATCTCACTTCTGGATTTGCATCGCAGGAAGTCAACCGCCTCAAGCGGCTCGCCTCGGGGGAACCAGTGCTTCGCCCCAGCGGTCCGAGCGACCACGCTCAACCGGAGCCGCTTCTCTCCAATGCATACGGTCGCCCGAGCTACGACCCCACCGATCCCCTTCTCGCCGCCGTTCCCAATTTTCTCAATGAGTTGGAAGACTTTTTGTCTTCGAAAGAACCGCCGAGCAGCCGACGGCGGACTGCACGCTGGTTTCTTGTCAACGCACTCGGGATCTACTACGCGGTCGCGCCGGACGCCTGTCCCCACGTTCGAATCAACTGCCTGGGCGGCCCGATCTCGCTTTGGCCTCAAGCCAACAAAACCATCCGCGAGCTGGGCGGCGATTATTACTCGGCCGACTGCCGGCGTGAGTCGCACCTTGAACTGGCACTCCTCCCCCAGATCACTGCCCTGCTCAAAATCCTCGGCATCGACCACTCGTCCGGAAAACTCGGCGAACTTTTCGGGACGAGTGAGTTTGCCGATGAATATGCCGAAGACCAGAAACTCTGGCAGTCGCGTTTTGGCGTTCTTTCCCCGCTTAAACAGGCCGCAGGAATGCACCGGGCGCACCGCCACGTGCAACTGTTGGAGCTCGATACCCCGATCCAATACGTTTCCCTCATTGAGGGCCACCCCATCCTTGGCTCCCGCGGTCCGTGGTACTACGTGCGCGCCGCATCCGATCAGCTTTGGGCCACGCACTCCAAATACCTCGCTCGCATCTACCACACGGCGGGATTACCGACCCCGACGCTGGCGCCACCAAATTCACCCGCCCAGTTTCACGGCGCTCAGGCCCCAACCTACAAGGAGTATCTGGATTCAACCCGGCGGTGGATCGCACAAGTCCGAGACCAATCCATCAAGAGCACGGACCAATATGCGCTGCACAACTGCGCTCTGGCATGTCTCCGCCATTTCGAGGGCGCTTTGGGGCTGCGTCGCTGCCGTCAACACCTTAATCTCAATGCCCGCCGGCGCGAATGGCCCTTTGAGCACCTCCAAATTGCGGACAAGGTCGTCAGCGGCGAGTTGGTCGCCCGTATCCTCCCCATCACGCGTGGGCTGCAGATCCTCCTCACCAAGCTGAAGTGTCTTTTCGGAAGCGAGGGTGAGCTCCCATACCTCGACGCAAGTGGCACTACATGTTCGCTCGCAACGCTCCCAAGGACATCCTTTGGCGTGATCCGACCGATCTTTGCCCGCACGGGCGATGCCGCTCAACCGGGCCGCACGGCATTTGTGAACCAAATGCTCATCGACGGATTCGACGAACGCACCGGCTACGCGGCCGCTGGTCATTCGCCGCAGATGCACCTTTGGGATTGTCACCGGCCAGAATCGGTCGACTTCGTTGCTCGTGACGTTTGCGAGAAACTCACGGAGTTCTTCCTCCGTCACGGCGTCGATTCGCTCGCGCAAGATCTCGCCTCCCTTTTGGATGAATGCTGCCTACCGGCCAAGCTGCCATCGGAAACTGTCCCCCTTCCTCATGAGCGGAAAGACATGCCCGTCGGAATCAGCGGACCGGCGGATCAGATCGGATTGCAGCTTGAGCTGTTGGTCAACTCTCCGACGTTCCAGGTTAAACCCTTCACGCGCTTTGCGCTGTTTGCCGCGCTTCGGGGCGTCCCACCGGAGAATCTTTACGACTATCGGCATTACTACTCCACCAAGCACTTCCTCCGAGAACAACAATCCGGCTCCCTCCACTTTTTGATGCTCGCGGCTGACTCGAATGCGGGGTTCATGAGCCCGTATTTTGTTCCGTTGCCCTCTGGAGACGGGGAACAGATTGGTGAGATCATCCGGGCATGCGATGCGGTGAGTAAGACCACTTTTGGTGTGCCTACGCCAAACAAGTTTTACACCGAGGTTGTTGCGGCCCTCTCGAATCTGGGCATATCGACAACAGAAGGCCTCATCGAGGAATGCGCGCGCGTGCGATGCCGTTGGCTCCTGCCTGGCTTCGTCGCGGGCCAATTGCTGGGTTCGCCGCTCCGCATCCTAAACCACATCGACTACCGTGATGATTTCGAACTCCGTGGCATGCCAAATCCCCAACTCGTCCATCTTTCCGATGGGTCGACATTCCTCATGCCTCACGAGCGGCCCTTGCGGGGCGAGGTGAAATGCTCGACTCGGCAACGTCTCGAGGTTCGCGATCTGCCGCCAGCGGACATTGCAGGGCGCGCAGAAATCGCTCTTCGGATTCTCCGGCCGGATCGTTACGCCGTATCCACTGAATCCATCAAGGCAGCCGCGAAGTTGGTCGCCTTCAATCCAAATCACCCGCAATCCGTCGAGCGTCACATTTCTCGGCTTCTTTGGAATCGTGGATTACACGCCGTCTCGCCTCCGTCACGAGTTCTTCTCGCGGGTGAAATAGATCCGCTCGTTGTTGCCGTGAAGCAGGGCATCTGTGACATCAAGCCCAAGCTCGCCCGCAAAGGGGTGAAGCTTTCACCCAAAGACCGGCAAACCGCAAAGCAGCGGCTGCAGACAAATCTTCTCGCCGCGTTCTACGCAATGTTGCTCGCCGGATTGAGAATCGGGGAAATCAAACGCGCGTTCGCGCTCCACGTTCCGGTTGCTCAAAGCAGCATCATTAATTCGCGCGGCACCAAAGTTCTCGGAAATGAAGTTTACCTCGCGATCCCGAAGGCCAAAACACCAGCCGGTGTTCGGACTACGTCGACCGCGACCTGCTGCCCGCCCACGCTGCGCCAGTATGTTCCGGAACTTCAGCAGGCGGTGTTGTCGATCCACGGCGCTCACTCCGCCTTCAGCGAAGGAGCCATGGAATACATCCTTTCCCATGCGCTCCCGGGAAAACCACTTACCCCTCACTGCCTGCGCCGAAGTGCCATTGCGGCTAACCAGATTCTCGTGATGGGGACCCCCCGCCGGAACAACATCCTGACCTACATCGCCCATAGCTGCCAACTCGGGCATGTTTCCACTGCCGTGACTTCCTGCGACTACGCCGGCTCTTCAATGATTCCGTAGCGGTGAAGAACGTAAACTACCTGCGTTTGTATGCCGTTGAACCGGGGCACCTGATGCGCCAATTTCTTCGTCGATGAACGAGGTGATACCACCGGCCTCAAGTTTGGCTGCCTCGGTATCGGGGGAATGCCATGGGTAGCCACGCGGAGAGCGCAAGCTCTCCGCGTTCTTTTTTACCCGACACCCATGCAGCCTTCGAATAAAAGTACCGCTTCGAATTGGATCCTTCTCAGCAACCCCTTGTTTCGTCCACTTTCTCTGTGAAATTCCTCCAAGATGAGTGTCCATGAGGCTCCACTTTCAACGTGGGGTAACACACGAGGAAATGAGCTCCGGTTTTACGTGGATTCCGAAAGAACGTTTTCGCTGATTCTGGTCACGAGAATCGGGGGCGACCAGCGGCGATGATTTCGTCCCGCAAAGGCTGCGCTTCCTTGATGAGCTTTTCGCGCTCCTCGTCACTGAGTGCCTCGAAGGCCTTTTTCCCGATGACAACGACGTCTAGGATCAGGGCACGTCGCGTGGATTTACGGGAGCAACCTGTCGGCGGGCGCACGGCCGCGACGACCTCAGTGAAATTCACTCCGTATGCTTTGATCAGCCTTATCATCGAACCCTGCAAATAGCCGCGGAATTCGCTGCCTCCGCCGCCCCGGCGGGGCGTTAACCCAGCGGTTGCCGGGTGCCCAGGCGGGCGGATTCGTAACATCCAAGCAGGATCGCCGTCCCGCTGGCGGCATGCACGGCATCAAGCCGGCAGGGAGTTCCCCGCTGGAAGCAATCCCAGATGTCCGCCACCGCGCGGTCGTAGAATACGTTGGGCTCAATGTCGTTGTGGTGGAAATGCTCGGTCCCGAAATTCGGAGACAACTCGGTGGCGGGGACCAGACGACCGATGGCGGGAGCCGAACCAAACGGGCCGAAGTAAAGTTCCACCAGACCATGCTCACAGGCCGCGCGCAGGCAAGGCTGGCCCTTGCCGGCCTCCGGGCCTGAGTGGATGGCAAGGTGAACTCCGTCTTCAAACAGAACGTCCCCAAGGAGGGATCGCTCGGTGCGCACCCCCTGAAAATCACCCGCATTCGTCCAGTCGACCGCCGCCTGCAGCGAGACGGGGCGACGGGGTTCCAACGCAAAAAGCGCAGCATCGATGAGGTGCGGGCCGAAGTTAATGAAACCCGGGCCCCCGTGATAAAGCGTGAGCGCGCGCAGGGGACCGCAGGCTTCCGTGCGAATCTGCTCGCGGAACCATTCGAACCATTTTCCGTAACGGCGCTGGTGATTCACAAACACCCGGGCTCCGATGGTTTGCGCGGCATCCTGAATCGCCCGCATGGCCTCCGTGGTGACGGCAAACGGTTTTTCCACCAACAGGATCTTCGCTCCCGCTTCCAGGGCGGCGAGGGCCATCTCCTCGCGGTCGGGCGGAAAGGCGCAGATACTCACCCAATCCGGTCGCTCGGCCGAAAGCATCTCGCGGTAGTCGGTGTAACCTTTCGTGCCGGGGAACTCACCGCAGAAGTCTTCGACGTTTTTCGGGGTGCGGCTCGCCGCGGCCGCGAGCTCAAGCCCTAGAGTGCGACGGATGGCGGCAGCGTGGGCGTAACTCACGGAGTTGCAGCCGCCACGGGTTTCATTATGCGGACCGCAACCAATGATGGCGGAGCGGAAGGAGGGTTTATTCATGGATGGCAGGAAGGGGGGTGAGGAATCAGGCGTTGAGCTTGGACCAATCGAAGACGACGGAAAAATGCGTGCGGGCCTGCAGCCCGGCGTAGGCGGCGGGGGCTTCCCGTGGCGAAACGAGTTTGTCGATGAAATCGGCGCCGCGAATCGATCCCCGGCGCAATTCTTCGATCACGCGATGGCGGTCCTCAATGCCGCGATCCCCGGAGGCAATGGTCGTCACGCCTTCGCTGATGAGGCAGCCGTGCGGGTTAAGGGCAACCTCCTCCAGGTAGTTGGCCTGCCACACGAGGCGGGGCCAGTCGTGCGAGAAATAGTGGATGGGCTCGCGCACATACTTCCCGGCCGGCATTTTGGGTTTTTGCCGGAGAATCTGATAGGTGAGTTTCACGCCCGGCGTGGAGCCGGAGGCTTCGACCACGATGTCGGCCCCATAGCGCGTGAAGAGCAGCGCGCGATCAAGCGTGTCGGGCTGGGCGGCGGTGATCGCCGTGCTGGCACCGAGCTTGCGGGCGCCCTCCAGTCGCGATTCCTCCAGATCGATTACGCCCACGCGGCAACCGGCGGCGACGAGCCAGGCCGCCGAGAAAGCCCCGATCATTCCCTGGCCAATCACGAGGGCCGTCTCACCCGCCTGCGGCCGCGCCGCGGTAACCCCGCGGTAGGAGATGGACGCAATCTCAGTGACGGCGTAGTCGAGCGCTTGCGCGCCGTCGGGCAGAAGCACGGGACGCTGGTCGATGTCCGTGGCCAACACCTGATGGCTGGCATGCGCGCCGTAGAGGGACTTGATGTCTTCGTTCCCCTTTGGGTTGATCGCGCTCACAAGGTCACCCGCGCGGTAGCCTTTGGCCTTGGCCCCGACCGCGAGCACGCGCCCGATGGAATTGTAGCCTGGCAGATAGGGAAACTGCCCGTCTGCCCCGTAGTGGCCGGCAAGCATCCGCAGCTCCGTCCCCGGGGAGACGCACGTGTAAAGGGTTTCGGTCACGATGTCCGCATCACCGCAGGGCGGCAGGCGGTGCTCGGTGAGGGAGACCTCGCCGGGGGCGGTAAAGACAATGGCGGTGGCTTTGGTGGGAATCACGGGGTCATGATTCATCCGGATCGCGATTGACGCGAATCGCGGGATGCGGGAACGTCCCGCAAATGGCAAGGAAAGTCATCGGCGTGGTCGAGCTGGCGCGTGTCTGCGGCGTGTCCAAGACCACCGTCTCTGCCGCTCTCGGAGGTTCGGGACGCGTCTCCGAGGACGTGCGCCAGAGAATTCGGCGCACCGCCCGCAAGCTGGGCTGGCGACCGGATCCCCACCTTGCCCAGTTGATGGGCTACCTGCGCCAGTCGCGGCGCGGCACGCCGACGTGCAATCTCGCGTGGCTGAACACCTCGCACGAACTTCATCGCTGGCGGGAGCGTCCCTGGTTTTGCGGGTATCTTTCCGGGGCCCGCCGCCGGGCGGAGGAGCTGGGCTACCATCTCGATGAAACTTGGACGCGAACACCCGGCATGAATGCCGCCACGCTCGCGCGACAACTGCGCGCCCGAGGTGTGGCGGGCGTCCTGCTGCCGCTTCCCGAGGATCAGCCACTCCTGCGCACGCTCACCCGCGAGGAATTCGCCTGGGTGGTCATTGACGAGGCGGAACTCGAACTCCTCTTCCCCCGCGTGCAGGCGGATCGCCATGGAAACATGCGCCGACTTCTTGATGAAACCTCCCGGCTTGGCTACCGGAAACCCGGGCTCGCGCTCGATCCCTACGTCGATCGCATCAGCCAGCACAGCTATTCTTCGGCCTACCTGGGATGGTGCCGCACGGCGGGCGTCACCCCGCACCTGACCGATCTGCCTCCGAGCGCCGAGCCGGAGACGATCACACGATTTCTTCGCACGGCCTCGCCCGACTTGCTCATCGGCAGCGACAACCGCCTGCGGAATTGGTGCACCTCAGCCGGGCGTCGCGTGCCCCGCGACATCGGCATCGCACATCTGAACCTCGCAGCCGACGTGGCAGGATGGGCAGGCATCAACCAGAATCACGAGCCGATCGGCGCCGCGGCGGTCGACCAACTCGTGGCGCTTCTCACGCTCCGCCAGTTCGCCCCCGCGCCGAGAAGCACGATGCTCATTCCCGGCGGGTGGAAAACGGGATCCACCGTGCGCCGACATAAACCACGATGAAAGCTTTCCGTTTGACGAGATATTTCCAGGACAAGGGCGGAATCACCCGCGCAGATATTCTTCCGTGGCAATAAGGTAGACGGCGGCACAGCCCCAGTTGTAGTCGGCAAAACCCGCGGCATCGAAGTCCGCGGCCCGGGCGGCGACGTTCTCGGCAAAACCCGCCGAGCGCGAGTGGGCCGCGAGGGTGCGACGTGCGGCGGCCTTGGCTTCTTCGACGTAGCCATGGCGCACCAGCGTCTGAATCAGCCAGTAGCTGATGTGGGGCCAAGCCCGGCCGCGCCAGTAGCCCTTCGACTGGTGCGTGGGTTCGTCGTAAGCGACGGAGGGAAAGGGAACCTCTCCAAAGAATTGCGCAGGATCGAGCAGCACATTTTCGATGAGGTCGCGCGTGGTCTCGGCGGGAACGTCCATGCCCGCAAACAGCGGCCAGAACATGTAAAACGTCTTCACGCGGCGGTGCTGACCGGTGTGGTGGTTGTAGTCCCAGAATCGGCGTTCCTCCGGCACGTAACAGACGGCGAAAAGGTCGCGCTGCAGCTGCGCGGCGCGGGCCCGGTGGCGCGCGGCATCGGCGGCGAGGCCCAGTTGGTCGGCCAACGCGGCGAGATGGTTCGCATCCCAGAAGAGGAAACTATTGAGGGCGACCGAAGCCACGGGCGGAAGCCAGCCGCAGCCGGTGGTCGCGTCCAGCGCAGCGTAGGGATCCCAGAGCGGCGAGTTGTCACAGACCTGCCCGCTCCACCGATACTCGGCAAGGCCGTCGCGATCGGTGTCGCTGTAGGTTTCCCAAAAGGCGTGGTTGCGCACGAGCACGGGATAAATCTCGGCGAGGAAGGCGGGATCGTCGTGGCGCTCGAGATAGGAGCGAACCGCCCAAGAGGCGACGGGCGATTGGGGGGATTGCTGCGCCATGCGCCCGGACGGTGCGTAGTTAAATTTTCGCTCGGGAGCGGAGCCATCGCGCGGATCGGTGCGGACGAAGGCCGTGCGAATGGCCCCGCGGGCGTAGGCCGGGTGAAAGTCCGCAATGGCCACGGAGCTGAAAAGCGTGTCCCAGAAAAAGACGCAGGAGAAGTCGGTGTTGTCCGCGGTGCAGAGGCACGCGAGTTCGTCCCCGAACTCGCCGTCCATGCCGCGCATGCCGTCGCGGAGCAGTGCGTGGCGGGCGCGCCAGGCCTTGAGCGCGAGCGCGGGGGTCGGGGCGGCGGGCGGGTGTTCCACGTTGATGGCCGTCGCGAATCGCTCACGCGCACCGGCGACAAGGGTGTCGAAATTCGTGATCCCCGCGGGGGTGTCGGGCCATTGGATTTGCGGGTGTGCCGGACTCGTGAAGGTGATCTCGAGGCGGAAGGAAAATTTCCGCGATTGGCCGGACACGAGAACCAGCGGCGACGTTGCCTGGAACGCGTAGGTTTGGTCCGGCCCCGCGTTCGCCGAAAGTTCCGTCGTGCGCAGCCGAATGGCGACCTGCGGCATGTCGTGACCAATCCGCGCGACGCGGAGGCCACCCGCGATTCCGTCGGCGACGGCCTCAAGGAATGGCAAGCGCGGAAGCGATTCCGCGCCGTGGAAATAGGGCAGCATGTAGAGCGGGTGTTCGTCCGAAATGCGCCCCTGCCAGCAGGGGTACAGCGTGACGGGGGACGCTCCGCGATTGGTGATCACGAAGCGGGAGACGAGACTGCGTTCGTCCTGGAAAACATGCATGGCCTCGACCTCGACCAGACCCGATGCCACGGGGAGAAGCGATCTCTCGGTGGTCAGCCACGGGAGGCAGTCGAGTTCCTGCCGTTGCAGCGAGACAAGGTCGTCGCCCTCGCGGAACCAGAGCTGCAGGGTGGGATTCGCGACGTGGTAGGTGGAAAGGGTGGCCTTTGGACAGGTCGGCCCCAGCCCCACGGCGGCCAAGCCGGGAAAGGCGACCCCAAACTGCGCGAAGGCGTCGCAAAAAAGATTATGCCGATCTCCGTGGTGGCGAAGATCGTGGCGGAAGAGATTTTTAAGACCGAGGTCGAGGATGGGATGGGTGGACATGGCTGAAGGCGACCGGCGGCACCGGCGAATCCGTTACGGGGCGACGGGGGCGGCGCGGAAGTCAAAGACGGAAATGGACAGCGGAGGAAGTCGCAGTTGGGTGGGCGCGGGGGAGAGGTGGATTCGTTTGCTCCATTGCCCACGTTCGGCTTCGGGCGAGGCGGCGAAATACGATTGGGTCCAGACGCCACCCGCGGCGTGGAAGTTCGTTATGTCGAGCCGCGCGGTTTGTTCGGTGCGCTCGCGATTCAAAAGAAAGACCACGAGCCGGTCACCGGAGTCGGAGAGGCTGGCATACGCGAGGATCGAATCCGTGCCCTGAGCCTCCACGAGTTGAGGCTGCAGGTGCCTCCCCCAGATCCCGAGCGCTTCCCCGAGGGGGGTAAGCTGGTTGCGCGGATCGAGCGCGTCGTAAACCTTGAGGGGGCGAGACGGTTCGTCATTGTGAATCCAGCGTGTGACCCACTGCTGCAACGAGGTGATGCGCGGCTGTTTGAGGGTTTGACCGATCAAGTCAAACTGCACCAAGCCGTGGCCATGATCCGCCACATTGGGCCAGCCGTTTTTCTTTGCCCAGTCGATCGGAGCGGTCTCGGTGACCAGAAACTCCAAACGACGGCGGATTTCCGGGGACAGGTCGGATTTGTCCACCAAGTCGTTGGCCTCCCGGATACTGCGGGTCAGATCGGGACGGGTGGTGCGAAATCGCTCGTAACCTTCGCTCCACTTCATCGTGGGATAGTTGTGCAGGGAGACAAAATCCACTGCGGGCCAGAGGGAGGGAATTCGGAGCAGCTCGGCAAGGCGTTGGTTGTTCCAGACGTTGACGCCGATCTTGATGGAAGGGTCCACGGCCTTCATGGAACGGGAGAACGTGATGACGTCCGTGGCATATTGATGCGTCCCGGGGTCGGCCCCGCTATGGGCCTCCGGGTTGATGTCGGTTTCATTCCCGATTTCCCAATACCGAATGTTCCACACCCGTCGTTGATTGGCGTAACGGACCCACTCCACGGCCAGCGCGCGAAGCTGCTCCACCGTCGGTTTCTGCGAGCCGGGGTCGACCTTTTTGTAAGCGGAGTCGTAGGCGACAATCAGGATCGGCTCGGCCTTCGTCGCCTGGCAAAGTTCCATGAAGCGGTCGAATCCCATGATGTTGGCGAGGGGTTCAAAGTCCGGCGTGGAAAATCTCGGGTCGCGGGAAGGCCAGAGTTTCGGCCCCCGCAGGGCCCACCGTGGACGCGGAGCGGATGTCACCGGGAAGGGGGCATCCGTCCAAAGGTAGGAATCGCCCAATTCGCCTTCGGGGAATCGCAAACTCCGCACGCCGAGATCCTTGAGCGCTTCGGCCATCGGGCGCGAGCCCGGCGGGCGCTTGGAATCCTCATCCATCAGATGGTTGACGTTGATGCCAATGGGTGGGTGGTCGAATCGGCGCAGAACGTGTCCCGCGTTGACGGTGATGACCGGTTCGTTCCTCGCCTGCGGGCTCGCCGGGCAATCAAGCGCCAGAAGGCCCACGGTCACAAACCAGACGGAGCGGGCCTTCACGGCTGCGACCTCCGAAGTTGAAGCTGTTGCCCCGGCGCTGTGTCGATGGAGAGAATCCGTTCAGTCCGGGGTTGGTCGTCCAGTTGCCAACGGGGGCCAAGGTGGTGCGCCAGCCGAAGAGGTCCGCCACGGGGGGAAAGCACGGAGATGGTTTTGACGCGCCCGTGGCGAAAAGTCGCGTCGAGAAGGAAACCTCCCTCGACGCGCATCCGCGTAAAGGAAAGTTCGCGCCAGCCCTTGGGCAGGCGATCCGCAAGGTGGACGACGCCGTTGCGAACCGAGACGAGCATTTCCAGAATCGCGGTGACCGCCCCCATCGCCGCATCCATCTGCATCGTTTCATAATGGGCGTAATCCGCGCCTTTGCGATGATCGGGCCAAGCCAGGGAACCATCGTCCCACCCGAAGACGCCGGCACCATCCGCGTTGTGCAAGGTGGCGTGACCTTCGTTGGTGAACTGCTCGGCAAGGATGTGCAGCCAGGATTGGGCGGCATCGGCAAGGCCGCAGCGGGAGCAGAGGATCGAGGCCCATGGCAGGCACCAGCCCGTCCAATTCCCCGCGCCCATTGTGTTCCATCGATTCAGACTGCGGGCGACAATGTTCCGGTGCGGCGGATCAAATGGCTCGATCGTGCGGAAGGGATGGATGGCCGCGAGGTGGCTGTGGTGACGGTGGCTCTCGGGCAAATCCTGTCCCTCCCAAAGGGCGATCCTTAACTTTGGCTCACCGATCCAGGCGTAGGAACCGTCCGAGGCGGCGATGGTCGAGTAGTGCGGCAGGTGCGTAAGGACGTCGATCCAGCGGGGGTCGGACGTCCGCCCCAACGCCGAGGCGGCGGCGAGCAGCAAATCAACCGTCATGCGTAGCGCCGCCAGTTGAAAGCTGGCGTCGCGGCCCCAGCACCGGCGCGGATCCGATCCGCCAAACTCCGGGCTTACGCTGATCGGGATCGCGTAACGATATCCGCCGCCGGGTTCCCCGATCTTTTCCAACATCGCCCAGTAACCGAGGAAAGCCCCCTCAAGCAGCGGAAAAACGATCTCCCGCAAGTGCTCGACCTCGGCCGTATAGCGATAACATTGCCAGGCCATCTGACCCATCCAGGAAAGGCAGGCCTGGTCGATGGCACCGGCCCAGAATGACCCCATCATCTGGCAGCGGTCATCCACGGCGTGGGGCAGCAGCATGGCCCCGGGGATTTCGTAGAAGCTTTCACCGAGCTTCCGAAAGCGCGGAATCCACCCGCGCAGCATGTCCCACAGTGGTCGCATCTCCTCGGCCTGTCCCGTGGCAAGAGCGGCTCCATAGACGAGTTGGACGTTGATGTTGAAGTGGTAGTCGTTGCTCCATGGCGGGATGCGGGTGTCCTCCATCCAAGGCCCTTGGAGCGTGGCGGCCGGGGCGTGGCGACGGATAAGGCCAGCCTGGCGGTAAAGTCCGTAGTCGTATTGCTGCTGGAGGATGGCGTCCGGCAAGATGACCCGGGCCGCGCGGGACCAATACGCGGTCCAGTAGGATGCCCGCGTCGCGTCCGCAGCCCGGGCGTCAAATCCCTCCATGGCCCCTTTCACTTCGGCCTCGGCTCCGATCCCAAGTCGAGTGGCGAGCAGGATGAGGCCCGGGGCCCGGCACCAGGCCACCGCCAGAGGGTCATCAGCAGGCAGGGATTGCACAAAACCACCTTCGTCCGCGGCAGTCCATGGCGAGGGTGGGGCGATCCCAAGAGCCGCCATGGCGTGATCGGGCATGAGATCATAGGCGGGCTGCAGTTCGATCCGCATGGCCCCGAGCAGGGCAGCGTCCCCCTCGATCCAGCAAATCTCCTCCTCGCTCGTTTGGCGGATTCGCAGGGCATGCATGGCCGGAGCACCGACCTCGCTCGCGATCTGCACGACCACTTCCGCGGCGGCGAGATCCAGCGTGGCGTCAATGGGGCGCAGTCCGTCGGGAAAGGTGAGTTCGAGGCGCCCACCTCCCATCTGCTGGGGAAAGGGTGCCCCCGGGGCACGTTTGGGGAACAGGGCGGCCAGCGCGTCGTTGTCGCCTGTCTCCAGGGCCCGTCGAACGCCCGCGAACGTGGTCGTTGGAGGGATGTCCTGTCCGTTGCGGTGGTCCCAAAAGCCAGCGCGGGCGACGGTGAGGCGAAGTGTGTCCTCGCCCCAGATCAGCACCCCCTGGACGCCGTTGCCGAGGGGCACGCCGACGTGAGGGCGGTTGAGGGGAAAATACCAAACGAGGGGATTGGGTGAATCGCTGGAGTTCATCGGAACGAAAGGGGGGAAGGCGACGTAACCCCGGGGCGGGATTCGAGGATGGGATTTGAGCGAGGTGCGTTGTGGATTTGCATGGGTGCTTCGCTGGTCAGTGGATTCGCTTCTCCGTGGCGGGGTCGAAGAGGTGGGCGCGGTCGGAGTGGACGAGGAATCGCTGCCGCTGTCCGGCCCTGGCATGCTCGGCGGCGGCCGGGGAGCGGCTGATGACGGTGTGGGATCCGGTGACAAGGTGAAGGTAGGTTTCCGCGCCCATGTGCTCGACGACTTCAACGGTGGCCTCGAAGGTGTTCGCCCCCTGTCCTTCTGGCGCGAGCAGGCAGTCCTCGGGCCGCACTCCCAGCACGATCTCGCGACCGATAAACGGGACGGCGGCAGGCAGTGGGTCCAGATGGAGTTCGATCCCCGGGTTTCCCGTTTCGCGGAAGACGATCCCCTCCCCCACAGCGTGAAGAGTGCCGCGCAGGAAATTCATCGGCGGGCTGCCGAGAAATCCGGCGACAAACATGTTCCGCGGCCGGTGGTAAAGGTTCAGCGGGGTGTCGATCTGCTGCACAATCCCCTCCTTCTGCCCGGTCTTCGGGTTCAGCACCGCATCCATCACGACGATGCGTGTCCCCATCGTCATTGCCTCGATCTGGTCGTGGGTGACATAGATCATCGTCGCCCGAAGGCGTTGGTGGAGCTTGACGAGCTCGGTGCGCATCTGCACGCGCATCTTCGCGTCAAGGTTCGAAAGGGGTTCGTCGAACAGGAAGACCTTCGGTTGACGCACGATCGCGCGACCGAGGGCCACCCGCTGTCGCTGGCCCCCCGAGAGCGCCCTTGGCTTGCGGTCGAGAAGCTGCTCCAAGCTGAGGATTTCGGCAGCGGCCTGGACCCGCTGGCGGATCTCCCGCTTGTCGATTTTGCGCAATTTGAGCCCGAAGGCCATGTTGTCGAAGACGCTCATGTGCGGGTAGAGCGCATAATTCTGGAAGACCATGGCAATATCGCGGTCCTTCGGCGGGACATCGTTGACCCGATGTCCGGCGATAAGAATGTCGCCCCGGGAGATTTCCTCCAGGCCGGCGACCATGCGCAGGGTCGTTGATTTGCCACAGCCGGACGGACCGACAAAAACCACAAATTCGCGGTCGGCAATCTCCAGGTTGAAATCGCAAACGGCGGTGACTTCCCTCCCCTTTTCACCGGGGTAGATTTTGTAAACGTTCTTGAGGGAGACTGTCGCCATGGTGATCGGGGTCTTGGGTTGGAAGTGAGCCCGCGGTTGCTGTGAAATCAACGAATTCTCAGCCCTTTCCACCCGTGGTGGCGATGCCCCGAATGAACGTTTTCTGAGCGAAAAAGAACAGGACGATGATGGGAAGAATCGTCACCGCGCTGGCCGCCATAAGATACTGCCACTGCACGCCGGTATGCTGCGACTGATACTCCTGGAGGGCGAGGGCAAGAGTGAAGCTGCGTTTGTTGGTGAGATACATCAGCGGTCCCATGAAATCGTTCCAGGCAAAAAGAAAATGGAACAGCGCGACCACCGCCAGGGCCGGTGTGCTGAGCGGCAGAATGATGTTCCAAAAGATGCGCCACTCGCTGCATCCGTCGATGCGTGCCGCCTCGCTAATGTCCTCGGGCAGGGTTCGGAAAAATTGGCGGAGGAGAAAAATGTTAAAGGCGGATCCAAACCACGCCGGTGCCCAGAGCGGCAGCAGAGTGCCAATCCAGCCAAGGGATTTGAACACGCCATACAGGGGCACCATCAGCACCGCCGCGGGGATCATCATCGTCGCGATCGTGACCGCGAAGAGGGCATCCCGTCCCGGCCAGCGCAGGCGGGCGAAGCCATAAGCAATGATCGCGTTTGCGAACACCGCGCCAAGGACACCGAGAACGCAGACGATGACCGTGTTCGCCAAAAAGAGGGGAAAGCCCGCGCGGGCATCCTCGCCGCTGTTGACCGAAGGAGCTGTGCCCTCCAATTCCTCCAGGGACCGTCCGCCCATCATGGCAAGGGCCGTGGGAAAATTCCCCCAGCGGAGTTTGACGCGCGACTCGATCGCCTCCGGAGGCACGACATCAGCCGCTCCGGATCCCGGCGCACTCAACTTCTCGCCACGCTCCGTCACCACCCGCCATCCCGCGGGCACGTCCTTGATCCAGCGAAAATTCGGATCCGCTTTCGCGTCGGGCGAAACGAGCACGCGGCTTCCGGCCTGCGGCCCGGCGATCACTTCACCCCATGACGAGGGTTCCTCCACCTTGGGACCCAGCACGACCTCGACCTTGCGGCCTTCCACCTCAGCGTAATACGCCTTTGGCACAAACTGCGGCGGGAAAACCATCGTTTGCTCAATCGGCTTCAAGGCCGTCAGCACAAGCCAGAGGAGCGGGAAGGAAAACAGGACCGCTCCCGCGATCAGGGCGGCATAAACCGGCAGCATCGCGGTGGGGAATCGCGGCGACATTAGTTGGAATAATGGATGTTCCGCCCCGCCGCGCGAGTGGCCAACCAGGTGAGGAGCGCGATGATCAGAAAGAGGATCCACGCCATGGCCGAGGCGTAGCCCATGCGCAAATCATAGAACGCGGTGGAGAACAGGTAGAGCGAGTAGAAGAGCGTGGAGCGGGACGGATTGCCCGCCGGCCCGCCGGCCATGATAAACGCCTGAGTGAACACCTGCAGGGCGCCAATGATGCCCATGACGAGATTGAAATAAATCACCGGAGAAATCATCGGCAGCGTGATGTTCCAAAACCGCGACCACGCACCGGCCCCATCGATTGTAGCGGATTCGTAGAGTTCCTTCGGCACACCTTGAAGCCCGGCAAGATAGATGATCATCGAGTTGCCCACACCCCACAGGCTCATGAGGATGAGGGCCGGTTTTGCCCAAGCCGGATCTCCCAGCCATGCCGGCGGCATCCCGCCCCAGAGCTGGAACACCGGCGTGAGCGCGTAGTTGAGAATCCCGTGCTCCCCGTTAAAAATCCAGAGCCACAACATCGAAGAGGCCACGATGGGAACAATCGAAGGAAGAAAAAAGAGCGTGCGAAAGATCGCTCGCCCGCGCACCTCGCAGTTCAGCAACAACGCCAAGGCCAGCGAGACGACGAGGCCGAGCGGAACGGAGAACGCCGCGAAGAAAAGCGTGTTCCAGAGGGATTTCCAGAACAGATCGTCGCGGACCAGGTTGTGGTAATTTTCCCAGCCGATCCAAACCGGTTTTTGCAGAATCGAGTAATCGCAGAAGCTGTAATAGAGCGACGCCAGCACGGGATAAACAGTGAAAACCCCCAGGCCGATGATCCAAAGACCGATGAACCCGAAGCCCGTGAACGCCTGCTGGAGGGAGCGCGGTTTCATACCTTCGCGGCCGCCCCGGCTTGTCGCTCCATGCTTTTCTGATGCCGCACCCAGCTTCGCTGGACCCGCTGCTGGGCGTAGTTCAGGGCTTCCTCCGGGGTCGCTTTCAACAACCGCACGTCGTTCGTCGCGTGCTCCAGTTCCCGCGCATACTCCTGCCAGATGCCGACGACGGGAGTAGTGGTCGCGTTCGGGCTCGCCATGAACTCGCGGAATTTGCCGACGTAGGGGTTCGGATGATGGTTGGTGAAATACGGACTCCACACCCGCAGCGGCGAAGGTTTTTCCTGGAGAAAACAGACGGTCTCCATCCCGCGCAGATCGCTCTCCGTCTCGGCGGCGGGGTTCGAGCTGCTCAAAAACTTGATAAACTCCCAGGCCGCCTCGGGATGGCGTGAACCGCGACAAATGGCCACGGCATCCGAATCCACGGTCACAAAGGGCGCCGGGTTGGTGCCGGGCACATGCGGCCAAGGGGAGACGCCGTAGTCGAGCCCCGGTGCATAAAGCCGGATTGAGCGGTTGATCCAAGGGCCCTGGAACATCATGGCGATTTTCCCCGTCAGAAAGGGACTTTGCTGGGTGCTCGCCCCGCTGAACCCGCTGGTAAAACGGCGCGTGGCATCCAGCCCAAACTCCTCGGTGTATTGCCGCACCCAGCGCATCGCCGCAAGCTGGCCGGGAGCATGCGCGAGATTCACCGCGCCGGCGGCATTGAACAGCGGCGCGCCAAACCACGGTCCGAAAGCCCACGTCCAATAGCCGGGTTCGGAGGGCAGGAAACCAAGCTGGCTGAGTTGACCGGTGTGCGGATCTTTCCGGGTCAGCTGCCGCGCCATCTCGTCCAGCTCTTCCACCGTTCCGGGAGGCCACTCGGGGTCAAGGCCCGCCTGACGGAACATCGTTTTGTTCCAATGCAGCGCACTGGCAAAGGGAGTGCTCGGCAGGCCGAAAACCTCGCCATGGTAGCGAAAGAGCGGGGTCAATCCTGAGGTGTAGCGTTGCAGCCATTCCTCCCGAGATACTCCCTCCGCCGCCATGAACTCCCCGAGCGGCAGAATGGCATCCATATCCGCCAGCGCGGCAAGATTGTAGGACCAAAGTCCGGCGATGTCCGGCGGGTCGCCGCCCGCGATGGCGATGGTCACCTTCCGATCGATCTGCGAAACACTGAGAAAATCCACCGTGATGCGATCCTGCGAGGCGTTGAATTGATCCACCACCGCCCGCATCGCCGGGGCCTCGTTGCCTCCCCACTTCTCCCAGTACGTGACATGGATGCGCCCGTCGCTCGTGGCTTTTCGGCATCCCGAGAGCAGCGGCGACGACAGCGCCAACGCCGCGCCGAGCGAGCCCTTGAGAAAAGTCCGCCGCTTCATCGCGACAAAAATGCGGCGGGCAGAGCCTCGCGATTTGCCTCGAGAAGCCGGTGCAGCATTTCCTCGATGCGGTGGAGCGGCAGGTGGGCGCAGAGCGGATCGCTGGCCATTGCTTGGAACGCCAGATGCGGGTCGCGACGGAGCGCGGCTTGGAGCGTGAGGTTTTGTCCCTCAATCGCGCGTCGAACCAGCTCGGCAAGGGCCGGAGGCAGGGCGGAGGCCACCAGCGGTGTGATCGTGTCCTGGCGGAGGCTCGCGTTCGTCTCGACGACCGCCCCGCGCGGCATGTCGGGCATTTGGCCGGTGTTGGGCAGGTTGATGTTCGTATCCAACGGGGCAATTCCGAGGAGCGCCAGAATCTGGTCCACCCCCTCCTCCCCGGATGGACGCAGGGCCTTTTCATGAAACGGACGCGCATCCTCCGTCTCGATGGCGGCAGGGCGGTTCCCGGGCGGACGCCACTGGCCCAGGCGATACGAGGAGGGCGTTTCGACGAGGCCGTGCCGCTCAAGGTTTTCGCGGGAGCTGAGATACCAGGAGACAAATTCGACGAGGTGCCGGTCGCCCGCCGCGCCAACGGCCCCGAACCGCCGGTAAAAATCCCATGCGACCATCGCCTTGCTGTCGAAGAATTTTCCTGACTCCCGTAGGTCCCGGGTGTAGGCCGATTGATCGGACCAATCGTAGTGTTTCTCGAGATATTCATCGAGCACGGGGAAGAGATCCTGTCCGCGCCAGGAAGCCCGAGCGGAGAACGTGAAGTGGTTTGTGCCGGAGAGATCGAGCGCGATTTCCCGCCGGTGCGGCCGGGCGACGCCGGAGACCTGATGGAGAATTCCCGCGAGTTTTTCCTGCGTTCCGAAGACCTCGTGACAACATCCAAAGGCCTTGATTCCCGGCGCGGCGGCATCCAGCGCGGCCACGCACAGGGCCATGGGGTTGGTGTAATTGATCACCCACGCTTTCGGGCAGATCGCCATGATGCGCCGGGCGTAATCCTCGTAGATCGGCACCGTGCGGAGCGCGCGGCTGATCCCGCCCGGCCCGGTCGTGTCGCCGACGGTCTGGAGCACGCCGAATTCGGCCGGAATATCAAGGTCGTGCGCCATGAGCTGCATGCGCCCGGGGAGGATCGACATGAAAACAAAATCCGCCCCCCGCAAAGCGTCGTCGAGGTCGTGGCAGGCCCGAACGCAGAACGGCGCTTGGGCGTCGGGATGGGCCGCCAGTTCCGCCCCCAACCGCTCGTTCGCCAAGGCCGCCGGGTGATCAATGTCGTAAAGCGCGACCTCGCCCGTGATCCGCGGTTCGAGGGCAAGATCGGTGAACACGAGCCGCGCCCAATACCGGCTGCCCCCGCCAATGTAAGCAATCTTGATGGGGAGTGCCGGTGCGCTCATGGATGGACGAGCGCGTCGGCCCAGATGGCATGGCCGTCGCCGATGGTTTCGGGATTCCAGGCGCGCAGGCGCAATCTCCGGGTGCCGAGGATGGGAAGATCGATCTCCATCGGCTGGCCGCTGGCGCGAATTGCCTCGGAGCGGAAGATTTCCCGGTTATCCGCCTCGACGGAAAAGCAGGCCTGTCCCGCCGGCCGGTGGGCATGCAGGCCGATGGTTGCGGTGAAGCGGGAATACGCGTTACCGATCAAATAGGTCAGGTCGCTGTCCACGTGGGCGAGTAGGCCCTTGGCGTAATCGCGGTCGCCGAGTCGGAGGGCTTCACCTTCCCAGGCGCGATCGCGCACGAGTTCGCCAAAGCCGGTGAAAGCGCTCAAGGGCTCGCAATCGCTCAAGTAACACGGACGCGGTTTGCCAAACCGCAGGGTCACGGGATTGGAATCAGGAGACTGCCCGCCGGCGAGCGCCTCGGCACGGACGGTGTAAGCCTGGCTCACTCCGGGCAGGGGGAGCGGCAGTTCGATCATGGTTTCGTCGGTGAAAGCCGCCGCCACGCCATCGGCATACAACCGGTAACCGTCGGCACCGGGCACGGCTGGCCATTCGAGGCGAATACCGACCGGGTGAAAGACGGAGTTGGCATAGCGCAACCCGCCCTGAAGGGTGGGCGCGGCGGGCGCGGGTTTCGGGGTGAAGATCGAGGCGTCCCACTGGCGGCGGAAGTCGAGCGTGGTCGTGCCGCCGCGCATCACGAAGGGCAGCCAGACATGCCGACTGTCGCGCAGCTCGCGGGGCTTCCAGCGATCCGCCATGAACACGAAGGAGCCCGCCGGGGCGCCGGGCATGGCGAATACCGATGTCGGTTGGGACCGATGCGAGTGGACCGCCCCGGGACCGACAAACGGCTCGCCCAGATTCTCCCAGGGACCGAGCGGATGCGGCGCGCGGGCAAGCAAGGTGGCGTTGGGGTCCCAGAACGTGCAGCCGGACGTGAAGAGGTAATACTGGCCGTCGTGTTTGAAGGGCGCGGGGCCTTCGCGGAGGCGGTTCACGAGGGCGCGATTCCAGGTCACGCCCAGTTTTTCGGGGCGACGGAAATCGGTGAAATCGTCGCGCAACTGCGAGACGTAGAGCGTCATGAGGTTCTCCGAGACATGAAACACGTAGGCCCGGCCGTCGTCGTCGAGGAACAGGTTCATGTCGAGGAAGGAGTTGCCGTGCGTGCGCTGGTCCCGGGAATCGTCGGCGGGGTGGCCGTAATCGTAGGCGAAACCACGTTGAACTCGCACCAGCTTGAACGGACCTTCAGGCCGGTCGGCCACGGCAATACCCGCGCGCGAAAACGTGTAGCCGGAAGCATCGAGATGCATCCACATGACAAACTTTCCGGTCAATGCGTTGAACAGCACCTTCGGGCGCTCGACGATTTTTGAGGGGTGCAGAGGCGATGCGGGATCGGTTTCAGCGGAGAGGCAGAGGCCAAGATTTTCCCAATTGAGAAGGTCGGTTGAGCGGTAACAGGAGACCCCGGTGACGGTCGTGACCTTGGAATTCACGTGCGCGGTCTTATCCTCGCCATACCAATACCACGCGCCGTCGAGGCGGAGCAAAGCCCCTCCGTGGGCTTGGATGGGTTGTCCGTCGGTGTCGAGCCAACGTTCGCCGGGATGAATGAAAAGAGAGGGGGAAGCCTGAGGGGAGTGACTGGACATTTGAAAACTCATCCAATGATCGGAAACGGAGCGTTAATGTCCAATCCAGGATCGTTAATCGAGTTCACCACCCCGTGGCCCGCGATCAACGTCCCATCACCGGACGCGGGCTGAGGAGCGGCGGCGCACATCGCCGTTGGGGTCCACGAAGGACTGGGGATAGTCTTGGCGGAAAACCGCGGTGCGCAGCCATGCCGGGATTCTTGGATTCAGGTTCCAAATCGGAAAGATCGTCGGGCGAATTGGATTCCCCAAACAACTCGTCTGGTTAGCGAATGATGGCGCGGGGATTGATGACGATGTGACTCGCGGCGGCCTTCGAACCATTCAGTCGCTCCTTCACGATCCCCGTGGCCGAGCCGGCCAATTCTTTCCATGGAATGGCGACGGTGGAAAGCCCCAGACGCCGCGCCACGGGAGCGTTGTCAAACCCCACTGTAGGGGGCGGTCGCCAGTTGGCCTTCGCGGCGGCGCGCAGGAACCCTTCCGCCAACCGATCATTCGCGCAAAAAACCCCCTTGGGCTCCAGGGCTTGGATCTTGGCGAACACGGATTCCCCCGCCTCGCGAAACCAGCTCTGCGCACCCACGGATACCGAGTCTGGATAGACGGTGCGAAACCCCGCCTCGCGCCGCTGGCT
Source organism: Verrucomicrobiaceae bacterium (assembly GCA_027488755.1). GTDB lineage: Bacteria > Verrucomicrobiota > Verrucomicrobiia > Chthoniobacterales > JAATET01 > JAATET01. The sequence goes on along the minus strand of JAIYAZ010000076.1, from coordinate 25,130 downwards.
TCGCGGGTCGTCCGCCGGTCCGGCCAGGAAAACAGCCGAAGCGCACTGGCGGTGAAGACGAAGGATTTCCCCCGCCGCCACGCCGCCGCCGAAATCGTCGATGGTCACACTGTCGATGTAACTCGCGGCGATCCCGGGGGACGGGCGATCCAGCAGCAAAAGCACAAACTGCCTTTCCGGAAATCGCACCGCGACGGCGCTGGCTGAAGGCCAAAGCACGGAAAACACGTCCTTTGCCTTCAACGGGGCTTCGCGCCAGCGCAATGACCAGGGCACGCCCGCCTGGGATAAAGCCGTCGTGAGTTCGTCGAGAAGAATGGAGCCGAAGCTGCCCTTCCGTTTCGCCCGCGCGGAAAAACACAGGACCACCCGGGTCATTTTCCTGACCCCACCCGGCACGACCGAGCCGGAACCCGGACGACGCAGCAGGCGACCTTGCCGGCGCAGTTCATCAAGGAGGCGAAAGGCCGTTTGCGGGCTGATGCCGAAATGGCGGGCCAGCGCGCGTTGCGAAAAAAAACGATCTCCCGGCCCAAAGTCCCCGGATTGCAGGCGGGCGAGGAGCTCGTCGCGGATCGCGGCAATGCGGAGGCATAGAGGGCGGGACATGACAAAAGTAATCATACCACTTTTAATAACAGTGATACATTAAAAATTGGCGTAGGGACGGGACCAGCCATTTTGGTGTCCATGAAATCGCTGGCCGGAAAACAAATCGTCGTGATCGGTGGCACCACCGGGCTGGGGCTGTCGGCGGCGAACGCCTTTATCGCCTCTGGGGCTCAGGTCGTGGTGGTTGGCCGCAATCCCGAGTCGGTGGCCGAAGCGTTGGCGCAACTCGGTGGGGACGCGCGCGGACTCGCGGCCGACGCGACCGAAGTCGAAACCGCGCCCGCCGCCATCGCGCTGTGCCGGGAGGCGTTCGGCGATTTCCACGGCCTCTACCACGTGGCGGGTGGAAGTGGTCGACGCTTTGGCGACGGTCCGCTCCACGAGGTCACGGAGGAGGGCATTGATTACACGCTCAACTTGAACCTGAAGTCGCTGATCCTCTCGAACCGGGCGGCGGTGCGAACCTTTCTCGAGCAGGGACGGGGTGGCTCGGTGTTGAACATGGCCTCCGTGCTTGGCTACTCGCCGTCGCCCCGGTTCTTCGCGACCCATGTGTATGCCGCCGCCAAGGCCGCGATCATCGGTTTCACCAAATCCGCCGCGTCCTCCTACGCCGCGCAGGATATTCGTTTTAACGTGATCGCGCCCGCCTTGGTGGAGACGCCGATGGCGCAGCGGGCGGCCGGGGACGAGGTGATTCAGGCCTTCATCAAAACCAAACAGCCCCTTGATCAGGGTCGCATCGGCCGACCCGCCGATCTCGACGCGGCGGCGGCCTATTTTCTCTCCGACGGATCGAGGTTTTGCACCGGCCAGGTCCTCGCGGTGGACGGCGGGTGGGGCGTGAGCGAGGGCCAGATTCCATGATCTGCACAGGAATCGATCTGGGCGGCACCCAGATCAAGCTGGCCCGCCACCAGGCGGACGGCGCGTGTGTGGTTCGCGCCAGCGTGCCGACGGCGGACGCGGCTGACTTTTCCGCGCCCCGCTTCGTCGAAAGCATCCGGGATCTGTTGCGCGAGCACGCCGAACCGGGAGAACGGGTTGGAGTGAGCGCGCCGGGCCTCGCGAGCGTGGACGGCGATGCGATCGCCTCCATGCCCGGAAGATTGGGGGGGGTTAGAGGGGCTGAGTTGGAGCGAAGTCCTCCCCCACCCCGTGACGGTTCGTAACGACGCCCACGCGGCGCTGGTCGGGGAGATGTGGCTGGGGGCGGCCCGGAATCTTCGCGACGTGGTGATGCTGACGCTGGGCACCGGCGTAGGCGGCGCTCTTGCCCTCGACGGAAAATTAGTCGTCGGCCGTATGGGCCGGGCCGGACATTTCGGGCACATCTGCCTCGATGCCGACGGCGCGAAAGACATCGCCGGAACGCCCGGAAGCCTGGAGGATGCGATTGGCAACCACACGGTTTTCGCGCGCTCGGAAGGTCGTTTCGCAGACACGCACGCCCTCGTCGCCGCGTTTCGAGCCGGCGATGCCGAAGCGGGCGAGGTCTGGCTCCGCTCCGTGCGCCGACTGGCGTGCGGGATCGTCTCTCTCGTCAACGCCTTCGACCCGGAGGCGGTGATCATCGGCGGAGGCATCGCCAAGGCAGGCGAGGCGCTCTTCGAGCCGCTCGCCGGGTTTCTTGACGAGCTGGAATGGCGTCCCGGCGGGCATCGCGTCCGCATCGTCCCCGCCGCGCTTGGCGAATGGGCCGGCGCCGCCGGAGCCGCCAAGACCGCGCATGACTTTTGCCGCTTATGAACAACACGCCCACCCTTGAGTATCTCCACCATTGCCGTCGCCTCCTGGAAGGTGTGGCTAAACAGGAAACCGCCATCCAGCAGGCCGCCGACTGGTTCGCGGATACCATCCTCGCCGGACGCATGGTGCATGTCTTCGGCTCCGGCCACTCGCGCATCATGGTGGAGGAGATGTGGCCCCGCTACGGCTCGTTTCCCGGCTTCAATCCCATCGTCGAACTCTCGCTCTCCTTCCACAATCTGGTCGTCGGCTGCAACGGCCAACGCCAGGCGATGTTTTTGGAAAACGTGAGCGGGCTGGCGGCGCGCATCCTCCGCAATTTCGACCTTTCGCCCACCGACACCGCGCTGATCATTTCCTCCAGCGGGTGCAACGTGGTGCCGATCGAAATGGCCGAGGAGTTTCAGAAGCGCGGCGTCCGCGTGGTGTCCATCATTAGCACCAGGCACAGCGAGGCGAGCACGAGCAAACGCACGGACGGGAAAAAGCTCCAGGACTTCTCGGATCTTGTGCTCGACACCGGTGCCCCGGTCGGCGACGCGATGGTGAAGATCGAAGGCCTCGACACGGCGGTGGCTCCGGGGTCCACGGTGGGCGGATGCTTGTTGGTCAACTCGATCAAAGCCGAGGTGGCGCTGCGACTCACCCGCGCCGGCCAGCCGCCCAAGGTATTAAGCGGAGCCGCCGTGGTCGGGGCCGAGCGCGCGGTGGCCTTGTTCGAGGCGGCCTACGACGAGCACGGTCGTCGTCTCGCCAAACTCTACGCCAACCTGGGGGCCTGATGTTCGACTACCTCGACAAAAGCAAAATCCCGCTCCTCGCGGAGACCGACCTTCTGGTAGTGGGCGCCGGTTCCGCCGGCTGCTGCGCCGCCCTCGCGGCGCGGGAAACCGGAACCGAGCGCGTGATGCTCGTCGAGCGCTACGGTTTCCTGGGCGGCACGAGCACGCAGATGCTCGACACCTTCTACGGTTTTTTCACGCCGGGGGCGCGGCCGCTGAAAGTCGCCGGGGGCATTCCCGACCGGGTCGTGGATCGTCTCGACGCCGCCGGGGCGGTGTTCCTTCGGCCCAATACCTACGGCGCGGGCACGGGGGTGAACTACAACCCCGAGCGCCTCAAACTTGTCTGGGACGAAATGCTTGCTGCCGCCGGTGTCCGGGTGCTGCTCCATGCGACGCTCGTGGATGTGGACATGACCGGCGGGCGTTTGAGCGGGGTCGTGATCGCAACCAAACGAGGCTTTTTCCGCATCGCCGCCCAACGCTTCGTCGATGCCAGCGGCGACGCCGACGTCTGTCATCTCGCCGGTATTCCCTACGAGAAGGCCGGTGATCTGGAACCCGCGCAAACCCTAACCACCACCTTCCGCATGAGCAACGTGGACCTCGCGACCTACGAGAGCTCCGGCGGCAAAAAATTGCTCATGGCCCGCATGGCGGAAGCGGTGGAACGCGGCACCCACGCCCTGCCGCGCAAGGCGGGCAGCCTGCACCGCATGAACGCGGCGGGCTGCATCTCGACCGTGGCCGTGCGCGTGGCGGAGGTGGACGCGACCGACTTCGAACAACTCACCGCCGCCGAGATGGAGGGACGTCGCCAGGCCTTCGCCTACGAGGCCTTTTTCCGCGACTGCGTCCCCGGTTTCGCGGAGTCGAACATCGTCGGACTCTCCCATCAAATCGGTGTGCGCGAAACCCGCCGCGTTTTTGGCGAATATCGGCTCACCCGCGACGACTGCCTGAGGGTCGCCCGCTTCGACGACACGGTTCTGCTTTGCGGCGCGCCGATTGAAGATCACCGCGACGCGAAGGACGGCGGCGAGGAAACCGTCTGGGCCTACGTGCCCAACAGCGACGCCTACGACGTGCCCTACCGGACGCTGGTGCCGCGCGGTCGCGACGAAATTTGGGTGGTCGGGCGTTGCTTCAGTGCCACGCACGACGCCCATGCTTCCTGCCGTTCGATGGCCCAGACGATGAGCATGGGCCAGGCGGCGGGGGTGGCGGCGGCTCTCTCTCTTCACGATTCCGGCGGCGCGCGCGAGGTGGGCATTCGCGCCCTGCAAGATCGACTCCGCGCGCTCGGTGCGGTGCTCGCGCCTCCGACCTCTCCCGCGCATACCGCCGCAGACGCCTGGAGGGCGAACCGATGAGCTTCATCCGCACCGTCATTGGCGACATCGCCCCGGCCGAACTCGGCGTCTGCTACGCGCACGAGCATGTCATCATTGATCCGTGCTACATGACCGAAAAGCACCCCGATTTTCAAATCGGCTCGGTGGACCGCGCGGTGGAGGAGTTGCTTCGCTTCAAGGAGGACGGCGGACGCGCGATGATTGATTCCATGCCGAGCGGCGGGCGCAACCCGGTGAAGCTGGCCGAGGTTTCGCGTCGCAGCGGCGTTCACCTCGTTTGCCCGACGGGACTCCATCTGGCGAAATACTACCCTCCCGGCCATTGGATGGAGCGGCTCGACGCCGAGGGATGCGCCGCGCTCTTTTGCGACGAAATCGAAATCGGCATAGACGCCAACGACCTCAACGGCCCCGACCGCCAGCCACTACCCATCCGCGCCGGCCTGATCAAAGTCGCCAGCAGTGAGAGGTGGGGCCGGCGCGAGGAAGTGCTTTTCGATGCGGCGGCGATCGCCCACCGCACAACCGGCGCGCCCATTCTCACGCACACCGAACAGGGCGAACTGGCGCTGGAGCAAATCGCATCGCTGCAACGTCACGGAGCCAACCTCGACCACGTCGTGCTCTCCCACACCGACCGCAAACCGGACATCGGTTACCATCGGGAGATTCTTTCGACCGGGGTGAAGGTGGAATACGACAGCGCCTTCCGCTGGAAGTCCGGCAACCCCACCCGCGAACTGATCGAGACACTCTTTGCGGAGCATCCGCATCAACTCATGCTCGGCATGGACGCGGCGCGGGCGGGCTACTGGAAGTCCTACGGGGGCGGGCCGGGCCTGAGTTTTTTGCTGAAGGCGTTCCCCCTTCCGCCGGAAGTATTCGCCGCCATTTTTATCGTCAATCCCGCGCAAGCTTACCGCTTCTGCGCTTGATATTCGGATAGGTTTCCCGAAGGGGTTTCCAGCATCTACGGGTTGCATGATAGAGAAAATCCGGTGCCACGGTATCGAGTCCAATCGCCTGACACTTACACGTTAACTGTAACGCCGCCAGTGGACGCAAAACTGCAAGGGGACATCCTACGTAGCAACTGTCAGGGACTGGCGGGGTTTGTAGCTGAGCAAGTCGTTTAACTGGGTGGCGGGCAGGAGCGCCTCGCCTTCGGGTTTCTCTTTGCAGGGCGCTCCAGGCACGGAGATTTCGATGAAGACGAACTCGTGCGGGGCCAGCGTGAGGGGCAACTCGACCGCGCCGTTGGCGACGGGGAGCGAGGTGACTTCGCAGGCCGGCTCGCTGAGCAGGCGCAACGCCTCTTCTTCGGTGCGAGTGAGGTTCTGCGGGTCGCCCATGGCGCGCCAAAGTTCGTAGGCACTACCTTGGCCGGTGCGGACGTGCAGGCGGATAACTTGCAGGCTGGCGGCGGCGGCGAGATCGGCGGGGAGCGCGAGGCGCAGGGTGTCGTTCCAGGTGCTCGGGGTGACGACGCGGGATTGGTGGTTCCAGGCCAGCACGCGGACGCGGCCGGGGAGGACGCAGGCGATGAGGTTGGCGTGTTCGGGGCGGTCGGCGGCGAGGGCGACGGTTTGCAGGCGTCCGGTCATCTGCGCGAGGAAGTGCAGGGCGTGGCAGGCGGGTTTGGGCGTGCCGCGCACGGTGACCAGGCCGTAGCCGCCGGAGCTGAATGGCGTGGTGGGCATGCAAACGTCGTCCTGAAACTCAAAGGTGTCCGAGGCGGTCCACCAGCCGAGCATATCCACCTCGCGGTCGAGGGCGGTGCAGTAGTGGAGCGTGGCGCTGCCGGAGTAGATCGTATCGAGCTCGGGGTTGCGCGACCAGGAGACGGCGCGGCCGGGGGCGGCGTTTTGGGTGTTCCACTCGGTGTAGAGGATGGGGAAATCCTGGCCGGCCTCGCGGTTCACCTCGGCACGCACGGAGCGGATGCTGTCGATGAAGAACATGTCGGGCGCGTGGGGGGAGCCGACGCGGTTTTCGTAGAGGCAGTATTCGTCCTGCGGGTATTGGTGAGTGGAGACGAAGTCCATCGGCACGTTTTTCTCGCGGCACCAACGGATGAAGTCGCCGACCCATTGGCCGCGCGAGGTGGCGGGGCCGCCGACACGCAGGGACGGGTGGGCGGCTTTCACAGCGCGGGCGGAGGCGGCGTAGAGTTCGAAATACTGCTCCTTCGTGCCGGTCCAGAAGCCGCCCAAGTCGGGCTCGTTCCAGCACTCGAAATACCAGTGTTGGACCTCAGCGAGTCCGTAGCGTTCGAGGCAGTGTTCGACGAAGGCCCGCACCAAGGCCTCCCACTTGGCGTAGCACTTGGGCGGGGTGACGTTCATCTTGAAGTTGAAAATCGACTGGGTGCCGGAGGCCAGCAGGGCGGGCATGGAGTTGAGCTCGATGACGTGGCGCAGGCGCAGGGCGAGCGTGTCGTCGAGGATGCGGTCCACGTGTTTCCATTGGTAAACCGGGCGGCCCTGCGCGTCCTCGGTATAGACCTGCATCTCGTCGTGGAAAATCGCGTGGAAGCGGGTGTAGTCGAAGCCGATGCGCGCTTGCAGGATTTTCAGGTGTTCGAGCAGGTCGGCGCGCAACAACTCGTAGGCGCGGCCGAGGGTCACGAGGCGTTTCCAGGGCATGCGCAGGCGGCTGTCTTCCGTGGCGGGTGAAATGGTGGTCATGAGGAGATGCGGTCTAGGAGGGCGAACGGGGCGGCGTCGCGTGCTTACATGATGCCGTAGGTGTCCCACGCTTCCTGAGTGGACATACCGGCGCGGATGGCGCTCGCGACCTTGTTTTCGCCGAAGACTTTTTCGAGGGCGGCATGAACGATGTCGCGCAGGTGGGCCAAGGGAATGACAACAACTCCGTCGATGTCGCCGAAGAGCACGTCGCCGGGCTGGACGCGCACGCCGTTGGGGAAACCGATGGAGCAGCGGAAATCGATCACGCGGCCGCGCACGCGCTGGTCCTGGGCGTAGGTGCCGCGCGAGAAGGTGGGGAAGCCGAGTTTGAGGATGCCCTTGGTGTCGCGCGAGAAGCCGTCCACCACCGCGCCGGACGCCCCGAGGTGCCGGGCGCGGGTGCTCATGAGCTCGCCCCAGAGCGCGTAGTCGAAGGAGGAGCCGGTGCAGATGTAAACCTCGTCGCGCTTGAGGTCGTCGAGGGCGCGGAACATGACGCCGAAGGGCAGTTTTTTGCCGGTGTGGGTGACGGTTTCATCGAAGCAATCGGCTTCGAGCACGGGCATGGCGCGGCCGACGAGCATCATGTCGGGGCTGAGGGCGCGAATCTCGGGCGGGAGGAACTGGCGGGTAAGGCCGGCACTATCGAGAACATCACCGACGACGGCGGTGAAGAGGTCTCGCTTCATAAGCGCGAATAGATCGTGGTCGTTATCGGGGAGGGCGGGAATGTTCATGGGATTTTTAGAGAAAAGTGAGAAAGGGGGCGAAGCCAGCGCAGCCAGGCAGAGTAACTGCGAAAGTGCGTCCGGCATTTGGGTAGGCAGACTGCTCTGCTAGGTTAAGTGCATTGTGGGCGGTGGTGACGAACAACGTGGAGTGATCCGCACCGCCGAAGGCACAAGAGGTGACGTGGGGTGTGGGCAGTTTCACGGTGGCCAGGGTGGCGCCGGTGCGGCCATCGATCTGGATGACTGCGTGTCCGCCCCAGAGTGCGAGCCAGACGTGATCATCGCGATCAAGGGTGAGGCCGTCGGGAAATCCGGCGGCGGCGGGAATCTCGGCGAGCACACGCCCTTCACCGATGGAGCCGGTTTGGTTGTCGTAAGGAAATACGCGGACGTTGCGGCGCAGGCTGTCGGCAAAATAAAAGCGGGTGCGGTCGCGACTCCACGCGAGGCCATTAGCGATGCCGCAGCCTTGGAGCAGGCGGTGGATCGAGCCGTCGGTGTCGAGCCGGTAGAGCCCACCGCTACCATCGCTGGCGTCGCGCGCCATGGTGCCGATCCAGAGGCGGCCGGAGGGGTCGGCCTTGCCGTCGTTGCAACGACTCGCGGCGGTCGTGCCGGGCAACGGGAGGGTTCGCGTGACGCGGCCCGCGGGCGTGAGCCAGGCGAGCGCGGAGCCGACGCCGGCGACCCAGCCGCCGGAGCGGCGCGGGACGACGCAACCGAGGGTGTCGTTAAACGTGGCTACCGGCGGCACCTCGCCAGCGCCGGAACCCGGCGCATGGCGGTGCAAGGCTCGGCCCTCGATGTCCACCCACCATAGGGCTTCATCGCGCCAGACGGGGCCCTCGCCCAGCAGGCAGCGGGGCGAAGGTAATATGGTGACGTTGCCCACGGGTGAATTCATGGGCGATAACGCACGAGGTGGTGCGAGTAGCCACCGTCGGCGACCAAGGTGGCACCGGTAACGTAGCCGGACTCAGCGCAGGCGAGGAACACGGCGGGGCCGATCATCTCGGTGGTCTGCGCGACGCGCCCGGCGGGTATCCAGTCCGCGAACTCGGCGCGCATGGACTCGACGACCTCGCGGTTGATGTCGGTCTCGACCGCGCCGGGGGCGAAGTTGTTCACGCGGATGCCGAACGGGGCGAGCTCGATGGCGAGTGTCTGCGTGAGCATGCCGAGGGCCGCCTTGGTGAGCGAGTAACCGGAGTTGTGCGGATACGGAACGGTCTGGTGGATCGAGGTGACGTTGATGACCGAGGCGGCACCGGAGGTGCGCAACGCGGGCAGCAAGCCGTGGATGAGCTGGGCGGCGGCGCGCACATTGACGGCCCACATCTGGTCGAGTTTGGCCAGGTCGAGTTCGACGAACGGCATGATGAGCTCGACGCCGGCGTTGTTGACCAGGATGTCGAGGCGCGGGCACTCGCGCAGGACGGCGGCGGTCAACGCGGCGACTTGCGCGGTGTCGCCCAAGTCGGCGGCGAGGAACCCGCCGCCCAGTTCGGCGGCGAGTTTTTCTCCACTGGCGGCATCGCGGCCGTGCAGCCACACCTGCGCGCCCTCGCGGGCGAAGCCGCGGGCGAGCTCGGCGCCGATGCCGCGGGTGGCCCCGGTGATGAGCGCGGTTTTTCCAGAGAGTCTCATGGCGGGTGGGCGTTAGACACTGTCGAACCAGCGCGTGCCGGGGACGGCGTGGCGGCGGGCAACTTTTTCGTCGAGCTCGATGCCGTAGCCCGGGCGGTCGGGCAAGGTGACCCAGCCCGGCTGGAACCAGGAGGCGGTGCCGCCCTGGATGAGCTCGTGGGTGAACGGCACGTCGTGGGCGTGGAATTCGCACGCGAGGAAGTTGGGGATGGTTGCCGAGAAGTGGCTCGACGCCATGAGGGCGAGGGGACTGCCGATCATGTGCGGGGCGATGGGCTTGTTGGAGAGATCGGCCATGGCGGCGATCTTGCGGGCCTCGGCGAGACCGCCGGCTTTCTGGAGATCGGGGGCGACGACATCGGCGAGGTCTTCGTGGATGAGCTGGCGGAAGCCCTGGCGCAGTTGCAGGTTTTCGCCGGTGCCGATGGGCGTGCTGGTGTGGTCGCGCAGGTAGCGCAGGGAGGCCATGTCGTGCGGCGGCACGGGGTCTTCCAACCAGAGCAGGCGGCAACCCTCGATGGCGCGCATGACCTGGAGAATCTCATTCGGGCGGTAACGCCAGTGGGCGTCGAAGGCGAGGTCCACATCGCCACCGACGGCGGAGCGCACGCCGTGGACGAGCTGGATCATCCAGTCCATATCGCGCGAGGTGAGGGCGTAGCCCTCGGGCGAATCGAAACGGGTGTCGGGCAGATCGAGGTCGAACTTGAGGGCGGTATAACCGAGCTTGGCCATGGCGCGGGCCCGGTTGGCGGAGGCTTCGATGATGGCGGCGCGGTCGAGACCGGCGTGGCCATGGCCGGTCTTGTCCCACGAAGGGGTGCTGGGCTGGAGCAAAGGCGAGAGGGCTTCCAAGGCGCCGTCGGCGTGGCAGTCGAGGTAGATGCGGACGCGGTTGCGGAACTTGCCGCCGAGCAGCTCGTAAACGGGCAGGCCGAGGGCCTTGCCCTTAAGGTCCCAGAGGGCGGCCTCGATGCCGGTGATGGCGTTCCAGATGATGCCGCCGAGGGAGCCGGCGCCAGAGGCGGCCCAGCGCATCTTTTCGACGAGACGCTCGATGTTGCGGAAGTCTTCGCCGACGAGGATGCCGGAGAACTCCTGGATGATGTTGGTGAGGCCGGGGGCGAAGAAACATTCGCCGGTGCCGTAAACGCCGCCGCCCAAGTCGCTGTAAACGCGAACGTAGGTCCAGTGGAAGTTGGCCTCGACGACGGCCGTGGAGACGCGGGTGATTTTCATGCGTAAGCGAAGAATAACCGAGTCGGGGCACTTAATGTTTTCAATCGGACGCCCGATTGATTTCATACACAACATGCCGAAAAGAAAAACCAGCCGCAGCCGGACGCCTCGCACGGTGGCGCGGGAACACGCGGGGGCGCGCCTGCCGGTGCTGGAGAGCTCGCGAGAGGGCGAGCGCGAGACGTATCTATGGCCGGATACACACCTGCGCGAGGTGCCGCATCTGGGGCGGGTGCGTTACCGGCGAGCCTTGCCGGAACTGCCGCCGCACCGGCACGAAAACGCGTATGAGATCTGTTTACTACGGCAAGGGAACCTGACTTGGGAAATCGACGGGAGGCCGGTGTTGCTCGGGCCGGGCGAGGTGCTGGTGTTGGCGCCGGCGGCGGAGCACGGCGGCGCTCGCGCGATGATGGAGCGGTGTCGGATGGATTTTCTGCAGATCCATGCGGCGCCGACCGACACGCGTCTGGCGCGGTTGGTGTCGGCGCTGGCGGCGGCGGCCTCGCGACCGCGCGCGGCGGGGGCGGGCGTGGGCGAGGCGTTTGACCGGGTGTTGGAGGAAGCGCGGCGGCGGGATCGCTGGGTTCGGGCGGGCATGCAGGCGGCGGTTGCGGGGCTGCTGGTGGCGGTGGTGCGGGCGCACGAGGCGGGGGTGGCCGGAGGAGCGGCGTTTTCCGAACCGGTGGCGCGGGTGGCGCGGCATTTTGAGCAGAGCCCGGCGGACTGGCCGACGGTGCAAGAGCTGGCGCGGGTGGCCAGGCTGGGGGCGACGCAACTGCAGGAGCGTTTTCGACGCGAGACGGGGCTGAGTTTGAACGCCTATGCGCTGGAGCGAAGGCTGGCGCGGGCGAAGGTGTTGCTGGGGTTAGGAAGGAGCAACGCGGCGGTGACGGAGGCGCTGGGGTTTTCGTCGAGCCAGTATTTCTCCACGGTTTTCAAACGGCATGTGGGCGTGACGCCGGGGGCGTTTGCGCGGACCTCGTAAAGAGTCGCGCTGTCCGAATTCACCGGCTGCGGAAAAATCCGGGGACATCAAGCAACAGGCGACCCTCGGTGACGGGCAGGGCGAAGCCCCCGTCGACGGTGCGGGCGAGGTTTTCGCCGGTCGCGTGCATGCGCACGGTCGCGACGTGGTCCGGCAGGCGGAGGACCTGGCCGCCGAAGCCGAGGCGCTCGGCGATGATGTCCTGGTTGAGCGCACGGCGCTCGGGCAGGTAGTGAAGGAGCGTGAGTTTGAGGTCGCGACCCGCACGCAGCGGGTAGAGGCGCACGGTGCTCTTCAGGCCTTGGCCGTGCGGGGGTGGGCCGATGAGACGGGCGATTGTCGCGTTGAAGGCGCGGGAGACGGCGAGGTTCGCGCTCTGGCGGTATTCCGAAAAAATCGGGTCGGCGAAGTAGGCCCAATTTTCTCCCCCGGCGACACCGATCTCGCCCGCGATCTTCTTATCGGGTGGAGTCTGGAAGTGGGAACAAAACCGCAGGTCGCTGCGCCGGAAATAGGGCGCGACGCGGTCGGCCCAGACGGCCACGCCCTTGGCCGCTTTGACACGTAGGCCGCGCTGGTAGATGACGCGGTCGTCGGTTCCAAGCGCGGCGGCGAGCGGACCGGAGGCGCGGGCGCTCAGATAGGCAGGCGCAAAGGCTCCCTCGCCGAGGAAGGTGAGACTGGAAAACGGTCCCCAGCCACAGGTGCCGGGCTCGTAGGTGGCGAAGGCGGTGTTGCTGGCGGCGAGGATTTTGCCCCCGGCGGCGGAGTAGGCGGCGAGTTTTTTTCGGAGCTTGTCGGTGAGGCGGGTGCCGTCGCCGAGGAGCACGAGGGCGAAGGGGCGCAGGTTGTCGTCCTCGTTGATGACGGCGCAGTCGTAGTGGTTTTCCTGACACAGCGCGACGAGCCCCTCCTCGACGAGGGTGGAGCGGTGTTCGTCGCCTTCCGGATCGTGGGGACACACGACGGCCACGGTGGGGCAAGGGCGGGTGCCGGCGTAGAAAGGTTCGGCGGCGGCGCACTGGGCGAACACCTCGCCGATGAGCTGGTAGGCGCCTTCGTCGAGCGTGCCGCGCGGATGGAGTTGATCGCCGACGGAATTGGCACCACCGAGGGCCTGGGTGCGGAAGCACTCGAATTCGAGAGCGGGCACGGGTTTGATGCCGCCGAAATCGCCCCACATTTTTTGGAAACGTCCGGTCATGCCAAGAAAAGGGCCGCGGGCCCGGAGGTTGCGAGCGGCGCGGGGAAAGTGCGCGTAGTTCCACATGCCGGAGGGCAGCGATTCGATCTCGGAATGCGTCTGGTCGGCGGCGCGGCGGACGACGCCGAGATCGGCGCGGGTGAAGAGGCGATTTTCCGCGTTGTAGAAAATCGAGGCGCGCGGGGCGCGGGCGCGGATTTGTTTGGTGAAGCGGCGGGTGAAGGCGGTCTGCACCGCGGTTTCGTAGCGGGAGTGCGTGAGGGCATCGCGGCCCAGCAGCCGGTGCTTTTCGCGAAAGGCGATGGCTTGATCGCTCCAATCGGCCTTGGGGTGGACAACGAGCATATCGAGAAAAAAACCGTCGCAGGGATAGTTTTTCAGCAACTCGTCGAGATGGGCCTCGTAGTAGTTCTGGTAATCGGGGTGGTTGAAATTGAGCCAGCGGTAGCGACCGGGTTCCTGGGAAAATCCGTCGGAGGCGCAGGCGTTTTGGGCGAACGAGCCGTCGGCGCACAATTGCATCCACTCGGGGCGTTTCTGGGCGAGGTTTTCTTCCCAGCCGATGATGGTGTAGATGGGTGCGCGAATGCCCTCGGCTTGGAGCGCCTCGATCATTTCGCCCATGAGATCGCGTCCCTTGAGCGCGGGATGGGGCTCAACTATTTTGGACGGGTAATAGCCCATCCCGTGGACGCACTTGGAGAAGACGATAACGCTGTTCACGTGGGCAGCCTTGAAACGGCGGGCCAGGGCGGGAGCGTCGAAGTCGGCGGCGAGATCGGCGATGTAAGGTGAGTTGTGGAAATCGAGATGGATTTGCCGAAACTTGCCGTTCCAGGGATCAGAGGGAATGCGGCGAACTTGGGATCGGCTTGGGGCGGGCATGGTAGGGCGTGATAAGCAGGTTGTGTTGAGCGTGTTTTGATTTCAGTTTTCTAACGGGAAATGGACGAGACAGGCTGGGATGTTGCGGCGGCTTCGGTAGCCGAGCGAGGGCCGCAGAGACTCCAATCGTAGGGTTTGAAACCGGCGGCGAGTGCCGGGGAGTTTTTCGGCAGCACGAAGTTTGTGTTTGTTTCTTTGGCCTTGATCCGGGTGACGAGGGAGTTGCGATCGTGTCCGGCTTTCTGCCAGTCGGCAAAGCTGATGCGGTGCGGGGCGTCCTTGCGCCAGTCGGGGTGGGTGATGGGAGGAAGGTCGGCGGAGGTGGCAAAGCCGAGCACGTTGGCGTCGGTCACGAAGCCGTGGCGCACATCCCCTTTGTAGGCACCGCTGTAGAGCGATTTGGCGGGACCGAGGAAGAGGTTATGCAGCAGGGTGGCCTGGATCTCATTTTCGACCCGGCCGATGCCGGCAAAGGATTCGCCGGTGCGGGCGAGGACGTTGTGGCGCACGACGAGTTCCCGCGCGAAATGAATGCCGAGGGCACTGCCCTGGATGTCATGCACCCAGTTGTGCTCGATGACGACGTGGGAGCAACCCTCATCGGGGTAGATGCCGGAGCCGCCGTAGTCGGCGGCGGTGACGCGGGTGATGTGGTTGCCGCGCACGACGGTGCCGGGCTGGACGCCTAGCAGGTAGATGCCTCCGTTGTCACTGAGCACGCCTTCGCAGATGTCGTGGATGAAGTTATTTTCAATCCGGATGTTGCGGGTGATGGTCTCGCGGAAGCCCCAGCTCCAGCCGACGGAGATGCCGGTGTAGCAGGTATGGGCAATCTCGTTGTGGGCAAGGGTGCAGTCAAAGGCGTGGGTGAGGAGAATGCCGCAACTTTGGTGGAAGACGCGTCCAACGTGCCGGATGGTGTTGTCGGTAATGCGGATGTGCCCGGTGCGGTCAACGGGCGGGCCATCGAGTTCGGAGCCTTCGATTTTCACACCGCCTCCACCAAGATGTTGGAGGGTATTGTGACTAGCCGAACAGTCGCGGCAGCCGGAGCCAAACTCCAGGGCGGTGAAGCCGGTTTGCTCGACGGTGTTGTTTTCGAAGCGGCAGTCACGTGCCCATTGGAAATGGACCGCGGCGGGAATATGGGCGGCGGATTGCGGGGCACTGCCAATGGGCACATCCGTCACCCCCATGGCCGATGCCCGGTCATGCGGAAGCATCGCGGCGGAGGGCTGATACCAGTCGCTATGCCGGAAGGTGAGGCCGGTGAAAACGAGGTTTTCCACGGGTCGCCCACCAAGGGGGTCGCCGATGCCGCCAGGGCCGCGATTGTAGGCATAGCCGGTGATGTCGAGGAAACGGGTGATGAGCGGGAGGATCACGCGGGTGGTGGCGATTGTTTCACCCTCGAGGGGTAGGTAGGTGAGGCGTCCGGTCGAGCGGTTCACATACCATTCGCCGGGCTCGTTGAGGGCTTCGGCGAGGTTGTCGATGTAGTAGCGGGCGAACTTGGGGTTGAAGGACTCATAGAGGTTGAAAACAGAGCGGCGGGCGCAATGGACCCATCCGGTGGCCGGATCGAGGCGGGGATTGGGCAGCCGGGTCTCGACCCAGTAGTGAAGGAGAACAATCTCGGCATCGTGAAGGCTGGGCCAGGCTTGCATGTCCCCCTCGGCGGGCTTGAAGACGTGGTCGCCGGCAAACAACCCCCGTTTTTCGGGAAACCGCATCGCACCGAGACGGAAGGTTTTTTCGACATCACAGGCGTTGGGGGAAAATTTGGGCAGGCGGGCGCGGGGGCGGCGTTGACCGGCAACGAAGAGCGAACGGAGATTGAGTGCGCCGGATGAGACTTCGGGAAGATCTAGTGTCCAAGCGCGTTGTCCGGCGTGAGTGGTTTCCTTCCAGCCGGTGAGCACGCGGCCGCCATCGAAAACAGATTTCCCCGCCCCCGCCTGGGCGGCGTAGGTGGTGTGACTGTCGCGCGGATCGAAGGTGACCGGCTCAGTCAGCCAGTAGTGTCCTGGAGCGACTTGAACGGTGGCATGGCCGATGAGTTTTCCATCGGCTCGAAGCTTGCGCAGGGCGTCGCGTGCGCCGGTGAGCGTGGCCCAGGGGCCGGTGGCCGAGGCGTCGCAGCCCTTGGGGTTAAGGCGAAAGGAGGTGTTCAATTGTGCATGTATCTTTGGGGAATCAAGGCGATGTGGGCGCGATGACCCCTGGACTATTTTTGGACACTGGCTTGATACCATTCCGGGACGATGACGCCGGGAGCTTCGAACCATTTTGGGACATCGGGAATCGAATGGAGGACGATGTTGCCCCAGGGATTGAAGGCGCCAGTGCGGACGATGACTTTGGCGCGCTGCACGAGCTGCGTCATGATGTCGGCGTGAGGAACAAACTCGACCGGCAGGCCGGGGAAGATGCGCGTGAGTTCGCGGTGAAGGGGCGGATTGTAGTCGCGGACCTCGTTGCCGACGGAGAGTTTTTCAAAGACACATTCGGCGGCGATGGCTTCGAGCACAGGTTCGAGGCGGGGCAGGTCGCGGCAGACGGCGAGGTCGATGCGGCGGGCGTCGTTGGGCACGGGGAAACCGGCGTCGCAAACGATGAGGGTGTCGCCATGGCCGAGGCTGGCGAGGGCGGCGGAGAGGTCTCGGTTGAGGATGGTGGCGCGTTTCATGGGCGGCGGAAGGAGGGGGTTCAGGCGGGGAGTTTGTTTTCGAAGCGGTAGAAGGTTTTGTCCCAGTCGGTCTCGAAATCCTTGAGCGAGGAATCGGTGACGCCGTGGTCGCAGAGCTGGCGGAAAAGGTCGTCGAAGATAATCAGGCCGGAGGCGCCGGCGACCAGCGCGGCCTCGGCCTGGGCGAGAGTGCGGATGCTGGCCGGGAGAATTTCGGTTTTGATGCCTTGCCGGGCATAAAGCGCAGCCACCGTGGCGATGAACGCGGCGGGGTCCTGACCGCTCTCGCCGAGGCGGGCAAAGTAGGGGCAGATACTGGCCGCGCCGGAGACGGCGGCGAGGTAGGCCTGGTTGACCGAGCAGACCGTGGTGACCAGAACAGGCATGCCTTCGGAGGCAAGGGCGCGGCAGGCGATGAAGCCCTCTGTGGTGGAGGGGAGCTTGGGCAGGATCAGCGGGTGGAGGCGGCGCAAGGCTCGCGCCTCGGCGATGAAGGAAGTGGCGGACGGGCCGTGCAACTGGATGTAAAGCGGCAGGCCGGTGGACTGCACGACATCATCGGCAATGTCTTCGATAGGCTGTTGCTGCGCACTGGTCCACTGGGCGACAACGGTGGGGTTGGTGACGATGGTGGTGGTGAGGCCGGTGGCGGCGGCGGCTTTGACCTGGGTGACGGAGCCTGCGATCCAGAGTTTCATGATGTGTGGGGATGGGTTTGAAGAAAGGCGGCGAGCTGGGAGGAGGTCGGGATGCCGGCGATCACGCCGAGGTGGGTGGCGCACCAGGCCCCGGCGCGAGTGGCGCGGAAGACAGCGGTGTCGAGGTCGAGGCCGGCCGCGAGGGCGTGGGCCAGCACGCCGTTGAACGTGTCCCCGGCCCCGGTGGGATCAACGGGAGTGATGGGCGGGGCGGCGACGGTGCGGACGCCTTGGGCGTCGGCGATGAGCGCCCCCTTGGCCCCGCGGGTGATGACGACGGAGCCGACTCCGAGGGCGCGCAGCCGGGCGGGGAGGACCTTGGTGGGCGTGGGGTCGTCGGCGGCGAGGCCGAGGAGCAAGCGTGCCTCGGTTTCGTTGGGCGTAAGCAAATCGATGAGCGGGAAAAGCTCGGCGGGCAACGCGCGGGCGGGAGCAGGATTGAGGACATTGCGGGCACCGGCGGCGCGGCCAAGCCGGAACGCGGCGGCCACACAATCGAGCGGGGTTTCGAGCTGAGCCAACACGAGACGAGCGCGAGTGATGACCGGAGCGGCGGATTCGACCTGGGCGGGCTTGAGCGCGAGGTTCGCACCGGGGTAGAGCGCGATCTGGTTTTCGCCGCCGACCAACGTGACGATGCCACATCCGGTGCGCTCGGCGGGCAGGGTGTGAACATGCTCGGTGCGCAACCCCTCCTGGAGATAGAGATCGCGGGCCATGCGACCGAAGAGGTCGTCGCCGAGAGCGACGAGGAGCGTGACATCGGCGCCTTGGCGCGCGGCGGCGATGGCTTGGTTGGTGCCCTTGCCGCCGGGCCCGAGATCAAAGGCGTCGCCGATGAGCGTCTCACCTGGCACCGGCCAGCGCGGGACACCGACGGTAACTCCGACGACGAAGCTACCGAGCACAAAAACGGATGGAGGGGTTGCCATGGGAAAATGAGAAGGGTCGTTTCCTGTGTCTTTTTTCAGGGCGTCCTTCCGATCGCGTCGCGATCATCCCATGCCTGCCGGAGCAAAGGAATCAGAGCGCAGGTTTCCGCCCAAGGTTCGGGTTGGTGGCTCAGGGCGTAGCCGGCGGCGACGGGGCCCATCTCCGGGCAGACCCACATGTCGCGGGAGGTGTTGCCCGGTGCGTCACGCCAGCGCTGCATGACTTCGTGGACAAAGTTCAGAAAGCAGCGGGCTTCGGGGGTCAGTTCCCCGGCATGGTAAACGGGAACCTGAGCGTGCTGGCCGTTGAACGGGCGAAAGTGGAACAGCTCGGCGGCACACACGTTGTCCGGCTCGGTGAGCAGTCGTGTCATGTATTCGTCCGGCATGAGATGTTTGACCAACGCGTAGTGCGAGAAGTCCCACGTCACCGGCATCTCGGAGCCAAAGTGCCGGCGAAACCCCGCGAGCAGGGCGGCGTTTTTCTCCGGGGTTTCGGTCGCGGTGTTGCGATGGGTCTCGGTCGCGCAATGAATGCCCGCCGCGCGCGCGGTGGCCTCCAGTTCAATCGCCAGCGCCAGCGCTTCTTCCGCCGGGGTGTCGTGGTGCCCGAGAAAAGTAGTGACCCGGGTGATGCCCAGCTCCGCGCATTGGGCAACGCCTCCTTCGATGGAGTCGCGGTCCAGCGCCCAAAACCAGCCGATGAAGTCGAGGCCGGAGTCCCGTGCGCAGCGCACCGCCACCGGGTCAATCGCTCCGGTGGCCGCGTGGAATCCGGCAGTGGCGATTTCCGTGATCTTGCGCTCGATGCGCCATTCCTCCGTAGGTGCCGGGTGGCCGGTGAGGGTCCATAAGTTTCCGACGAATCGCAGCATGGGGCTTACATCGGCATCAATTGACGGGGCGGACAGGTCGCGGCGTTGGTGAGGGGTTTGGCCTGGCGGGCGCGTGCGAGCATTTCCTGATAAAAGGCGAAGGCCGGATCGTTCGGATCACGCGGACGCTCCTTATCCGCCAGCATGCGCTCCTGACTTTCGGCCTCAAAGCGGGCGCGCTCGGCGGCGGAGCGCTTTTTGTAATCCGCGTGGTCGGTGATCCCCGCATGTTTCGCCAGCTCGGGCAGCCAGCGGTGGGCGTATTGGACGTGGGTGGTTTCGTCAATGACGTCAAAGAGCATCATCTCCGCGCTCTCCATGTCGCCGCCGTCGCGGAAGTCCGCGTAGGATTCGTTTTTAACTTCGAAGTGACCGGTCTCGGCCACCATGCCAATGAAGTAAACTTCCTCGTAGAGATCTTTGGCGCTGAGCGGTGTGCCGGGGCCGAGATCGAGGATGCCGTCCTTGTTGTCCTCCGTGTTCTGGTAGGGCGGGAAGCCGACTTCCTCGATGGAAATGCCGAAATCCTTCAGCCGCGAATAGCCGCTGTCGCCGTGGCGCGATTCGTCCCAGAGGTGGCGCGAGACGTCGCGGTGCCAGTCCCAGGGCATGAAGTGCCCCCAGTAAATCCAGCGCAACTGATCGTCCGGGAGATTTTTTTCCAAAAGATAAGCGTAGGCCCACCAAAAGCG
Source organism: Verrucomicrobiaceae bacterium (assembly GCA_027488755.1). Lineage (GTDB taxonomy): Bacteria > Verrucomicrobiota > Verrucomicrobiia > Chthoniobacterales > JAATET01 > JAATET01. The sequence goes on along the minus strand of JAIYAZ010000076.1, from coordinate 5,362 downwards.
TCGCGTCTCGATGCTGGTCTCGAAATCCTGCCGCACGAAGGGCATGAAGTCGTGCTTCGCCTTCCAGTGGGGCGTGCGGGCGCTGTATCGGGCCAGCCGGAACTCCGTCGCCACCCCACAAGGCCGGGCGGGATCGCCTTCGATGGGGAGAGCGGCGCGGAATCCTCCCACCGCCTCAATCGCCCGGGTAATGGCCGCGACGTAGTCGGGATTGGTCGCATGGGGATGACGGCGGCGGTAGTCGTGATACCAGAGGCGTTGCTGCTCCTTGATTGTGCAGATTTCGTGGAGCATCGCAATCGTCGGGGCGTCGTGCACCGGATGGGCGGAGTGCACGTAATCCATGTAGGACTTCACCAGGGCGTGGGTGAGGTGGGCATGAATGCCATCAATTGCGTCCTCAAACGAAGGGGCCAGCAACACGGTATTGGCCAGCAGTTCGAGCTGCTGAGAGACCGGGGCATCCGGCTTACCGCCGATGAAATCGGAGATGCGTTCGCGAAGGCGGCGCACACACTCCGCCTGCTCCCAGATTTGCCGGTGCAGCGCGCTTTTGTCGTCCCAATCCGCGAAATGCCGTCCCCAGGCTGCCAGCAGGCGATGAATGCTGCGCTCGACATATTGCCAGTCGTTCAAGCGAAAGAGCACTTTGGGTTTGGTGCGGCTGGATTCTTCGATTTGGACTTCGCGGGGGGTAATGGAAGCTGAGCTCATGGGTGGAGAAGGATGAGGATTTTAGAAAATGCGATATGTATCTGATTCTTTTCTTCTTATACTTGCTTTCCACTTTCTGTGAATGTCCCAAAGCAGCAATTCCGTATCTAAAAATGCTTTCACGCCGCAGTGGCGTGAACCGTTTACGGGCGCTGGCGTGCGCTTGACGCGCGTTGCGGGCACTGGGGCCATGCCGGTTTTTGATGTGTTGGAAGTGGGGGAAATGACGCTGGGGCGGGAGTGGTCCTATCGGTCGGTTTGCAGCCCGTTCTGGCGGATTTATCAAAACGCGTCTCCCGGAGCCGCTGTGCGGGTCGGGCGACAGCGGTTCGATCTCGCTGCTGACCGGCCGCTGGTTTTGCCGCCGGGAGTGGAATTCGACTGTGTGCCTGCGGTGGGAGTGCTCCACCTCTGGGCCCATTTCTCGGTGTCTCAAGCGGGCCTGCCGCCGCGCGAGCCGATCGTGGTGCGGCCTTCGCAGACAACAAAGGCGACCGCTGAAGAATTACAGCGATCCATCGCTCGTCCTCTCGAAGCAGACGCCATCCGTCACTGCGCGAATGCCTGGTTGCACGCGGTTTGGGCCCGGGCCGGAGAGAGATTGGCACCCGCCTCCCAGCCCCGGCTGGACCGGGTGCTGCGCGAGATTCGGGAGAATGTTACGACTCCCCCCGATGTAAAAACTCTCGCCGGACTGACCGGGCTTGCACCAAGCGCTTTCAGCCGATGGTTCAAGAATTTGACGGGCTCTTCTCCGGCGGGCTTTGTCCGGCGCGAGCGGATCGTCGCGGCCTGCCGTCTTCTCCGTTACACCGACCTCTCGATTGAACAAATTGCCGCCGCCACGGGCTTCACAAACCGCTACCACTTCACCCGCGTTTTTTCCGAGCAGGCCGGCACCGGACCTTCCGCCTTCCGCCGGGAAGGCAGAGGATTCGGGGCAAGCAAGGTTTAGATAACGCGGCTGGACTCACCACCAACGTGGGGCAACTCGGTGCATGTCGTTGGAACCAGCGGAAGGCCCGCCCCCATTGACACGGGCTTTGCGGGCAGACGCACGGTGCTTTCGCCCTGTTCGAAGGTGGAGGGGAGCAGATTTTTCATTGGGAAGGTTGTTATTTTTCCACCAGCACGGCGAGGGAGCGGGCGGGGACGGGGACGGTGTTGTTGGCGGGAAAGTCTTGGCCGTCGAGGTCGTCCATCGTGTGAACCCGGAAGCGTGCGCCGGGGCGGGCGGTGAGGGAGCGGGTGGCGTCCTCGAGAAAGAGGTTCATTTCCAGGAAGGCATTCCCGTGGGTCCGCTGGTCGCGCGGATCGTCGGCGGGGTAGCCGTAATCATAGGCGAATGAACGCTGCACGCGCACGAGGCGGAAGGCGCCTTCGGGCCGGTCGGCCACCGCGATGCCCGCACGGGAAAAGGTGTAGCCCGAGGCGTCGAGGTGCATCCACATGACGAACTTTGCGGTGAGTGCATGGAAGAGCACCTTGGGACGTTCCACGATTTTCGAGGCGTGGAGGGGCGAGGCGGGATCGAGATCGGCGGAGAGACAGAGGCCGAGGTTTTCCCAATTGAGCAAATCCGTGGAGCGGTAGCAGGAAACTCCGGTGACAGTGGTGACCTTGGAGTTGACGTGGGCGGTTTTGTCTTCGCCATACCAATACCAGAAATCGCCGTGACGGAGCAGCGCACCGCCGTGGCTTGGATCGGCTGACCATCCGTATCGAGCCACTGTTCGCCGGGGCAGATGGAGACACCGGGATGATTGTTGGCGGATGGATGGGTCATAAAAGCTTCCTGCATCCATCACACATGGCTGGATGAAGTTGAATCATAGTGTGGTGATAAATAAGCGAACCCGCATCAAGCGTCCGAACATTCTAATGAGTCCCATGATCGCCGGCGAAAAGATTGGCGCGGCGACCAGTCGGGGACCCCGAGTCAGGGGCAGAATATGGCCGGCCTCTAGCAGAAAAGTTCGAGCGAGATGAAGCCGGATCGTATTTCTATCGTCCGGACCGAAGGCTGGTAGTGTTTGGGAAGGTGCAGCGTGACAGTTTGAGGAGTGCGCGAACTTAGTTTTACCGAAAGCACCCGTCCATTTTGGGACCAGGACATATCCACCCTGATTCCACAACGGGTCGTAATTCCCTGAACGCTTCCGTGAGGCCACGCCTTTGGCAGGGCGGGTAGGAGGCGAATAAAACCGGGGCGCGAGCCGACGAGCATTTCACACACCGCCGAGACGAAGCCCATTCCGGCCTCAATTTGAAAAGGTGGCAGGCCACCCTGGCCCCAGAACATTGAAAGACCCTGAGCACGCCAGTCGTTGCCCCAACTCAGCAGGTTGGGCTTGGTGCATCCGCGCAGTAAGAATTCCAAGTTTTCCAGCGCTCGTTCACCTTGGCCGCTGCGTGCCCAAAGGTTCGCCATGAAGGAGAAACTCCATCCGGCCATGCTGCTCAGTTCATTCTGGCGCAGTTCGAGCGCGCGCGCTGCTTGGTTGTAGATTTCCGGTGTGTCTTCCGGGTTGATTTCCCAGCCGGGAAACAGCCCATACAAGTGTGATAAATGCCGGTGATTCTGCATGTCAGTCAAATCGGGATGCATCCATTCGCGCAAACCACCCTCGGGATTGATCTGATAATCTGGCAATGTGGCCAGGAGTTGCCGATAGCGCGCTTCCTCTGGATCGGTTACTTCCAGGACTCGTAGCGCTTCTAAAACATTGCAAAGCACCTCGCGGCAGACCGCGATGTCCATCGTTGCATCCGCAACGGTCATCGGTCGCCCTTCGGGAGAATTTTCTGGGGAGATGGAGGGCGAGAAGTGGGCGACGCCGTCGCGCACTTCCACGAAGTCGAGGTAGAAGGCCGCGGTCTCTTGGAGCCAGGGCAACGTGCGCGTGCGAAGGAACTCGCGGTCTCCGGTCACTAGCCAGTGTTCCCACCAGTGTTGCGCCATCCACCCGGCGCCGGCCGTCCAATGGACGAAGTCGCCATGTCGCACTTGCCCATGTGTTCCCATGGAGATGGGCAGGCAAATCCCGCGGCAGCCGAAGAGTTGGCGGGCATTGAAGCGATACTCGTCGAGGAACTGAAAGTAGTAATCCGCCAGCGGTTCGATCAGATGGGCGAGGCCCGTCTGCGGCGCTGGCCAATACGTCATCTGAACATTGATGTCGTTATGGTAATCGCTGTGCCACGCGGGTCGGTAGTCGCCATTCCAGCGACCTTGTAGATTCGCTGGCCATGAATCTTCGCGAGCCGCCGAGACGAGCAAATGGCGCTGGCCGGCCACCATGCGTTCGACCAGCGCGTTGCTGACATTCCCTTCAAACGCTTCCTGCGTCAGGACGTTGTTCGGCTTGTTGCGGTCTGCTTCGGGGGCGCCGAGATCGAAAGTGAAAGTGTCGATGAGCGGTTCGTGAACCGCACGATGCCGCTGAAGAAGCGTTTGGTAATCGGCGGGCAGTGAGGCCAGTTCCTTGAGCAAACGGGGAATCGCGGATTCCGCTGATTCGTCATACCAGCACTTCACGAGGACGAGGACAGACTGGGCATTCTTCACTCCGGTCCAGGGGCCGCCCCAATACTCATCACTGCAAGTGTCGCCTCCGCCAACGGGCACGCTCTTGAGCACTGCACCGAATTCGCGGCCATCGGCGTAACGCCCGATGTGGGCGTGCCAGTCGTTTCCCTGGCGTGCATCCCAGGTGAGGGGCGGAGTCTCCCGATGTGGTATGCGGCCAGAGCCATAATCGGTTACTCCCTCCACACCGTGCGGCCGCAGGCGGCAGGCCATGTGCAAAGCGCCCGGCTCCCACCCGTCCACCGTCAGGGCGACGACATCATCGGCTCGCGACACAAAGAGGCGGCGCTCATAGCGGCGCTCTTTCATGGTCCAGTCGACGACCACCTCGCCGGTTTTCAAGTCGAGCGACGAACGATAATCCCGGGTCACCGCGATGTCGTGATGATGAATCCATATCTCGCCGAGCGGGTGATAGTCGGCCGTCTCGCAGCGGTAGTTAACGCCCTGAAGGATGGATGGGAACACCTTGGCGGCCTCATCCCAACGACCTTCGCTTTGTAGGCGGCGAATGTCTGGGAGATGGGGAGCCAGATTCGGCAGTTCACTGCGCGGCTTTTCGAGCCAGCAGCGGTGATGGTTGATCAGGACCCAATCCTGAACGATGTGGCCAAACACCATTGCTCCCAGCGGTCCGTTGCCGGTCGGGATGGCGTCTTCCCAGCGGTTAGCGGGCTGATTCAAAGAATAAGAAAGGGACATGGTGTGAGTTTCCGAGACGAGGGGTTTGGGTTGAGGTAATCTGGGTTCACCGTGGTCGTTTCGCTTTCACTAGCTCGATCACGGTAATCGAGGCGGGGGGTATCGTTAGCGCAGACGGAACCGGTGCAGAAAGTTGAGGTTTGCTGACCCAACTGGGATTGGAGTCGGTGATATCAGATCCGGTAAAGTGTGCATGCTGAGTAATCTGCCATTCAGCGGTGGAAGCCCCGAGTACCACTAACTCAGGCCCTCGTCGGGCGCTGCGAGCGGGCCGTTCATGCAGGTGATGACGCTGGAAAACCAGCGTTCCTTGATCGAGCCGCGCGCGGTGCCGAAGACCCAATAGTCGTCGGGATG
>JAIYAZ010000155.1 GCA_027488755.1 Verrucomicrobiaceae bacterium | reverse complement strand
GGGGCCTGGGAGAAGTCGATGGGCGTTTTGTCGCCGTCGGCGTTGCCGAAGTCGAAGGTTTGTTTGAACTCGGGGTCGAGTTTGACGACGGCGCTGAAGGGGCGGCCCATCTTGCTGCGGAAGCCTTCGAGGGGGCCGACCTGACCCTGGTCGAGGAGGGTTTTCACCTCTTCGCGCTCGAGTTCGCGGCCGGCCATGTTTTTCCAGATGATGACGCCGCTGGGGGATTCGTAGGCCTTGAAGGATTCCTTGAACAGGGCGGTCTCGCCGGTCCTCGGGTCGCGGGCCTCGAGGTCGTGGAAGTTGCCGGCGACGCTGCCGGCATCACCGGAGTAGCCCTTGGCTTTTTCGACGATTTCCTCGGTGAATTTGCGGATGCCGGCCATGAAGGCGGAGCGGTCGATTTTGCCGGCCTCCATTTGCTTGAGCTGGAATTCCCAGTCGCCGGTCATTTCGGGCGAGGTGAGGGAATTCACGCCGATGCCGCGGAGGAGGGTGATGAGGGAGAGGCCCTTCGACGTGACGATGATGTCGCGGCCCTGGCGCACGAGGTAGCCGTCGAGGATGAGGCCTTCGATGATTTGCGCGCGGGTGGCCGGGGTGCCGAGGCCGCGCTGGCTCATGGCGTCGCGGAGTTCCTCGTCCTCGAGGAGTTTTCCGGCGCCTTCCATGGCGGAGAGGAGCGTGGCTTCGTTATAGCGGGCGGGCGGCTTGGTTTCGTTCTCCTTGACCTCGAGGGTCTCGGTGACGGCGGGTTCGCCGGGTTTCACGGCCACGACGGTTTTTTCGTCGCCGTCGCCGGCGGCCTGTTTGCCGTAGACGGCGAGCCAGCCGGGGTCGGTGATGATCTTGCCGTCGGTTTTGAAGGCCTCGCCGGCGACGCGGGTGATGCGGGTGGTGACCTCGAACTGCGCGGGCGGGAAGAAGACGGCGATGAAGCGGCGGGAGACGAGGTCGTAGATGCGCTGCTCGTAGTCGTCCAAGTTTTTCGGCGGGACGCCGGTGGGGACGATGGCGTGGTGGTCGGAGACCTTGGCGTCGTTGAAGACGCGCTTGGTCTTGTTGTTGACCCAGCCTTCCTTGAGGGCGCGCTGGGCGTGCGTGGCGAGGGAGGGGTCCTCGAACTTCGTCATGCGGGCCTTGACCTCGGAGAGGTTGTCCTCGGGCAGGTAGCGGGAATCGGTTCGCGGGTAGGTGAGGACCTTGTGCTTCTCGTAGAGGGCCTGGGCGAGCTGGAGCGTGCGGCGGGCGCTGAGGCCGTAGCGGCCGTTGGCTTCGCGCTGGAGGGTGGTGAGGTCGTAGAGGAGCGGGGAGGCCTGGGTGGTGGGCTTTTTTTCCTCCTCGATGACGCCGGGCTGACCGGTGCATTTGGCGACGATCTCTTCCGCGCGTTCGCGGGTCCAGAGGCGCTCGGCGCGGCCCTGTTCGTCGTCGGATTTTTTGAAGGCCTCGTCGAACCAGCGGCCGCGGTAGCTGCCGGCGGCGACGCCGAAGTCGGCGAAGACCTCCCAATAGGCGCGGGGCTGGAAGGCGCGGATCTTTTCCTCGCGCTCGGCGAGGATGGCGAGCGTGGGGGTCTGCACGCGGCCGACGGGGGTGAGCTGGAAGCCGCCGCCCTTGGAGTTGAAGGCGGTCATGGCGCGGGTGCCATTGATGCCGACGAGCCAGTCGCTCTCGCTGCGGCAGACGGCGGCGTCGGCGAGGGGGCGCATTTCCACGCCGTCGCGGAGCTTTTCAAACCCGGTGCGGATGGCCTCGGGGGTCATGGACTGGAGCCAGAGGCGGCTGGTGGGTTTTTTGCAGCCGGTGAGCTGGATGATGTAGTGGAAGATGAGTTCGCCTTCGCGGCCGGCGTCGCAGGCGTTGATGACGTCGTCGACGTCGGGGCGCTTGAGGAGGCGCTTGAGGAGCTTGAAGCGGGTCTCGTTTTTCTCGATGGGCTTGAGGTCGAATTCTTCGGGGATGATGGGGAGGTTCGCGAAGCTCCATTTGCCGCGCTTTTTGTCCATCTCGTTGGGGAGGCAGAGTTCGACGAGGTGGCCGACGGCGGAGGAGATGATCCACTCGTCGTTTTCAAAGAAGTCGCCGTTTTTCGGCACCTTGCCGAGAGCGCGGGCGAGATCGGCGGCGACGGAGGGTTTTTCGGCGATGACGAGGGTTTTTCCCATGAGATTAGTTAACCACGGAGGACACGGAGGGCGCGGAGAGGGGAAGGGGATTCGGGGTCTCTGCGTTCAATTGGTTCGGACGAAGCGGGCGCCGGGGAGTTGTTTCACGAGGCGTCTCATTTCAAGGGCGAGCAACGTAGAGGACACGGTTCCGATTGGCAACCCGGTTGTCGCGAGGAGGGCGTTGAGGGGTTTTTCGTCGTCGCCGAGGGCGTGGAGGACGGCGCGTTCGGGGTCGGAGAGGTCGGCGGGGAGGGAGGGTTTTTCGAGGGTCGGGGTTTCGGGGAAGAGGAGGCCGAGGTCGTCGAGGATGTCTTGCGCGGAGAGGATGAGCTTGGCGCCATGCTGGATGAGGCGGTTCGAGCCGAGGGCGGTGGGGGTGTCGATGCGGCCGGGGATAACGTAGAGGGTGCGGCCCTGTTCCGCGGCCTGGTTGGCGGTGATGAGGGCGCCGCTGGTGACGCCGGCCTCGGCGACGAGGAGGCCGAAGGAGCAGCCGGCGACGATGCGGTTGCGCATGGGGAAGGTTTGTTTGTCGGGGGGCGTGTCGATGGGGAACTCGCTGAGGACGGCGCCGTGGCCGTCGGCGATCCGTTCGGCGAGGGCGAGGTTTTCGGGCGGGTAGAGCTGGCCGAGGCCGGAGCCGAGGACGGCGAGGGTGCGGCCCTTGGCGGCGAGGGCGCCCTGGTGGGCGGCGGTGTCGATGCCGCGGGCGAGCCCGCTGACGACGGTGATGCCGGCGTAGGCAAGCTGGTAGGAGAGTTTTTTGGCGGCTTCGGTGGCGTAGTGGCTGGCCTTGCGGGGGCCGACGACGCCGATGGCGTGGCGGTCGCGCTCGAGGATCTCGCCCCAGACGTAGAGGACGATGGGGGGATCGTGAATGTCGCGGAGGGCGGCGGGGTATTCCGGGTCGGAGGAAATCAGGGTGCGGGCGCCAAGTTCGCGAATCCGGCGAAGTTCGCGAGGCAGGTCGACGGTTTGTTCCCAGGCGGCGATGGAGCGGGCGGCGGCGGGGCCGATGCCGTCGACGGATTCGAGGTCGGCGGCGGAGGCGGCGAGGATGTGCTGGGGGGTGGCGAAGACCTCGAGAAGGCGGCGGAGCCGGACGGGTCCGAGCCGGGGGATCATGTTGAGCGCGATGTGGGCCTCGTGGTCGGTCATGGCGAAGCGGGGAGGGGGGCGTCGAGCCAGTCGAGGTGGGTGGTAGTGATGAGGCGCTGGGAGTCGGGGGGGAGGTGGGCGAGGAGGCGCTGGCGGCGGGCGGGGT
>JAIYAZ010000167.1 GCA_027488755.1 Verrucomicrobiaceae bacterium | reverse complement strand
TTGACGACGGTGTCGGCGCGGCCGACGGCTTCGTCGAGTTCGTGGAGCACGTCGGCGGCGAGGGCGTCGCCGGCGAGATGGCCGCGGAGGAAATCGAGCCCCATGGAGATGATGGCGAGCGGGTTTTTGACCTCGTGGGCGACGCCGGCGGCGAGGCGGCCGATGGATTTGAGCTTCTCCGCCTCGATGAGCTGGAGCTGGACGCTTTGGAGTTCCTCGTGGGCCCGGCGGAGTTTTTCGACGGTGGTGGAGAGTTCGGTGTTCGCGTCGCGCAGGCGGTTGCGCTCGGCGGCGAGTTCGAGCTCGAGTTGCTTGACCGGGGTGAGGTCGCGGGTGACGCCGAAGGTGCCGACGACGCGCTGCCGGTGGTCGCGGAGCGGGAGCTTGGTCGTGCTGGACCATTCGGTGCGGCCGTCGGGCAGGGTGCGCTGGCTGAGTTTGCCGATGATGGGTTTTTCGGAGCGGATGACTTCCTGCTCGTCCTGGAAGGTGGCGTCGGCGTGCTCGGGCGTATAGAAATCGAAGTCGGTGCGTCCGATGACGGCGGTGGGGTCGTCCGCGCCGAGCCAGTCCGCGACGGATTTGCTGGCGCGGAGAAAGCGGCCGCAGCGGTCCTTGAAGTAGATTTTATCGGGGAGGTAATCGAGGAGCGCGTGGAGGAGATCGCTCTCGCGCTTGAGGGTTTGCTCGACGCGGGCGCGCTCCAGCGACCAGCGCATGGAGCGCTCGAGGCGGGCGGCGGTGAGTTTGGAGCGGACGAGGTAGTCCTGGGCGCCGGCCTTGAGGGCGAGGCGGGCGACGTCCTCGCGGGCGGATTCATCCACGACGATGAAGGAGACGTAGCCGGCGAGCAGGGGGTGGGCGCGGATGCGGGCCAGGGCATCGCTCGCGCTGGCGTCAATCGCGATGAGGACGAGGTCCGCGGCTTCGCGTTCGAGGCAGGCGTCCGCGGCGGGCAGGTCGGGAAACTCGTGGACGAGGCGGAAGCCGCGGTCGGCGAGGGTGACGAGGAGATCGCCGAGGCTGCGGGTGGCCGGGGGCGGGCCGATGACGACGACCCGGATGGGGCCGGCGGCGGGGTTCGTGACGGGAGGGAGGGAGTTCGCCACGCCGAAAGGTCGCACCGGGGCGACCTTCCGGCCATGGAAAATTCCGTCGAGCGGTGACTTTAGCGAACCTTGATGAGTTCGACGTCGAAGATGAGGGTCTCGTCGGGCCCGATGACGCCGCCGGCGCCGCGGGAGCCGTAGGCGAGCTTCGACGGGATGAAGAAGCGGTATTTCGCGCCTTCCTTCATGAGCTGGACGCCTTCGGTCCAGCCGGGGATGACGCCGTTGAGCGGGAACTGGATGGTTTCGCCGCGTTTGTAGCTGCTGTCGAATTCCTTCCCGTCGATGAGGGTGCCGCGGTAGTGGACCTCGACGGTGTCGGTGGCCTTCGGGCTGGCGCCGGTGCCTTCGGTGAGGACTTCGTATTGGAGGCCGCTCGCGGTGGTTTTCACGCCGTCGCGTTTGCCGTTTTCCGCGAGGAAGGCCTCGCCTTTTTCGAGTGGGGATTGAGCCATGAGGGGGGAGGCTGCCGCAACGAGGGCGGCGAGGACAGGGAGAATTTTCATCGGGGTGGAGTTTCGCTTATCCGACGAGTTCCGCAAGGTCGGCGGCGTCGAGCTGGGTGAGGGCGGCCTCGGCGTCGACGGTGCCGGCGAGGAGGTCGCGCTTGCGGTTTTGCAGGGCGAGGACGCGCTCCTCGATAGTGTCGCGGGCGATGAGCTTGATGGCGGTGACGACGTTTTTCTGGCCGATGCGGTGGGCGCGGTCGGTGGCCTGGGCTTCGGCGGCGGGGTTCCACCAGGGGTCGAAGTGGATGACGGTGTCGGCGCCGGTGAGGTTGAGGCCGACGCCGCCGGCCTTGAGGCTGATGAGGAAGACGGGGATGGCGGGGTCGGTTTGGAAGCGTTCGACGACGGCGGCGCGGTCCTTCGTGGAGCCGTCGAGGCGGCAGAACGGGATCTCGTCGGCGGTGAGGGCGCGTTCGATGAGGTCGAGCATGGTGGTGAACTGGCTGAAGACGAGGACGCGGTGGCCGCCGTCGATGGCCTCGCCGAGGAGCTCGCGGAGGGCGGTGATTTTGGCGGAGGTGGCGGTGTCCTCGCCGCTGGCACCAAGGAGGCGGAGGTCGCAGCAGGCCTGGCGGAGGCGGAGGAGGGCGGTGAGGACGCGCATGCGGGCGGCGCCGGCCTGGCCCGCGTCGCGGAGTTGGTCGACCTGGGCGCGGGCGGCCTCCTGGAGTTTCGCGTAGGTGGCGCGCTGGGCGGCGGTGAGTTCCACCTCGAGGACCTGTTCGATTTTGTCGGGCAGGTCGGTGAGGACGTCGGCCTTGCGGCGGCGGAGGAGATACGGGCCGATGCGACGGGCGAGGCGGGCCCAGAGGTCGGGGGCGGGGCCGCCGGCGAGGAGCGGGGCTTCGTAGCGTTCGCGGAAGTCGGCGCGGGGGCCGAGGTAGCCGGGGAGGAGGAATTCGAAGAGCGACCAGAGGTCGCGGACGGAGTTCTCGATGGGGGTGCCGGTGAGGATGAAGCGGCTGGCGGCGCGGAGGGCGAGGGCGGCTTTGGCGTTCTGGCTGTCGGGGTTTTTGATGTGCTGGGCTTCGTCGAGGATGACGGCGGCGAAGTCCAGGCCGCGGTAGCGGTCGATGTCGCGGCGGAGGAGGGCGTAGCTGGTGACGACGATGCGGTGGGCGGGGATGTCCGCGAAGCGGTCGGCGCGGTCGGGGCCGTCGAGGGTGAGGACGGGGGCGGCGGGGAGGAATTCGCCGGCTTCGCGCCGCCAGTTCCAGACGAGGGAGGAGGGGCAGACGACGAGGATGGGGCGGGGGTCGGCGAGGGCCTCGATCATGGCGAGGGTTTGCACGGTTTTGCCGAGGCCCATTTCGTCGGCGATCAAGCCGCCGTGGCCGGCGCGGGCGCGGGCGAGGAGCCAGAGGGCGCCGTCGATCTGGTAGGGGCGGAGGCGGGCGCGGAGGGGGCCGAGGTCGGCGGCGGTGAGGGGTTCGGCGGGGGGCGGGGTGCCGCGCCAGGCGGAGATGCTGGACTCGAGGTAGCCGCGGAACTCGGGGGCGACGCGGTAGCCGGCGCCGTCCTGGCGGGGGTTGCAGTCGCGGAGGACTTCCTCGAGGTCGGCGGCGAGCGCGGGGTCGGCGACGGCGATTTTGCCGCTCTTGAGTTTGAGGTGGGGCTGGCCGCTGCGGAGGAGGCGGGCGAGGTCGGCGTGGGAGAGGAGGGCTTCGGTGCCGGCGGTGTGGTGGATATGGAGGTCGAGCCAGCCGCCGGGGGCTTCGCGGAGGGCGAACTGCGGCTCGATGCGCACGAGGTCGCGGGTGACGTGGCGGAAGCGTTCGCCTTCGGTGACCTGCCATTTTGCGCGCCAGGCGGGGAGGGTGGCGGCGAAGAATTTCAGCACGTGCTCCTCGCCCTGGAGGGCGGCGCGGCCCTTGAAGTCGCGGAAGCCGGCGGCGACGAGTTCGGTGAGCACGGCGGCTTCGGCGGAGGGGTTGCGGGCGCCGGGCGTGGCGTAGTGGAAGTCGAGGGCGGCGTCGAGGTGGCGGAGGGAGCCTTCGAGGGTGAGGGCGACGGTGGGGACGTCCGGGGAATTTTCGATTTTGGATTTTGGATTTTCGATTGGGGCGCTGGCGGCGGCGTGGGCGGGCTGGGGGCGGGGGTGGAGGACGGCGAGGCCGACGGCGACGGAGTGGGCGCAGATGATGCCGCGGCGGCGGGAGTCGGCGCAGGGGCAGAGGTTTTCGACGTCGATGGAGTTGCGCAACGCGAGGCCGCAGAGGAACTGGCGTTCGCCGTCGGAGATGCGGCCCTTGAGGAGCGGGGGCGCGTAGCTGGCCTCGGTGACGCGGCCGGCGGCGTGGAGGGCGCGGGCCTGCTTGAGGACGGGCCAGCCGGCCAGGGAGATGAGGAGCTTTTCGGTGAGGTCCACGTGCGGGGAACAAGTGACAAGGCGGCGGGAAAAGTGCAAATGTTCCGGCGTGCGTGGATTTGTTTTGCTGGCGGTGCTGGTGGGGTTTTTGGCGGGGCCGGTATGGGCGCAGGAGTCGACGGGGACGCTGCGGGTCGGGGTGTTTGACCGGCCGCCGTTTGCGATGAAGGACCGCTATGGGCACTGGACCGGGCTGGCGGTGAATCTCTGGGAGGGAATCAGCGGGCAGCTGGGTCTCAAGTATGAATACGTCGAGGTGCCGCTTGACCGCATGATCGATGAGCTGGCGGCGGGGAAGATCGACCTGGCGATGGGGGAACTGCTGATCTCGCCAGAGCGGGCGAAGCAGGTGGAATTCAGCCAGCCGTATCTGGCCACCCCGGCGGCGGCGGCCGCGCTGCGCAGCACGATGCGCCCGCATTTTTTCGAGCTGATCCGGGATGTTCTGTCGCACGGTGTCGGCGTGCTGCTGCTGGTGCTGGCGGGGTGTTTGCTGGCGTTTGGCCTGACGCTCTGGGTGGCGGAGCGGCGGGCGGATGAAGGGCATTTCGGCGGACATCCGGTGCGCGGGCTGGGCTCGGCGCTGTGGTTTGCGGCGGTGACGATGACGACCGTGGGTTATGGCGACAAGACGCCGAAGACGGGGCTGGGCCGGGCGGTGGCGTTTTTCTGGATGTTTGCCGGGGTGGTGCTCATCAGCATTTTTACGGGGGCGGTGGCCTCGAGCCTGGCGGTGTCGCGGGTGGAGGCGCGGATCACCCACGCCAATGACCTCGGCCGGTATCGCACGGGCGTGCTGGACGGTTCGCTGGTCGAGACCGTGTTGCGCAGCCTGGGCGTGCGGAGCCAGGCTTATCCCACGCTGGAGGCGGCCATGGCGGCCATGAATTCCGGCGAGGTGACGGTCGTGGCGGATGGCGAGGCGAGCCTGCGGTATCTCGCGAATCAAAACTACCCCGGCGAGATGATCGTCGAGCCGCTGCCGAGCACGCACATGTCGTATGCCTTTGCCGTGCGCCCGGATTTTCCCTCCGCCACGCTGAAGGCGATCAACGTCGCGCTGATTGATACGATCATGCAGCCCGGTTGGGAGCAGGAGGTGAACCGCTGGATCGGGCAGCCCGTGCGCTGAACGCGGCGGGAGGCGGCCGGGCTCAGCGCGGCAGGGGATAAACCGTCCAGCGCGCACCCGCGGCGTCGATCTCGAGCCACGCGTAGGCGGGCGGGGCGCCCTTGTTGGCTTTGCCGATGGTGCCGGGATTCAGCCAGCGCACGCCGGCGAGGCGTTCGTCGCTCGGCACGTGGGTGTGGCCGTGGAGCAGGAAATCGGTGCCGTCCGCGCGGGCGGGCGGGATGTGGATGAGCCGGAACGCGTGGCCGCCCCGGGTGAGGTCGAGCTGCATTGGGAGGTCCATGCCGTAGTCGTTGTTCCCGAGCACGGCCTGCACCGGCGGGCCGATGCGGCGCACGGCCTCCAGGGTGGCGGGGTCGCAAAAATCACCGAGGTGCCAGATTTCGTCCGCCGGGCGTAGCGCTTCGACGAGGGGGGCGGGGAGTTTCCCGTGGGTGTCGGCGATAACGGCAATGCGCATGAAAAGTTTCCAGTTTTGATTTTTCCGTGTTCAGTGGAGGGTCTATCCCAACGGTTCCGCCAGACCACTTCCGTTTCTCGCATGCTTCCCGCCGCCCATAAACACGTTCTTGACCTCGTTGCCTACGAACCCGGCAAGCCCGTGGAGGAACTCGCCCGCGAAATGGGCCTGGCCCCCGGCGACATCATCAAGCTCGCGTCGAACGAAAATCCGCTCGGCCCCTCGCCGAAGGCCCTCGCCGCCATGCGCGACGCCCTTGAGCGCGCCCACTTTTACCCCGATGGCGGCGGCTGGGCCCTGCGCGGCGCCATCGCCGACCAGCTCGGCCTTGATCGCGCGAACGTCATCCTCGGCAACGGCTCCAACGAAATCATCGAATTCCTCGGCCACGCCTTCCTCGCGCCTGGCGCCGAGGTCGTCACGGCCCGCCACGCGTTCGCCGTCTACACCCTCATGGCGCAGCTCTTCGGCGCGACCACCGTCGAGGTGGACGACCCCGGCTACATCCACGACCTCGAGGCCATGCTCGCGGCCATCACGCCCCGCACGCGCCAGGTCTTCATCGCGAATCCGAACAACCCCACCGGCACCCTCGTCGGCCAGGCGGAGATCGACGCCTTCATGGACCGCGTGCCCGACCACGTCGTCGTGGTCTTCGACGAGGCCTACTACGAATTCCTCGACACCCCGCCCGACGTCCTCAAATACGTCCGCGCTGGCCGCAACGTCGTCGTCATGCGCACCTTCTCGAAGATCCAGGGCCTCGCCGCCCTCCGCATCGGTTACGGCCTCGCCCCCGCCCACCTCGCGCAGGTTCTCCAAAAGACCCGCCAGCCCTTCAACGCCAACGCCATCGCCCAGGCCGGTGCCGCCGCCGGTCTCGCCGACACCGAGCACATGCGCCTCACCCGCGAACTCACCCTCGAGGGGCGCAACTACCTCCAGGCCGAGTTTGCCGCCCTTGGGCTCGAGTTCATTCCCAGCCACGCGAATTTCGTCCTCGTGCGCGTCGGCGACGGCGACGCCGTCTTCCAGGCCCTCCTCCGCCAGGGCATCATTGTCCGCGCCATGCGCAGCTACAAACTGCCCGAATGGATCCGCGTCTCCGTCGGCACCATGGAGCAAAACCGCCGCTTCGCCGCCGCCCTCCGCGCCCTCGCGGCCGATGGCGCCCTCACCCGCGGCGAGCTCGTGCCCGTCGCCTGATTTTTCTCCCACCCCGCATCCCGTAAACCGCCCGCCCCTTCCCGCGCCATGAGCGACGAACCTCTCTCCCCTCCGCCCGCCAATCCCATCGACCTCGCGCTCAGCTTCGGCCCCGCGTGGGCCCGCGAAGGCGATAAACCCGAGCCCCGCCTCTCGAAACTCATCGCCCGCCACGGCGACGACGACCGCCCCGACCGCGGCCCGAAACGCGGCGGCCCCCGCCCCGCCCGCGGCCCCGGCGACCGCCGCGAACCCCGCCGTGAAGGCGGTCCCCGCCGGGACGACGCCGGCCGCCGCGAAGGTTCCGGCCGCCGCCCCGAACGCCCCGAGCGCGCCCCGCGCCCCGAGCCCGGCCTCGTCGGGTGGAAGGTCCAGTTCACCCCCGACCGCCACGGCGTCGACGGCCTCGCCAAGCAGATCAAGACCACCGGCCGCGCCTACCCCCTCTTCGACCTCGCCCGCCTCGTCCTCGACAAATCCGAGCGCTACCTCGTTGATTTCCGCCGCACCGGCGAGCAGCCCGCCACCGCGCTCTACCAGTTCCGCGGCGACGGCACGCTCTGGACCAACGAAGCCGACGCCATCGCGCACGCCCTCGCCACCCACCTCGACAAATACTACCGCCGCGAGCGCGTCACCGTGGAGCCGCCGAAGGGTGCCTTCCCCGGCGTGGCCGTCTGCGGCATGAGCGGCGTCCTCCTCGGCCCGCCGAACTACCACGACTACCAGCCCCGCCTCGTCCGCCTGCACCGCGAACGCTTCGCCAACATGCCCTTCGAGGCCTTCAAGGCCCGCGTCCGCATCGAACGCGACGAAGCCCTCGTCGAAAAATGGCGCGAAGAGCAAAGCGCCCGCGACGTGTTCTACGCCGTCGACCCGAACCGCCCGGCCGTCACCGCTCCCGCGCCCGCCGCCGAGGCCGAGACCCCCGCGGATGCTTCCGCCGCCCCGGCTCCCACCGCCGCCCCCGAGGTTGCGGAAACCACCGAGGGCACCGAAGTCCCCGTCGCCGAGGAGGCTTCCGCCCCCGTTGAGGCCGTGACCGAAGCCGCGCCCGAAGCCGCGCCCGAAGTCGCGCCCGAAGCCGCGCCCGAAGCCGCGCCCGAAGCCGCGCCCGAAGCCGCGCCCGAAGCCGCCGCCGAGCCGGTCGCCGAAGCTCCCGCCGAGGAACCCGCCGCCGAGGAACCGACAGCCGAGCCGACCCCCGAGCCCGCCGCCGAAGAGCCCACGGGCCTCCGGTTTGAGACGCTCGCCGAAGTCGAGCGCCACTTCCGCGAGCACCACGCCGCCAAGGCGATTGTCGCCATCCGCGAACGCGTCCTCGTGCCCGGCCCCGCCGCCCTCAACGACTCCGCGCCGGCCGTCCTTCGCGTCACCCGCGCCGAGTGGGAGCAGCTCAACCGCTTCCCCCTGCCCCTCGCCCACGTGCTTGGTCAGCAGCTCGCCGGCCGAGGCCTTCACCTCTTCAAGGCCCACGAAAACATCACCTACGTCAACGTCGCCCGCCCGAAGCACCTCGACCGCGCCGTCTCGCCCGTCTCGGACGCGCTCGGCCACATGCTCGATTACCTTGAGGCCCACGCGAGCGTGAACCGCATCGAGCAATGGAAGGCGCTCGTCACCCTCCGGGGTGCCGTCGAGGGGGCGGAATCCGCCCTCGCCGCCGACCTCTCCTGGCTGCTCCACGCCGGACACGTCATCGATTTCGTCGGCCGCAGCCTCGAAGTCGCCCGCAAGCCCAAGCCCCCGGCGGTCAAACCCGCGAAAAAGCCCGCCGCGGTCGTCACCGCGGGTGCCGCGGTCGGCACCGAGTCTCCGGCGGTCGGCACCGAGTCTCCGGCGGGCGGCAACGAGTCCCCGGCGGTTGGCAACGAGTCCCCGGCGGTCGGCAACGAGTCCCCGGCGGTCGGCAGCGAGTCCCCGGTGGTCGTCAGCGAGTTCCCGGTGGTCGTCAGCGAGTTCCCGGTGGTCGGCAACGAGTCCGTGGCGGTCGTCAGCGAGTCCCCGGTGGTCGGCAACGAGTCCCCGGTCTTCGTCACCGAATCGCCGGTAGTTGTCGAGGAGTCGTCGGTCGTCATCGAGGAATCGCCGGTCACCATCGAGGAATCGCCGGTCACCATCGAGGAATCGCCGGTCGCCCTTGACGAGTCCCCGGCCGAAGCCACCGACCGCCCCGCCGCCGCCTCGTAGTCAAGCCCATACCCGCCCATTCCCCGCCCGCAATCCGCCGCATTTCTCCTCGCGCGCGGCCCGGGGCGGGTTCAAATTACCCCCATGCAAATCCACCTCAGCCCCCGGCATCTTGTCCTGACCGCCGCCATTCACTCCTACGTTGCCGAGAAGATCGAGCACCTCGAGTCCATCGCGCCTGACATCCTTGCCGCCCACGTGGTCCTCTTTCACGACGAGACCAAAACCAAGCGCTATGGCGTGAAGGTCCACCTCGCCGTCCCGGGCCCCGACCTCCACGCCGAGGATTGCGAAGCCGACCTCTACGCCGCCATCGACAAGGTCGCCGACAAGCTCGGCCAGCAGCTCCGCAAGCGGAAGACCAAGCTCACCTCCACGAAAAAGCACAAGACGCAGCTCGCCTCCGAGAGCCGCAAGCGCGGTTACGCCCGCCGCTAGTCCGCGCCCCGCATTTCCCTGAACATGGAGGGCGATTACAAGGTCAAGCTGGACGTCTTTGAGGGTCCGCTTGACCTCCTGCTGTATCTCATCAAACGCGACGAGGTGGACATCTACGAGATCTCCATCGAGCGCATCACGAAGCAATACCTCGAGTATCTCGACGCGTTTAAGCTGCTCAACATCGAGCTCGCCGGCGAGTTCATCGTCATGGCCGCGAACCTGCTCTACATCAAGAGCCGCACGCTCCTGCCCGTCGACCAGCAGATGGCCGAGGAGGACGCCGAGGAGGACGATCCCCGCTGGGAACTCATCCGCCAGCTCATCGAATACAAAAAGTTCAAGGAAGCCGCCGGGCATCTCCGCGAACTCGAAAGCGCGCAGGAGGGCCTCTACGCCCGCGTGCCCGCCGCCCCCGAGCTCGCCGCCGATCCCGAGAACCTGCTCGTCGACGAAGTCAGCATCTTCGACCTCATCCGCGCCTTCCAGAACGTCCTCAAACGCCGCGCGCCCAAGGAGGAGGACCTCCGCGAAATCTTCGAGGAAAACTTCACCGTCGCCGACAAGATCGACCACGTCCTGCGCCTCACCGGCTCCGGCGTCTCGCTCCGCTTCGAGGAGCTTTTCCCCGAGCGCGCCAGTCGCACCGAGATCGTCGTCACCTTCCTCGCCCTGCTCGAGCTCATCCGCATGAAGCAGCTCCGCATCCGCCAGGACCAGCACTTCAGCGAAATCTGGATCGACGGCAACGACGGCGGCACCCCGCTCTTCACCGCGCCCGTCAACGAACCCGCCGAATCGTGAGCGACGAGATCCCGCCATCCATCGCCCCCGAGCCGGGCGACATTCACGAAGGCCCCACGCTGCGCCGCATCGTCGAGGCCCTCGTCTTCGCGTCCCAGAAACCCATCTCCGCCAAGGAGATCGCCGCCGCCCTGCGCGGAGCCGCCGAAGCCGCGAAGGACAATCCGCTCATCGGCGTTTTTTCGAAAACCAAGGAAAGCGAGATCGTCGACACCATCGACGCCCTTTCGGCCGACTACGCCGCCGCCGGCCACGCGTTTGAGATCCGCGAGACCCTCGCCGGCTGGCAGCTCGTCACCTCGCCCGCGTTTGCCCCCTGGCTGCGCCAGCTCTTCCCCGAGAGCAAACCCGCGCGCCTCAGCGCCCCCGCGCTTGAGACCCTCGCCATCATCGCCTACCGCCAGCCCTGCACCCGCGCGGACCTCGAAGCCGTGCGCGGCGTCGCCGTCGACGGAGTGATGCA
The DNA here is from genome assembly GCA_027488755.1 of Verrucomicrobiaceae bacterium. Lineage (GTDB taxonomy): Bacteria > Verrucomicrobiota > Verrucomicrobiia > Chthoniobacterales > JAATET01 > JAATET01. The sequence goes on along the minus strand of JAIYAZ010000167.1, from coordinate 92,214 downwards.
GACCCTGCTCGACCGCCAGCTCATCCGCATCGCCGGCCGCGCCGACGTGCCCGGCCGCCCGCTCCTCTACGAGACCACCAGCCACTTCATGGAGCACTTCGGGCTGCGCAACCTCGACGAACTCCCCAACGCGAGCGAACTCCGCCGCGCCGCCGCCGCCATCGCCGCCGCCAACGCCCCGGCCGAGCCCGCCCCCGAAGTCCCCGCGGAGCAGCCCGCGACCGAAGTCTCCGCGGAGCCCGAGCCAGCGCCCGAAGCCCCCGCCGAGGCGACCGAGCCCACCCCCGAGCCCGAGCCCATCCAAAATCCAAAATCGGAAATCCCAAATGAGTGAGTTGTCCGACATTCGGGTGCAGATCGACGCCATCGACACCCAGCTCCTGCGGCTGCTCAACGAACGCGCCAAGCTTGCGCTCGAGGTGGGCCGCATCAAAAGCCGCGACGGCCTGCCCATCTACGCCCCCGACCGTGAAATGTCGCTCCTGCGCGGCCTGGTCGAGCGCAACGAAGGCCCGCTCACGCCCACGGCCATCCGCGCGATCTACCGCGAGATCATGTCCGCCGCGCTCGCGTTGGAAAAAGACGTCGTCATCGCCTGCTTCGGCGCGGAGGGCGGCGCCTGCCACCAGGCCGCCAAGGCCCGCTTCGGCTCCAGCGTGAGCTACGCGTTTTTCCCCGACGTGGCGGAACTCTTCGCCGCCGTGGGCCGCGGCGAGGGGGATTGCGGCGTCGTCCCGATCGAGGAGGCCGGTCACGGCGCGCCGCACCAGACGCTCGACGCCCTCGCCTCGACCGACCTCAAGATTTGCGCCGAGATCACCTCCACGCCCGACGGCACCCCCGGCGAGACCGAGAACAGCTCGCGCTATTTCGTGATGGCGCGCACCGCCACGGCCATTACCGGCCGCGACCGCACCACGCTGCTCCTCCGCGTCGAAAACAAGCCCGGCTCGCTCGTCGACGCGCTCGAGCCCTTCCGCGACGCCGAGCTGAATCTCACCCACTTTGCCAGCCGGCCCGCCTCCAAGGGCAGCGAGGACGTTTTCTTTTTTGTCGAGGTGGACGGCCACGCCCGCGCGGAGGCCTTCGAGGGCGTGTTGCGCGAACTCTCGCGCCGCTGCCGCGCCGTGAAGGTGCTCGGCAGTTTCCCCAAGACCGCGCTCTAAGCGGCCGGCCATGCCCGTTCTCCAGCTCCGCAACCTCACGCTCCGCTACGGCGGCGATCCCGTGCTCGACGGCGTCGATTTCCAGATCGATCCGGGCGAGCGCGTCTGTCTCATCGGCCGCAACGGCGCGGGCAAAACCAGCCTCATGCGCGTGCTCACCGGCGAGGAGGCCCCCAGCGGCGGCGAACTCATCCGCGCGAGCGGCTCCGTCATCACACGGCTCGAGCAGGAGGTGCCCGCGCACATCACCGGGCGGGTGGACGAGGTCATCCGCTCCGGCGTTTCCCCGCTCCGCCACGAGGAGGAGTGGGAAACCGACAGCCGCCTCTACGAGCTGGCCGAGGAGATGCGCCTGCCCGAGCAGGCCGAGTTTTCCTCGCTCTCCGGCGGGCTCAAGCGCCGCGTGCTTCTCGCCCGCGCGCTGGCCGGGCTGCCCGACGCGCTGCTGCTCGACGAGCCGACCAACCACCTCGACCTCGAATCCATCCTCTGGCTCGAGGAGTTTCTGCTCACGCGCGGGGTGACTCTTTTCTTCGTCACGCACGACCGCGCCTTCCTCCGCAAGCTCGCGACGCGCATCGTCGAACTCGACCGCGGCCGGCTCACGAGCTGGTCGTGCGATTACGACACCTTTCTGGAGCGCAAGGCCGCCGCGCTGGAGGCCGAGGAAAAGCAGTGGGCCTCCTTCGACAAAAAGCTCGCGCAGGAGGAGGCCTGGCTCCGCCAGGGCGTGAAGGCCCGCCGCACCCGCAACGAGGGCCGCGTGCGCGAGCTAATGAAGCTCCGCGCGGAGCGGGCGCGCCGCCGCGAGCGCGACGGCAAGGCCCGCATCGAACTCCAGGAGGGCGGCACCTCGGGCCAGAAGGTGATCGAGGCCAAGGGCGTGTCGTTTGGTTTCGGCGGCGAGCCGGTCGTGCGGGATTTCTCCGCGACCATTTGGCGCGGCGACAAGATTGGCATCATCGGCCCGAACGGCGCGGGCAAAACCACCCTGCTGCGCCTGCTGCTCGGCCGGCTCGCGCCGCAGCAGGGCGAGGTGAAGCTCGGCACGGCGTTGGAGGTCGTTTACCTCGACCAGCTCCGCGACCAGATCGACGGCAACAAGACCGTGGCGCAGAACGTGGCGGGCGACGCGGAGTTCGTCACCTTCCAGGGCCGCGCGCGGAACATCCACGGCTACCTCAACGACTTTCTCTTCCGCTCCGACCGCGTGCGCATGCCCGCCAAAATGCTCTCCGGCGGCGAGCGCAACCGCCTGCTGCTGGCGCGGCTGTTCCTCCAGCCGGCCAACGTGCTCGTGCTCGACGAGCCGACCAATGACCTCGACGCCGAGACGCTTGAGCTGCTCGAGGAGCTGCTCATCGACTACGCGGGCACGCTCCTGCTCGTCTCGCACGACCGCGAATTTCTCGACCACGTCGTGACCGGCACGCTGGTCTTCGAGGGCGAAGGACGCATCGGCGAATACACCGGCGGCTACGAGGACTGGCTGCGCCAGCGGGCCATCGCCTCCCGGGCCCCCGCGCCCGCGCCGGCCCCGGTCGCGGCTCCCGCCGCGCCGAAGAAAGGCGAGAAACCCCGGAAGTTTCTCAACCGCGAGCAGCGGGAGCTCGACGAGCTGCCGGGGGAGATTGAGCGGCTGGAGGCCGAGCATGCGGCGCTGGCCGCCCGGCTCATCGCGCCGGAGACCTACCGCAACGAGCCGGAGATTCTGCCGAAGCTCGAGGAGGAACTTGCCGCGCTGGAGATCCGCACGCGGCAGGCCTACGCCCGCTGGGAGGAGCTCGACGCGCTGCGGCGGGAATTGGTCGGGGATTAAACGCGGCGCGATTTGAGCGCGCGGGCGGCGATGCGGCCCGACCACACGGTCACGGCGATCGTGACCACCAGCCCGACGCCGTAGAAAGCCCAGGTCGTCCACGATTCCTGCCCGTGGGGGAGGCCGGCCTTGGCGCGGGCGAACTTGCCGAGGAAGGCGCCGGCGTAGGAATACGCGGCGCTGATCGGGATGAATCCGAGCCAGGACGCGAGCGCGAAGCGGGTGAACGAGATTTTCGTGAGGCCGCAGGCGTAGCTCACGATGCTGTGCGGGAGCACGGGTGAGATGCGGCTCAGCAGGATGACCTGCCAGCCTTCGCGGGCGACGGCGGCATCGAGGGCCTGGAAGCGGGCGTTGCCGGCGAGCCGGCGCTGGAGCCAGGCGCGGGCGAGGTAGCGGCTGGTGAGGAAGTTCACCATGGCGCCGACAAGGTTGCTGATCGAGACGAGGAGCGTGCCGCCCCAGAAGCCGTAGATCGCGCCCGCGCCGACGGTGAGGATCGAGCCGGGGAGAAAGAGCACACAGGTGAGCGTGTAGATGACGACGAAGCCCAGCCAGCCGCCCCAGCCGCTTTGCTCGACCCAGTCGAGGCCGCGCGTCATCCACTCCACCCAGAGCTCGTTCATGGCTCCTCGGCGAAGGTGTAGAGCGAAAGCGTCTCGGTTTTGCCGCGCGGGGCGACGTTGGCGATGTGGCGGAAGCGGAAGTCTTCGCCGGCGCCCTCAACGACCTCCGCGCTGGCGAGGAAGGTGGTGCCGTATTCCTTGTTCAGCGTTTCGAGGCGCGAGGCCACGTTCACCGTGTCGCCGATGGCGGTGTATTCCGTGCGCTGCTCGGAGCCGATGTCGCCCACGATGGCGTCGCCGGAGTGGAGGCCGATGCCGATGCGCAGCGGCAGGCCGTGCGGGCTGAGGCTCGCGCTGAGTTCCCGGCTTGCGATGAGCATGTCCCGGGCGCAACGCAGGGCGTTCCGGCGGTGGTCGGGGTCGTCGAGCGGGGCGCCGAAGATGGCGAGGCAGCCGTCGCCGAGGAATTTGTCGAGGGTGCCGCGGTGCGCGAAGATGATCTCGATCATCCGGGTGAAGAAGCGGTTGAGAAAGCCGACGACGACCTCGGGCTCGAGCTGGGCGGACATGGCGGTGAAGTCGCGGATGTCGAGAATGAGGACGGTGACCTGCTTGCGGGCGCCGGAGATCACGCGGCCTTCGCCGGCGAGGATTTCCTCGGTGACTTCGCGCGAGACGTAGCGGACGAGGGCGCTTTTGAGCGAGTCGCGCTCGCGGAGGGCGGCCCCCATTTGGTTGACGGCGGTGGCGAGGGCGCCGAATTCGTCGCGGCGGCGCATGGTGACGCGGGCTTCGAAGTCGCCCGCGCCGATGCGGGCGACGGTCTCGCCGATGCGTTCGAGCGGGCGCGTGAACCAGCCGGCGATGAGGATGCCGCCGCCGATGCCGAGGATGAGCGCGATGCCGCCGGCGATGGCGCAGGTGACAAAGAGCTGGTGGAGCTGGGACTCGACCGCGCCAGCGTCAAGGTCCGCGCTGAGGAGAGCCACGGGCCGGCCGGAGGCGTCGAGGATCGGGGCGTTGGCGCTGAGCCAGGTGCCGAAGGAGTCGTGGCTGAAGGCGGATTCCACGTAGGCGCCGCGGTCGAGGCGGAGGGACTGGCGGGAGTCGATTTCCACGATGTCGCCGACTTCGGAGCGGTCGGGGCCGGCTTCCTCGGCGTCGCCGACGTATTCCCAGCGGCCGTCGGGGCGGGGGCGCAGGGTGTAGACGAAGCGGACGTGGACGTCGGCGCGGCGGTTCGCGTCGCGGATGGCGCGCAGGCGGTCGCGGAGCGCGGCGTAGTCGGGCCCGGCGGCGTCGGTTTCGGCGCGGAGGCGTTCGTGGGAGGAGGCGTCGATCTGGGCCGCGCCGGTGGAGACGATGCTGAGGATCTGGCTCTGGATGCGCTGGAAGAGGATGTCGCGCGCGCCGTAGGCGGCGATGGCCACAATCACGGCGGCGGTGAAGCCGGCGAGGAGGGCCAGGGCAAGGGCCAGCTGGGTGCGGACGCGCATCGGGATGGTCTAACAGACCCCGGTTGAGTGCCGCGAGGACGAAGGAGGGGGGCTAGAAGGATTCCACCCGGTCGATGCGGAGGTGCCAGGCGGCCTCGCCGGGCTTGAGCTTGTATTGGATCTGGCGGTAGCCGCCGGTGGGGGAGGAGTTCGGGTCCCCCGTTTTGTAGACGGGAAACCGGCGCACGAGCGTGTTTTCCATGACCTCAAACGCGTCGTGCCCCTGGTAGCCGGCGAGATCGCGCGGCGTCGGCTTTTGGATGATGATCGGCGTGAGGCTTTTTCCCCCGTTCGTGGACCAGGCCAGAACCTCGCCGTAGGAGCCGCTGCCGGGGCTGGTGAGCACGACGAACACTTCGGGGGAGTTGTCGCTGTTCATGTCGGCGAGAAACGCGCGGACGACGGGATATTCGGCCGGGGCGGTGAGCGGGGCGTTGGTGCTCTTCAGGCCCTTGGGGGTGATGGTCACGGAATTTCTCTCCGGCGAGTTGGGCGCGTGGATGTGGAGGGAAAACGCCGGGTCCACGAGGACCTGGTCGAACGGTTTGGCGGGAAGCGGGAGCGCGGCAAACGCCGCGAGCAAGGCGAGGACGAGCGGGGTTTTCATAAATTGCGGTCGGGCCCTAGCGGCGACGGCGTGAGCCGCGCACGACCAACGCGAGGGCTCCGAGGCCGAGCAGGCCGGTGGTGGCCGGCTCCGGAACGGCCCCGGCGAGAATCGCGGTGTTCGGCACGGATTCGTAGGCATAGGCGACGATGCTCATCGGCTGGCTTTGATAATCGGCGGACAGCGAAATGCGCGCCCAGCCATAGTGGACCTGCGAGGTGACTTCGTTGTCGAAGCGAAAGCCGACGAGGTTGTTCGTGCTGTTTGGCGTCCAGTAGGGGGAGGTGGTTTGGCCAACGTCGGTTGTGATCGTGTCCTGCGACCAATTGAGTTGGCTCGGTCCGATTTGAAACGCCTCGGGGACGTTGTTGACCCCGCCCTGATCGGCGATGCGGGACACGTAGGCGTTGCCGTTGGGAAAATCAAAATCCGAGTCGAAGGACAGTAGCGGCCCGGTGAGAAAGGCGTGGAGATCGGCGGGGAAGACGGCATCGGTGCTGTGAACGCCGGTGACGACGTCGAGGTAAACGCCGGTGGTCGTGCTCGGGATGGTGATATTCACCGGACCACTCCAAATGACCGCCGCGTAGGACAGCGGGGTGAGCGCGAGGGCAAGGGCGCAAAGGGCAAGCGAGCCGAGGGGAGCCCCGAACTTCAGCGCACTCCCCGGGAAGTTCGTTCTCATGGAGAGGAACGTATTTTCAATGCCCCTAACCAACAAGCGGGCGGGTGACAATCCGACGCCGGGCGTGATGGGGGTCAATTGCGGCCGCCGGCCGGACGGAGAGGCACAGAGAGGGCGTTGATACGCATCAACTTATGCGGGGGAACCGCTGGGGGAACGGATTCGGAGAACCGATAAGAAGGCATGAAAAACCCCCCTCGGTTGCGGTGGTGGTCGCTCGGGTCGGTGACCCTTTGGTTCGGATCCATTCTTCTGCTGGGGCTCGGGGCCCGATCTCTCCCCGCCCAGACCACCTACCAGACGTCGGCCTCGGATTTCACCTCGGCCATCATGGCGAACAACTTCCCCGTGACGTCGCCGCCGAAATACAACGCGGTCGAGTTTGCGGCCTCGGGCGGCGACACGCTTTTTGTCGACCAGAACATCAGCATCCAGAGCGGGGGAGTCACCAGCATCTTTACCTCGATGACGTGGACGAATGCCGGGCCGACGCGGGTGTCGTCCCAGTTGCTCGGCTGCGATGAGTTCACGACGCCGGTGAACGACCGCAGGCTCGCGATCCGAAACCTGACGCTGAACAACGTCGCGCTCGACACGGCCAACGTCGGCCTCCGCTTCCAGCCGGCCAGCGGCACGTCCTCCCTCACGCTGAACAACTCGTCGATCACCGGGGAGGAGGCTCCGCACCTCTACGCTCCGGTGGATTTCTCGCTCAACGTCAGCGGAAATTCGCTGATCAGCCGCTGGACGGGCCGGTTGAGTTCGGTGACGACGTTGACCGTCGCCAGCGGGGGAACGCTGGAGCTGAGAAACTGCGGCAAACTGCGCGGCGTTTCCCCCCAGAACGACTCCCTGTTTTTTGGTCAACCGGGCAACACGGCGAACTTCGACAATGCCACGCTGCTCACCAATTACTCCTACGTGACTTTTGGGAGACTCGTGGACAGCCAACTTGGCAACCCCAGCACCATGACGTTCGCGAACAACTCGACCCTCGAGCTCCGGGGCAGTGACTCGCGGCTCGATACCGGGATCCTGAACATGCAGGACAGCCGGCTGAACCTGGACTTCAACACGATCCTGAACGTGGGCTCCACGCTTGAGTTCGACCACAGCCAGGCCGTGATCAAGGACGGGGGTTTGATCACGGTTCCCACCGTTCGCGCGAAGGGCGACTCGACCATCACGTTCACCGACTACCAGCCCCAGATCGGGATCAAGGCGGACACGCTCGATCTTGTTTCCGGTGCGACCCTGACCCTGAAGAGCACGGGGCGGGAAACCGGGGAAATTGTGATCGCAAAGGAGGTTGTGTTTCCGTCGGGGCCGGGGTCGGCAACCTTCGCGATGAACGGCGACACCATTCTCACGTTGTCCCAAGGAGCCAAAATGGTCCTTAACCCGACGGCGATTTTTTCCACCGAGAAAAACGCGATCGTCAATCTGGACGAATCCACCATGACCATCGCGGCGGGCGCGACCTTCACCAATGCGGGGCAACTCGAGGTGCGGGAAAAGGGTCTCGTGAAAATCTCCTCGGGTCCGGTCACCATCGGGGGCGGGGGCGAAATCCTGTTGAAGGGGGAGCTCTCGCTGGTGAATGCGAAAACGCCGGGAAGCACCACGCTCACCACCACGAACAACGTGGATCTCACCGACACCGCGCAGCTGAGCCTGGCGATCAATCCGGCGGGCGGCACCAGCGATCGCCTCGTCGTGGGCGGAAATCTTTCGCTCACGCCCGGAGCGATCTTGAATCTCTCCCTTACGCAGGACGTTCACCTCGCGCCCAACACGAAGTTCCTGCTCATTGACCACACTGCCCGCCTGACCTCCGGTTTCCAGGGGCGGCCAAACGGCGAGCTTTTCGGCCTCGGCCTGAACATCTACCGGCTGCTTTACAACGACCGCAACGCGCTCGCCGCGGGAGGTTTCGGCGTGAGCCTCACGGCCATTGGCGAAATCTACAAATCCTATTGGGGCGTTAATCGCGGCGGCAATTGGGTCACCGATCCCAACTGGGGCACGCTCGGAAAAAACATCGGCGTGGCCCCGGGAATGAACGGCGGCCTCAGCCGTTGGGACACCGCGACCTTTGACACGCGCGGACTGAAGTCCGGCCTCGGCCAGGTGAAGCTCGCGACGGACGCGGTGCTTTCCAAAATCTTTTTCTCGAACGCGGCCGCGTCGTATCGGATCGCCGGGCCCGGCTCGATCACGCTGCGGGCCGGGAACGCCAATCCCACCCTCACCAATGCCGCCGGCGCGCACACCCTCGCGGTGGCCATGAAGTTTCGCGATTCCGTGGCGGTCGCGGTCGCCTCCGGCGCGAAGCTCACGCTCGGCGGGCCGATCACCGGGCCCGGCGGCCTGATCAAGACCGGCGGCGGTTTGGTGGTGCTGAGCGGAAACAGCGCCTACGGCGGCCCGACGACGCTGCGGGCCGGCACGATGCAGGTGAGCGGCACTCAGGCCGGCAACGGCGCGCTGAACGTGACCGGCGGCCGCTACCAGTTGCTGGGCCGCGCCACGGGCAATGGCCCGGTGACGCTGCGGGGCGGCACGATGGAAATTCGCGGCACGCAAGCCGGCAATGGCGCGCTCGACGTGACCGGCGGACGCTACGAGTTGCTGGGCCTCTCCACGGGCGATGGCCCGGTGACGCTGCGCGGTGGCACGATGGAAATTCGCGGCACGCAGGCCGGCAATGGCGCGCTCACCGTGGCCGGCGGCCGGTATGAACTCCTTGGGCAGTTCACCGGCGGCGGGCCGATCACGCAAAATGGTGGGACCTTCCTGCTCAACGGGGGCCACACCGGCGGCGCTGCCTTCACCGTGAACGGAGGCCTGCTCACGGGAACGGGCCGCAGCACGTCGCGCGTGACCGTCAACGCCGGCGGCACGATCCGGCCGGGCGCGGGATTCACCCCGGGAACCCTCTCGGTGGGCAGCCTGCGGCTCCATGACGGCAGCAATTTTCAATCGCTGATCGCCTCGTCGACGAACACCGGGAAAATCGCGGCGACCGGCGCGGTGGTGGTGGGCGGTCAGTTGACCGCGATCCCCGTGGGCGGATGGCGCCTTAACTACGGGGACCGTTACGAGGTGCTCACGGCCGGACAGGGAATCAGCGGGCGCTTTGGGCGGATCGAAACGCCGGTGGGTTACCGCGGACGGTTTGTCGTCGAGAAAGCCGGCACCATCGGCGTGCTCCTGTTCGCGCCGCCGAACTACGAGACCATGGCCGCCACGGCCAATCAGCGAAGTATCGCGCGGGCGTTGAATCCGTTTATCACGGCCGCCCGCGGCGACCAGCAGGTCGTGAGCACCGCCCTCGACCGCCTGCCCGCGAACCAATACCAGAACGCCTTCGACCAGATTTCGCCGGTGTTTTACCAGTCCCTGGCGACGATTGCCTTTAATCAGGCCAACGCGCAGAACAACGCCCTCGTCGAGCGGGCCTACAACCTGCGGCTGGGCGGCGCGGGCTTCTCGATGAGCGGGTTCGCGGAGAATTCGCCGGTCCTTTCGGGGCAGGGCGACAAGGATACCGGCGCGATCGTTCCCGGGTCCCGCGGCAATAAACGCTGGGGGATGTTTGTGGATGGAAACGGCATCTTCGCGCGGGCCAACAGCGCGAACATGCTGCCGACCTACAACGTGGAGGGCGGGGGCGTCACCATGGGGCTCACCTACGCCTGGAACGAAAACTTCACGACCGGGGTTTACGCCGGCTACCAGGGCACCCGGGCCAACTACCCGGACGGCAGCCGCCTCACCAACGACTCGGTCCGCTTTGGCCTCATGGGCACCTACGGGGCCCGGGATGGGCGCGGCTTCTACGCCGACTTCCTGGTCGGCGGCGGCTACAACGACTACGCGGCCAGCCGGAAGATCCAATTCGGGTCGATCAATCGCACCGCGCAGAGTTCCCCTGGTGGATGGGAGCTCGATAGCCTGCTGGCGGCGGGTTACAATTTTGGCCGCGGAAACTGGAATTTCGGCCCGGTCACCAGCCTGCAATACACCTACTTCGGAATGCCCGCATTTTCCGAAACCGGCGCCGGGAGCCTGAATCTCCAGGGGCTCGACTGGAACACCTCAAGTTTGATTTACAACCTCGGCTGCAACCTCGCCTACACCTGGCAGGTGACGCGCGACATCCTGGTGATCCCGCAAATCAACCTGGCCTGGCAGCACGAATTCCTGCAGAGCCCCTACGACATCACCGGCACGCTCGGCGGTCAGAACATCTCCAACGGCAGCGCCACGCCGCTTCGCGACACGCTTTACACCGGCGTCGGCGTCACCGTGCGGTTCGGGGATCGGTGGAACGCCTCGTTCTTTTACAACGCCGCGGCCGGGAATCGCGATCTGACGAGCCAGAACATCTTCTGCTCGGCCGGGGTTCGTTTCTAGCCCGCGGGGCGGAGGGAGGAGAGAGCGGGTAGAGGGAATCGAACCCTCATAGCCAGCTTGGAAGGCTGGAGTTTTACCACTAAACTATACCCGCGTGGTTGGCCCAGTTTCCTACCACGTCCCGGGCGGGAGTCAAGGCGCTCACTCGAAGCGGACGGCGGCGGCGGGGGGGACGCCGGCGGCGCGCCAGGCGGGGAGGAGGGCGGCGATCATGGCGACGGGGACGATCCAGAGCGGCGTGCCGAGGAGGAGCGCGACGGGGTATTCGAGCTGGATGGTCCAGCCGAAGTAGGCCTTGTTCACGACCCAGGTGAGGACCATCGCGAGGCACGCGCCGGAAACGACGCCGACGACGCTGGCGGCCAGGCCGAGCAGGCCGGCCTCGCGGAGGAAGAGCCCGACGACCTGCCCGCGGGAGGCGCCGATGGCGCGGAGGACGCCGATTTCGCGTTCGCGTTCCGCGGCGAGGATGAGCAGGGCGAGCATGACGCCGGCGGCGGCGACGAGGACGGCGATGGTGCGGAGGACGAGGGTGACGGCGAAGGTTTGGTTGAAGATTTCGAAGATGCGCTCGCGGAGGGCGCGGTTCGAGTAGATGGAGAATTCGCCCTGCGCGCCGAAGCGGGCGCGGAAGGCTTCGCCGACGGTGGCGGGATCGACGCCGGGGGCGACGGTGAGCGCGAGCGAGTGGGGTTCGAGCGGCCGCCAGTGGCGGGCGTAATCCTCGCGCTTCATGATGAGGATGCCGGTGCTGCGGGCGTAGTCCTGGAAGACGCCGGCGACGCGGAACGTGACGATGCCAGCGGGGGTGGCGAGCGGCAGAGGGTCGCCGCGGCGGAGGCCAAAGCGGCTGGCGAAGGGTTCGGAGATGGCGATGGCGTCGGGCTCGAGGAAGGTGCGGAATTGGGCGGCGGGATCGGCGCCGAGGAAGCGGAGGGATTCCGGGCGCGGGTCGGAGATGGCGGCGAGTTCGACGGTCTGGTCGCGGAAGCGGGCGGTGGTGTCCGCGCGGGTGTCGACGCGGGTGACGTCGGCGCGGGTGCGGGCCCAGGCTTCGGCGCCGGCGGGGAGCGCGCCCTGGGGCGGGCCGGATTCATTGGCGGCGAGGCCGATGAAGAGGTCGTCGACGAGAGTGGCGTTGATCCAGGTGTTCACACTCTGGCGGAAGGAATGGATCATGACGGAGATGCTGACCGTCATGGCGATGGCGGCGGCGAGGGCGGCGACGGTGATGGCGTTGCGGTGGAGGGATTGGGCGAGATTCGCGGCGGCGAGGCGGAGGTGGCGCGGCGCGTGCCGGAGGAGCGTGGTGCCGGCGCGGAGCGAGGCGGGCACGAGGAGGGAGAAGCCGGCGAGGACGGCGAAGGCGCTGGCAAAACCGAGGGGCGGCAGGGCGAAGCGGAGGGTGGCCCAGCCAAGGACGGCGGCGAGCGCGAGGAGGGCGAGGCCGAGCAGGAACCAGCGGCGGGGCAGGGGGGCGTAGCGGTCGATGGCGGAGCCGGGGTGGAGGACGCGGGCGGGGTCGGCGTGGGCGGCTTCGTTGGCGGGAATCCAGCCGGCGAGGAGGGCGACGCCGAGGCCGATGAGCCCGGCGAGCAGGAACTGGCCGGGGGCGAGGTAGAGGCGGTCGATGCTGGTGAGGATGTAGAGCGTGCGGACGGTCTGGGCGATGGGCGCGGAGAGGAATTGGGCGAGCGGCAGGGCGGCGGCGAGGCCGATGAGGGTGCCGGCGAGCCCGGAGAGGCCGGCTTCGCCGAGGAAAAGGAGGCGGATTTCGGTGCGGGTCGCGCCGAGGGCGCGGAGGATGCCGATCTCGCGCTGCCGGCGGACGACGGAGGCGGAGATCGTGTTGTAGATGAGGAAGGCGCCGACGAGCATGGAGACGAGGCTGAGGGCGGTGAGGTTGAGCTGGAAGGCGCCGAGCATGGCCTCGATCTGCCGGCTGCGGCGGGCGGGCGGGGCGACCTCGACGTCGGCGGGCACGAGGGCGCGGACGGCGGCCTGCACGGCGTCGACGCGCGCGGGGTCAACGAGCAGGAGGATGGCGCTGAGGCGGCCGCGGCGGTTGAGGATTTCCTGCGCCCAGCCGATGTCCATGGCGGCGAGGCGCGGGTCGCTGGCGGCGGCCGCGGCGGCGGGCTCGATGACGAAGCGCGGGGTGAGTTCGCGGGGGCCGGAGGGCGTGAGGACGGGGATGCGTTCGCCGAGGCGGGGCAGGATGGTGCGGGCGTAGTCGGCGGAGATGGCGAGGGCGTCGGGTTCGCGGAGCCAGGTTTCGAAGTCAAGGCGGGCGCGGTCGGCGCCGAGGAGTTCGAAGGTGCGGAGGCCGTCGCCAGAGAAGGGGTCGAGACCGATGAGGCGGAGGTATTCGCCGGGGTGGCCGGGCAGGGTGACGACGCCTTCGACGAGCGGGGTGGCGGCCTGGACGCCGTCGAGCCGGGCGATGCGGGGAAAGAGCGTGTCGGGGAAGTCGCCGCGGACTTCGAGGTTGGCCCGGCCGGCGACGAGGTCGATGCCGGCGCGGAAGCTGGCGGTGGCGCTGCGGTTCGCAATCTGGATGGCGAGGAAGACGGCGACCCCGAGGGCGATGCTGACGACGTTGAGCGCGAGGAGGACGGGGTGGCGCGTGATCGTCCGGGCGCACTGGCGCCGGAAGAGCGTGGGGAAATGCCGCGTGATCACGGCTCCACGTTACGCCCGGGGAAGCTCGGTGGCCGCACGTTGGAGGAGGCGGCTGAGGCGTTCGAGCGCGGCCGGGTCGGTGATTTTGCGCTCGTCCCGGCCGATGACGTAGAAGGTGTCGACGGCGACCTCCATTTCGGTGGTGATGCGGGAGGTCTGGATGGAGATGCCGGCGCCGCCGAGGGCGCGGAGCAGGCTGTAGAGGAGGCCGAGGCGGTCGGGCGTCTGGATCTCAACGATGGTGTAGAGCGGGTGCGACGTGTTGGACATGGTGACGCGCGTCGGGAGTTCGGCGTCCTGCGAAAGGCGGTAGCCGCGGAGGCGGCTGGGCTCGGTGATGAAGGGGGTGAAGTCAAACTCGGCGACGCGGAGGGCTTCGGTGAGGCGGGTTTCGACCTTGTCGCGGTCGCGCTGGCTGGAGACGGGGAGGTGTCGGGCGTCGCAGACGCGGAAGATGTCGAGGGCGAGGTTGTCGCCGCGGGTGAAAATGTCGGCGCTGAGGATGTTGACGTTCGCGGCGAGGAAGGCGCCGGAGATGCGTTCGAGGAGGCGTTCGCGGTCCCAGCCGCAGACCCAGACCTCGGTGTGGCCCATCTCGGGGCGGTCGATCCACGCGAAGACGGGCTCGAGGGCGTGGACGGGATTCATGCGGCGCTCGAAGAAGGCGCGGAAGAGCTGGAGGTGGCCGACGATGCGGTCCGCGTCGAACGCGTGGAAATACCGCTCGGGCATGTAGGCGAAGTGGGCGTCGATTTCCTCGAGGAAGTCGGGGGGCAGAAGGTCGCGGACGGATTTCTGGAGGGCGTCGCGGTCGCGGCGGCGTTCCTCGACCCAGCGGGGGCCGGCTTCGAGGAACTCGGCGGTTTTGCGGTAGAGCATCCAGACGAGGGATTCCTTCCAGTCGGACCACCTCTCGTCGCTGGTGCCCATGCCGTCGGCGAGGGTGAGGAGCATGAGGGCGTCGAGGATGAGGCGATTGCGGACGATGCCGGCGAACTCGGCGACGGTGGCGGGGTCGTCGAGGTTGCGGGTCTGCGCGGTGTGGGAGAGGGCGTAGTGGGCGTCGACGAGGGGGATGAGCATGCGCCGGCGCTCGGAGGTGAGCTGGAGGCGGCGGGCGACCTTGTGGGCGAGGAGGGCGCTTTGTTCCTCGTGGTGGCGGCCGTTGGCGGACTTGCCGACGTCGTGGAGGAGCACGGCGAGGTAGAGCATCGAGGGGTCCTCGAGCTTTTGGAAGAGGGAGCGGTAGCCGGCCATGCGGGGCTCTTCGGCGAAGAGGACGGCGTCGAGTTTTTCGATGCAGACGAGGGTGTGTTCGTCGGCGGTGTAGCGGTGGAAGAACTCGTGCTGGACGAGGCAGGTGAGGGCGCCGAACTCGGGGAGGTAGCGGCCGAGCACGCTGGTCTCGTGCATGAGGCGGAGGATGCGGCCGACCTCGCCCTTGTGCGAGAGGATGTCGAGGAAGATTTCGCGGGTGACGCGGGCGTATTGGAACGTGCGGTCGATGAGGCGGGCGCGGCGGCGGATGAGGTCGGTGAGCTCGGGGCTGAGCGCGAGTTTGCGCTGCTGCGCGAACTGGAAGACGCGCATGAGGCGGAAGGGATCCTCGTTGAAGATGTCGCGCGAGAGGTAGTGGATGACTCCGTCGCGGACGTGGAAGCCGTCGAATTTTTCGGGCTTCGGCCGGCGGTTGAGCATGCCGAACAATCCGGCGGAGCGGGAGGGGTGCCGCGTGGGCAGCTCCATACGGTCGATGACGGACGTGGTGATCTGCGCGAGGTCGCGGGTGTGGCTGTAGTAGTCGCGCATGAAGGCCTCGCAGCGGCGGAGGATATGCTTCTGCGGGTAGTGGAAGGCGGTGGCGACCTTGCCCTGGAGCTGGAGGGTGAGGCCGTCGATGGGGCGGCCGTTGAGGTAGTGCATCTCCGTGCGGACGCGGAGGAGGAAGTCGTAGGCCTTTTCGAGCGCGCGGCGTTCGGAGCCGCGGAGGTAGCGGTGCTCGGCGAGTTTGGCGGTGCTGTTGAGGCGGTGGGCGACCTGGCCGATCCAGAGGAGGTTCTGGTAGTCGCGGAGGCCGCCGGTGCCGTTCTTGACGTTGGGTTCCTGGACGAAGACGGTGCCGCCGTATTTCTGGTGGTTCTCGATCTGGCTGGCGAAGCGCCACTGGATGTAGGCCGGTTCCTGGCCGACGAGGCAGTCGCGCTCGAAGCGGGTCTTGAAGTCGTGGAAGAGCTCGCGGTCGCCGAGGAGGAAGCGGCATTCGAGCATGGAGGTCTTGGTGACCATGTCGTCGTTGGCGGCCTTGACGGCCTGGGCGACGGAGCGGGTGGAGTGCCCGACCTTGAAGCCGAGATCCCAGAGGGCGGTGAGGGTCTGGCGGATGATGTTTTCGAGGCGTTCGCCGGGCTTGCCGCGTTCGACGAGGAACATGATGTCCACGTCGCTGAAGGGGTTCATTTCGCGGCGGCCGTAACCGCCGAAGGCCGCGACGACGAGGCGCTCGCGGCTGGATTTGGCGGGGAACTGGCCGGCGACGTTGTCGAAGAGTTCGCGGAAGACGATGTCGATGAGGTCGGCGCGCTGGCGGGCGATTTCGCGGCCGCCGCCGCCGGCGTTGTGCCAGAGGCGCAGGCGGTGTTCCTCGATTTTGAGGAAGCGTTTGAAGATGGGCAGCCAGTCGTCGCGGCGTTTGCGGACGCTTTCGTTGAGCTCGCGGGCGGCTTCGGCGAGGACGCGTTCCTTGTAGAGCGGGATCATGGAGGCGCCGGGTTGGTAGGCCCTCATGGCGTGGGGGTCTCCCGGTCACGCAGCACGATTTCGACGCGGCGGTTGGTGCTTTCTTTCTGCTGGTCGAAGGGGCTCGTGGCAGGGACGAGGAGGCGGGTGTCGCCGAAGCCCCGGGTGGTCATGCGGTCGGGGGCGATGGCCATGGCCTGGACGAGCCAGGCTTTGACGGCTTCGGCGCGGAGTTGGCTGAGCTGGAGGTTGTAGGCGGGGGTGCCGGAGGAGTCGCTGTGCCCTTCGATGGCGAAGATGAGCTGGGGGTTGCGCTGGATGATGAGGCCGAGTTTTTCGAGGCTGGCGAGGGCGGTGGCTTCGAGCTGGTAGCTGTCGTAGGTGAAGAGCACGTCGGCATCCATGCGGATGGGGGCGGTTTCCTTGGAGAGCGGGCCGGTTTGGGCGAGGAGGTCGTCGAGGTTGCTGAAGCCGGGGGTCTGTGAGCCGGCGGTGGGGCCGAGGGTGGCGGGGGAGGCGCCGGATTCCCCGGCGGGCCGGGCGAGGTCGAGGAGCGGGCTGCCGACGACGCCGGGTTTGTCGGCGAGGAGGTCGCGGCGGACCTGGTCGAGGTCGCCGGCGACACTTTTCACGCCGCCGCGGTCGGCGTCCTGCACGGCCTGCTGGTAGGAGGTGGCCTCGACGCGGGGTTTCTCGGCGAGCATCGGGTTATCGATGGCGGGGGCGGCGGGGCGGCCGGGCGCGTCGGCGGTCATGGCGCCGAGGGAGGGTTTTTCGGCGGGGAGTTTGACGGCCTGGGGCGAGGCGGCGGCCTGTTTTTTCTCGGCGGGGGCGGGGGCGAGGACCTTGGGGTCGATGGGGACGCGTTCGAGTTTGAAGGTGACGGGCGGGCGTTCCGTGGGGGTGGGGCCCGGGAGGTGGAGCGGGGTGGTGCTCAGCCAGTAGATGAGCAGGCCGTGGGCGAGGAGGGAGATGACGAGGGCGGGAAGGGCCCAGCGGGCAAAGGCGGAGGGCTCGTCGTCGAAAAGATCGTGGTCGTCGAAGCCGTAGTCCATGCCGCCTGCGGGTCAAGGTATCGCCGGGCGGGGGGAATTCAATGCTGGAAAACCCCGGGGGGCGCTGCTTGGTTGCGGATTCGATGAAGATGCTTCTCGAACATCTTGCGCGGTTGTGGCGGCGGCTGCTGGAACTGCGGGATACGCCGCATGCGATCGCGGGAGGCGTGGCGATCGGGATGTTCTTTGGGTTCACCCCGTTGTTCGGGCTGAAGACGCTGCTGTCGCTGGGCACGGCCTGGGTGACGCGGTGCAGCAAGATTGCGGCGGTGATCGTGGTGAGCCTGCATGATGTGGTGACCCCGCTGTGGCCGGTGTTGCTGCGGCTGGAGTATGACATCGGCTACTGGGTGTTGAGTTCGCCGCATCACCTGCCGCCGAAGCTGACGATGCATCATGTGAAGCTGGCGGAGATGCTGCAGTGGACGACGTTTCTGCACGTGGGGCTGCCCCTGCTGATCGGCGGGGTGTTGATCGCGGCCCCGGCGGCGGCGGTGGCCTACGTGGTGACGTTTGCCATTGTTTCGCGCCGCACGCGGGCACCGCTGCCGCCTTCGGCTTGAGGCCGGGGGCGAATCGCGCTATACCCCTCGGTTCCGCGGGTTCCGGTCACGGTGACCGGGCTGCGGTTCGCATTCACCATGAGCCAGCAAACCCTCACCCTTGGCCTGCCTTCGGGCAGCCTTTACGAGCCGACCATCGCGCTGTTCGCGAAGGCGGGCTTTTCCATCTCCGGCTCGAAGCGTTCCTACCGCCCGGCGGTGGACGATCCCGAACTGGAGATCCGCCTGCTGCGCGCGCAGGAAATCAGCCGCTACGTCGAGCACGGCTTCCTGGATTGCGGGATCACCGGCAAGGACTGGGTGGCGGAGAACGACTCGCAGGTGGAGACGCTGGCGCAGTTCAACTACAGCCGCGGCACGAGCAATCCCGCGCGCTGGGTGCTCGTCGTGCCGGAGGATTCGCCGATCCGCAGCGTGGCCGATCTTGAGGGCAAGCGCGTGGCGACCGAGGCCGTGGGCCTCACGAAGCGGTTTTTTGCGCAGCATGGGGTGAACGTGGAGGTCGAGTTTTCCTGGGGCGCGACGGAGGTGAAGGTGCCCGACCTGGTCGACGCGATCGTCGACATCACCGAGACAGGTTCCTCGCTGCGCGCGAACAAGCTGCGCATCGTCGAGACCCTGCTGGAGTCGTATCCCGTCCTGGTCGCGAACCACGCGGCGGCGGCCGATGCGTGGAAGCGCGAGAAGATGGAAACCATCCTCCTGCTGCTGCGCGGGGCGCTGGCGGCGCGGGATCTGGTCGGGTTGAAGATGAACCTCCCGGCGGCGGCCCTTAAGAATTTGCTTGAGGCGCTGCCCGCGCTGCGAAATCCTACAGTTTCCCCTCTGGCCCAGGAGAACTGGGTGGCGGTGGAAACAGTCATCAACGAAAAGACCGTCAGGGAAATCATCCCGAAGCTCAAATCGCTCGGGGCGGAAGGTATTATCGAATACCCCTTGAACAAGGTTGTCTACTAGAAGTCCTCATGGGATCCCTTAAGAAGAAGAGAAAGGCCAAAATCGCCAAACACAAGCGCCGCAAGCGCATGAAGCTCAACCGTCACAAGAAGCGGTTGCGCTACAAGAGCTAGTCGCTATTTTGACCGCATGAAAACCGCGGTCGGCTGCCGGTCGACCCTCCCAGCAATGGGATGGGTGGCATCGGTGCTGGTCGCGGTGATCGGTCCCGGTCCCGTCGCCGCCGCTTCGGCGGATTATTTTTTGGACGAGGCCGACCGGTCGCCCGGGGAGTTTCATCTGGACGGGGCCGCCGAGCGCAAGGCGGACGCCCTTGCGCATTTTGTGACGGGCGTGCTGGCCGAGGAGAACTCCGGCCCGGAGCAGGCGCTTGCCAATTACCGGCAGGCGCTGGCGCTCGACCCTGGTTTTACCAAGCTCGCGATCGAGGTCGCCTACGATTACCTCCGCCGGGGTGATCCGACCGAGGCCATCGGCGTGCTCAAAGACGCGTTCAAGGCGGCCCCGCATGATCCCGAGCCCGCCCTCGCCCTTGGCTCGATTTACCTTCGGCATCTGCGCAAACCAGACCTGGCCAGCCGCTACGCCGAGGCGGCGTTGAAGGTCGCGCCGGACCGCTTTGCCCCCTATGAGGCCTTGTGGGAAATCGCGGTCGCGCAGGACGACCGGACGACGGCCGCGCGGGTCATCAGCCGCGCGCTGCGCGCCAAGGCCACGGACGCGGGATACTGGCTGCAGGTGGCGGATTTTCTGACCAACGCCGCGACGCAGGGAGAGGCCTTCACGCTGGATGAGAAGACGCGTGCCCAGCTTGGCACGTGCCTGGAGCGGGCGGCGGCGGGCGCCGGCAAGGACGCCTCGACGCTCGCGCGCATCGGGGATTTTCACGCGCTCTGCCGGGATTTTGACGCGGCGGCCGGGTTTTACGGACAGGCCGCGGACCTTCGCCCGAGCCTGCCGAACATCAACGAACGCCTCGCCAGCACGCTCATTGAACTCGGGCGCACGGCGGCGGCTATTCCGGTGCTGCAGCGCATCATCGCGGCGAACCCCCTCGACCTCGCGGCCTACGACCAGCTTTACCGGCTTTACCAGGCGGAGGGCGATCTGCCCCGGGCGCTGAAAAATCTAGAGCAGGCGATCATCATCGACCGGACGAACCTGGAGCGTCAGCGCGACCTGATGGTGCTGCTGCTGCAGTCGGGGCGGTTTGAGGATGCGGCGACGCGCGCGACCGAGGCGGCGACGATTTTTCCGCGGGTGCCGTTTTTCCTCTACGTCGAGGCTCGTTCGCTCGCGGCGTTGCATCGTTATCCCGAATCGCTGGCCGCCTACGAGCGGGCCGCCCTGCTTGCGGCGGGGGACGACGGGTCGTTGCTGAACTCGATGTTTTACTTCGACTACGGCTGCACGGCTCAGCTTGCGGGGCGGAACGTGAAGGCGGCCGAGCTGTTTCGCAAGGCGATCGAGCTGGATCCCAAGAACGCCGACGCGCTGAACGCCCTCGGTTACATGTGGGCGGAGCACGGCGAAAACCTCGACGAGGCCGAGCGGATGATCCGGCGGGCGCTGGCCATCGATCCCGCGAACGGCGCGTATCTCGACAGCCTGGGCTGGGTGCATTACCAGCGGGGGGATTACGCGCTCGCCGTGGAGGAATTGCTGCGGGCGGCGCAGGCGATGCCCGGGCCCGACCCGGTCGTGCACGAGCACATCGGCGACGCGTATTTCGCGCTCAACCGCCCGGCTGAGGCCCTGCTGCACTGGCAGAAGGCCGCCGGGCTGGACTCCGCCAACAAGACGCTCGCGGCGAAGATCGACGCGGTGGTCTCCCGGGTGGCGGAGAAGAATCAATAGGCGGGCGGGTCTGGCCCGCGCCCGCTACTCGACGAATTCGAGTTCGACGGGCTGCGGGATGAGCCCGGCTTCGTGGGCCTCGTCGAGGAAGAGGCGGATCGCGCGGCGGCCGGCGTCGCCGTAGTCGAGCGTGTAGTGGTTCACATACATCCCGATGAATTCGTCGGCGAGCGGGTTGTCCATGCCGCGAGCGTGCTTCATGCTGTGCTCCACGGCGGGGTCGCGGTGCTCGAGGCCGTAGGCGATGCTGGCGTGGAGGACGTCGGAGAGTTCGCGGCGGACGTCGGGCGGGATGTCCTTGCGGACGACGTTGCCGCCGAGCGGGAGCGGGAGGCCGGTGCGGTGTTTCCACCAGACGCCGAGGTCGAGGATGAGGTCGAAGCCGTCGCGTTTGTAGGTGAGCTGGCCTTCGTGGATGATGAGGCCGACGTCGACGTGGCCGCTGCGCACGGCGTCGAAGATTTCGTCGAAGGGCACGACGACATAGTCGAACTCGGCGCCGAGGAAGAGCTGCGCGGCGAGGAAGGCGCTGGTCATCTTGCCGGGGATGGCGATGCGTTTGTTCAGCAGCCAGGCGCGGCGCTCGGCCTCGGTGGCGTCCTCGGGGAGACCGTGGCCGGCGTTGACGATGAACATGGGGCCGTAGCCGTCGCCCATGCTGGCGCCGCTCGGGAGCAGGGCGTATTTGTCGAGGACGTAGGCGAGGGAGTGGATCGAGACGGCGGTGATGTGGAGTTCGCCGCGGGTGGCGCGCTCGTTGAGCGTCTGGATGTCCTGGAGGATGTGCTGGAAGTGGTAGCCGCGCAGGTCGATTTTTTCCTCGGCCATCGCGTAGAACATGAAGGCGTCGTCGGGGTCGGGCGAGTGGCCGAGGGTGAGGGTCACGGATTTCCAGTCAGACATGGGCTTGGGGCGGTTTGGGCGGCGGTATGGAAAGGGGATACGTTTGGGAACAGGGGGCCATTCTCTAAATTCCGTCAATTCTGTCCAACTTCCTTGGTGATCTCGCGGAGGAGGCCGGGGCCGCGGTAGACAAAGCCGGTGTAGACCTGCACGAGCGAGGCGCCGGCGGCGAGGCGTTCGCGGGCGGCGGGGCCGTCCATGATGCCGCCCGAGGCGATGATCGGGCGGTCGGTGCCGGCGCGGAGATGGCGGAGGACTTCGTTGGCCCGGTCGCGCAACGGGGTGCCGCTGAGGCCGCCGGTTTCGTCGCGGCCGGCGGGAATGACTGAGTGGTCTAGCGTGGTGTTCGTGGCGATGAGGCCGGAGAGATTTTCGGCGGCCGTGAGTTCGAGGATGGCGTCGAGCTGGGGGGCGGTGAGGTCGGGGGCGATTTTCACGAACAGCGGTTTGGCGGCGTCGTGATCGCGGAGGGTGCGCACGATGCCGGCGAGGGCGTCCTTTTCCTGGAGTTCGCGGAGGCCGGGGGTGTTGGGGGAGCTGACGTTGATGACGAAGTAGTCGCCGAACGGAAGGAGCGCGCGGTAGCTGTGGAGGTAATCGGCGGGGGCGTCGGCCAGTTCGGTGACCTTGGATTTGCCGAGGTTCACGCCGACGGGGATGCGCGGCCAGTGGCCGGAGGATTTCAGGTGTGCGAGGCGGGCGGCCACGGCGTCGGCGCCATCGTTGTTGAAGCCCATGCGGTTGATGAGCGCGCCGAGCTCGGGGTAGCGGAAGAGGCGGGGGCGCGGATTGCCGGGTTGGGCGCGGGCGGTGATGGTGCCGACCTCGACGAAGCCGAAGCCGAGAGCTTCCCAGGCGGGCAGGGCGACGGCGTTTTTATCCATGCCGGCGGCGAGGCCGACGGGGTTCGGAAAGCGCAGGCCGGCGACCTCGCGGGGCAGGGCGGGGGCGGCGCCGAAGGCAAGACGCAGAAACGGGGCGGGCGCGGTCTCAAGGGCGCCGAGGGCAAAGTGATGGGCCGACTCGGCGTCCATACGGAAGAGGAGCGGGCGGAGGGCGTCGTAGAGACTCATCGGGGAAGAGCGTGGCTATTTTCCGATGCAGAACGACCCAAAAATGCGGCCGAGAATGGTGTCGGTGTCCACCACGCCGACGACTTCGCCCACGGCGTCGAGGGCGGCGCGGAGGTCGAGGGCAACGAACTCGGGGGCGGTCGCGGCGTCGAATTGTGCGATGGCCCGGGTGAGGGCGTCGGCGGCGCGTTGGAGGCAGGCCTGGTGGCGGGCGTTGATGGCGGCGGCCGAGTCCCAGGCTTTGGCCGGCGTGCGGCGCACGCGGGCGACCAGCGCGTCGGCGAGCGCCTCGAGGCCTTCGCCCGTGGCGCAGGAAATGGCGAGGCCCGGAAGCGGGGCGGGGGCGAGGTCGATCTTGTTGATGGCGAGGACTTCGTCGCCGGCCGCGGGCGGGTCGGTGAGCGCGGCGGCGTCGGTGGCGTCGATCACGCGCAGCACGACGTCGGCGCCTTCGATGGCGGCGCGGGCGCGGCGCACGCCCTCGCGTTCAATGGCGTCGGGCGTCTCGCGCAGTCCGGCGGTGTCGATCACACGAAAGGGAATGCCCCGGAGGTTCAGCCCCTCCTCGATGGTGTCGCGGGTGGTGCCGGGCGTGGGGCTGACGATGGCGCGGTCCTGGCCGAGCAGGCGGTTGAGCAGGCTGGATTTTCCGGCATTCGGCCGACCGCAAATGGCGAGACGCACGCCTTCGCGGAGGATGCGGCCTTCGTCGGCGGTGGCGAGGAGGCGGGCGATGCGTGACTGCGTGGCGGTGATGCGCCCGCGGAGCGCCGCGCCGGTGTCGGGATCAATGTCCTCGTCGGGAAAATCAATGTAGGCCTCGACGTGCGCGACGATGTCGAGGAGCGCCTCGCGCAGGGCGGAGATTTCGTCGCCGATGCGCCCGCGGAGCTGCTCGGCGGCGGCGCGGGCTGCGAGCGGGGTCTGGGCGCGGATGAGATCCATCACCGCCTCGGCCTGGGTGAGGTCGAGCTTGCCGTTGAGAAAGGCGCGCTGGGTGAATTCCCCGGGGCCGGCGGCGCGGGCTCCGGCGGCCAGGGCGGTTTGCAGCAAGCGGGCGGAGACCACGATGCCGCCGTGGCCGCTGATTTCCACGACGTCCTCGCCGGTGTAGCTGGCCGGGGCGGCGAAGTGCGTGAGCACGACCTCGTCCACGACGCCCTCCGCGTCGACGATGCGGCCGAAGCTGGCCTGGCGAGGGGCGATGCGACCGCCGCGGAAGATGGTTTCGGCAATGGCCAGCGAATCCGGCCCGGAGATGCGCACGAGGGCAATCGCGCCCTCGCCGGGGGGCGTGGACAGGGCGGCAATGGTATCCTCGGCGGGCATGGCGCCACCTTCGCCCGATTCGCCGCGTGGCATCAAGCCCGCGGCGGGCGGGCTCGACAAACGACCCGGCCGGCGTAGGCTGGGGACGTGACCCCCCTGCTCGGCGAATTCGTCGGCACCGCGCTATTGATTATTCTCGGCGACGGCGTTGTGGCGAACGTGTTGCTGACCCGCTCGAAGGGGCAGGGTGCCGGGTGGATGGTGATCACGACGGGCTGGGCGTTTGCGGTGTTTCTTGCGGTGGCCGCGGTGGCCCGCGTGAGCGGGGCGCACCTGAATCCGGCCGTCTCCGTGGGCCTGGCGGTCAGCGGCGTTTTTCCCTGGGTGGATGTTCCCGGTTACTGCCTCGCGCAGCTTGGCGGGGCGATGTTCGGCGCGGTCGTCGTGTGGCTGGCCTACCTGCCGCACTGGCGGGAGACGGCGGACGCGGACCTCAAACGCGCCGTGTTCTGCACGGCGCCCGCCATCCGCAATGCTCCGGCCAACCTTCTCTGCGAAGCCATTGGGACGTTCGTTTTGATCTTTGGAATCCTGGCCATGAAGGGCGCGTTCGAGCGCGACATGAGCGGCGCGGCGGTGCCGATGGATCTCGGCGCGCTCGGGGCGGTGCCCGTCGCTCTGCTGGTTTGGGCCATCGGGCTGTCGCTCGGCGGGCCGACCGGATACGCGATCAATCCCGCGCGTGATCTCGGCCCGCGGCTCGCGCACGCGCTGCTGCCGATCCCCGGCAAGGGCGGGAGCGACTGGGCCTATGCGGGCATCCCGGTGCTGGGGCCGCTCGTCGGCGCCGTCCTCGCCGCGCTTACCTACTCCGCCCTCGGCAAATTCTAACTCTCCCCGCCCCCCATGAAATACCTCCTCGCCCTCGACCAGGGAACGACCAGCTCCCGCGCGATTGTCTACGACGCCACGTGCACGGCCCTCGCGACCGCGCAGCGTGAATTCACGCAGTTTTTTCCGCAGCCGGGCTGGGTCGAACACGACGCGCTCGAAATCTGGCGCAGCGTCGAGGCCACCGCGCGCGAGGCCATTGCGAAGGCGGGCATTTCGGCCGCGGAGATTGCCGCCATTGGCATCACGAACCAGCGCGAAACCATCGTGCTCTGGGATCGCGCCACGGGCGAACCCGTCGCCCCGGCCATCGTCTGGCAGGACCGCCGCACCGCCGACTACATGACCGCCCTGGCCGAGGGCGGCAAGGAACCCTTCATCCAGCAGCGCACGGGCCTGCTGCTCGACTCGTATTTCTCCGCGAGCAAACTCCACTGGCTCCTGCGCGCCGTGCCCAACGCCCGGGAACGGGCCGCCGCCGGGGAACTCGCCGCCGGCACGATCGACGCCTGGCTCATCTTCAAGCTCACCGGCGGACGCGCCCACGCCACCGACGTCACCAACGCCTCGCGCACGATGCTCATGAACATCCACGCGGGTGATTGGGATGACGACTTGCTCGCGCTCTTTGACATTCCGCGCGCAATCCTGCCGCGCATCGTGGCCAATGGCGTGCCGCTCGCGGAAACCGACGCCGACATCCTCGGCGCGTCGGTGCCGGTTTGCGCTGGCGTCGGCGACCAGCAGGCCGCGCTCTTCGGACAGCTTTGCGTGCGCCCCGGCCTCGTGAAATGCACCTACGGCACCGGCTGCTTCATGCTCGAGTTCACCGGGCCGAACCCCGTCGCTAGCCGCCACCGGCTGCTCACCACGGTCGCGTGGAAGCTCGGCGACGCCCCGCTCCAATACGCCCTCGAGGGCAGCGTGTTCGTCGGGGGCGCGGCGATTCAATGGCTCCGCGACGGCCTCAAAATCATCCGCAGCGCGCCCGAGGTGAACACGCTCGCCGCCGAGGTGCCCGATGCCGGCGGCGTGATGCTCGTGCCCGCTTTCACCGGGCTTGGGGCGCCGTATTGGGACCCGTCCGCCCGCGGCGTGTTGCTCGGCGTCACGCGCGGCACGACCGCCGCGCACATTGCCCGGGCCACCCTCGACGGCATCGCCTACGAGGTCGCCGACCTGCTGCTCGCGATGGAAAAGGATTCCGGCCACCGCGTCAGCACCCTGCGCGTTGATGGCGGGGCCTCCGCGAGCGACCTGCTCATGCAGATCCAGGCCGACCAGCTCGGCGTGCCGGTCGAGCGCCCGCGCAACGTCGAGACCACCGCCCTCGGAGCCGCCATGATGGCCGGGCTCGGGGCCGGCTTTTGGAGCGACGTGGCCGATCTCCACGCCGTGCGCGCCGTCGACAAAACCTTCCAACCCACCACCACCGCCGCCCAGCGCCGCGCCGGCCTCAAAACCTGGCGCAAAGCCATCAAACGCGCCCGCGGCTGGGCCCTGTAAAAATCCTATGAACCGCACCAAAATGCTCTCCCGGCTTCGCGCCGAACCCGAATGGGACATCGTCATTATCGGAGGCGGCGCGACCGGCCTCGGGGTCGCCGTCGATGCCGCCACCCGCGGCTACCGCACCCTGCTCGTCGAAGCCCACGACTTTGCCAAGGGCACGTCCAGCCGCAGCACAAAGCTTGTGCACGGCGGCGTGCGTTACCTCGAACAGGGCGACATTCCACTCGTCCTTGAGGCCCTGCGCGAACGCGGCCTGCTCCACCGCAACGCCCCCCACATCGTCCACCATCTCTCCTTCATCGTCCCGCGCTACAAATGGTGGGAAGGACCGTTCTTCGGCATCGGGTTGAAAATGTATGACCTCCTCGCCGGCAAGCTGAACCTCGAGCGCTCCCGCCTGCTCGACCGCGAGGAGACCGTCAAACGCATCCCCAACATCGAGCCGGAAAATCTGCTCGGCGGCGTGGAGTATTTCGACGGGCAATTTGACGATGCGCGGCTCGCCATCACGCTCGCGCAAACCGCCGCCGATCACGGCGCCTGCCTGCTGAACTACGCCTCCGCCACCGCGATCCGTAAGGAGGGCGGGCTCGTCACCGGCGTGGAAATCACCGACGCGGAAACTGGGGAACGTCTCGACGTGCGCGCCCGCGTTGTCATCAACGCCGCCGGCATCTTCGCGGACGACGTGCGCCGACTCGAGGATGCCGCCGCCCCCGCCGCCGTGCAGCCGAGCCAGGGCGTCCACCTCGTGATGGACCGCAGCTTTCTCGCCGGGAACTCCGCCATCATGGTTCCCCACACCGACGACGGTCGCGTGCTCTTTGTCATTCCCTGGCACGACCGCGTGCTCATCGGCACCACCGACACGCCCATGCCGCACGCCGACCTGGAGCCGCGCGCCCTCGACGAGGAAATCGGATTCATCCTGCGCAACGCCGCGCGCTACCTCGCCCGCGATCCTCAGCGCAGTGACATCCTCAGCGTCTTTGCCGGCCAGCGTCCGCTCGTGCGTCCGCCGAGTTCCGACGGCTCCAGCACGAAGCAGATTTCGCGCAACCACGAGGTCATCATCTCCGACGCCGGCCTCGTGACCATCGTGGGCGGCAAGTGGACGACCTATCGTAAAATGGCCGAGGACACCATCGGCCACGCCGCGCTCATCGGCGAGCTGGCCGAGCGCAAGTGCGTCACCGAGAATCTCCAGCTCCACGGCTGGACCAGCCCTCACAGTGTCTCCGGCGACGAGGCGCTCGCCGTTTACGGCAGCGACGCTCCGGCCATCGCGAAGCTGATCGCGGAAGACCCCGCCCTCGCCGCGCCGCTTGCTTCGGGCTTCCCCTACCAGCAGGCGCATGTCGTCTGGGCGGCCCGTCACGAGATGGCCCGCACCGTCGAGGACGTGCTTTCCCGCCGCACGCGCCTGCTGTTTCTCGACGCGCAGGCGGCGCTCGACGCCGCGCCGATCGTGGCGGAGTTGCTCGCGCGGGAGCAGGGGCAGAGTCCGGCGTGGATCGACGCCCAGCTCGGAACGTTCCGCTCCCTGGCCGCCGGCTACCGGGTTCAAGCCTGAAGCGGAGGGTTATGCGGAGACATTTTCGTTCCTAAATTCCTCCGGCTTCGCTAGCCAAGCAGGGCATGCGATCGTTTTCCGCGCTGGGCGGTTTTCTTGTGGGCATCCTCGCGCTTGCGCCGGGCTTCGTCGGCCGCGCCGAGCAGACCAATTTTCTCGATAACGGCGGGTTCGAAGACGTGGGCAAGCCCCCTTCGACCAACCCGCCCGGTTTCAACCAAACGACGACCGTCGCGAATTGGCAGACCACCGCCAGTGATGAACTCATCGAAATCTGGGCCTCGGGTTACAGCGCAAACTCCAACGGCCCCGTCTACACCCTGACGCAGGCCGACCCCTTCTTCGCGAACGGCGGGAGATTTTTCGCCGAGCTGAACGCGACCCAGGTCTCCACGCTGTATCAGGAAGTCACCGCTTCGAAATCGGGGCTGATCTCGTATTCATTCTGGCATCGCGGGCGCAACGCCACCGACGTGATGATGCTGCGCATCGACCAATTCATTAACGGAAATTGGTTCCCGATTTTTGCCCAGGAATACGCGACGGGCCCCGACGGCTGGGTCAATTACCGCGGCGAAAAGCTGGCGCCGGTTCAGGAGGGCACGAAGCTTCGTTTCAACTACGTCTCGATTAAGGGCAGCACGACAAGCATCGGCAACTTCCTCGACAATGCCGCCTTCGGCATCCTGGAGTTCCCGCCGGAGCCCCCCGAGCCGCCGAGTCCCCCGCCCGTGCCGGTCGCAAGCCCGACCCCCGCACCCACTCCGGGCCCCGGCCCCTCCCCCGTGCCGACTCCCACCCCAGCCCCTTCGCCCACTCCCGCGCCCACGCCGGAGGAGACAACCGTCCAGGAAACGACCGGCGGCCCGATCATCACCTCGCTCGTCGTCGACGCGCTCAGCTTCCACGGGGCCGTGGCCGACCAGACCGCCGCGCAGCTTCGCCAGACGGGCGGCATGCTCTCCCAGCAGTTTTACAACCTCCGCACGCGGCGACAGGTTTTGCCCGATGAGCCGGTCGAAACCTACTCCGCCGTGCCTGACGACAAGGCGGTCAAGGACGCCAAGTCCATCGTGCCGTCCACCCAGTCCGCGGGCGGCAAGGGGTGCACGTTCGAGTTCAAGGAGCGCCCCGCCTTCACGGGGAACTTTTGGAGCATGGCCACCGGCGTGTATTCCAATCTCGATCCGCAGGGAGGCGTTTCCGACCGCGAAAGCATCGCCGGGAATTTCCTCATGGGCGTGGACTTTGCGCTCACGCGAAACCTGAGTGTTGGCATTTTTGCGAGCTACCAGCTGCAGGGGCAGAAATTCAACCAGCTCGGCGGCGGCAGCGTGATCACCAATGGCCTCAACTACGGCGGATACCTTTCCTTCGCCCGGCCCGAGGGTGGGTTTTACTTCGACCTTGCCGCCGGCGGGGCCGGTTACCAATCGAAGATCACGCGCCCGCTGAACCTTTTCGGCACGAATTACGGCTCCGCGCGCAGCCGCGCGAACAGCACCGGCTTCTTCGCCCTGCTCGACGGCGGCTACGACGTTCGCCGCGGAAACTGGACGTTCGGCCCCATTGCCAGCCTCCAGTTCAGCTATCTCACAACGCCGACCTATTCGGAGACGGACCCCTACGGCCTCGACGTCCGCATCAACCGTCAGCAACTCAGCAGCCTCGCCTCGGGACTCGGCGCGCACGTGAATTATCTTTTCCCGGTCAGCCGGACCATGGCCGTGGTCCCCGAGCTTCGGTGCCTGTGGAATCACGAGTTTTACAACACCCCGCGCACCATCACCGGCGGCGTTCCGTTCGTGCCCGGGTCGACCTACAGCTACGTCGATTCCCTCGTCGGGCAGGACGCCCTCACCGCATCCGCCGGCGTGACCATGCTCCTTGGGCGCAACCTCTCCAGCAGCCTCTTCTACAGCGCCAGCCTCTTCAACGGAGGAGCGGTTCAATCCGTCAACCTCAGCGCCAGCTGGACGTTCTAGCGGTCGCGTCCCACCGCCCGGCGTGTTAGGCTGAACCCATGCTCGCCCTCAAGGATCCCCGCCTCCTCAAAACGCAAGCCTACGTCGCCGGCGAATGGCGTGACGCCGCCTCGGGGCGCACCTTCCCGGTGACGAATCCCGCCACCGGCGAAACCATCGCGCACGTGGCCGAACTCGGCGCCGCCGAGGCCCACGAGGCCATCGCCGCCGCCGCCGTCGCCATGCGTGAATGGCAGCGCCGCACGGTGCTGGAGCGCTCGCGCGTCCTTCGGCGCTGGTTCGACCTGCTCATCGAAAACACGGACGACCTCGCGCTCATCCTCACGAGCGAGCAGGGTAAGCCGCTCGCCGAGGCGAAGGGCGAGATTGCCTACGGCGCGGCCTACGTCGAGTGGTTTGCCGAGGAGGCCAAACGCATCCACGGCGACATCATCCCGCCGCCCTCGAACGATCGCCGGCTGCTCGTCCTGCGCCAGCCCGTGGGCGTCTGCGCCGCCATCACGCCATGGAATTTTCCCAACGCCATGCTCACCCGCAAGGTCGCCCCGGCCCTTGCCGCCGGCTGCGCCATGGTCTGCAAGCCCGCCTCGCAGACGCCGCTCTCGGCCCTCGCGCTGGCGGAGTTGGGCGAGCGCGCCGGCATCCCGCCCGGACTTTTTAGCGTGCTCACGGGCAACGCCGCGGAGATTGGCGGGGCTTTCACGTCCAGTCCGACTGTGCGCAAGCTGACGTTCACCGGCTCCACCGGCGTCGGCAAAACGCTCATGGCCGCCTGCGCGGGCACGGTCAAAAAAGTCACGATGGAGCTCGGCGGCAACGCGCCGTTCATCGTTTTTGACGACGCCGATCTCGACGCCGCGGTTGAGGGCGCGCTCGCCTCGAAGTATCGTAACACCGGCCAGACCTGCGTGTGCGTGAACCGCCTCCTCGTGCAGGCCGGGGTTTACGACGCCTTCGCCGAAAAGCTCGTCGCCGCCGTGCACCGGCTCAAGGTCGGCAACGGCCTGGAGACCGACGTCCAGCAGGGCCCGCTCATCGACGACAAGGCCGTCGCGAAGGTCGAGGAGCTCGTCGGCGACGCCGTCGGCAAGGGCGCCCGCGTCCTCCTCGGGGGCAAACGCCACGCGCTCGGCGGCACGTTTTACGAGCCGACCGTGCTCGGCGGCGCGACGACCGAAATGGCCCTCGCGCAGGAGGAAATCTTCGGCCCCGTCTCGCCGCTCTTCCGCTTCGAGACGGAGGCGGAGGCCGTGGCGCTCGCGAATGACACCAGCGTGGGCCTGGCGAGCTACTTTTACACGCGGGACCTTGGCCGGATCTGGCGGGTCGCCGAGGCGCTGGAATACGGCATGGCGGGCGTGAACACCGGACTTATCTCGAACGCGATGGCTCCGTTCGGCGGCGTGAAGGAATCGGGCCTCGGGCGCGAAGGCTCGAAATACGGCCTCGAGGACTATCTCGTCATGAAATACGTCTGCCTCGCCGGGCTCTAAGCAGCAGCAGGCCGGCGGCCAGGGCGATCAGGCAGAGCACATGTGGCTCGGGAACAACCGCGAACGCGCCAAAAACGGCGAGGTGATCCGAGGCGGCGGCGGATGTGCCGGTGGTGAACGTGAGGCCGTTTGCGGCGTTGATGGCGTTGAGTTGGGTCGCGGTGTAGCGGCGCGAGTCGAAGACCTGGCCGGTTTGATAGGTCAGGCCGTTGCCGCCATGGAGCACGTAGTCGAAGCGGTCGTTGGGGCTGGAGGAACTGATGGTGTCGTTGTCGCCCGAAAGGCTCACGGGCACGGGATCCGTGAGCCCGGCGGAGCGGATGGTCGTGACGGGTTGGTAGGTGGCCGTGGTGTTGTTGCCGAGCGTGATGGTTCCGCCAAGCACGCCGCCGCTCCAATTGTCGCCGTCGGGGGGATCCTCGCTTTCGTTGAAGTCACCGGTGACGATCGCGCCGAGGCGCGGGTTTTGCGTCATCCAGTTCGCGATCGTGGTTCGGTTCGCGGTGGCTTCGGCCTGGCGGCGGGCAGCGTCCGCGGTGAGGCTGCCGGACTTGAGGTGCATCGTGAAGATGCCGACGTCGTTGGTGGTGCCGGGCACGTCCACCACGGCGAAGGCCATGCCGCGCAGAGACCGGTAGCCGCCGCCGGCGTCCGAGTAGCTGCGCGTGGAAAGCAGCGGGTAGCGCGAGACGATGGCATTGGCGAGATAACCGTCGGTGTAGGTGCCGAGGTAGACGTAGTAGTCCGAGCCGAGCACGGGATTTGCGCCAAAAATGGTGAGGCGCGTGCTGACAAAGGACTGGAGGCTATTGAGCGCGGTGGTCGGCGAGTAGGTGGGGGTGTCCGCCCCAAGTTCGTTGATCGTCCAGACGTCGGGGTTGAGGTAATTCACGACGTTGGCCAGCGCCGCCTGGGTCGTGCTGTTGGCCGCGGTGTCCCCGATGCCGCGTTGGATGTTCCACGAAAGCACGGAGAGCGAGGCGGCCTGGGTGACCCCGGTCATCGCCAGAAAAACCCAAACCCCCAGCCAGGCCGGGGGGATGAGAAGGCGTCGGGGGACCATCATTACCGCTTTCAGCAAGTTCCGTGCTACGCGGATTCCGTCCGTCCTGCAAGCCGTTGGGCGTGCGCCACGGTGTCGATTTCGGCGGGAGACTTGTCGGCGCGAATGCGGTGGATGCGCGGAAAGCGGAGCGCGAGGCCGCTGGCGTGGCGCGGGCTGGGTTGGACCGAATCAAAGGCAATCTCCAGCACGACCTCGGGCCGCACGTCGAAGATGCGGCCGCGTTGTCCGATGATGCTGGCCTGGAAGCGCTCGGTGAGCGCGGCGATTTCGGCGTCGGTCAATCCGCTGTAGGCCTTGCCGATCGTCGCGAGGCCGCCGGCTTCGTCGCGCACGGCAAACGTGTAGTCGCTCAACACGCCGCGCCGCCGACCGTGGCCGTATTCCACGCTCGTGACGACGACATCGAGGGTGGCGCCGGCCTTCTTGAGCTTGATCCACGCGAGTCCGCGCCGGCCCGGCGAATACAGGCTGGCGGGGTCCTTGGCGATGAGCCCTTCGTTGCGCCGTGCGCGGGCCGCGAGGAAGGCGGCTTCGACGTCCGCCGCGGAATGCGCGCGGGTGGTCGGCAGGATTTGCAGCGGGGCCACAAGGGCGAGGGATTCGAGTCGGGCGCGGCGGGCGGCGAGCGGTTCGCGAAAGGTGGAGCGGCCGTCGAGCCAGAGCACGTCAAACGCGGTGAAGGTCACCGGCACCTCGGCCGGCAGAAAGAGATCGCGCTCGGTGCGGCCGAGGCGTTTTTGCAGCTCGAAGAATCCGAGCGGTTTTCCGTCGCGCCAGGCGACGATTTCGCCGTCCAGCACGGCGTCGAGTCCGCGCGCGGCGGCGGCGATTTCCGGGAAGGTCGCGGTGAGGGGTTTGAGGTCGCGCGAATAAAGCGCCACCCGCCCGCCGTGGGCGTGGAGCTGGGCGCGGATGCCGTCCAGCTTGTCCTCGAGCCAGACTTCGCGGCCGCCCGCGGCCGTCATGCGCTGCCAGACGCCCTCCCCATCGGGTTCCGGGCTGGCGAGCATGCACTTGACGGGGTGAAACGGGGTGAGGTTGATCCCGTCGAGGGTTCCGGCGCGGGTGCGGCGGGCGGTTTCCCCGAGATCGCCCAGCAGCATGTGCGCTTCGCGGACGGTTTCGGCCTCGGCGTGGAAGGCGGTGGCCACGGCCTCCTCGACGAGGCCTTCCTTAAGCCCGATGCGCAGGTCGCCGGTGAGGATTTTGACGAGGGCCACCGCATCGCGCGCCGCGAGCCGCCGCAGCCAGCCTTCGAGCAGGGTGGTCTTCGCGAGCGGGCCGCGCGCGGCTTCGATCCGGCGAAGGAAGGCGTCGACTTCGGGGATGGTAGGCGGGGTCGCGGGGGCGTTCGCGGCCAGGGCTTCGCCGGTGGTGGGGCCGATGTCATTGTGGCGGCGGGAAATGGCCTGGAGC
Organism: Verrucomicrobiaceae bacterium; assembly: GCA_027488755.1. Lineage (GTDB taxonomy): Bacteria > Verrucomicrobiota > Verrucomicrobiia > Chthoniobacterales > JAATET01 > JAATET01. Next base: position 58,425 of record JAIYAZ010000167.1, on the reverse strand, counting down.
TCGGAGGGCGTCAGGCCCGAGGCGGACAGCAGTGCCCGGCGGATGATGGCGCTGCCGAGCTTGAGGGGGCGGGCGCTGACCTGCGGAAAGGCGCGGCCGGTGAGCCAGGTGGCGGCGAGCGGAAGTTCGGCGTCGTCGAGGCCCGCGAGAAAATCGGCGAGCAGGCGGACTTTGGCGAGCTTGCCGGTAGCGGCGGCGATGCGTTCGGTGAGGGCGGCGAAGCGGCCGAATCCGATTTCCGGGGCGGCCGGCGTTCGGGCGGGGCGGGCGGGGGCGGCTTTGGCCGGCAGGGCGAGTTCGAGCTGGTCCGCGCCGGTGAGGGCCCAGGCCTCGAGGCCGCGGGCACGCAGGTCGCGGGCGAACTCGCGGGCGAAGCCGTGGAGCGTGAGCACGCGGCGGGGGGCGACCATCTCCACGTAGCGGAGGAGGTCGGCGTAGTCGGCGTGGTCGGAGAGCGGGAAGGCGGCGTCGACCTTCGCGCGGCGGGCGGCGCCGCCGTCCATCGCCCAGCCGGTGAGAACGGCGGTGCGGCGCGACGTGATTTTTCGCAGCATGGCGGAGCCCGCGACGCTGGGCGGGCAGATGAGGACGTGGTCGGCGAGGCGGTCGGCGGCGTATTTCTCGTGCGGGGGGAAGGTGACGCCGAGGTCGGTGTAGATTTGCGTCATGCCCCAGACGGAGCCGTGGAGCATGATGGGGAGACCCGCGGAGGCGAGCGCGGCGAGGATTTCCTGGGCCTTGCCGAGGGAGTAGCCGAGGAGCACGGGGGTCGCGCCGTCCTCGCGCGCCTCGAGGCAGAATTTCACGACGGCGGCGAGCACCTCTTCGGCCGGGGGGAAGACGTAGCGCGGCAGGCCGAAGGTGGTTTCCATGATCAGCGTATCCGCAGGCCGCGCCTCGGCGGCTTCGCAGCTCAGCCCGGTGCGCAGCTTGAAATCGCCGGTGTAGAGCAGGGTGCCGCGATCGGTCGTGAGCAGGCACTGGGCCGAGCCGAGGACGTGGCCGGCGGGCAGCAACTCCACCTGCACGCCGCGGCACGAGGACGGTTCGCGATACGGCAGGATGATCTCGCGTCCTGCGGGCGGGCCGAGCCGGGCCCGCATCAATCGGGAGGTCGCCTCGGTGAGAATGGTCTCCCGGTGGCGCCCGGTGTGGTCGCTGTGCGCGTGCGAGACAAAGGCAAACTCCCTCGCCCCGCGGGGATCGAGCCAGAGATTCTCCGCGGGCAGGTGAACCCCGAGTTCGTAGCGCACTTCGAGCATTGCTCCACTATACGCCGCCCGGCCAGCTCCCGGCGGCATCCGCTCTTGCCAAGCAGGCGGCCAGATTCTTCCATGGCCGGCGTGGTGATTCGTCCGTTGATTCTGTTCTCCCTGGTTGGCCTTGCGGGCTGCTCGACCTACTCGACGATCCGGGAGCGTGACCCCCGCTACGTGCCTGCACCGGGCTGCGCAGAACCTCTTGCGACCGCGCAGGCCGGGATGGTGGCCGCCCAGGCCCGGGAGCGCCGGGCTCCGCTGGAGGCGCTGGCCGGATACCTCACGGCGGCGCAAATTGCCGCCCGCGAGCTGGAGCGGAATCCGCAGAATGCCCTCGCCTTGAAGGATTACAACTTTGCGGTGAGCCGCATCGTCAAGGTGATCGAGAAGGCGAAGCTCGACCCGTGGGCGCAGCCCCTGCGCGTGCCGGCGGCGGGCGGAGACTTCGTGCTTCGGCGCAAGCCGGACCCCCGCCCGCAGTGGAACCCCGCGCTTTACCACTTCACGCCGGCCGATGAATTCGACGTCAACGGCACCTACGTGAAGGACCGCGTGATCCGTCCCGGCCTGGGCGCGCCGGTGGTGGCGGTCGGCCGCGCGGTCAACCGCGACGCAAAGGCGCGCTACGGCATGCCGCGCACGTATTACGGGGTGACGGCGATCGCCCGTTTCCGCGGGCGCGAGTGCGAACTCGGCTTTGAGGATCCGCTGGCGGTGGAGACCGTGCGGATGGACGGCCGGACCTACCCGCTTGGGGCGGATTTCACCGTTCCCCTGGCGGTCATGCTGGCCCGGAACGATCCCAAGAAGCTGGAAATCTCCCGCCTGCTGCAGCCCGGAAAATACGCCGACACCGCGCGGCTGGTTCGGCTCCAGCCCTACGACCCGAATAAAACCGTGCTCCTCGTCGTGCACGGGCTCATGGACACGCAGGCGACGTGGACGCCCATGATCAACGCCCTGCGGGCCGATCCGGAGTTCCGCCGCCGGTATCAGGTCTGGTTCTACAGCTACCCGAGCGGTTACCCGTATCCCTACTCCGCCGCGCTGCTGCGCAAGGAACTCGACGGCGTGCAGAAGGTTTATCCGCTGCGGCGCAAGATGGTCGTCGTCGGACACAGCATGGGCGGGTGCATCAGCCGCCTGCTCATCACCGACAGCGGCGATCAGCTCTGGGAAAAAATCTTCCACCGCAAGCCGGCGGACACGCCGCTTTCCCCGGCGAGCCGCGAGCTGTTCACCGAGGCGCTCGTCTTCTCGCACCGCCCGGAGGTGGGTCGCGTCATCTTCATCGCCGCGCCCCTCAAGGGCAGTAATCTCGCCACGCACTGGCTGGGACGGATCGGTTCGAGCCTCGTGCACTCACCGACCACGCTGCTTCAGGCGGGACGCGACATGCAAAAAATCCTTACCTTCCAGACCGACGACCTCAAGCTGCGCCGCATCCCGAACAGCGTCGACACCCTCGCGCCGAACAACCGCTTCGTCCGCGCGATCAACGAGGTGCCGCTCACGTCGGGCATTCCCTACCACGTCATCTCCGGGGATCGCGGCAAGGGCGGCAACCACGACCAGACTCCGCCGCAGAAAAGCGACGGCGTGGTGCCCTACTGGAGTTCGCACATGCCCGGGGCGGAGTCCGAGTTGGTCGTGCCGTCGGCCCATCCCGCGCACCAGAATCCCGAGGCCATCGCCGAGGTCCGGCGCATCCTGCTCCTGCCGGGGAATTAGGCCGCCGCAAGCGCGCGGTTGCCGCCTGGGCCGGTTTTCTGCCAGCTTCCCGCATGCTTTCCATCTCCGGCGTGACCAAATCCTTCGCGGGTCGCGTGCTCTTTGAAAATGCGTCGATCCAGATCAACCGCGGTGACCGCATCGGCCTCGTCGGCCCGAACGGCGCGGGCAAGACGACGCTCTTCTCGTTGATCCTCAAAAACGACGAACCCGACGAGGGCTCGGTCTCGCTCCAGCGTGGCAGCACGCTCGGCTTCCTGCCGCAGGAAAGCGCGCCGGCGGGGGACGAAACCGTGCTCGATCTCGCGACCGGCCACGTTGTCGCCACCGGTGAGGCCGATCCCGAGGACCCCGATTACGACTTCGCCGCGGAATATGAGGCGCAGGAGCGGCAGCCCAAGGCGAAGCGCATTCTCGCCGGCCTGGGTTTTCGCGAGACCGACTACGACAAGCCCGCGCGGACCTTCAGCGGCGGCTGGGTGATGCGCGCGCACCTCGCGCGGCTCCTCGTGCTCGAGCCCGATCTGCTCATGCTCGACGAGCCGACGAACCACCTCGACCTCGAGGCGCTGCGCTGGTTCCAGAGCTACCTGCTCACGTATCCCGGCGCGTTTTTTGTGATTTCGCATGACCGGGAATTTCTCAACGTGCTCTGCAACACGATCATCGAGATTCGTAACCGCCGCCTCTGGCGTTACACGGGCAACTACGAATCCTACCTCACCCAACGCGCCGCGCAGCAGGAGCAGCACCGGCTCGCCTACGAAAACCAGCAGCGTGAGATCGCGAGCATCCAGCAGTTCATCGACCGCTTCCGCGCCAAGGCCAGCAAGGCCGCGCAGGCGCAGGAACGCATCAAGCAGCTCGCGCGCATGGAGCGCATCGAGCCCCCGGAGGCGCTCGCGCCGGTGGTGCGCTTTTCGTTTCCGCAGCCGGAGCGGTCGGGTCAGCGCGTGATGACGCTCGCCGGCATCCACCAGGCCTACGGGCAGGAGCCGAACCTGCACTGGGTGTATCGCGGGCTGGATTACGAAGTGGAGCGCGGGCAGCGCACGGTGCTGGTCGGGCCGAACGGCGCGGGCAAATCCACGCTGCTCAAGATCATGGCCGACATCGTGCCGTTCCAGCAGGGCGAGCGCACGCCGGGGCACAATGTGCGGGTCGGATACTTCGCGCAGTATCGCACGGAGATGCTCGACGAGCGCCGCACGGTGCTCGCGGAGGCTTCGGCCGGCGCGAGAAACGTGAACGAGGAGTCCATCCGCACGGTGCTGGGGGCGTTTTTGTTTCGCGGGGACGATGTGTTCAAGAATGTGGGTGTGCTGAGCGGCGGGGAAAAGAGCCGCCTCGCGCTGGTGAAGCTGCTGCTCGATCCGCCGAACCTACTGCTGATGGATGAGCCGACGACGCACCTCGACATTCCGAGCATCGATGCGCTGATCTCGGCCTTGAAGTCGTTCACGGGCACGCTCGTGTTCATCAGCCACGACGTGTATTTCATCCGCGCCATCGCGCAGCAGGTGATGCACGTGCAGGCGGGGCGCACGACGTTCTACCCCGGGGATTACCAGTATTTTTTGGATAAGACGGTCGCCACGTCGGAGCGGGAAGCGCTCGTTTCGGGCGCCAAGCTGGAGGTGGCGACCGCGGCGGCGCCAGCACCCGAGCGGCAGCGCATCTTCAAGACGAAGGAGGAGAAGCGGGCCGAGGCCGAGGCGCGCAACGCGAAGGCGAAGGAACGCCGTGACGCGAAGGCGAAGGTCGACGCGCTCGAGGCCGAGGTGTTGCGGCTGGAGACGCGCCAGAAGCAGCTCACCGCCGAGCTTGAGGATCCGGCGGTTTACGACAACGCGGGCGCGGCGTTCCGGATCAACCGCGATTTGGCGGGGGTGACCGAGGATCTTGAGCGGGCCACGGCCGACTGGGAACAGGCGGCGGAGCGGCTTTCCGCGCTCACCGAGCCGGCGGCCTAACTGACGGGCCGCCGCTCGGAGCCGGGATTTTCGAGCGCGACGTCGCCGGTGAAGACGTCCGCGCTCGAGAAGGCGAATGGCCCGGTCACGCGCAAGCTCGTGCAGTTTTTCAGCGAAGGCGCGCCATTCGTGAGCGCGGCCTCGAGTTGATCGACGAGCTTGTAATTGTCGTCGAGGTCGACCTTGGGCGGGATTCCGCCGCGTTCGGCGGCGAGCTGCACGGTGCCGTCGTCGCCGATGACGTAGGCGTCGGAGCGGAGCGTGAGCAGGTCGCCCGTGGTTTTCACCGGCGCGAAGCGGGTGCGTGGCACGACGATGGCGGCGGAGTCGGGGAAGCTCTCGATGGCGGCGCCCATGGCGGTTTCGAGTTGGTAGACGGCGGGCGATTTTTTGTCGCGGGGGTCGACGGTTTTTTTGTTCTGGATGACGGGCAGGGGCAGAAAGCCGCCGGCGGCGGCGAGGGCGTCGCGGAGGCGGTCGAGACGGAGCCAGAGGTTGTTCGTGTTGAAGTAGCGGTGGCGCGTGATGTCCTGGAAGGCGTCGAGGTCGGCGTCGGGGCATTGGGCCGATTCGCGCAGGAGGAGCTGGCCGTCGCGCACGGCGAGGTGGCCGCCCTTGCGGTCGGAGGGGGTGCGGGCGGTGACTTCCATCGCGAAGGGCGCGCCGGAGTCGGCGAACCATTTGAGGAGACGGGGGTCGAGGGTGGCGCCGAGGTTGTCGGAGTTCGAGACGAAGAGGTATTGGACGCCGGCGGCGAGCAGGCGGTCGAGCGCGCCGGAGCCGGCGAGCACGGGGTAGAGGTCGCCGTGGCCGGGCGGGCACCATTCGAGGTCGGGGTTCGCGGGCCAGGCGGCGGGCGCGAGCGTGGCGGCGTCAATTTTCGGCACCTTGTTCTGGAGCACCTCGATGGCGTCGGCGTCGCCGAGCTCGGGGTGGCGGGCGAGGAAGGCGCGGGTGTCCGCGCTGGTGCTGAAGCTGTTCATCAGCAGGAACCGGACGTTCGCTCCGGTGCTGGCGCGGAAGTGACTGATCTGGCGGGCGATGAGGTCGAGGAAGGTGACGCCGGGGCGAACCTCCAGGAGGGATTTCGCGCGGTCGAGGCCCATGCTGGTGCCGAGGCCGCCGTTGAGCTTGAGGATGGCGCTGCGGTCGAGCAGGGAGGCGGTTTCGGCGGCGTCCGGTTCGGGGAGCGTGGCGGCGTCGGGGAGGGACTCGACCGGCGAAATGGCCGACTCGGGAAGCAGGGCGTTTTCCTTTGCGGCGAGCTGGAGGTAGGCGCGTTCAAAGGCGCGAGTGGCCGGTTCGCTCACGCCGGCGGATTCCATTTTTTCGCGAAAGGGAGAGAAGTCGCTCATGCCCCGCTTGCTAGCGGATTTGGGGGCGGGGAACGAACTATTTTGCGGCGGCGCGCGGGGCGGCGGCGAAGCGTTCCGTGAGGCGGAGGAAGGCCTGCGCGCCGAGCTCGAGGTGGGCGAGCGGGTAGCTCTCGTCGGGCGAGTGGGCGTTGCAGTCGGGCAGGCCGAGGCCGGCGAGCACGACCGGCACGCCGAGTTCGCGCTGGAGCAGCGCGGCGACGGGAATGCTAAGGCCTTCGCGCGTGAGCGCGGGCGGGCGGCCGAAGACGTCCTCGAGCGCGGCGCGGGCGGCGGCGAGAAAGGGGTCGTTGGGAGGCGTGTAGAACGGGAGGCCGCCGTGGTCGTAAACGCACACGCCGCGCAGGCCCTCGGCGGCGAATTGCGCCTCGAACCATGCGATGACCGCGGCGGCGACGGCGTCGGGGTCTTGTCCCGGCGCGAGGCGGAAGCTGAGCTTTGCGTGGGCGGCGGCGGGGATGATGGTTTTTGATCCGGCGCCCTGGTGTCCGCTCGTGAGGCCGTTGATCTCGGCCGTCGGGCGCGCCCAGACCCGCTCGAGCACGGTGCGGTCGCGTTCCCCGGCGGCGGCGGGCAGGCCGGTGGTGGCCTCGAACCACGCGGCATCCCACGGCAGCGAGCGCCAGCTGGCGAGTTCGTCTTCGGCCACGGGGAGCACGCCCTGCGTGACGCCCGGGATGGTGATGCCTCCGTCGGCCCCGTGCATGCGGGCGAGGATGCGGGCGAGGGCGAGCGCGGGGTTGGGCGTGGCTCCGCCAAACATACCGCTGTGGAGATCGGCGCGCGGGCCGTGCACGGTGACTTCCAGGCAGGCGATGCCGCGCAGCCCAAGGGTGAGCGCGGGCCAGCCTGGCTCGATCATGCTCGTGTCGGAGATGAGCGCGATGTCGCAGGCGAGCGTGTCGCGGTGGCGGCGGACGAATTCGCCCAGGCGCGGGCTGCCGATTTCCTCCTCACCTTCGAGGAGCACGGTGAGATTGACCGGCAGCGGACCCGCGGCGAGGGCGCGCGCGAGGCCGATGAGGTGGGAAAACGTCTGGCCCTTGTTGTCGGTGGCTCCGCGGGCGTGGATGAAGCCGTTGCGAATCTCCGGCTCGAAGGGCGGGCTGGTCCAAGCCTCCACGGGCTCGACGGGCTGGACGTCGTAGTGCCCGTAGAGCAGCACCCGCGGCGCGCCGGGCACGGCGGGCGTGCGGGCGAGGACGACGGGGGCGCCGCCGGGAATTTCGTGCGCGGCGGCCTCGAGGCCCCACGAGGCGAGCAGGCTGGTGAGCCATTCGGCGCAGTCCCGCAGGTCGTCGGCGTGCTCGGGTTTCGCGCTGATGGAGGGAAAGCGCAGGAAGTCGAAAAAGGTTTCCACTTCCGCGTGGGTGGGCGCGGAGATCATGCGGCGAAGCGGTCGGCGCGGAAGGGGGAGAGGTCGAACGGGGTGGCGCGGCCGAGCACGAGGTCGCGCGTCACTTCGCCGACGGCGCTTGAGTATTTGAATCCGTGGCCGCTGAATCCGCCGACGGCCCAGATTCCCTCCTCGCCCGGCACGCGGTCGATGATGGGCGCACGGTCCGGCGTATTCTCGAAGAAGCAGGTTTCCATGGAGAGGATGGGGCCGTCCGCGTCGGGGAAAATGTCCCGCACGAACGCTCGCATGTCGGCTTCGTCCTCGTGATCAGGCTCGAGGCGGCGTTCATCGGGATCGACGGCCGGGGCGGGAGTCTCGCGCAGGCGGCCGAGTTTGAATCCGGGGATGCCGTGGATCGGGAATCCGTAGAAATGCCCGGTGGTGGGCGAGTCGACGATCCAGACGGGAAGGCGGTCCTCGGCGAAATGGGCTGCGTTCCGCGCGGGCGCAAACCAGCCGAGCACGCAACGCTCGGCCTCGACGGGCATGGGCAGGAGTTTGCCGAGCCAGGCTCCGGTGGTGACGACGATTTGCCCCGCCTCGTAGGTGCCGCGGTCGGTGCGGATCTCGAAGCGGCCGCCGCGTTTGTCCCAGCCGAGCACCTGCTCGTGGCCGTGAATCTCGGCGCCGGCGGCCAGCGCGAGGTTCACCTGCGCGGTGATGGCGGCCTCGGGCACGACAAAGCCGGAGCCGGGCTGGTGCACGGCCTGCATGCCGGGGTGCGGGCGCAGGGCGGGGAAGCGCCGGGCGACCTCGCGGGCGTCGAGAACCTCGTGCGCGATGTCGCAGCGGCGGCAGGCGTTGAGTGAGCCGGTGAAAATGGGGCCGTCGGGAATCGAGACGTCGAGGCTGCCGACGCGGTGAAACAACGCATGCCCGGTGCGGGCGCCGAGTTCGTCCCAGAGCTCGACGGCGCGGAGCACGAGCGGCACGTAGCGGGCGCTTTCGTGGAGGCCGAGACGGAGAATGCGCGTGGCACCGTGCGAGCTGCCACGGGTGTTGGGAATGGAGAAGCGCTCGAGGCCGAGCACGCGCTGGCCGGCTTCGGCGAGGCGGAGGCAGGCGGCGCTGCCCATGCCGCCGACGCCGAGGACGGCGACGTCGAAGGATTTCACGGGGCGGTTAGAAGAGGGTGAGGTATTGGTCGGTTTCCCAGCGGGAGACCTGGCGGTGGTATTCGTTCCACTCCTGCCATTTCACCTTGAGGAATTCGCCGGCGATGGGGCCGAGCGCGTCGAGGATGACGCTGTCCTGCTCGAGCTCGGTGAGCGCTTCGCGGAGGGACTGCGGGAGCGTGACGAGGCCGCGTTTGTAAATCTCCTCGCGCGGCATGGTGTAGAGGTTGCCGAGGTTCGGGTTGCCGATGGGGAGTTCGCGGGCGATGCCATCGAGGCCGGCGGCGAGGTAGGCGGCGAAGAGGAGGTAGGGATTGACGGCGGCGGAGATGGTGCGGTCCTCAATGTGGCCGGGGCCGCAGATGCGGAGCATCTGGGTGCGGTTGTTGTCGCCGTAGCTGATGAATGCGGGCGTCCACGTGAAGCCGGAGCGGGAGCTGAAGAGGCCGGGGCCGATTTGCAGGCGCTTGTAGCAATTGGGCGTGGGCGACGCGACGGCGCAGAGGGCGGGCGCGTGTTTGAGCACGCCGGCGAGGAAGTGGTAGGCGAGTTTCGAGAGCCCGAAGCCGCGCGGGTCGGCCTCGTCGGTGAAGAGATTGGTCCCGGTGGCGGTGTCGGCGAGGTGGTAGTGAATATGCGCGCCACTGCCGGTGCGGTCGGCAAAGGGCTTCGCCATGTGCGTGGCGATGGCGCCGTATTTCGGCGCGACCTGGCTTGTCATCATTTTGAAGAACGTGAGCCGGTCGGCCGTGGTGAGCGCGTCGGAGTAAGCGAAGTTGATCTCGTATTGGCCGTTCGCGTCCTCATGGTCGGCCTGGTAGACGTCCCACCCGAGCTGGTTGCAGTAGCGGGTGATGTCCTGGAGATAACCGAAGGCCGGGGCGATGCCCTTGAAGTCGTAGCAGGGCTTCGCGAGACCATCGACGCCGCGCGGATCCCACACCGCGATGCCGCCTTCGGGGGTGCGCACGACAAGGAAGTGCTCGGGCTCGATGCCGATGTTGGCGAGCAGGCCGTGCTTGAACTTGAGCTGGGCGAGCACGCGTTTGAGGTTCACGCGCGGGCAGTAGCCGTAGGGCTTGCCGTCCACGTAGAGGTCGCTGGCAAAACGGGCGGTGTTTTTCTGCCACGGCAGCGGCGTGTAGGAGTCCAGATCCACCCGCGCGAGCATGTCGTGGGAGTGCGGGCCCTGCCCCATGCCCCAGACGGCCGCCCCGGCAAATCCGGCGCCCTCCTCGGTGAGCGCGTCGAGCGTTTCGGCCGGGCACATCTTGACCTTCGCGGCGCCGTGAATGTCGACAAACTGCGCCAGCACGAACTCCACGCCGTCCTGCGCCATGCGGTTTTTGATCTCGATGGATTTGCTCATTTGGAGAAATTTTTGTTGCGTGTAATGAAACTTGCGGCTTTAGGAAAGGGGAAATTTTTCACCCATGTGCGGAATCGTTGGATTGTTCTTCAAGAATGCGGAAAGGGAGCCGGAATTGGGCCAACTTTTCGCGCCGATGCTCGAGACGATGTGCGGCCGCGGGCCGGACAGCGCGGGTTTTGCGGTGTATGACGCCGAGGCACCCGCGGGCGCCATCAAGGCCTCGTTGCAGCATCCGGACCCCGGCTATGACTGGGCGCCGCTGGCGGCCCGGCTCGGGGCGACGAGAGTGACGCGCAACGCCACGCACGCGCTGTTCGTGGGGCCCGGGGATGAAGCCGCGCTGCGGGCGACCGTTGCGGAAGCCGCGCCGGACGTGACCGTCATGAGCGTGGGGCGGCGGATTCAGATCATGAAGGAGACCGGCACGCCGCAGGAGGTCGTCGAGCGATTTGGCGTGCGCGGCATGCGCGGCTCACACGCAATCGGGCACACCCGCATGGCCACGGAAAGCGCGGTGACCACCGCGGGGTCGCACCCGTTTTCGACCGGAATGGACCTTTGCCTCGTGCACAACGGCTCGCTGAGCAACCACAACCGCCTCCGCGCCAACCTGCGCCGCGAGGGCATCACGTTTGCGACCGAAAACGACACCGAGGTCGCCGCCGGTTACCTCACGTGGCGGCTCCGCCAGGGTTACGCGCTCAAGGACGCCCTCGAGGCCGGGCTGCGCGACCTGGATGGATTTTTCACGTTCGCCATCGGCACGGCGGATGGGTTTGCGGTGCTGCGCGATCCGATTGCCTGCAAACCCGCCGTGATGGCCGAGACGGACGACTACGTGGCCATGGCCTCCGAGTATCGCTCGCTCGCCGGACTGCCGGGCATCGCCGCGGCGCGCCTCTGGGAGCCCGAGCCGGGCGTGGTCTACAGCTGGAGCCGCGCATGAAAACCTTCGACCTCGAAACCGATACCGTCCGCGTGGTGAACGCCACGCTGCACGCCCCGGAGGGCGAAATGGAATTTCAAATCCGCAACCCCCGCGGTGCCCACGCGCTCGCCGTCGGTCTTTACGCTCCGCTGCGCGTGACTGTGCGCGGGCACGCCGGCTACTACTGCGCGGGCATGAACCAGCTAGCGACCGTCGTGGTCGAGGGCAATGCCGGCACCGGCGTCGGCGAGAACATGATGTCCGGCCTCGTCCACGTGCGCGGAAATGCCAGCCAATCCGCCGGCGCCACCGCGCATGGCGGGCTCCTCGTCATCGACGGCGACGCCTCCGCGCGCTGCGGCATTTCCATGAAGGGCGTCGATATTGTCGTAAAGGGCTCGGTCGGCCACATGAGCGCCTTTATGGGCCAGGCGGGGAACCTCGTCGTGTGCGGCGACGCCGGCGAGGCCCTCGGCGATTCGGTCTACGAGGCCCGGCTGTTTGTGCGCGGCCGCGTGGCCGGCCTCGGGGCCGATTGCGTGGAAAAGGAAATGCGTGCCGAGCACCTCGAATGGCTCGCCGCCGCGCTGGAGCGGGCGGGCGCGTCGTTCCGTCCCGAGGACTTCCGCCGCTACGGCTCCGCGCGCAATCTCTACACCTTCAAAATCGACAACGCCGCCCGCTACTGACGCCATGAAACCCGGACTGCGCGAATCCTACCTCTTCGACCGCAACATCATTCACGAGATCCAGCGGGCCGCCGACACCGGCATCTACGACATCCGCGGCTGGGGCGCGAAACGCTGGATGCCCCACTTCGACGACCTCGTCTTCCTCGGCGCCTCCATGTCGCGTTACCCGCTTGAGGGTTACCGCGAAACCTGCGCCACGAACGTCACGCTCGGCACCCGCTTCGCGAAGAAACCGCTCGAGCTGAAAATCCCCATCACCATCGCCGGCATGAGCTTCGGCGCGCTCTCCGCCCAGGCCAAGGAAGCCCTCGGCCGCGGTGCGAGCGAAATGGGCACCTCGACGACCACTGGGGACGGCGGCATGACGCCCGAGGAACGCGGCCAGTCCCGGCACCTCGTCTACCAATACCTCCCCTCCCGCTACGGCATGAACCCCGACGATCTCCGCAAGGCCGACGCCATCGAGATCGTCCTCGGCCAGGGCGCGAAACCCGGCGGCGGCGGCATGCTGCTCGGGCAGAAAATCAGCGACCGCGTCGCCGAAATGCGCACGCTCCCCAAGGGCATCGACCAGCGCAGCGCCTGCCGCCACCCCGATTGGACCGGACCGGACGACCTCGCCATCAAGATCGAGGAGCTCCGCGAAATCACCGACTGGGAAAAACCCATCTACATTAAAATCGGCGCCTCCCGCACCTACTACGACGTGCAGCTCGCCGTGAAGGCCGGCGCGGACGTCGTCGTGCTCGACGGCATGCAGGGCGGCACCGGCGCCACGCAGGACGTCTTCATCGAACACGTCGGCATCCCCACGCTGCCCGCGCTCCGCCAGGCCGTCGAGGCCCTGCAGGAACTCGACATGCACCGCAAGGTCCAGCTCATCGTCTCCGGCGGCATCCGCAGCGGGGCCGACGTCGCCAAAGCCCTCGCGCTTGGTGCCGACGCCGTTTCCATCGGCACCGCCGCCCTCATCGCCCTCGGCTGCAACCACCCAAAATACCAGGCCGACTACGAAAAACTCGGCAGCGCCGCCGGCTTCTTCGACGACTACCAGGACGGCCGCGACCCCGCCGGCATCTCCACGCAGGACCCCGCGCTCTCCTCCCGCCTCGACCCCGTCGTCGCCGGACGCAAACTCGCGAACTACCTCCGCGTCCTCACCTTGGAAACGCAGACCCTCGCCCGCGCTTGCGGCAAAAGCCACGTCCACAACCTCGAGCCCGAGGACCTCGCCGCCCTCACCATCGAAGCCGCCGCCATGGCCAAAGTCCCCCTCGCCGGCACAAGCTGGATCCCGGGCGTCGGCTCGACGATCTAGCCGTTGCTGATCACGCAAAGAAACCGCACCGGCGTGTCCTTCACGGACACGGGCCCATGTTCGTAGGTCGCGTCGAAGAACAAACTGTCGCCCGGCTTCAGCGTGAACGTCTGCCCCGCGTGCCGGTAGTCCATTTCGCCCTCCAGCAGGAAAAGGAACTCATGCCCGGCGTGCTTGAAGAGGTTCTTCGCCGGATCGATCTTCCGCTCCTCGATCGTCATGAAATACGGCTCGAAGTCCTTCCCGAACGGCAGGCCGAACGCCAGGCTTTCGTAGCTGTGCCCGAGCTTCGAGCCGCGGCCCGCGATGGGCTTGCGGTCGCCCCGCCGCACGAGCACGGCCCGGGCCTGCGTGTCGTTCGTGTCGAACAACTCGCCCACCGGAATCCCCAGCGCCGTCGCCACCCGCATCAGCGTCGAGACCGGACACGAAACCTTGCCGTTCTCGATCTTGGAAAGCTGGCCCTTCGTCAGCTTCACCTCGCGGGCAAGCTGGTCGAGCGTCAAGTCACGCTCGACCCGCAGCGCGCGGATGCGCCGGCCAATCTGGAGTTCGATCGAGTCCACGGGGCCGGGATGTTACGGACTCCGCGGCCGGGTGTCCCTGAAAAATTCGCCTACGCGGCCGGCGTCAGCGCGGGGTAGTCGGTGTAGCCCTCGGGTCCCTGGCCATAGAACAGCTCCGGCCGCGGCGGGTTGAGCGGCGCGCCGGCGGCCAGCCGCGCGGGCAGGTCCGGGTTCGCGATAAAGGTTTTGCCGAAGGCCACGGCGTCCGCCCGGCCCTCCGCGATCGCCGCCTCGGCGGATTCCCGCGTGAACGCCTCGTTGGCGATGTAAACGCCGCCGAAAGCCGCCTTGAGCTGCTGCCCGAGTTCCGTGCCGTCGTGGTGCTCGCGGGCGCAAAGGAACGCCAGGCCGCGCCGGCCCAGCTCTCGCGCGACGTAGCCAAAGGTCTCCGCCGGGTTCGCGTCGCCCATGTCGTGCGCGTCGCCGCGCGGCGCGAGGTGCATGCCCACGCGGTCCGCGCCCCAGACCGAGATCGCCGCGTCGGTGACCTCCAGCAGGAGCCGCGCGCGGTTCTCCACCGGGCCGCCGTAGGCGTCGGTGCGGTGGTTTGTTTTCGTCTGGAGGAACTGGTCGAGAAGGTAGCCGTTCGCGCCGTGAATCTCGACGCCGTCAAAGCCCGCGCGGCGCGCGTTCTCCGCCCCGCGGCGGTAGGCCTCGATGATGGCGGGAATCTCCTCCAACCCGAGCGCCCGCGGCGTCACGAACGGTTTAATCGGCCGCACGAGGCTCACGTGCCCGGCCGCCGCAATCGCGCTCGGCCCCACCGGCAGCTCGCCGTCGAGATAAAGCGGATCGGACACCCGCCCCACGTGCCAGAGCTGGAGGAGGATCGTGCCGCCCGCGGCGTGCACCGCCTCCGTCACCAGCCGCCAACCCGCGACCTGCTCCTCGCTCCAGATGCCGGGCGTGTCCGGGTAGCCGACGCCGCGCGGGTCAACGCACGTCGCCTCGGTCAGAATCATCCCCGCGGAGGCCCGCTGGTGGTAATATTCGGCCATCAGCGCGTTCGGCACGCGGCCCGCGCTGGCCCGGCAGCGGGTGAGCGGGGCCATGACGACGCGGTTGCGAAGGGAGAGGGCGCCGGCGCGGAGAGGAGTGAAAAGATCAGGCATGGAGAAAGTTCGAAGAAAATCGAACATCGACGCTGCGGTCCCCGCGTCAAAGGAAATTCCGCATGCTGCCCCGCGGACGCCGTGGTAGGTTGCGCACGTTCCATGAAGAGTTACCGCCATCCCGCCCTCCGCTCCGTCACGCTACCCGTCGTGATGCAGGCGTTGTCGGACCCATGGCGGCTCAAGATCGTGCGCCTCATGCTGGAGGCGGGCGACCGGGCCTTCACCTGCAGCGACGTGCCGATGGACGTGGGCAAGGCGACCCGCTCGCACCACTTCCAGGTCCTGCGCGAGGCCGGCCTCATCCGCATGCGTCCGGTGGGCAACACCTGCCAGACCACGCTCCGCCGCGAGGAATTCGAAAAACGCTTCCCCGGCCTGCTGGCCATGGTCGCCGCCTACAAGGGGCGCAGGTAGCCCGGCGTCATGGAAAATCCGCTCACCGCCCCCGAACTTCAGGCCCGGCTGGCCGCCGCGGAGCGGATTTGCCTCCTCGACGTGCTGCCGCGCGAACACTTCGAATCCGTCCACCTCCCCGGCGCCCGCAACGCCTGCGTCTATGAGGTCTCGTTCCTCGATCAGGTGCGCGCGGCGGCCGACGGGGCGCATGTTCTCGTGGTCTACGGGGCCGGCCTCGGCACCCGGGAAACGCAGGTCGCCGCGGAAAAACTCACCGCCGCCGGATATGAAAACGTCGTCGAATTCCGCGCCGGCCTCGCGGGCTGGGAGGCGGCCGGCTTCCCGCTGGAACGCGGCGCGAAGGCCCCCGCGATCACGCCCGACGGCCCCTACCGCGTGGACCCCGCGCGCAGCGTCATCCGGTGGACGGGCCGCAACCTCTTTAATCACCACGAGGGCACCGTCCGCCTCGCCGCCGGCGAAATCCGCTTCGCCGCGGGTCGCATCGCGGCGGCGGACTTCGCCGTCGACCTGCGCACGATCGCCTGCACGGACCTCGAGCCGGGCATGGCCGCCGGGCTCATCCGGCACCTCCAGGACGCCGATTTTTTCGAGGTGGAGCGGTTTCCGGTGGCCCGGTTTGCGCTCACGGCCGCCACGCCGATTCCGGCGGCCACCCCCGGATCACCCAACGAGAGCCTGAGCGGCAACCTCACTCTGCGCGGCGCAACCCACCCGCTGGAGTTTGCGGCCGTGGTGGCCGCGAAAAGCGCCGACGAAGTCGTGGGGCAGGCGCAGGTCGCGTTCGACCGCACGCTCTGGGGCGCGGTCTACGGATCCGGAAAATTCTTCAGCTTCCTCGGGCCGCACGTCGTCAACGACCACGTCGACCTGCACCTCAAGCTTTTCGCGGTGCGGGCGGGCCGTTAGGCGAGGCCGACCGCGCGCCGCACGCGCGCCATCACCGGCCCCGCGAGCGCGTTCGCCTTCTCCGCCCCGGCACGCAGGACCTCGTCGACCTGGCCCGGATCCGCCAGCAACTCCGCGCGTCGCGCCCGCATCGGGGCAAAATACTCCCACGTCGCGGCAAACAGCGCCTTCTTGAAGTCCCCGTAACCCGTGCCGCCGGCGCGGAAGGCCTCGACCATCGCGGCGTAGTCGCCCTCGCCGGCCATCAGCTTGTAGAGCCCGAGAATGGCGGAGTCCTCCGTCGGCTTCGGCTCCTCGACCGGCGTCGAGTCGGTCTTGATGCCCATGATCTTTTTCTTCAGGACCTTTTCCTCCTCGAAAATCTCGATCGTGTTGCCGTAGCTCTTGCTCATCTTCGCGCCGTCCAGGCCGGGCACGAGCGCGGTGTCGGCACGAATGCTCGGCTCGGGCAGCTTGAAGACGTCGCCGTAAAGTTCGTTGACCTTGATGGCGAGATCGCGCGTGACTTCGAGGTGCTGCTTTTGATCGCGGCCAACCGGCACGAGGTCGCTGTCGTAAAGGAGAATATCCGCCGCCATGAGCACGGGATACGCGAACAATCCATGCGAAGCCGCCAGCCCGCGCGCCGTCTTGTCCTTGTAGGAATGGCAGCGCTCCAGCAACCCCATCGGCGTGACCGTGCTCAGGATCCACGCCAGCTCCGTCACCGCCGGCACGTCGGACTGCCGGAAAAAGCAGGCCCGGGCTGGGTCGAGGCCGCAGGCCAGAAAATCAATCGCCAGCTCCCGCGTGTAGTTCCGCAACGCCGCCGGGTCGCGCACGGTCGTCAGCGCATGGAGATCGGCGATAAAATACAGGGCCTCGCCCTGCTCCTGGAGCTCGATGGCGGGGCGCATCATCCCGAAGTAATTTCCCAGATGAAGTTTTCCCGAGGGTTGGATGCCGGACAGAATGCGCATGGTGAGACTCTCGAACTAAACCGGATCGGCGCGTTTTGAAAGGCGACAAGACAATCAAGGCCTGGTTCGCCGCCCGGGGCTGGCGCGTGTTTCCCTTCCAGCGCGAGGTGTGGGACGCCCACGCCGCCGGTGAAAGCGGGCTGCTGCACTGCACGACCGGCGCCGGCAAAACCTACGCCGTCTGGTTCGCCGCGCTGCGCGAGGCGCTGGAACATCCCCGCTCCGGCCTACAGGTGCTCTGGATCACCCCGCTGCGCGCCCTCGCGGCCGACACGGAAAACGCGCTCGCGGAGCCGCTCGCCGGGCTCGGCCTGCCCTGGACCGTCGCCCGCCGCACCGGCGACACCTCCGGCCATGCGCGCAAAAAAATCGCGGACCGCCCGCCGCACGCGCTCGTCACCACGCCCGAAAGCCTGGCCGTGCTCCTCAGTCAGCCGGCGTTTGCCCCGCACTTCGCCTCGCTGCGGATGATCGTCGTGGACGAATGGCACGAACTCCTCGGCACCAAGCGCGGCGTGCTCACCGAGCTCGGGCTCGGCCGCCTGCGCGCGCTCGCCCCGGCGGCCCGCGTCTGGGGGCTGTCTGCCACGCTTGGCAACACCGCCGAGGCCGCCGCCGCGCTGGGCGGGGTCGACCGTACCATGCGGCTGGTGCGCGGGGAGGTTCCCAAAAACCTGCGCATCGAGACGCTGCTGCCGCCCGCCGAGGCCCGCTTCCCCTGGGCCGGCCACCTCGGCCTCCAGCTCCTCCCTCAGGTGGCCGGGCGGCTCCGGGCCAGCGCCACGAGCATTGTGTTCACCAACACCCGCGCGCAGGCCGAGACGTGGTTTCGCGCGCTCGGCGAGGCTCTGCCCGGCTTCCCGCTCGGCTTGCACCACGGCTCGCTCTCCGACGAAACCCGCCGCGAGGCCGAGGAAGGCCTGCGCACCGGCGCGCTCCGCGCCGTGGTCGCGACGTCCAGCCTCGACCTCGGCGTCGACTTTGCCCCGGTCGAAGCCGTGCTCCAGATCGGCAGTCCGAAGGGCGTGGCCCGCCTGCTTCAGCGCGCGGGGCGCAGCGGACACCGGCCCGGGGCGGAAAGCGTCGTGGCCTGCGTGCCCGCGAACACCTTCGAGCTGGTGGAAATCGCCGCCGCGCGCGACCTCGCCGGGGCCGGCGTGATCGAAGCCCGCGAACCGCTGCGCGCCCCGCTCGACGTGTTGTGCCAGCACCTCGTGACCGTGGCGATCTCCGGGGGATTCGTTCCCGGCGATCTGCTGGCCGAGGTGCGGGGCACCCACGCCTACCGCGACCTTTCGGACGAGGACTGGCAATGGGCGCTCGAATTCGCCGCCAGCGGCGGGGCCACCCTGCGCGCCTACCCGGAATTCGCGCGCCTGGTCGACGAGGGCGGGCGTTACGTCCCCCGCGCGGAGGCTGTCGCCCGGCTTCACCGGCTCAACATCGGCACGATTACCAGCGACGCCTCGGTCGAGGTGCAGTTCCAGAACGGCGCACGGCTCGGCTCGGTCGAGGAATCCTTCGTGGCGAAGATGCGACCCGGGGACCGTTTTCTTTTTGCCGGCCGCAGCCTGGAGTTGGTGCGGGTGCGCGACCTGCGGGCCACCGTGCGGGCGGCCCGCCGCGGCGCGACCACGGTGCCGCGTTGGATGGGCGGCAAAATGCCGCTGTCGACCTGCCTCTCGTTGGGCGTGCGCCGGCGGATCGACCGCGCCCGCACCGAGGCACCGGACACGCCGGAGATGGTCCGGCTGGCCCCCGTGCTCGCCGTGCAGGCGCGGCTCTCGCGCGTGCCCGGCGAGGAGCAGTTCCTCGTCGAGCGGCTGACTTCGCGCGAGGGTCACCACGCGTTCTTCTACGCGTTTGCCGGGCGTCTCGTGCATGAGGGGCTCGCGGCGTTGTTCGCGTTCCGCCTCGCCCGCCGCGCGCCGCTCACCTTCTCGCTCGCGGTGAACGACTACGGCTTCGAGTTGCTCTCCGCCGAGCCCGCGCCGCTGGCGGAGGCCCTTGCGGACGACCTGCTTTCCGGCGCCAACCTCCTCGACGACATTCTGGGCAGCATCCACGCGGCGGAGATGGCGCGGAGGCGGTTTCGCGAGATCGCCCGCGTGGCCGGGCTGGTGAACGAAGGGGTCGGTCGCGCGCGCAAGTCGACCCGTCAGCTCACCGTCTCCTCCTCGCTGCTCTACGACGTGTTTGCCAAATACGACCCGGCGAACCGCCTGCTCGCCCAGGCCACGCGCGAGGTGCTCGAAAGCCAGCTCGAACAGACCCGGCTGCGCGCGACGCTCGGCGAGCTACGGCGGCGCGAGCTTTTGCTGGTCGACGTCGCCGCGCCCACGCCCTTTGCGTATCCGCTCTTCGTCGAGCGGCTCCGGGAGCAGCTTTCCACCGAGGAGCTGGCGGCGCGGCTCGCGCGCATCGAGGCGGCGATGGAGGGCGCGGTATGAGGGTGGAACTGGCGGGGGAGACGGTGCTTCTGGATGCCGCGCGCGCGCTGGTCTGGGGCGATGCCGTGGTCATCGCCGATCCCCATTTCGGCAAGGACGCCTCGGCCCGCGCGGGGGCGCTGCCCATTCCCCGCGGACCCACTGCCGACGACCTGGCGCGGCTGGACGCCCTGCTGGCGCGGCATGCGGCGCGGGAGCTTTGGATGCTCGGCGATGTGTTTGATTCCGTTCACGCCGGCGAGGCGGGCACCCGCGAAACGCTCGCCCGCTGGCGCGAACGGCACGGTGAGCGCCGGATTCGCATGGTGGCGGGCAACCACGACCGGCGCGCCCTCGCCGTGGCGGACGCGGTCGGCTTCGAACGGTTGCCGGATGGCGCGGCGATCGGTCCGTGGCGGCTCACGCACCACCCGGCGGAGATCCCCGGCGGTTACGCGCTCTGCGGGCACATCCATCCCGGCCTGCGTCTCGCGGGCCGGGGCCGCGACCGCCTGCGCCTGCCAGCCTTTGTGCTGGGCACCCGGCGGGCGATCCTCCCGGCCTTCGGCGGGCTCACCGGGCTGGCCAACTGGGAGCCCGCGCCCGGCGAACGCGTCTACGTGGTCGCGGGCGACGCGGTGCGCGGACCCTACCCGCCCGGGCGCTGAGGCTCCGGGCTGGCGCGGCCGCGCGGTTTCGGCATATCGTGCGGCCTTACCTCCGGGGGTATAGCTCAATGGTTAGAGCAGCCGGCTCATAACTGGTTGGTTCTCGGTTCGAATCCGTGTGCCCCCAATTTTCCTTCCGCGTTCGCGGCGGGAGAAGTGGTTGAGCGCGCCGGTCCGGCAGGGTAGGTAGGCGGGGATGATTGCCTTTCTTCGCTGGTTTGGACGCGGCGCTCTGGTGCTGCTGCTCGCCGTGGCGGTGGCCGGCGTCGTCGTGAGCCTGCGATTCCAGGACTGGAAAAAGGCCGCGCTGTCCCGGCTGGAGGCCGGCAGCAAAGTCGTGCAAACCGCGGCCGGTCCCGTGGAATTCGCCGAGGCCGGCTCGGGGCAGCCGCTCCTCGTTCTGCACGGCGCGCCCGGCGGCTACGACCAGGCGCTCGCGCTGGCCGGTCCGCTGGCGGAGCAGGGGTTCCGCGTGATCGCGCCCTCGCGGCCGGGCTTCCTGCGCACGCCGCTGCCGACGGGTTTGCTCTTCGAGGATCAGGCGGATGCCATGGCCGCCCTGCTCGACGCGCTCGGCATCGAGAAGGTCGCCGTGCTCGGATTTTCCAGCGGTGCGCAGGTGGCGGCACGGTTCGCCGCGCGTCACCCCGGGCGCACGACCGCGCTCGTGCTCGCCTCGCCGATCACCGAACCCTACGTGCGCGATCCCGCGCTGGAAGCCCGCCGGTTGCTGCCCGAGGCCGCGCTGTTTGACCTCACCGGGGACATGGGCGCCTGGCGGGCGGCGAGCGAGGCGGAGAAAAATCCCCGCGCGCTGCTCGAGCGCGTGCTGAGCCGCGAGACGACGCTCGGTCCCGCCGGACGGGCCCGCGTCGCGGCCGACGCGCTGGCCGACCCGGCGCAGGTGGCCTTTCTTAGTGCCTACATGAACTCGCTGGCGCCATTGAGTCCGCGCGAGACCGGCACCCGCAATGACCTGCTTCAACTACGCGCGTTGGATCCCGCGGGTTACGAGGCGATCACCGCGCCCATGCTGCTGCTCGCGGGTGAGGTGGATCAGGGGCTGCCCTGGATGAATCCCGCCGCCATCGCCGCCAAGCGGCCCGGGGCGGTTGTTCGCTGGGTGCCCGATGCCGGGCACCTTGTCTGGCTCGGCCCCGAGGCCGGCAAGGTGCGCGAGGAGATCCGCGCCTTTCTGGCCCGGCCGCCCGCAGCCCCGTAAGCCATGGACTTCTTCGACCGCCAGGCCCGGGCCCATCGGCGCACGCGCTGGCTGCTCGTTTATTTTGTCCTCGCGGTGCTGGGCATCATTGCCACGCTGCACGTGCTGGCGGCGTGGGCGTTCGGCCGGCCGTTTACCGACCTGCACCTGCTCGGGATGATCGCGGGCGGGGTGCTGGTGGTCGTGCTTGCGGGTTCGCTCTACCGCATCGCGGAGCTCGCGCAGGGCGGCCGCGTCGTGGCCGAAATGCTCGGCGGCCGCCCGCTCGGGCCCCAGCCGGCCAGCTTGCAGGAGCAGCAGTTGCGCAACGTCGTCGAGGAGATGGCCCTCGCCTCGGGCGTGCCGGTTCCCGACGTTTACGTGCTCGACGACGAGGCGGCGATCAACGCCTTTGCCGCCGGCAACACGCCGGGCGACGCGGTGGTGGCCGTCACGCGCGGCACGCTGGAGAGCCTCAACCGCGAGCAGTTGCAGGGCGTCGTGGCCCATGAGTTCAGCCACATCCTGAACGGGGACATGCGGTTGAATCTGCGGCTCATGGGCGCGCTGAATGGCATCCTGCTCCTCGCGATTCTTGGGCGGATTCTTTTCGAGTGGGGTCTTCGGCTGGGCGGAGGCGCGCGCTCCGACCGCGACGGGAACAAATCGGCCGTGCCGATTTTTGCGATGGGCGCGGCGCTCTGGCTGGTGGGCTCGATCGGCGTGTTTTTTGCGCGGCTGATCAAGGCGGCGGTGAGCCGGCAGCGGGAGTTTCTGGCGGATGCGTCCGCGGTTCAATTCACGCGCAATCCCGACGGCATCGCCGGCGCGCTTTGGAAAATCGACCGCGCGGGCTCGCGACTGCAATCGGCCCGCGCGGAGGAGGCGAGCCACCTCTTTTTCGGGAACGGGCTGCGCGAGTCGTTCGTCGGCTGGTTCGCAACGCATCCGCCGATTGCCGAGCGGATTCGCGCGGTCGCGCCGGGCTTTCAGGCTCCAGACGGGGAGGTTTCCGCCGCCGCTTCGGGGTCGGGAGCGGAGGTCGGACCGGGCGTGGCGGGGCTCGCGGCGATGCCGGCTTTTGCGCGCACCGGGGCGCGGGAGAGCGGGCATGCCGTGGCGATGATCTACGCCCTGCTGCTGAGCGCGGATGGCGCGACGCGCGAGCGGCAGTTGACGGGGCTTGCGCTCTCACCCGAGGAGGGCGCGGAGGTGGAACGCGAACTGGCGCGGCGGGGGGAGATCACGGACCCCCTGGCGGTGATTGATCTCGCGCTGCCCGCGCTGCGCACGCTTTCGCCGACGCAATACGCGGCGTTTCGCGCGCGGGTGCGCGGCCTGGTGGAGGCGGATGGCGAGGTCGATGTGCTCGAGTTTGTGCTGCATCAGGCGCTCGTGCGGCACGTGGATCACTTCTTCACCCGCAGCCGCGGGCCGGCGGTGCGGTATCGCTCCGTGGTGCCGCTCCTGCCGGATCTGAGCGTCGTGTTGGCGGCGTTGGCGGGGGCCGTGGCGACGGATGACGCCGGGCGGAACGACGCGCTCCAGGCCGGGGTGGCGAGTTTGAATCTCAAGCCGGGGGCGTTTCCCATGGAAGCCACGCCCGGGACGGATCTGCGGGCGGTCGGCGCGGCGCTGGAGCGGTTGGCGGAGGGCGATCCGGCCACGCGGCGAAAGGTTTACCGGGCCTGCGTGGCGACGGTCGGTCCGGCCCCCGGCCGGGCGGCGCTGCTGCTGCGGGCGGTGGCCGATGTGCTGGGCTGTCCCGTGGGCGGTGGTTCCCGCGAGCTTGAGCAGGCGCTGGGCCTCTCCGCGTGACGGTGCATCCGCTCGACGGCGGGGCGGCTCCCCGGTAGTAATGGGGCATGCCTGCCCGCGCCGCGCTGATCGATGTCCAGCGAGCCCGCGCCGGCGAGCCGACCCGGATTGTGCTTTCCGGGGACCTTGATGCGGCGGGCGTGGCGGAGGTGTGGGCTCCCGCGAAGGAGGCCGCCGACAAAGGCGTGGTGATTGATCTCGCGGCGGTTGAGCGGTGCGACTCCGCCGGCGCGGCTTTGCTTTACGAGCTGCAGCAGGGGCAGGGGGCGCGCCTGGAGAATGTCTCCGCCGAGGTGGCCTCGCTCCTCAAGCCCTACGGCAGCGGGGATTTTCCTTCGCTGAAGCCGGAGAAATCCCGACCGGAATCCGCGCCGGTGGCCGTGGGGCGGCTCGCGGTCGCGATGGCGGGGGACGTGGCCGAGCAATTGACGTTCACCGGCCAGGCGACGGTGGCCGTGCTGGCCGGGCTGCTTCGTCCGGACCGCGTGCGCTGGGGCGACATGTGGCGGACGGTCGAGACGGCGGGGGTGAATGCGCTCGTGATCGTGGGCATGATCGGGTTTCTCACCGGCATGATCATGGCGTTCCAGTCGACGGTGCCGCTGCAGCAATTCGGCGTGGATATCTTTGTCGTGAACCTCGTCGCACTCGCCATGCTGCGCGAGCTCGGGGGCATCATGACGGCGATCGTGCTCGCGGGGCGCTCGGGGTCGGCGTTTGCCGCGGAGATCGGCACGATGAAGGTGAACGAGGAGGTCAACGCGTTGACCACGATGGGGATTGATCCCGTGCGGTTTCTCGTCGTGCCGAAGCTGATGGCGGCGATCATCGTGACGCCGCTGCTGACGGTTTACGCGAACGTGGTGGGCATCGCGGGCGGGCTGATGGTGGTGATGCTGTTCGGCCACCCGTGGGCGGCGGTTTACAATCAGCTCGTGGGCGCGGTAGGCGTGAACGACGTGCTGGCGGGGATCATCAAGGCCTTCTTTTTCGGCGCCCTGGTCGGCGGTATCGGCTGCCTTCGCGGCCTGCAGACCAAGTCAGGCGCAAGCGCGGTGGGCGAGTCGACCACGCGCGCGGTGGTGAGCGGGATCTTTCTGATCATCGTGGTGGACGCGTTGTTTGCGGTGGTGTTTTACGCGATCAAGCTATGAAGGCGGCGGGCTCCGATCCGATCATTCAGGCGCGCGATCTAACGATCGGGTATGGCGACACGGTGGTGCTGCGCGACGTGACCTTCGACGTGCGGCGCGGGGAGATTTTTGTGATCCTCGGCGGCTCGGGCTGCGGCAAGAGCACGCTGCTCAAGCATTTAATCGGGCTGTATCCGCCGATGAGCGGGGAGGTGTTGATCGAGGGCGAGAATCTGGTGGCGGCGAGGGGCGCGCAGCGGCGTTCGATTCTGAAACGCATCGGCGTTTCCTACCAGAGCGGGGCGTTGTTCGGCTCGATGACGATCGCGGAAAACGTGCGACTGCCGCTCGAGGAATACACGAGCCTTCCGGACGAGGCGATGGAGCTGATGGCGTGGATGAAACTGCGTCTGGTGGGGCTGGAGAGCTCGCGGGCAAAGCTGCCGAGTGAGCTGAGCGGCGGCATGCAGAAGCGGGCGGCGATTGCGCGGGCGATGGCGCTGGACCCCGCGGTGGTCTTTCTCGACGAGCCGTCGGCGGGTCTGGATCCGGTGACCTCCGCCGATCTCGATGCGCTGATATTGCGCCTGAATCAAACCGTGGGGACAACATTCGTGATTGTCACCCACGAGCTGCCGAGCATTTATGCGGTGGCAGACCGTGTGATCATGCTCGACAAGCAACGCCAGGGAATCATCGCCGAGGGGGACCCGGCGGATTTGCGGGATCATTCCACGGAGCCGTTTGTGCGCCGGTTTTTCCACCGCGAGGCGGGGGAGGTGCCCGCGTGAAGGACGCCCGCTA
The DNA here is from genome assembly GCA_027488755.1 of Verrucomicrobiaceae bacterium. Classification (GTDB taxonomy): domain Bacteria; phylum Verrucomicrobiota; class Verrucomicrobiia; order Chthoniobacterales; family JAATET01; genus JAATET01. Next base: position 33,246 of record JAIYAZ010000167.1, on the reverse strand, counting down.
TTTCCGCATTGGCGTGTTCATCATTGTCGGCCTGCTGCTTCTGGCGGGCGGGCTCGTGATTTTCGGGCTGGGTCAGATCTTCAAGGAGAAGATTTCCCTCGAGACCTACGTGGACTCGACCGTGCAGGGCATCGAGGTCGGGTCGCCCGTGAAATTTCGCGGCGTCACGGTCGGCCGGGTCAGCAACATCGGCTTCCTTTTCACCGAGTATCCGGAGGTCGACCGGACCTCCGTCGTCAACTACGTCGTGATCCTCATGGAGATCGACAAGGAGATCTTCCCCGGGATGTTCGACGTGGAGGATTTCCAGGAATTGCTGGATCGCGGGATCAAGGCCGGACTGCGGGCGCAAATCGAGCCCCAGGGCATCACGGGCCTGAACTACATCGAGATCAACTACCTCGATCCCTCGCGGTTTGCGCCCATTAAGATCAACTGGCAGCCGCGGCATTATTTTCTGCCCTACGCGCCGGGCGAAATTACCAACATGCTCGACTCGCTCAACCGCATCATGCGCGAGATCGAGAATCTCAACATCAAGGGCATCAGCGACAGCACCGAGGAGCTGCTCGCGAATCTGAACAAAGTCGTCACCGGCGCGCAGATCGACAAATTGAGCACTGATGCGCAGAAGCTTTTCCAGGACGTCTCGCGGGCCATCGACGAGGCGCAGGTGAAGGAACTCAGCGCCGAGACGCAGGCGCTGCTGCGGCAGGTCCAGCGATCCAACGATCAACTCCGCCAGGTGCTCGCGAACCTTGAGCCAGCCTCGCGGTTGAACGCCGACGACGTGGCCGCCGCGCTGGCCAACATGCGCGTGATCTCCGAGAATCTCCGCACCCTCAGCGCCGACCTGGCGCGGGATCCCTCCCGGTTGATTTTCAGCCGGCCGGCGGCGCCCGTGAAGGTGCTCCAACCCGAACCGCCCCGCAAACGATGAAGGCGGCGACGTGGCGAATTGTGGCCCTTTGCGGCCTGCTTGGTCTGGTGGCGGGGTGCGCGTTGGGACCACGCCCGGAGACGAAGTTCTACGCGCTCGATCCGGGGCCGGCGCCCTCGCTGCGGGCCCTGGGCGGCAACGCGACCGCCGCGGTGAATTACGTTGAGGTGGCCGCGCCCTTTGCCGGCAGCGGCTTTGTTTACCAGCTTGCCGGCGGCCGCTGGGAGACGGATCCCTACCATCAATTTCTGGCCGCTCCGGCGGATCTCTTCACCGGCATGCTGCGCAAATGGGTGCGCGACTCGGGTTATTACCGCTTCGTGGCCGAGCCGGTGGGGCAGGGGGGACAGGACGATCTCATCGAGGCGAGTCTGGTGGAGCTGGCGGGGGATTTTCGCGAACCTTCCGCGCCCCGGGCGGTGGTGGCCCTGCGAGTGCAGGTTTTCCGCCGCACCGCCGACGGTCGCGTGGTCGTGCTCGACCGCACGTTCCGCCAGTCCGTGCCCGTGTCGGGCCGCACGCCCGAGGCACTCGTGACGGGTTGGAACGAAGCGGTGCGCCTCGCGTTCAGTGAAATGCTTCGGGCCCTGGTCTCGGCGCGGGGCTAGGAGCGCCGGCGGCCATGCGTTCCGCCGCGAGGAGGATCCCGGCCGCTTTGTGGAGCGTTTCCTCCCATTCATGCTCGGCGACGGAGTCCGCGACAATGCCGGCGCCGACGTGGAAGGTGGCCTCGCCGCCGCGCTGGACGACGGAGCGGATCGCGATGTTGAAGCGGCTCTCGTCGTTAAAGCCGAAGAAGCCGACGGCGCCCGTGTAGATGCCGCGCGGGGCCGGCTCGAGCTCGGCGATGATTTCCCGGGCGCGCTTTTTCGGGGCCCCGGAGATCGATCCGCCCGGGAAGCAGGCGGCGAGGGCGTCGAGGTGGGAAAGGCCGGGGCGCAGCGTGCCCTCAATCGTCGAGACGAGGTGAAACACCTGCTCAAAGCGCTCGAGGCGCAGCAGGTCGGTCACGCGGACGCTGCCGAACTCGCAGACCTGCCCGAGGTCGTTGCGCTCGAGGTCGGTGATCATCACGAGTTCGGCGATTTCCTTCGGCGAGGTGATCAACTCGTAGGCGGAGCGTTCGTCGGCGTCGCCCGCGTCGCGGCGGGGGCGGGTGCCCTTGATCGGGCGGGTGCGGATGTGGCGTCCGCTGAGATGCAGAAACGACTCCGGCGACGCGCCGAGCAGCGTGGTGTCGCCCAGGGCGAGGTATCCCGCGAAGGGGGCGGGCGAGTAGTGGCGCAGACTCGCGTAGAACGGCCAGGTCGGCCCCGCCCATTCCGCGCGGAAGCGGTGCGCGAGACACACCTGGTAGATGTCGCCGGCGGCGATGTAGCCTTGCGCGCGGCGGACCATCGCGTGATAGGTCGAGGCTTCGATCTCGGGCTGGAAAACCGGGGCCCGACCCGGCGCGGGGGCGGCATCGCGCTCGGGTAATTCCGGTTCGCCGAAGGCCAGCCAGCGGTCCTCGCCGTGGATGTAGACGAGCAGGTGTGGATACAGGCCAAAGCGAAAGCGCCCGTCGTAACCGAACCACCCCAGCGCCGCGCCATGGGGCAGGCCGGAATCCCCGGTTTCCACGCGCCGGTCGGCCAGCACGGCCTCGAGCCGGCCCCAGTCGTCCGGGCCGCCGTCGAGAATCATCTCGGGGTCCGAGGCGAGGAGGGAGATCGCCCCGCGCGACTCGAGGGCGGAGTCGAGGAACACAAATCCCGGTCGATGGGCGAGGCCGGCGGCGGCCTCCGCGGGGCAAAGCGGAAGCGGGATTTCGCGAAACTGTCCGGGTCGGCGGAGCATCGGGTGGCGGCTTGCCAACAGAAGACAAACCTGTTTCGTTTGCAAGTCCCGCCCGCTGGCGGCTTTACTCGCGCTTCATGAAGATTCGTCCGTTTTCCCTGATCGCCGCGCCCGTCCTCGCGCTCGCGCTGCCCGTGCTCGCTCAGGAATCGACGACGACACCCGCTCCCGCGACGCCGAGCCCCTCTCCCGCGGCGACCGCGGCCCCGAGCCCGACTCCGGCGCCCAGCCCCGCGGCCGCGCCGGCGGCCGATGAACCCACGCTCCAGCCGACGCCGGGGCCCAGCCCCAGCGCGAGTCCCGCTGACTCGGCCGACATTCTGCCCGAACCCAGCGACGTGAATCTTGGTGCGCCCGTCGAGGGCATCGAGCCGCTGCCCGCCGATGCGGTGGCCCCGAGCGACCTGCCAAACCCTGACGCGCTCATCCCCGAGGGGGTGGACCCCACCAGCTCCGAGGCCCCGCCGCCGCCGGCCATCGCGCAGGAGAACCAATACGAAAAGGAGCGCAAACTTCTGGTGCGCTACCAGCAGGTCCGGCTTCAGGTGCTCAAGGATCCCGCCGTCCGCAGTCTGCGCGAGCAGGCCGAGGCGGCGAAAACCGACGAGGGCAAGCGCCAGGCTCTCCGCGAATACTATCGGCTGCTTTACGGGAAAATGACGGCCATTGACTCCGCGCTGGCCGCCAAGTGCGACTCGATGCTTCAGGCCTACCTGCGCCGGCTCGGCCAGTTTCGCGTGACGCCCGCGATCCCGCTCAATCCGCCGCCGACGCCCGCGCCGCTCAAGGACTGAGCCGGCGCGCTTCGATGGTGACGGTTAATTCCCCGCGACGACGGGGAGAATGCCCTTGGCGTTCTTTTTCAGCGGGGCGAAATCCCAGAGGATGAACCCGGTGCCGTTCGGCTGCGGGCCGATGGCGCGGGTGAGGTCGAGCTGTTTGGCGATTTCGCCTGCGGGCCAGTCGTGTTTGCCGCCCAAGCGCTCGATGGCAATGCCCGGAAAGATGGGGATGCCGCGGGGATTCACGCCGGGGTTGCGCCACCAGCGGAGGAGCGCGGTGAAGCTCTGCGGGCCGCCGTCGCGCCAGTAGAGCTGCGGCGCGAGGTAATCGACCCAGCCCTGCTGGAGCCAGGCGACGGGGTCGGAGTAGAGCTCGTTAAGTTGGTCGAGGCCGGCCTTCACGTCAGCGGGCTGGCCTTTCGTGTAGATGCCGAACGGGCTCACGCCGAAGAGCGCGCCGGGACGCGTGCCGTGCACGGCGGCCTGGAGCTTGCGGACGAGGGTATTCACGCTGTGGCGGCGCCAGTCGGCCCGGGCGAGGCTGCCGCCGGCGGCGCGGTAGCGGGCGTAGGTGGCCTCGTCGGGGAAGGGGCCGGAGTAAGTTTCCGGGTAGGGATAGAAATAATCGTCGAGGTGCACGCCGGCGACGGGGTAACGGCGGACGAGGTCGCGCACGACGGTCACAATGTAGTCCTGCGCCTCGGGGGAACCGGGGTCCATCCAGAGCTGGCGGCCGACGCGGCGCACGCTCCCGGCGAGGCGGCTGGCGGGGCTCTTCGAGCTGCGGTCGGCGGCGGCGTTCGTGGCGACGCGGTAGGGATTGATCCACGCGTGAATGCCAATGCCGCGCTTGCGCCCCTCGGCGATGAAGAAGGCAAGCGGATCGTAGCCGGGGGAAACGCCCTGCGTGCCCGAGAGGAAGCGGCTCCACGGTTCGATGGCCGATTCGTAGAGCGCGTCGCCCTCGGGGCGGACCTGCACGAGCAGGGCGTTCAGGCGCGCACGCTTGGCTACGTCGAGAATTTGAAGAATCTGCGCCTTCTGCGACTCGGCGCTGAGGCCGGGCTTCGACGGGAAATTGATGTTGTGCACGCTGGCCACCCACGCGGCGCGGAACTCCGCGGCGGCGAGCGGCAGGGCGGTGACGACGGGGAGGACGAGCGCGAAAAGGCGGAGCCAGGGACGCATGGAGACAACCTAGCGCGGACCGCCCGAATGGCGAGCGGGACTTGCGCGGGGTCAGCGCCGCTGGCGGGCGCGGCGTTTTTCCTGGGCGAGGAACGCGGGGAGGAGGCGTTGTTCGATTTCCGCGAAGGCGGCGGCGAGGCCGTCGCGGGCGTAGATTTCGCCGATGGCGGCCTCGACCTCGGTGGGGTTGCCGAAGCTGGCGAGAAAGTGATTTGAGGTGAAGGCGGTGAGGCGCTCGCCATCCATGGCGCCATGCTCGCGAAGCAGCCACGAACGCGCGAAGAGGCTGAGCACGGCGTCGCCGATCCACGCGGCGTTGCGGATTTCGGCGGACAGCTTTTTGGGCATGGCGCGCAGGTTGCCGCGGGGGGCGCGGGGGAGGCAAAGGGATTTTCGTCCGGCACGATTCCCGCTACGCTGGCCGGCATGCGCGATGAATTCCTCCAGGCGGCGATCGACGAAGCGAAGCTGGGCTTGAGCGAGGGGGGAATCCCCATCGGCTCGGTGATCGTGCACCGCGGAAAAATCATCGGGCGCGGCCACAATATGCGCGTGCAACTGGGCGATCCCCTCCTGCACGGCGAGATGAGCGCGTTCAAGGCGGCGGGCCGCCAGCCGGCGAGCGTCTACCGCGAGTGCGTGCTCTACACGACGCTGTCGCCCTGCCCGATGTGCAGCGGCACGTCGCTGCTCTACAAGATTCCGAAAATCGTCATCGCGGAGAACGTGACGTTCCTCGGCGCGGAGGATTGGCTGCGCGCGCAGGGCGTGGAACTCACCGTGCTGCAGGATGAGGAGTGCATCGAGCTGATGCGCGGCTTCATCGCGGCGCGGCCGGAGCTCTGGAACGAGGATATCGCGGTGTAGGTGCGGCGAGCGGGGGGATCAGATCTCCACGCGGAATTCTTCGCCCGTTTTGACGTCGAGCACGAAGGCCGCGAGCAGGTCGGCGAGCGCGTCGAGGTCGGCGAGTTCGATGACCTCCACCGGCGAGTGCATGTAGCGGTTGGGCAGGCCGATGGAGGTGGTCGGGATGCCGCCGCGGGTGAGGAAAATCGCGTCGGCGTCGGTGCCGGTCCAGCGCGGGTTGATCTCGGTCTGCACGGGGATGCCGGCCTTTTCCGCCACGGCGCGCAGGCGGCGGTTCACCACGGGGTGGTTCGCGCTGCCGATGGAAATCACCGGGCCGCCGCCGAGTCGCACGTCGCCGTGCTTGGGTTTGGAGGCCTGCGGGGAATCGGTGGCGTGGGTGACGTCGACAACGAGGGCGATGTCGGGCCGCACGCGGTAGGCGGCCATGGTGGCGCCGTAGAGGCCGTTTTCCTCCTGAATCATTGAGGCGGCGACGACGCAGGCCTGCAGTTCGTCCCGGCGGGCGGCCACCCGGCGGAGGGCCTCCCCGGCGGCCCAGGTGCCGATGCGGTTGTCGCAGCCACGGGCGGCGATGCGGTCGCCCAGCAGGGGCAGCACGCCGGCGGAGTAGGTGATGGCGTCGCCCACGGCCACGACGGCTTCGGCCTCCGCCCGGGAGCGGGCGCCGATGTCGATGGTCATGTCGTGAATCTCGGGCACCTTTTTCCGGTCGTCGGGCGGCTGGAGGTGGATGGCGAGCTGGCCGGTGACGCCGGCCACGGGGCCGCCCCGGCCGTGCACGATCACGCGCTGACCGCGGATGAGCGCGGGGTCCACGCCGCCGATGCCCTTGAAGTAGAGAAAGCCGTCGTCGTTGATGTAGCCGACCATGAAGCCGAGCTCGTCGGCGTGGCCGGAGAGCAGGATCTTCGGCGAGCCCGCGGGGTTGACGGTAGCCCAGGCGTTTCCGTAGCTGTCGCTCTCGAAGGTGTCGGCGACCGGGCGCACGTGCCCGGCCCAGACGCGCTGGCCCGCGGCCTCAAAGCCGGAGGGCGAGGGGGTTTCCAACAGACGCGTGAGAAAGTCGCGGGCGGGGTCGGTCATCATTCCCGCAGAGTTTTCCAGTCATTCGTCGGGCGCAATCCGAAATCCGTTTGCAGGCCTCGGCGGCCTCGACTAATTTCGATTTCTCCGCCCTCCCCCAAACGGCGACGACCGCGGTTTTGGCCGGGTGGAGAGGGAAAAAATGGAAGATGGCCGCCGTAACTGATTTTCGAGACCCCAAGCACTTCAACAACCGCGAGGCGAGCTGGCTGGAATTCAACCAGCGCGTGCTGGACCAGGCCTTTGACGCGTCGAATCCGGTGCTCGAGCGGCTGAAGTTTCTCTGCATTGTCAGCTCGAATCTTGATGAATTCTTCGAGGTGCGGGTCGCGGGTCTCAAGCAGCAGCGGCAGACCCACACGCACGAAACCGGGCCCGATGGGCTCTCCGCCTCGGAGTCGCTTGCGCGCATTTCCGAGCGGGTTCGCCGCCTGGTCGAGGATCAATACCGCTGCTGGCGCGAGCATCTGCGACCGGCCCTCGAGGCGGAGCGCATCACGTTCCACGCCCAGGATGACCTGCCGGCGGCCGAGCGCGCGCACCTCGACGCGTTTTTTGAAAAGCAGGTCTACCCGGTTCTCACGCCGCTGGCGATCGACCCCGTGCATCCCTTTCCGCAGCTGCTCAACAAGAGCCTCAACGTCATCGTGGAGCTCGAGGGCGAGGGGCTGCAAACGGACATTGCGGTCGTGCAGGTGCCGCGCATCCTGCCGCGCGTCGTTCCCTTTGCGAATCCGGCCGAGGGGCATGAGGACTACACGTTCCTCGGCGGCCTTATCCAGCGGCACGTCGGGCGGCTTTTTAACGGGGTGACCGTCAAGGGCGCCCACCTCTTCCGCGTCACGCGCAACAGCAACCTCTACTTCGACGAGGAGGAGGTGCAGAACCTTCTGCACGCCATCGAGGCGGAGTTGCGCCGGGTGAACCGCGGCGCGGCCGTGCGCCTCGAGGTCGAGCACAAATGCCCGCCGCGGGTCGTGCGCCGGCTCCTCGAGTTGTTCAACCTCCAGGAGGAGGACGTCTTCCGCATCAACGGCCCGCTGAACCTCACCCGGCTCATGCCGCTCGCGCTGCAAATCGCGCGGCCCGAGCTGCGCTACAAACGCTTCACGCCGAACACGGTGGTCTCCCTCGACGAGGAGAGCGATATCTTCTTCCACATTCGCAAGGGCGACATCCTCCTCCACCACCCCTACGACAACTTCCAGACCGTCGTCGATTTTCTGGCCCTCGCGGCGGAGGACCCCCACGTCCTCGCCATCAAGCAGACGCTCTACCGCACCAGCTCGGACTCACCGATCGTCGAGTCCCTCATTGAAGCCGCGCGCAACGGCAAACAGGTCACCGTCGTCATCGAGCTCAAGGCCCGCTTCGACGAGGCGGCCAACATCAAGTGGGCCCGCGCCATGCGCGAAGCCGGCGTGGACGTTGTCTACGGCGTGACCGGCCTTAAAACCCACGCGAAGGCCTCGCTCGTGGTCCGCAGCGAGGGCGACGGCATCCGCCGCTACGCGCACCTCGGCACCGGCAACTACCACCCCTCCACGGCGCGCATTTACACCGACATCGGCATCTTCACCTGCCGCGACGAGGTCACCAGCGACCTCGCCGAGCTGTTCAATCTGCTCACCGGCGTCTCGAAATTCACCGGCATGCGCGAGCTGCTGGTCGCGCCGTTTGAGCTACATGCCCGCTTCATGGCGCTCATCGACCAGGAGACCCGGCACGCGCTCGCGGGCCGGCCGGCGGGCATCTTTGCCAAGATGAACGCCCTGCTCGACGAGGGCATCATTGAGTCGCTCTACCGGGCCTCGACCGCCGGGGTGAACGTCCGCCTGCTCGTTCGCGGCATGTGTGCCCTGCGCCCCGGCGTGCGCGGGGTGAGCGAAAACATTGAGGTGCGCAGCATCGTCGGGCGCTTCCTCGAACACAGCCGCATCTTCCGGTTTGAGAATGGCGGCGATCCGCAGATTTACCTCGGCAGCGCCGACTGGATGCCGCGCAATCTCTTCCGCCGCGTCGAGACGGTCTTTCCCGTCGTTTCGCCCGGCATGAAGCAGCACGTCGAGGAAATCATCGACTGGTTCTGGCGCGACAACGTCAAGGCCCGCACCATGCTGCCCGACGGCACCTACCTGCCGCGCAAGACCGGGGAACCGCCGTTCAACGCGCAGGAGGAATTCCTCGCCGAAGCCCGCCGCCGCCGCGACGCGCGCCGCACCGCCCTCGAGCAGGGAAAGTAACCCGCCCACTCAGGCGGACAGCAACTCCGCCACCGCCGCATCCCCGCCCCGGGCGGTGACCGCCGCCGCCAGGCGCGTCGTGAACTCCGCCAGCGCCGCCCGCTGCACGGAGCGAAGGTCGCCGCCCGCATCGATGCGCACCGAATCGTCGGGGTGCGTCTCCTGCAGCGAGCGAAAAATCGCCGCCGCCCGCTCAAGGGCGCCCGCCTTCTCGAACTCATCGGGCTCGTCGCCCCGCCCGCGCACCCGGGCCAGACCCGAGGACGCGCTCGCGTCGAGCAGGATCACCAGATCCGGCCGCGGCACATGCGCCTCATTCTCCGCCACGATCGCCGCGGGATCCACGCCCCGCGCGCCCTGGTAGGCCGCCGTGCTCCAGTAATACCGATCCAGAATCACCACGCCGCCGGCCGCCAGCGTCGGGCGGATCGTGCGCTCGGCGTGCTCGGTGCGGTCGCGCAGGAACAGCGCGCACTCCTCCGCGACGCTCACGCGGCCGGTGCGGGCGGATTCCCGCAATTGCCGGCCCGCGCCGATGCCGGTGGGTTCCTTCGAGTAGGCGCACAGCAGACCCCGCTCGCCGCAGAATTGGGCGAGCATCGAGGAAACCGTCGTCTTGCCGGTGCCGTCCACGCCTTCAATCACGACCAAAAATCCCCCGGGCAGCACGGCTCTCATTCGGCGCGCAGGCTCGCAAAATTGCCCCGCCCCCGCAAGAGCGCCCGCTTTCCCCCGCGACAAAATTTGCCCGGGACCCGCCGGGGAAGACCCGGTCTAATTCGACCGTCATCGAACCATGCGCCGTTGACAACGGGGCGGGGCTGCCTACCGTTGGCGGCAATATTCTCAATGAACGCAAGCGCAGATCCCGGCGAAAAGGCGTTTCGCTCGCACGCCCCCGGACATTGGCCGGAGGTTCCGCCCGAGCAGTGGAATGACTGGAAGTGGCAGCTCCGCAACCGTGTCACCACCCTCGAAGGCCTCGAATCCCGCATCCGTCTTTCCCGCGAGGAGCGGGCCGGCGTGATCCTCTCGGGCAACAAGCTCGCCTTCGCGGTCACGCCCCATTTTTTCAACCTCATCGATCCGAATGATCCCGACTGCCCGATCCGCCGGCAGGTGATCCCCCGCATGGAGGAAGCCAGCGTGGCCCCGTGGGAAATGGCCGACCCCTGCGGCGAGGACAGCCACATGCCCGTGCCGGGCCTCGTGCATCGCTACCCGGACCGCGTGCTCTTCCTCGTGACCGACCGCTGCGCCAGCTACTGCCGCTACTGCACGCGGGCGCGCGTCGTCAGCGGCGTCGGCGAGCAGGAGCTTCACACGGATTTTGAGGAGGCGTTCCGCTACCTCGAAAGCCACACCGAAGTCCGCGACGTGCTGCTCTCCGGCGGCGACGCGCTCCTGCTCTCCGACGGGAAGCTCGAGCAGATTCTGCGGCGCCTGCGGTCCATTCCTCACATTGAGTTTCTCCGCATCGGTTCCCGCGTGCCGATCTTTCTTCCGCAGCGCATCACGCCCGAGTTCTGCCGGATGTTGCAGCAGTTTCATCCGCTCTGGATGAGCGTGCACGTGAATCATCCGCGCGAACTTACGACGGAGGTGAAGGAGGCGCTTTGGCGCCTGGCTGACCACGGCATTCCGCTCGGGAATCAGAGCGTGCTCCTCGCCGGGGTCAACGACTCCGTCGACACGATGAAGACCCTCGTGCACAAGCTCCTGATGAGCCGCGTGCGGCCCTATTACCTCTACCAGTGCGACCTCATCCGCGGCTCCGCGCATCTGCGCGCCTCGGTCGCCAAGGGCATCGAGATCATCGAAGGGCTGCGCGGACACACCACGGGGTATTCAATTCCGCAGTTCGTCATCGATGCCCCGGGCGGCGGCGGCAAGGTGCCGCTGAACCCCGGCTACGTGCTCTACCACGATCAGGAAAAGGTCGTGATCCGCAATTACGAGGGAAAAATCTTCGAATATCCCGAGCCGCCGGCGGCCGCCCCGATCGCCGCGCCCGCGCCCCGGCTTTGCCCCGAAGCGGCCTCCGGCGAGGCCTGAGGCCGGGCCGGCGAAGCTCCCGGGCCGAGGCGGCGGGAGGTTCCCACTCGCCGCGAGGCGGCCCGCTTCGGTAGCGTGGCGGGATGGGAGGCATCATCGTTCGTCCGCGCGCCGGCATTCTGCATGGCCACGACTGGGTTTACGGCACGGAGGTTCTGAAGGTTTTTGGCTCCCCGCAGGACGGCGACGTGATCTCGCTCAAGGACGGCCGCGACCGCCTGCTCGGCACCGCGATCTACAACTCGAAGTCCAAGATCATCGCCCGCCGCATCTCCCGCCGCCGGCAGGATCTCGATCCCGATTTTTTCCGCCGCCGCATCGCCCAGGCCTCCGAGGTGCGCGACCGTGCCGGGTGTCGCCGCGACTTGCGCCGCGTGGTCTGGAGCGAAAGCGATGGGTTGCCGGGCGTGATCGCCGACCAATACGGCGACGTGGCCGTGCTCCAGACGCTCACGCTCGCCATGGACCGCCACAAGGCCGACATCGCCGCCGCCCTGGCCGAAACGCTCGGCCTCCGCGGCGTCATCGAGCGTAACGACGCGCCGGTCCGCGCCGCCGAGGGGCTGGAACCCGCGACGAGCGTGCTTTTAGGGGATCCCGCCGGGGTGCAAAGCATCGAGATCGGCGGCGTGACCTTTGAGATCGACCTGCTCGCCGGGCAGAAGACCGGCTTCTACCTCGACCAGGTTGCCAACTACGCCGCGGTGGCCCGCCACGCCCCCGGCCGCCGCGTGCTCGACTGCTTTTCCAACCAGGGCGGGTTTGCCCTGGCCTGCGCCCGTGCGGGCGCGGCGGCGGTCGTGGCCGTGGAATCCGGTGCCGAGAGCCACGAGCGCCTCAGCGCGAATGCGACCCGCAACGCCCTGCCCGTGCGCTGCGAACGCGCCGACGTCGCCGATTACCTCCGCCGGGCCGAGCGCGCCGGGGAGAAATACGACCTCATCATTCTCGATCCGCCCTCGTTCACGAAGACCAAGGGCAAGATTCACGACGCCCTCCGCGGCTACCACGACCTGCACGTGCGCGCCGCCGCGCTGCTCGAGCCGGGGGGGCTGCTGGCGACCTTTTCCTGCTCCCACCACATCGACTCGGCCACGTTTCTCGAAATGGCCGCCGGCGCCCTGTTTGACGCCCGCCGCTCCGCCCGCGTCATCGACGAATACCGCCAGGCCCCCGACCACCCGATTGTTCTCCACCTCCCCGAGACGTTTTACCTCAAGGGCTACCTGCTCGAAATGATGCCCGGGCGGTGATCGCCAACGGGATAGACGCGGAAATCCAATTTCCGCATTTCTGCTTTTCAAATTTTCTGCTTTCTTAAAACACGCTCATGCCCGACCGCAGCAAAGACGTATTGGATTTTGATGACGACGAGCCCTCTTCGCAGGAGTTGCAGGAACAGGTGCAGCGGGCCAAGACCGAGCTCGAGGATCTCCGCCGCCGCTCCGAGCAGATCGAGCGCGACAAGCAGCGCCTAGAGGAATTAAGCCGCAAGCAGGATGAGTTCGAGACCGGCAAGGCCGACTTGCTCGACAAGTTCACGCGCGCCGCGGTCGTCATCCAGCGCGAGACGCAGGACGCCGAGAAGCGCCTCGACCAGCTTCACACGATCCACGAGGCCTTCGACGCCCACCAGCGCTCGCTTGAGGGCATCAACCCGAAGGCCTGGGCCGGCCTCGATCTTTCCAAGGAACTAAGCAAGGCGCTCAGCGTGCTCGACGACGCCCGCACGGAATACCAGCGCTCGCAGCCGAAGCTCGCCCTCGACCCGGTGGAAGATCCCCGCGTCGACTCCGCGCTCGGCGCCGAATACGAGGAATACGACGCCGGCGACAAGGGCTTCTTCTACTGGCTCAAGGCCGGGTTTGCCTTCACCTTCCCGCTCCTCGTCGTGAGCGTGCTCGCGCTCCTGGTCTGGATCTGGTCGCTCAGCGCGAAATAAGCCATGCCCCCCCGCAAGCCCTCCTCCAACCGCGCGAAAGGCGGGGATGACCCGCTCAACCTGGAGCACAAACGCCTCCTCGAGCAGCAGGCCGAGCTCATCCGCCAGCAGGAGCGCGCCCGCCGCCTCATCGAGGAGGCCCCGCGCCGCCTCGAGCAGCTCAAGAAAAAGCAGCGCGAGCCGATCCGCATTGAGTTCAAGAGCAACCCGCGCGCCGGCCAGAAAACCTTCGGCGGGCCGCACGACAAGTTCCGCGGCACCGCGGCGGCGCCGTCCCGCCCGCGGGCTCGCAAGTCCGAGCGCAACATGGCCAAGCTCCAGTTTGTCGTCTCGGTCGTCATCCTCGCGATCATTGTCTTCATGATCCTGCGGGCGATCCCCAGCATGTGACCCGCGCGGGCGAAAACCCGCCCGGGATGCTTCGGTGGTAAAGTCTTCGTTTGCAGCCCGCCCGCTTTCTCCCTAGTTTCGACGGCCAATGTCTGAAGTCGTGAAGTCGCGCCCCGGCGCGGAACGAGATCAAGGTCGCGAAATTGTCAAAGCCTACCGCACGATGCTCGCCGCGCGGGTGCTGGAGGAAAAACTCGCGGCGCTCTATCGCGGCGGCAAGATCAAGGGCGGCGTCTTCCTTGGCCGCGGCCAGGAGGCGCTCAGCGTCGCGGTCGGCCAGAACCTCCGGCCCGGCGACATTTTTGCCCCGCTCATCCGCGACCAGGCCGGGCGCATGGCCTTTGGCGACACGATTCTCGACACGCTCCGCACCTATCTCGGCTCCTCGCTCGGCTCGATGCGGGGTCGCGATGGCAACATCCACCGCGGCCGCCCGCGCGAGGGCTATTACGCGATGATCAGCCACCTTGGGGCGATGATCCCGGTCGTCACCGGCGGCCTGCTGGCTCGTCGCCTCCAGGGCCAGAGCGGGGTGGTCGGCGCGACCTGCATCGGCGATGGCGGCACTTCGACGGGGGCCTTTCACGAGGGGCTCAACGCCGCAGCCGTGGAAAAACTTCCCCTCGTGGTCGTCGTGGCGAACAACCAATACGCCTACTCCACGCCGAACTCCCGCCAGTTTGCCTGCGCCGACCTCCTCGACAAAGCCATCGGCTACGGCGTGACCGGCCACAAGGTGGACGGCACCAGCCTCGCGGACTGCCTCCGCGTGATCGGGGTCGCGATCACCGCGGCCCGCGCCGGGGGTGGCCCCCAGCTCATCGTTGGCGACCTGCTTCGTCTCGTCGGGCACGGCGAACACGACGACGCCAGCTACGTCGACCCCACGCTGCGCCGCAAACCCGTGGGGCAGGACTGCATTGAACTCGCGGGCGCGTACATCATCCAGCAGGGCTGGGCCAGCGCCGAGCAGCTCGCCAACTGGCGCGAGGAGCTTGAAACCGAGGTGGATGCCACCGCCGGCCGCGTGATGCGCGAGCCCGAGCCCGACCCCGCCGACGAGGACTGGAGCGCGCTTTCGACCCGCGAACTCGAGGACCACTTCGCATGAGCATCACATATCTCGAAGCCATCCGCGAAGCCCAGGCGAAGGCCCTCGCCGACGACCCCCGCGTGTTCATCTACGGGCAGGACGTCGGCACCTTTGGCGGTGCGTTCAAGGCCACGAAAAATCTCGCCAAGGAATTTCCCGGCCGGGTGATCGACTCGCCGATCAGCGAGGACGCCATCGTCGGCATGGCCATCGGCGCCGCCATCGAGGGCGCGCGGCCGATTGTGGAAATGCAGTTCGCCGACTTTTCAACCGTCGGCTTCAACCAGATCGTCAACCAGGCCGCCACCCTCTACTACCGCACCGGCGTGTCCTGTCCAATAGTGGTGCGCCTGCCCTCCGGTGGCACGGCGGGCAGCGGTCCGTTCCACAGCCAGAGCATGGAGGCGATCTACGCCCACTATCCCGGGTTGGTTGTGCTGACCCCCGCGACCGTCGAGGACGCCTACAGCATGCTGCTCGAGGCCATCGCCATCGAGGATCCCGTCATCTTCTGCGAGCACAAGTTCCTCTATTACCACCTCAAGGCCGAGAGCCTGCCCGCCGAGGCCCAGCCGATTGGCAAGGCCCGCATCGCCCGCCCGGGCCGGGATCTCACCATCGTCACCTACGGCGCCATGGTGCATGAATCCCTCGCCGCCGCCGAAGAAATCGCCGCCGACGGCTTTGAGATCGAGGTCGTCGACCTCCGCTCGATCAAACCGCTTGATACCGACACCGTGCTCGCCTCGGTGGCCCGCACCGGCCGGCTCCTCTGCGTGGGCGAGGCCTGGCCCTGGGGCGGCGTCTGCGCCGAAGTCATCGCCCGCGTCACCGCGGAGGGCTTCGGCCTGCTCGACGCCCCGCCCATGCGCCTGAACGCCAAGGACACGCCCGTTCCCTATCACCCCGCGCTCTGGGGAACTCACCGCCCGACCGCCTCGGCCGTGGCCGCCTCCGCCCGCCAACTCCTCGAAATCTAAGCCGCCATGTTCCAGGCCCCGATCAAAGTCCCCATCATCATGCCGCAGCTCGGTGAATCGATCGCCGAGGCCACGCTCGTCCGGCTTGTCGCCCAACCGGGCGAGGCGGTTGAAGCCGACGTCGACATTCTCGAAGTCGAAACCAACAAGGCCGTCATGGGCGTCACTGCCCCGGCCAACGGCACCATCGCCGAAATCACCGCCGAGGTGGACAAGAGCTACCCGGTCGGCGCGATCCTTGGCTACATCGAGGTCCTGCCCGACGAGGCGGCCCGCCTCGGTCTCGATCTCGAACCCGAGCCCGTGAAATCCTCCGCGCCCCGCGCGCCCAAGGCCCCCCCGGAGCCCTCGCGCGGCGTCGAGCCCACCGTGCGGGGCCTGCCCGTGCCCGCGCACGTCGGCGGGGCCAGCTACCTCTCGCCGCGCATGAAGGCCCGCATGGCCGACCTCGGCATGCATTCCGCGGATCTGGCTGGCATCGCCGGCAGCGGCGCGGGCGGCCGCGTGACCATTGACGACCTCGAGCGCTTCCTCGAGGACCTTGAGCGCAACCGCATCACGCCCGCCTCCAGCATGCGCGTCGCCGTGGCCGACGCCATGCGCCGCAGCTGGACGCGTCCCCTCGCCACCGTGGGCAAGCCGATCCCCCTCGACCGCCTGCTCGCCCACCGCCGCACCCACGCCGCCAAGCCCGGCCCCGCGCTCTACGCCCTCCGCGCCCTCGCCCTCGCCCTTGGTGAAAACAGCGCGCCCGCCGGTCGTCTCGTCGGCGAAAAGATCGTCCACCCCCGCTCCATCGACATCGGTTTTGCCGTCGAGGCTCCGGATGGCGTGCTCGTCCCCGTCATCCGCAACGCCGACCAGACCCCGCTCAACGACCTCGTCGAACGCTACAACCGCCTCGTCGAGCTGGCCCGCGCCCGCCGTTTGCCGGCCGGGGATACCGGGGGCTCCATTGCCACGATCACAAACTACGGCACCTTCGGTCTCACGCTGGCGACCCCGATTCCGCTCCCCGAACAGACCGTGCTCCTCGGCATGGGCGCGGGCGAGATCGTCCCGCGCTGGAACGCCGAGCGGAAGGAATTTCTCCCCGTGACCGAGGCAATGTTCACCCTCAGCTTCGACCATCGCGTGCTCGACGGCGGCGCCGCCGGCCGTCTCCTCCGCCGCGTCGAGGAACTGCTCAACGCCCCCGAGGAGCTGTAATTCCCGCCCGTGGGGGGAAGCCCGGGGGAAGGCGGATTTGCGGCCGCGACCCGGTCTGGCGGAATCAATCCCGCCACCATGCCTCGGGAAACTCGTGGCCGCGCTGGATTTTCCGCGAGCCCCCTCTATCATCGCCGCGCATGAAGCACATTTTTGTCACTGGCGGCGTGGTGAGTTCCCTCGGAAAGGGGCTCGCGGCCGCCTCGCTCGGAACCCTGCTCGAGCATCGCGGGTTGAAGGTTGTCCTCCAAAAACTCGACCCCTACCTCAACGTCGATCCCGGCACGATGAGCCCCTACCAGCACGGCGAGGTTTACGTGCTCTCCGACGGCGCCGAGACCGACCTCGACCTCGGCCACTACGAGCGTTTTACCAACACCATCCTCACCCGCGCCAACAACGTTACCAGCGGCCAAATCTACGAGACCGTGCTCGCGAAGGAGCGCCGCGGCGACTACCTCGGCAAGACCGTTCAGGTCATCCCGCACGTCACCGACGAAATCAAGGCCCGCATCCGCGAAATCGGCCACCAGTCCAACGCCGACATCTGCATCACCGAAATCGGCGGCACCACCGGCGACATCGAAGGCCTGCCCTACCTTGAGGCGATCCGCCAGTTCATCCTCGAAGCCGGCCTGGGCAACACGATGCTCATGCACGTCACGCTCGTCCCCTTCATCAAGGCCGCCGGCGAGCTCAAGACCAAGCCGACCCAGCAAAGCGTCGCCAAGCTCCGCGAGATCGGCCTCCAGCCCCAGGTGCTCATCTGCCGCACCGAACTCCCGCTCAGCGACGACGTGCGCCAGAAACTCTCGCTCTACTGCAACGTGCCCGTCGAGGCCGTGATCGAGGGCCGCGACGTGGAAAACACGATCTACGAGGCGCCCCTCATGTTCCAGGAGGAGGGCCTCGATACCATCGTCTGCCGCTACCTCGGCCTCCAGACGCCCGAGCCCGACATGACGAGCTGGACGAAATACGTCGAGCGCGTCGTGAACCCCAAGAAGCGCGTGCGCGTCGCCGTCGTCGGCAAATACATCGAGCTCCAGGACGCCTACAAATCCATCTACGAATCGCTCACCCACGCCGGCGCAGCGCACGATTGCGGCATCGACCTCGTGCTCGTCGACGCCGAGGATCTCGAAAACGAGGGTGCCGACAAATATCTGCGCGGCGTGGCCGGTGTGCTCGTGCCGGGCGGCTTCGGCGACCGCGGCATCGAGGGCAAGATCGAGGCCGCCCGCTTTGCGCGCGAATCGCGCACGCCCTATCTCGGTCTCTGCCTCGGCATGCAGATCGCGACCATTGAGTTTGCCCGCCACGTCGTCGGGCTCGAGGACGCGAACAGCACCGAGTTCGACCCCGCCACGAAACACCCCGTCATCTGCATCCTCGAGGAGCAGAAGGATGTGACCGAAAAGGGAGCCTCCATGCGCCTGGGCACCTGCCCGACCACCCTCGGCAAAAACACCCTCGCCCACCAGGTCTACGGCCGCGCCGAAATCTCCGAGCGCCACCGCCACCGCTATGAATTCAACCAGGACTACCGCGAGCAAATGGAGAAGCGCGGCTTTGTGATTTCCGGCACCTCCCCCGACGGGAAGCTTGTCGAACTCATCGAGTTGCAGAATCATCCTTGGTTCCTGGCCTGTCAGTTCCACCCCGAATTTCAGTCCAAGCCGAACCTCCCCCATCCCCTGTTCAAAGGCTTCATCGCCGCGTGCCTCGCGCACGAAAGTTAAGCATCGAGACCAAAATCCCCCATGGAAAACCGCCGCCAATCCCTCGGAGACGTCGAACGCAACATCGAGTTCGAATTCGTCCGCGCCACCGAAAACGCCGCCCTCAACTCGATCCACTGGATGGGCCGCGGCGAGAAGGAACTCGCCGATGCCGCCGCCTGCGACGCGATCTACGGCGTCTTTGACCTCGTCGACATCCGCGGCGAAGTCGTCATCGGCGAAGGCATCAAGGACAACGCCCCCGGCATCTTCCTCGGCGACAAGCTCGGCACCTGGGCCGAACGCTCCCCGCGCTTCGACATCGCCCTCGATCCCATCGACGGCACCAGCAACATCGCCAAGGGCCTGCCCAACTCGATCTCCGTCATGTCCGCCGCCCACGTCGACGACGACAACGGCCACGTCATGCGGAACATCCCGAGCTTCTACGTCGAAAAAATCGCCTACGGCCCCCAACTCGCCCACGAAATTCACCGCGAACGCGTGCCCGCCATCACCCTCGACGACCCGTTTGAAAAAACCCTCGTCGTCGCCGCTACCGCCCTCCGTAAGCGCATCAGCGAGCTCGTCATCGTGATGCTTGACCGCCCGCGCAACCAGAAATACCTCGACGTCGTCCGCAAGCAGGGCGCCTCCCTCCGGCTCATTGCCGACGGCGACATCGCCGCCGCCGTCGCCCCCTCGCTTCACGATTCCGGCGTGGACCTCTACATCGGCATCGGCGGCGCGCCCGAGGGCATTCTCACCGCCTCCGCCCTCAAGGCCCTCGGCGGTGAAATCCAGCTCCGCATGTGGCCCCGCGACGAGGAGGAACGCGCCGAGCTCCTCAAGACGAACTCCGAGGCCGACCTCGCCCGCATCTACACCACCGACGACCTCGTCGCCGGCGACAGCTCGATCTTTTGCGCCACCGGCATCAGCGACAGCGCTCTTCTCCCGGGCGTCAAACTCGTCGGCCAGACCGCCATCACCCACTCCATCCTCATGCGGGCCCGCAGCAAAACCGTCCGCTACATCCGCGCCGTCCACGATCTTTCGAAAAAGACCATCCACGTCCGCAGCTCGAAGGAAGACCGCAAACTCTGATTCACCCCCCACCGCGGCCCCCGCGCCCCGCGCGGGGCGAAGAATGATTGGCGGAAGCCGCCCCGCCGTGTAGTTTTCGACCTCCAATCCCGAATTTTCCCATGAGCGCCACCAACCTTCTCGACCAGCTCAAGCAGTTCACCACCGTCGTCGCCGACACCGGTGATTTCGCCTCGATCAAAAAATACGCCCCGCAGGACGCGACGACGAATCCGACGCTGATCTTCAAGGCCGTCCAGCTCGACGAATACAAGCCGCTGCTCGCCAAGGCCATCGCCGACAACCGCGGCTCCGCCCTCGCCGCCGGTGCCCTCGAGAAGAAGATCATCGACGATCTCCTCATCCTCTTCGGGCGCGAAATCCTCCAGATCGTCCCCGGCCGCGTCTCGACCGAAGTCGACGCCCGCCTCTCCTTCGACACCCCCGCCACCATCGAGAAGGCCCGCTACCTCATCGGCCTCTACGAAAAGAGCGGCATCGCCCGCGAGCGCGTCCTCATCAAAATCGCCGCCACCTGGGAGGGCGCCAAGGCCGCCGAAGTCCTCGAAAAAGAGGGCATCCACTGCAACCTCACGCTCATGTTCTCCCTCGCCCAGGCCATCGCCTGCGCCGATGCCGGCGTGCGCCTTATCTCGCCCTTCGTTGGCCGCATCTACGACTACTACAAGGCCACCACCGGCAAGGAATACGTCGGCGCCGAGGATCCCGGCGTGCAGTCCGTCGGCCGCATCTACGAATACTACAAAAAATTCGGCTACGAGACCCAGGTGATGGGCGCCAGCTTCCGCAACCTCGGCGAAATCACCGAGCTCGCCGGCTGCGACCTCCTCACCATCAGCCCCGACCTGCTCCAGAAGCTCGCCGACACCACCGGCGTCCTTGAGCGCAAGCTTGACCCCGAGAAGGCCAAGCAGTCCTCCATCGAGCGCATCGCCGTGGACGAAAAGACCTTCCGCTGGCTCCTCAACGAAGAGGCCATGGCCACCGACAAACTCGCCGACGGCATCCGGAAATTCGGGGCCGACATCGTTCACCTCGAAAAAATCATCGCCGCCGAACTCGCGGCCTAACCTGCCGCCCGCGGCTCCCGCCATGCTCGCCCGACTCCTCGCCCTTCTGCTCCTCGGCTCGCTGGCCGCGCCGTTCGCCGCCGTTGCCGCTTCGGCCCCCGTGGCCGCGCTCCCGACCAAGCCGCCCGGCTCCGTCGCGATCCTCCTCGGTCTCGACCGGGTGCGGAAGGAACTCGGGCTTAGCTCGCTCCAGCGCGCCGTCCTCAACGACATCCGCTCCGACTACCGCGACGGGGCCCGCAACATCGTCGCCAAGGCCGCCGCCGACCCCGCGCAGAAGGCCGCCGCGCAGCGCCAGCTTGAGGTCCTCACCGAGCGCTCGAACCGCCGCGCCCTCGCCGTGCTCAACCCCGAGCAGGCCGCCGCCTTCAAAAAGATCGAGCGCCAGTTCCTCGGCGCCTACGCCCTGCTCGATCCCGAAATCCAGCAGCAGCTTGCGCTCACCGCGAAGCAGAAGCAAAAGCTCGCCGCCGTCTGGGCGCACTACCAGCGCGAGATTTCCGCGGTGAACAAGGCCTACGAGCAGGGTGAAATCAGCCACAACGCCCGCATCCGCGAGCTCAGCGACCTGCGCTACGACCAGAGCGACGACATGCTCGAGCGACTCACGAAGGCGCAGTATGCGCAGTTCGAGGCCCTCATCGGCCGTCCGCTAGAGTAGGCCCTCGGCGACCGCCGTCCACAGCGACGCGCCGAGATACTCCCGCGCCCGCGCGGTGAGCGCTTCCGCCTCCGCTGGCGTTTCGCACGCCGCAAACATCGTCGAGCCCGAGCCGGACATCAGCGCCGCCCGGCACTCCGGCTGCGCGCGCAGCCACGATTTCATCACCGGCAGCAGCGTGAATTTCGCGAACACCGGGCGTTCGAGGTCGTTCACAAACTCCCAGCCGCCCCACCGCTGCGCGGCGTAATTCACCCCCGGAAGCTCCGAGGAGGCCGCCCAATGCCGGTAGGCCCACGGCGTTTCCACGCCGAACGGCGGCTTGAACAGCGCGAGCGAAAGCGGATGCGCACCGGCCGGCGGCGCGCAGGGCTCGATCCGCTCGCCGCGCCCGCGGGACCACGCCAGCACGCGCCGGATGAAGAACGGCACGTCCGAACCGATGTTCGCGGCAATGCGCTCAAGCTCGGTGGCGCCGAGGGCCGTCTCGAACAGCGAATCAAGCGCCACCAGCACGGCCGCGGCGTCGCTGCTGCCGCCGCCCAGGCCGGCACCGGAGGGGATGTGTTTTTTGATCTCGATGCGCGCGGTGAACCGGATGCCCGTGTGGGCGTGGAACTGCCGCGCCGCCACCGCGGCGAGGTTCGAGTCGTCCTGCGGCAGCGAGGGGTCGTCGCAGCGCACGCTCACGCCCTGGCCGATGCCCGTGCGCACCGTGATTTCATCGGCCAGCGAGACCGGCAGCATGAGCGATTCCAGCTCATGAAAACCATCCGGCCGGCGGCCGAGGATACGGAGCGAAAGGTTGACTTTCGCGGGGGCGCGCAGCTTCATCGGGCGCGCATCCTCCGCCCATGCCGACCGCCGATAAAGAAAAAATCATCGTTGCCCTCGACGTCCCCAACCGCACCGAGGCCGCCCGCGTCCTGGACGATCTCGCCGGGGCCGCCGTCTGGTGCAAGATCGGCATGCAGCTCTTCACGAGCGAGGGGCCGGCCATCGTCGCCGAGGCCCGCGAGCGAGGCTTTCGCGTGTTTCTCGACCTCAAGTTTCACGACATTCCCAATACCGTCGCCTACGGCGTGAAATCCGCCGCCGCGCTCGGCGTGGATATGCTCACGATCCACCTCTGCGGCGGGCCGGAAATGATCCGCGGCGCCGTCGCCGCCGCGCCCGGGCTCTGCGTGCTGGGCGTGACGGTGCTCACGAGCAGCACGGCGGAGACGCTTGCCGCGGTGGGCATCCCGCATGAGCCGGCGGCCTGGGTGCCGCAGCTCGCCGCCGTGGGGGCGAAAAATGGCATCGGCGGCATCGTGTGCAGTCCGCTGGAAATCGCCGCGGTGCGCGCGGCCGTCGGCCCTTCCGTCAAAATCGTGACGCCCGGCGTGCGCCCGGCCGGCGCGGATCTTGGCGATCAAAAACGCGTGCTCACGCCCGCGGCGGCCGTCGCCGCCGGGGCGGATTACCTCGTGATTGGCCGGCCGATTCTCGCCGCGCCCGACCGGCGCGCGGCCTTTGCCGCCATCGTGGACGAAATCGCCGCCGGGTAAGGCCCGCGGGGCTACCGCACGAAAAGCAGGTAGCGGCGTTCGTTTTTGCCGCGCAGCTCGCCCGAGTCGAGGGCGGGCGGCACCGGGCCGACCGCAGCGTGGAAATTCGCCGCGTTGCGCTCGGAGAGCACGAGGGCCATGCGGTCCCCGCGCTTCCATGCGGCGAAGGCGTCGCCGCGGTCCGCGAAGCGCGGGACGTCGAGGTAAAGCAGCAGGCCTTCGTCGCGGGCGCGGGGCAGGGTGATGGTCGCGATGTCGTGCTCCCGGGCGATTTCCCGCGCGCGCGCCGCGAATTCCACGAGGGCCGGGGTCCGTTCCTGAATGCTCAGCGGGACTAGGCCGGCAAAATAACCGCCCGCAAACGCGAGCGCCGCGAGGACCGCTCCGCCCGCGGCGGCCCGCCACCGCCGTTCGGCCCAGACGAGGGTCGCAGCTTCGACGAAGAGCAGACAGAGCGGAGGCACGATGGGGTAAATCCGATCCACGCGCTTGGCCGGCACAAAGGTCATCAGCAGCAGTCCGCCGAGGGCCCAGAGGATGAGCCAGCGGGTTTGGGGTTTCGCCCAGAGGCCGCGGCGCACGGCGGGCACGGCGAGCGCAAGCGCCGGCAGGGCGAGGCTCCACGGCGCGAACTTGTGCAGCAGGTGCGGGAAATAAAACCAGACCGGCTGCGGGCGTTCGTCGTCGCGGACTCCCTCCTGAAAACGGGAGAGGAGTTCGCGCTCGACCACGTCGCGGTAGAAATCCGCGTTGGTGAGCAGGCCGGTCGCACCCCAGGCGAGGAAGAGGGCGAGCGGTCCCACCCAGGTCCACCAGCCGCTCCAGACGAGGCGGCGGGTGGCGGCGTCGCGTTCGAGCAGCGCGAAGGCCACCAGCCCGGGCAGGAGGAAGGCGTAGATGACGGGGCCCTTGGTGAAGAGCGCGGCGGTCATCAGCGCGAAGACGATTCCGCGCTCGCGGGTCGTCCACGGCGTGGCGGCCCGGAGTTTGCGGTAGATCATCCAACCGATCGCGAAGATGAGGCCGCCGAGCAGCATGTCGGTGCGCACCAGCGTGGCGATGCGCGGGGTGAGCAGGTTGAGCCCGAAAGCGGCGGCGGCAAGGGTTGCGCCGGCCTGCCCGAGCGTCGCGTAACCTTCGCGCACGAGCAGCGCGAGCACGGCCAGCGCGGCGAGCAGGGAGGGCAGCCGCCACGCGAAGTCGGGCGGCACCCCCAGCGTCTGGAAGGCCGCGGAGATCCAGCCCATGAGCGGCGGCTTGGAGGCGGAGCGGCCCTGCGGGGTGTGCTGAAACCAGAGCTCGCCGGTCTTGAGGATTTCGTGGGCGACGTAGGCCTGCTTGGCCTGGTCGTAGTTGTCCAGGTGCCACGGCAGGTTGCTCGCGACGAACAGGAGCACCAGAAACGCGATGAGCCCGTGAAAGAAGCCGCGGCTTTCCGGCAACCGCGCCAGCCGGCCGGCCATGGGACTCACCGCCGGCGAATGCGGTTGATGACCCAGGCCTCCAGTCGGTCGCCGTGGCGCCGCGCGGCGCGCCAGCACAGCGCCGCGGTGACGAAGGCCAACAGGCTGGCGACCACGACATCGGAAAGGTGATGGGCTCCCAGCGCCATGCGCGACCACGCGATGGCGAGGGCCCCGAGCAGCGCGAGAAGTCCGACGCGGGGACGGGCGAGGAGAATCACGCCCGCGAAGCCGACTGCCGTGGCGGTGTGGCCGGAGGGGAACGAGTTGAACTTGGAGTTCCCGATCGTGATTTTGCCGTCGTGATACGGGCCATACCAGCCCTGCTCGATCTTGGGGCTCTCACGGGGACGCGTGCGGCCCGTGGTGAGGCGGAGGCTGTTGGCCAGGATACCGGCGATGGTCGAAGCGACCATGGCGGTGATGAGGATGCGCTGCCAGTCGCGCCGGCGGAGGCGCCAGGCCAGGAGCCAGCCCGCCGCGCCAAAGAGCATGAGCCAGGGCCAGTCGCCGTAGCGGCTGATGGCCCCATGGAGCGCGGCCTCGGAGGTTTTTTTCCATCCGGGGCCCTGCGCGGCAAGAATCTGCGCGCGACTCCAGCCGTCGAGGCTGAACGCGACGGCGATGAGGATCACCCCGGCGAGCACGAGCGCGACGAGCAGCCAGGGGCGGGGCGACGGTGGTTCCGGCGAGGCCATGAGCGTGCCAGCAAAGCGCAAGCGGGCGTGGCGGGCGAGCGAATCCGCCGCCGGGAGGCGGGGCGGGCGGGTGGTTTTTGATTGGCCCGGCGGAGGTGCATCCTTACAACGCGGGGCGGTGATGAACTTCCGACTTCTTTTCTCCGCGCTCGTCCTGGCCGTCGGGGCGGGCGGCTGCAGCGTGATCGAGACCGAACAGCGACCCGCGGCGGGCACGGCAACCGCGCCGGCCCCGCGTCCGGCGGCGGCCGTTGCGACCGTGCCGGTGAGCGCCGGTCCCGTCTGGCCCCTGGAGGCCCCGTCCATTTACGCGCAGTCGGCCATCCTGATCGACGCGCAGAGCGGCCAGACGCTGTTCCAGAAAAACGCCGACGTCTCGCGCCCCGTGGCGAGCACGCAGAAAATCCTCACCGCCCTGCTCGTGGTGGAGCACGGTTCGCTCGCCGATCCCGTGCAAATCACCGCCGCGGATGCCGGCGTGGAGCCGACCAAGCTGGGGGTGCGCCCCGGGCAGGTGTATCCGCGCGGGGAATTGCTTACGGCCATGCTCGTGAAGAGCTGCAACGACGCCGCGGCGGCGCTCGCACGCGACGTGGCGGGCAGCCCGGATGCGTTTGCCGGCATGATGAACGCCCGCGCCTACGAGCTCGGCGCGACCTCCACGCATTTCCTCAATCCCCACGGCCTTCCCGCGCCGCAGTATTCCACGGCGCGCGACATGGCCCGCATTGCGATGCGGGTGTATCGCGTGCCGGAGATTCGCGAGCGCACCCGCCTGCCGTATTACCGCTTTGCGTTCACCGACGGCCGCACGCGCCTGCTGGAGTCGACCGACAAGCTGCTCGGGCGCGTTCCGGGGGTGGACGGGATGAAGACGGGTTACACCAACGCCGCCGGCCGCTGTCTCATCACGAGCGCGACGTTCGGGAATCGCAGCTTCATCCTCGTTCAGCTCGGCAGCAAGAGCAGCTACATCTTCGACGATGCGGCCCGGATGATGCAATGGGCCGCCCTGCAGCGCGGCGGCTCGCTGTTTGCGAGCCAGTAGGCGCCCGCCGTTACTTCCACTTGATCGAGCAGCCCAGGCTGGGGTGCTCGCCGGCGGGGACGGGCCGGCTGGCGGTCACGGCTTCGAGCGCCGCGCGGAGGTCGGCGCCGGTGAGCGGCTTGCCGTTGCCCGGCGTGCTGTCGTCGAGGCGGCCGCGGTAGGCGAGGCGGTGCTCCGCGTCGAAGAGGAAAAAGTCGGGCGTGCACGCGGCCGTGTAGGCGCGGGCGACGTCCTGCGTCTCATCGTAGAGGAACGGAAACGTGAGTCCGCTTTCCTGCGCAAAGGCGCGGAGGTTTTCCGGGCTGTCGGCGGGATATTGCACGACGTCGTTAGAGGAGATGCCGACGAAGGCGACGCCGGGGAATTCCGCGGCGAGCTCGCGCAGGGCGCCGCGCACGTGGACCACGTAGGGGCAGTGCGCGCAGAGGAAGATCACCAGCAAAGGGCGGCCGGCGAATTCCGCGCGCGTCACCGTCCGGCCGGAGACGACGTCGGGGAGCGAAAAATCGGGGGCGGGGGTGCCGGGGGGAAGGGAATCGGGCGCAATCGTGGGCATGGGAAAAGAATGCGGGTGGAAGCGGGGGCGATCAATCAGGTTTGACCCGCCCGGGCGCTTTGGTTACGCCCGGGGGCATGAGCCGGATTCACCTCAACCGCAACCGCCAGAACCTTGGTCAATTCTCGCCCGAGGAGGTCGCGGTCGGGCTGCGCAGCGGCCGGTTTCTGCCGACCGATCTTGCGTGGCGGGAGGGCATGGAAACGTGGCAGCCGCTCTCCACGTTCACCGACCTGCCGGAGCCCGAGCCGGAGGCCGAGCTGACCCCGGCGCCGATCCTGGCTCCCGGCTCCGAGGTGCTTACCGGCGCCGCGGCCCCGGCCGGCGTCACGCCCGCGTGGGAACGCGAGGGCGGCTGGTTTGCCCGGGCGTCGGACACGGTGCGCGAAGTCCTCGCCGCGCCGCAAACCGCGTTCTCCGGCGTGCCGGTGGACGGCAATTACCTGCGCCCGCTGCTGTTTTTGCTGCTCGTCGGCTCGGTGACCACGGCGGTCTCGCTGGTTTACCAGGCGGTCATGGAGCTGGCGGCGCAGCGCCCGGCGGATTCCACCGAACCGGCCTTCACGCTGGGAATTTACGGCGTCGTCTTTGTGCTGATCCCGGTGCTCCTGACCGTGGGGGCGTTCATCAGCGCGGGAATTTTTCACGTGTGCCTGATGCTGATCGGGGTCGCCCCGAAGTCCTTCGAGGTCACCTTTCGCGTCGTCTGCTACGCGAACGGGGCCACGTCGGTGATGCTGCTCATTCCCTTCTGCGGCGGTCTCGTGCAGTCGGTCTGGAATCTTTACGCAATCATCATCGGCCTGCGCGAGGTGCATGGCATCACGACCGGCAAGGCCGCCGTCGCCGTGTTGCTCCCGCTGATGGTGTGCTGCGGCCTCGCGCTGGGCATCGGCATTTTCGTGTTCGGGGCGGCGATGCCCTCGATCCTGCAGGGCATGAAGTAGCATGCGGCTGGAATGGCAGCGGCCGGCCGGCGCGGGGCGCGACCCGGAGTTGCTGCTCCTCGCGGTGCTCGCCGGCGCGACGCTGCTCGCTGCCCTCTGGTTCACCCTGCACCTGCCCACGCCCCGCTGCGTGTTTCACGCCGTGACGGGCTGGCCCTGCGTGACCTGCGGCGGCACCCGGTGCGCGCAAAACCTCCTGGCCGGCCGCTGGACCGAGGCGCTGGCGTGGAATCCGCTCGTTTTTGCGGGGCTGGTGGTGGCGGGTATCTTCGCCGTCTACGCGGCGGTGGTGACCCTCTTCCGGTTGCCCCGGCTACGGCTGGCCGGCCTGGAGAAACGCGAAAAAATCGCCCTGCGCGTGGGGTTGGTGGTCCTGCTGCTGGCCAACTGGGCCTACCTCTTCCACCACTTCGCGACGCGCGGGTGAACCGAGCCGCAGGGTGGGGGTGGGCTCGTCCTGGCCCGCACAAATCACGGAGGCCTCCGGCCGGCCCGTGCGCTTGAACGGCTCGCGGG
Source organism: Verrucomicrobiaceae bacterium (assembly GCA_027488755.1). GTDB lineage: Bacteria > Verrucomicrobiota > Verrucomicrobiia > Chthoniobacterales > JAATET01 > JAATET01. Next base: position 5,292 of record JAIYAZ010000167.1, on the reverse strand, counting down.
CGGCGGTGAGGGCGAGATCGGCGGTGTTGCAGTCGCGGCTGAGGTGGCCGAGGAACACGCGGGAAAGCGGGCCGTCGCAAAGCGTGGCGAGGACCTCGGCGGCGGCGGCGTTCGACAGATGGCCGTGGCGGGAGCTGATGCGTTGCTTGACCGACCACGGCCGGCGCGTGTCGCGCTGGAGAAGGTCGTCGTCGTAGTTCGCTTCGATGAGCAGCGCGTCGGCTTCGCGCACGCGGTCAATCACGCCCGGCGGAGCGTGGCCGAGATCGGTCAACAGCCCGAATGTCGCGTCGCCCGACCGCACGAGGAAACCCACCGGATCCGCGGCGTCATGCGGCACGGAAAACGCCTCCAGCGTGATTCCGCCAATCGCGAACGCCTGGCCGGCCCCGAAGAAACGCCAGAGGCGACAGCCCGCCATCGGCCCGGCCTCGAGCGCGGCGGCGGTCATGCGGTTGGCGTAAATCGGCACGTCGCACCGCGACCAAAGCGAGCGCACGGCCTGCGTGTGGTCGCCGTGTTCGTGGGTGAGAACAATCGCATCGAGACGGGACAGCATCGTGCCGCAGCGGGCCAGGCGTTCCTCAAGGCGCCGCGCGCTCAGACCCGCGTCGAGCAGGATGCGGGTTTCCCCGGCCCGGACGAGCGCGGCGTTTCCCGCGCTGCCGCTGGCCAGGATCGTGATTTCGAGCATGGGGGGAGATTAGCTTCCTTTCCGCGATTGGGCATTTCAGAATTTCGCGACTGTCCATGGACCAATACCACCGCCTTCTCCGCCTGGTGCTCGAACAGGGCCGGCCCAAAACCGACCGCACCGGCACCGGCACGTTGTCCGTCTTCGGCGCGCAGGAGCGCTTTTCGCTGCGCGAGACATTTCCCCTCGTCACCACCAAGAAACTTCACCTGCGCTCGATCATCCACGAGTTGCTCTGGTTCCTGCGCGGGGACACCAACGTCGCCTACCTCCACGCCAACAAGGTCACCATCTGGGACGAATGGGCCGACGCCCACGGCGACCTCGGCCGCATCTACGGCGCGCAATGGTGCGACTGGCGCACGCCCGACGGCCGCTCGCTGAACCAGATCGACGACGTCATCGCGCAAATCCGCCGCACGCCCGACAGCCGCCGCCTCGTGGTGAGCGCGTGGAACCCCGGGGAACTCGACCGCATGGCGCTCGCGCCCTGCCACGCGTTTTTTCAATTCTTCGTGCAGGACGGCGAACTCAGCTGCCAGCTCTACCAGCGGAGCGCCGACCTCTTTCTCGGCGTGCCCTTTAACATCGCCTCCTACGCGCTCCTCACGCTCATGGTCGCGCAGGTCTGCGGGCTGCGGCCGGGCGACTTCGTCCACACCTTCGGCGACCTCCACCTCTACACGAACCACCTCGATCTCGCCCGCGAACAACTCGCCCGCGACATCCGCCCGCTGCCCCGCATGCGGCTGAATCAGGAGGTCACCGACATCCACGCCTTCCGGTTCGAGGATTTCACCCTCGAGGGTTACGATCCCCATCCCGCCATCAAGGCCCCCATCGCCGTATGATCGCCATCGCCGCCATGGCGCGCAACCGGGCCATCGGCTGCGAGGGCCGCATCCCCTGGCACCTGCCGGCGGACCTCAAATTTTTCAAACGCACCACGCTCGGCCACGTCATCCTCATGGGCCGAAAGACCTTCGACTCGCTCGGCAAACCTCTGCCCGGCCGAGAAAATGTCGTCCTCTCCCGCTCCGAAATCTTCTTGCCCGGCGTGAAGGTGATCGCCGGGTTTGACGCCATCACCGAGCCCGCCGACGGCCGCCGGCTCTACGTCATCGGCGGCGCCGAAATCTACCGCGCGCTGCTTCCCCGCTGCACCGAGCTCCTGCTCACGCGGGTGGATCTCGATCCCGTCGCGGACACGTTTTTCCCGCCCTTCGAGCAGGACTTCGCCGTCGCGGAATGCCTCGAACGCGGCGACGGTTACGAGATCCGGCGCTACGTGCGGCTTCCAGAAAACGGCCGGAATTCCAGCGACACCGAGTTTAGGCAGTAACGCAGTCCCGTGGGGCGCGGGCCGTCGTCAAACACGTGGCCGAGATGCCCGCCGCACCGCGCGCAATGGATCTCCGTGCGCACCATGCCGTGGCTTTCATCGCGGTCCTCGGCGACGTTCTCCGGCGCGAACGGCGCGAAAAAACTCGGCCAGCCCGTGCCGGACTCGAACTTGTGCCGCGACGTGAAGAGCGGCAGCCCGCAGCCTGCGCACACGTAGAGGCCCGGCGATTTCTGGTCGAGCAACCGGCCGCAAAACGGCCGCTCCGTCGCGGCGGCGCGCAACACCCGGTAGGCGTCCGGGTCAAGCTCGGCGCGCCACTCGGCATCGGATTTCTGCACCGCGGGCACGGCCTCGGGCGGCCCCGGATTGCCCTCCGCATCGGGCAGGCGGACGGTCACGGTCGCGGGCAAAGGGCGAGAGGCGTCGGACATGCCGGGAAGGTAAGCCGGGAACCCGCGTCGCGAAAGTTCTTGTCGCGCCGGGCCGGCCTCGGGGAAATGTCCCCATGTTCTGGTTGTTCGTGGCGCTCGGCGCCTATCTGATCGGCTCGTTTCCGAGCGGCTTCGTGATCGGCCGCGCGTGCGGCGTCGATCTGCGGCGCGAAGGCAGCGGCAACATCGGCGCCACGAACGCCCTCCGCGTCCTCGGCAAAAAATGGGGCTACCTCTGCTTTGCCCTCGATATCGGCAAGGGCGCCCTCGCCGTCCTCCTCGCCCGCTTTGCCGCCGCCCCGGCCGCCGGGCTCGACCCCACCGTCGCCGGCGTCGTCGCCGCGCTCGCCGTGCTCCTCGGCCACACCTTTCCCGTCTGGCTCGGCTTCAAGGGCGGCAAGGGCATCGCCACCTCCGGCGGCATCGCGCTCGCGTTGTTTCCCCCGATTGTCTTCGTCCTGTCGATCTCGGTCTGGGGGCTCCTGTTTTTCGCCACGCGCATCGTTTCCGTCGCCTCCCTCGGCGCGACCTTCACGCTGTCCCTCACGCTCGTCGCGCTCTGGGCCTTCCGCGGCGGGGAACTGCTGCTCGCCGTCATCGGTGGCGGCATGGCGATTCTCGTGGTCTGGCTCCACCGCGCGAACATCGGTCGGCTTCTCGCCGGCACGGAGCCCCGTTTTGCCAAGCGTTCCAAACCCTGATTCTCCCCATGTTTGATCACATCAGCGTCATCGGCGCCGGCGGCTGGGGCACGGCCCTCGCCGCCCTCCTGGCCGGCAACCGCGCCTCGGTCACGCTCTGGGCCCATCGCCCGGAACTCGCCGCGCAGCTCGCCACCACCCGCGAAAACGCCGACTACCTTCCCGGCGTCCGTCTCCCGGAAAACGTCGTCGTCACCAACGACCTCGCCGCCGCCGCGTCCGCCGACCTCCTCGTCCTCGTCCTTCCGTCCCGCGCGTTCCGGGATGTGGCCACCCAGCTCGCCGCCGCCGACGTGCGCGAGGATGCCGTGCTCGTTTCCTGCACGAAGGGCATCGAGGTCGGGACCGGGTTGCTGATGACCCAGGTGCTCGCCTCCTGCCTGCCCGAGCGGCGCCTCGCCGTGCTTTCGGGTCCGAACCTCGCCGCCGAAATCGCGCGCCGGGTGCCCGCCGCCGGCGTGATCGGATCGCGCCACCCGGAGATCCTCCCCGAGCTGCAGGAGGTGTTTTCCGCCCAGGCCTTCCGCGCCTACACGAGCGAGGATGTCGACGGCATCCAGCTCGGCGGCGCGCTCAAGAATGTCTTTGCCATCGCCGCCGGCGCCTCCGACGGCCTCGGCATGGGTGATAACGCCAAGGCCGCCCTCGTCACCCGCGCCCTCGCCGAGATGACCCGCCTCGGCGGTGCGCTCGGCGGCCGCCGCGAGACCTTCGCGGGCCTCAGCGGCATCGGCGACCTCATGGTCACCTGCTTCAGCCGGCACAGCCGGAACCGGTCCTTCGGCGAACGCCTCGGGCGCGGCGAAACCACCGACGCCATCCTCGCCTCGACCCGCACCGTCGCGGAGGGCGTGCCCACCGCCCGCAGCGCCTGGGAGTGCGCGCAGCGGCTCGGCGTCGAGGCCCCGATCATCGCCGAAATCTACGCCGTCCTCCACGAGGGTAAATCCCCGCGCAAGGCCATGGCCGGCCTGCTCGACCGGCCGCCGAAACCCGAAGCCGACCGGTGAGATTCCGCGCCGCCGCCCTTGCCCTCGCGCTGGCGGCCAGCCGCGCCGCCGGCATGGAATCCGGCGCGGCCCTGCGACTTCCTCCCGCCGCGCTCGCCGCAGCCGAGCGGTATTCCTGCGAGCAGGGCGGCCAGGTTCTTCTCGTGCGCCAGTATGGACGCACCCTGCGGGAATCCTCCGCCCGCGGCGACTCGGTCGATCAGCCCCGCCCCGTCCTCAGTATCACCAAGAGTCTCGTGGCCCTCGCGTTCCTCGCGGCCCAAAGCGACGGCCTCCTGCGCCTCGACGAGCCGGCCGGACGCACCCTCACCGAATGGCGCGACGCCCGCGCAAAAATCACGCTCCGCGAGCTCCTGAGCCAGACCTCCGGACTCGCCCCCGGTTACGACGCGATCTACGGCCCCCGCGGCCGGGCCGACAAAACCCGCTTCGCCCTCGCCCTCCCGCTCGTGAATCCACCCGGCACCCGCTTCGACTACGCCCCGGGTAACTACGAGCTGCTCGCCGAAATCCTCCGCCGCAAGCTCCTCCCGCGCGGGCAGGACCCCGTGGCCTACCTGCAGGCCCGCGTGCTTGCGCCGATCCACGTCCGCCCGGCCGATTGGCGCCGCGACCGCAAGGGGCGGCCGTTCTTCTCCGCCGGGGCCATCCTTAGCGCGCGCGACCTTGCCGCGGTGGGGGAATTTCTCCTCCGGCGCGGTCGGGTCTGGATCCTTCCCGTGCTGCCCGCCGCCGCCATCGACGCCGCCCTCCGCGGCTCGGAGGCGAATTCCATGTATGGCCTCGGCTTCTGGCTCAACGCGAACGCCCCCTCCGCCGACGCGCTCTCCATTGAGGGCACCCTCGGGGCCGATCGCCCGCCCGCCGCCTGGCGCGCTTCCTGCCTCGCCCCCGCCGCTCCACCCGACCTGTTCGCCCTGGTCGGCTCCGGCGGCCTGCGATGCTACGTCGTTCCCTCCCGCCAGCTCGTCGTCGTCCGCTTCGGCAACGGCGCGAATTTCCGCGACGACGAATTCCTGCGCCGGCTTTTCCGCTCCCGGTAGTCGCGGGATTTTCCCGTTTACGCTTGACCCACCCCGGGGGCCTGAAAAGCGTCTTCGCGTGCAACTGG
>JAIYAZ010000020.1 GCA_027488755.1 Verrucomicrobiaceae bacterium | reverse complement strand
GGCAACGTCGTGATGAAGGAACTCGGTATGACACCCGAGGCCGTTGTCGCCGCCGCCAAGGCGCTGTAAGGCTCCATGCACGCAGGGACGCACCGTCGCGGAGAAACCGTCTTCTCTCCGCGACCCGGCGTCCCGGCGTGACGCTTATGTCGCTCAAGAAATTCGATCCCGACCAAATCCACGACCGGGCGGAGCAGTTTGAATCCGCGTCCCTCGTCGAGATCCTGCGCTGGACCTGGGAAACCTACGGCGAGCGCGCCGCCATCGGCACCAGCTTCCAGGGCGCCGGCATCGTCGTGATGCACACCGCCTACGAGCACGGCTTCCGCTTCCCCATCTTCACCATCGACACCGGGCTCCTCTTCCCCGAGACCCTCGCGCTCAAGGCCAAGCTCGAAGCCCGCCTCGGCGTCGAGATCGAATCCCTCCGCCCCGAGCAAACCGTGGACGAACAGGCGGCCGAACACGGCCCCGAACTCTGGAACCGCCACCCCGACCTCTGCTGCACCCTGCGCAAGGTCATCCCGCTCCAAAACAAGCTCAAGCAACTCGACGTCTGGATCACCGGCCTCCGCCGCCAGCAGGCCGACACCCGCAAGGGCACCCAGATCCTCGAGCTCTACAAGTTCGACGTCCTCCGCGACCAATACATCCTCAAGGCCAACCCCATGGCCACGTGGACCCGCGACCGCGTCCAGGCCTTCCTCCGCGAGCACGACCTCCCCGTCAACGAACTCCTCTCCCGCGGCTTCCGCAGCATCGGCTGCGTTCCCTGCACCCGACCCACCGCCGAGGGCGAGGACGAACGCGCCGGCCGCTGGACCGGTTTCGACAAGGCCGAGTGCGGCATCCACACCTTCCTCGGCGACAACATCTAGCCGCCCCGCCGCGCCCCCGCTCCCGCCGGCCGGGAGCCGTTCCACGACTCCGCCCGCAGCGCCCGCGGGCTTTTACCCGTCATCCCGCGCACCCAGCGCGAGAAATGAAACGGCGTCTGGAATCCGCTGCGAAAGGCAACCTCGCTCACGGACAGCCCCGTGTCCTGCAGCAATCTCAGCCCCTGCCGCGTCCGCGCCTCCCACAACGCCCGCCCCGGCGTCGTGCCCAGGTGCCGCCGGCACAGCTTGACCAACTGCGACGGCGAGACCCCCGCCACCGCCGCCAGGGATTTCAAATCCGCCGGCTCCGCCGCATGCAGACCCAGCCAGTCCAGCAACCGGCGCACCGCATCCGGCGCCTCCTCCCCCCCGCTCCCGCCATCGCCAGCCAAAAGAAACTCGTGCAGCGCCGCCAGCCCCAGCGCCTCGCCCAAACCCGGCGCCTCCCGCGAGACACCCGCCGGCAATCCCAGCCCCATCTCCAGAATCTGCCCCAGCCGGTGCGACACCTTCTGCACCGGCGCCACGGCCCCACTCGCCCGCCGCAGCGCCCCATCCACCAGGGACGGATGCAACGCACACCACGTGTGCTGCGTCGCCGCCTCCGCTGCAAAGCGAAACATCTCGCGCCGCCCCGGCCGCAACAACCCCACCTGCTCGGGCCCCAGCCACATCTCCTCGCCCTCCACGCTCACCCGCGCCTCCCCCCGAACGACGGTGACCAACTGGTAATCCCCCTGCGTCCGCGGGCCATAACTCCCCCCCGGACCATAAATCACCTCGCCGAAAACCACCCGTCCCGCCGCCACATATCGGAGTCTTTTGGACATGTTTTTTATTCTCTCATGGCTATCCGAACACCTCATTGGCCCATATAGACAGAGTTATGACATCCCCCGCAACCTCCCCAGCCCGGCCGAAGGGATATTTTTCGCCCACAGCCAGCCCCGCCGAATTGAAGGCCTTCTACGACGAGCAGGGATATCTCGTGATGGAAAACGCCTTCTCCCCCACCGAGGTCGCCACCCTCCTCGCCGAGACGGTCGAGATTTGCCGCGGTCGCCGCGGAGCCATTCAGGGCTCCACCCCGATGCCCGACGCAACGACCGACGACGAGGTGCTGCGGAACCTCCTCTGCGTGCATTTCCCGCACAAATTCTCCACGCCCACTCTGGCGACCCTCTTCAACGCCGCCACCCACAAGGTCCTCACCTCCGTCGTCGGCCCCAACGTGAAGTGCATGCAGTCCATGCTCTTCATCAAAGCCTCCGGCAAGCCCGGCCAGGCCTGGCATCAGGACGAGGACTACATCCCCACCCGCGACCGCTCCCTCATCGGCGGCTGGATCGCCCTCGACCGCGCCACCATCGAAAACGGCGCTCTCTGGGTCATCCCCGGCTCCCACAAACCCGGCATCCTCTGGGACCAGGAATGGCACGGCGACCGCCGCTTCGACTGCTCCGAGGAAAGCCGCCACTTCCCCTACGACGAATCCGACGCCATCCCCGTCGAGGTCGAGGCCGGCTCCGTCGTCTTCTTCAACGGCTACCTCCTCCACCGCTCGCTCCCGAACCGCGCCCCCGAAGGCACCTACCGCCGCTCGCTCGTCAACCACTTCATGAGCTGCGAAAGCTTCCTGCCCTGGCGTCCGCCCGCCGAAGGCACACCCATGGCCAAGGCCGACTACCGCGACGTCATCGTCGTCGCCGGCCGCGACCCCTACGCCCACCACGGTTACCCCGACATCGCCACCCCCCTCCTGCGCCGGGACGGACGCAGCGGCTGCATCAACTGGACGAACCGCCAGCAGAAAAACCTCTACGCCGACGAGGTCCCCCCCGGCGCCCCGCTCACCCAGCCCGCCACCGCCTGAGCCCGCCCACCCGCGGGCGCATTTTCGGATTTGCGGCCCCCGGACCACCGGGGATGATGCCGCCATGCTCGCCGCCCGCCTCCACGGCTTTGGAAAAGCCGACGCTGTCCTGCGCCTCGACCCGCTCGATCCCGCCCCCCCCGGGCCCGGCGAGGTCCGCCTCGAGATGCTCGCCGCCTCGATTAACCCCGCCGACCTCAACATCATCGAAGGCACCTACGGCCAGCTCCCCGCCCTCCCAGCCATCATTGGCAACGAAGGCGTCGGGCGCGTCGCCGCCGTCGGCGCGGGCGTCACCACCCTTCGCGTGGGCGACCTCGCCGCCCCCCTCGACCCCGGCTCCTGGGGCCAAAGCCGCACCCTCGCCGCCGAGCGCACCATCCCCCTCCCCGCCGGCATCGACCCCGCCCAGGCCGCCATGATCCTGGTGAATCCCCCCACCGCCCACGCCATGCTGCACGGATTTGCCGCCCTCGCCCCCGGCGATTGGGTCGTCCAAAACGCCGCGAACTCCGGCGTCGGCCGCGCCGTCATCCCGATCGCCCGCTCGCTCGGCCTCCGCACCCTCAACGTCGTCCGCCGCCCCGAACTCGTGGACGAACTCCTCGCCCTCGGCGCGGACCGCGTCGTCACCGAGGAAACCGACCTCCGCACCGCCGGCCCCGACCTCATGGACGGCGCCCACGCCCGACTCGCCCTCAACGCCGTCGGCGGCACCAGCGCCCTCAACCTCGCCAACGCCCTCGCCCCCGGCTCCCCCCACGTAACCTACGGCGCCATGAGCCGCCAGCCGCTCAAAATCCCCAACGGCCTCCTCATCTTCCGCGGCCTCCGCTTCGAGGGATTCTGGCTCCGCCGCTGGTTCGCGGACACCCCCCCCGCCGAGCAAAGCCGCGTCTTCGCCCTCCTCGCTGCCATGATCCGCGACGGCACCCTGCGCGTCCCCATCCACGCCACCTTCCCCCTCCGCGACCTCCATGCCGCCCTCCAGGAAGCCGCCACCGAGCGCCGCGGCGGCAAAGTCCTGCTCGATCTCACCGTGGCATAATCTGCTTCCTGCGCTTCTCCCCAGCGCAAAATCTGCTACACCCATCCCCTTTCCATGGAAACCATCGTAATCGGCCACCGCAACCCCGACATGGACGCCATCGTGTCCGCGGTCGCCTACGCCGAACTCAAGCGCCTCACCGGCACCCCCGACGTCATCCCCGGCCGCTGCGGCAACACGAACGAACGCATCGACTACGTGCTCGGCAAATTCGGCCTTCCCGCCCCCGCGTTCTTCAACGACATCCGCCCCCGCGTCGGCGACGTCATGGAACGCGACGTCATCACCGCCCACGTCGGCTCCCCCGTCTACGCCGCCATGCTCCAGATCGGCGAAAACCGCTTCCGCGGCCTCCCCGTCGTGGACGACGACCGCCGCTGCATCGGCCTCATCTCGAGCTTTAAAATCAGCCAGCACCTCTTCCCGTCCGTCGACGAAATCAGCACCACCCGCGAGGTGCATGCCTCCGTGGCCAACATCTGCGCCACCGTGCAGGGCCAGCCCCTCGCCGGCGAACTCTGCCGCAAATCCGATCGCCACATCCTCGTCGTCGCGGCCATGTATACCGCCTCGTTCCGGAAGCGCCTGGCGGAACTCGACCTCGCCCGCACCGTCCTCATCGTCGGCGACCGCTTTAACATCCAGCACCTCTCCATCGAGGCCGGCGTCAAGGCCCTCATCATCTCCGGCGACTCCGAGGTCGGCGAGGACGTCCTCGCTGCCGCCCGGGCCCGCGGCACCATCGTCATCCGCACCCGCCACGACACCGCCACCACCATCCTGCTCGCCCGCAGCTCCGTCACCGCCGAGCGCATGCTCTACGCCGACTTCGAGTCCCTCGACCCCGACATGCCCCTTGAAGAAGCCCGCCGGCAGGTCGCCATGTCCTCCCAGTTCACCTTCCCCGTCCTCGACGCCGAGGGCCGGCTGGAGGGTATCCTCTCCAAGAGCGACTTCCTCAAACCCGTCTCGCGCCAGCTCATCCTCGTCGACCACAACGAGCTCTCCCAGGCCGTCAGCGGCGCCGACGCCCTCCCCATCGCGGAAATCCTCGACCACCACCGCATCGGCGCCGTCAGCACCGAGGCGCCCATCCTCTTCCTCAACCGCCCCGTCGGTTCCACGAGCACCATCGTCGCCACCTGCTACGAACAGGCCGGCGTCGCCATCCCACGCCCCATCGCCGGCATCCTCATGGCCGGCCTCATCTCCGACACGCTCAACCTCACCTCGCCCACTACCACCGACGTTGACCGCCGCATCATGGACGTCCTCGCCGGCATCACCGGCATCGAGCCCGCGCAGCTCGCCGCCGAAATCTTCTCCGTCGGCTCCCCGCTGCTGACCATGACGCCCGACCAGGCCGTCACCGCCGACTGCAAGGAATACGAGGAGGCCGGCATCCGCTTCAGCGTCGCGCAGATCGAGGAACTCACCTTCGCGCATTTCCCCGAGAAAAAAGCCGCGCTCGTCGACGCCGTGGAATCCTTCCGCGCCAGCCGCAGCCTGCTCTTCTCCGCGCTGCTCGTCACCGACATCAACACGCAGAACTCCGTGCTCATCGTCCGCGGCGACCCCCGCTTCACCCGCCACATCGACTACCCCGAGATCGAGCCGCACCTCTGGCGCCTCGACGGCGTCGTCTCGCGCAAAAAGCAGCTCATGCCCTACCTCACGAGCGTGCTTTCCCGCATGTAGGCGGCCCGCCGGCGGCCGCCCGCCGGCGACTCAATGCTCGGTCGCCTTCTCGGCGCCGAGCCCAGTGTTGGCCCGCACCTCCATCTCGACAAACTTCTCGTCGGAGGAGCGTTCCCCGGACAGCAGCGCGCCGAGCACCGCGGCCAGAAAACCGAGCGGAATGCTCACGATGCCGGGATTCTTCAGCGGGAACAGGGGATCGCCGTGGATCAACGCCTTCGCGTCCGTGCCCATCACGCTCGGGCTGATGAGAATCAGCAGGATCGAGCTCGCCAGGCCCACGCCCAGCCCCCACACCGCGCCGGCCGTGTTGAAGCGCCGCCAGAAAATCGTCAGCACAATCGCCGGCAGGTTCGCACTCGCCGCCACCGCAAAGGCCAGGCCGACGAGAAACGCGACGTTGATCGTCTGCAGTTTGATCGCCAGCACCATCGAGATCGCGCCGACGACAAACGCCGTGATGCGCGCCACGAGCACCTCCTCACCCGGGCGATGCTCACGATCGTGGTGGATCACGTTCGTCCAGAAATCATGCGCAAAGCTCGTGCTCGCGCTGATCGTGAGCCCCGCGACCACCGCCAGGATGGTCGCAAACGCCACCGCGCTGATGAACGCGAACAAAATCTCCCCGCCCAGAAACTCCGCCAGCAGCGGCGCGCTCATGTTCTCAAGGCTGATGCGCCCCGGCGTGAGGATCGTCGCCGCGCCAAAGCCCAGGAACGTCGTCATGATGTAAAACGCGCCGATGATCAGCATCGCCCACACCACCGAAATGCGCGCCGTCTTGGCGTCCGGCACCGTGTAAAAACGCACGAGGATGTGCGGCAGTCCCGCCGTGCCAAACACCAGCGCCATGCCGAGCGAGATCAGGTCGATCTGTCCCCACGGTGGCTTGAAGAGCAGGCCCGGTTGGAAAAAATTCTGCGTGATGGTCGCACCATCCTTCGCCGTCCACGTCACCGCGCTGATCGCGTCGAAGAACTTCCCGAAGCTGAAGTCGAAGTGCGCCATCACCAGCACGCTCAGCAGCAGCGAGCCCGACATGAGGAGCACGGCCTTGATGATCTGCACCCACGTCGTCGCCAGCATCCCGCCGAAAACCACGTAAACAATCATCAACACGCCCACGCCCACCACCGCCGCCTCGTAGCTCACGCCCGGGATCAGCAGCTTCACCAGCGCGCCTGCGCCGACCATCTGCGCGATCATGTAAAACGTCGAGACGGTCAGCGTGGACAGCGCCGCCATCGCCCGCACCGGCCGGGGCTTCATGCGGTAGGCCAGAAGGTCGGCCATCGTGTATTTGCCCGCGTTGCGCAGCGGCTCCGCCACGATGAAGAGCACCGTGAGGTAGGCCACAAGAAAGCCCACGGAATACATGAAGCCATCGTAGCCGTGGAACGCGATCATGCCCGCGATGCCGAGGAAGCTCGCCGCGCTCATGTAATCGCCGCCGATGGCGAGGCCGTTCTGCCAGCCGGTGATGCGCCGGCCGGCCGCAAAGTAATTACTCGCGCCGCTGGAGCGCCGCGCGCTCCACCACGTGATCACCAGGGTCGCCACGACAAAGGCGAGAAACATCCACAGCGCGGTGTGGCCGGGCGCCGGCGGCGGCGCCTGCAAAAACAAGGGGGACAGGTTCATGGCGGGGGAGAATTACTGGTGGAATTTTTTCAACACCGCCGCCGCCTCGCGGTCCCAGCGGGCGGCCGCCCACACGTAAAGGCCGGCCAGAATCCAGGCCATGAAGAACTGCGACAGCGCGAAGAGGTAGGCGAGGTTCACCTTGCCGAGCACCGGCTGATTCATGAAGTCCGGCGCATACGCCACCAGCACCGGCAGCGCGAAGTAATAGACGATGAAGAAAATCGTCGCCGGGACGACAAACTTGATCTTGTCGCGGAGGAGGCGGCGGAAATCCGGGTCACGGGAGATTTCCGCCCACGGCGGGGGCGTTGGCGTCTCGGGGGAGGACATGCCCGGCACCGTAGCGAGCCCGCGAGGCCGACGAAAGCGCAAAACCCATCCGCGCCCCGCCCCACCCGCACATCGCCGCTTGCCATCCCGCGAAAGCCTGCTTTACTTCGCCTCGCACATACATAGAGCCCCTCGGGCGTTGGTAGATTTGCTAGTTGGTAGTTGTGGTTCGCTTCGGCGGATTCTTCCTGTGGCGATTCGAGATTCGATAGTCGAATGCCGCGGCGAGAGGTTCAAAAACCCAAAACCACACACCACATGTCCACCAAACTCTACATTGGCAACCTGTCCTTCGACACCAACGACGCCGACCTCCGCAACGCCTTCTCCGGCGTGGGTGAAGTCACCGACGTCATCGTCATGAAGGATCGCGAAACCGGCCGCTCCCGCGGCTTCGGCTTTGTCACGATGTCCAGCGCCGAAGAGGCCCAGGCCGCGATCAAGCAGTTCCACGGCAAGGAATTCGACGGCCGTAATCTCACGGTCAACGAAGCCCGTCCCCGCGAAGAATTCGGCAACAGCGGCGGCGGCAACCGCGGCCCGCGTCGTGACTTCGGCAACGGCGGCGGCGGCGATCGTCGTCCCCAGCGCCGCTACTAAGCGACCGC
>JAIYAZ010000080.1 GCA_027488755.1 Verrucomicrobiaceae bacterium | reverse complement strand
TTCGGGAGTTTGAGTCCGTCAACGGTCGTCGCAAGCGTGGCCATGATTCTTGGGGTGGATACTGATTGAGAGACCAGTAATCAGCAATTTCGAGGCCAATCCACCCTCCGACCGGGAAAGCGCCGCCGCCCGGGGGCACAGATACTTTTATAAAAACGAATATTCCGTAAGAATCATCGTCATTTACGAATAGTCCGCGCGGCGTCATGGTGGGCGCATGACAACACTCTTCGCCATTCTTCTGTTCGTTGGAACCATGGGGCTGTCCCTCTGGGCCAGCTTCCGGGTGAAGCGCGTATTCCGCAAATACTCGGAGGTCGGGACCGTGTCCGGTCTTACCGGCGCCGAGGCCGCCGCCCGCGTGCTGGCGGCGGAGGGGGTGACCGGCGTGAGTATCGAGGCTCAGGACGGACTCCTGAGCGACCACTACGATCCCATGCACCGTCGCCTGGTCCTCTGCCAGGAAAACTTCCACGGCCAGTCGGTCGCCGCCGTCGCCGTCGCCGCCCACGAGGCGGGACACGCGATCCAGCACGCCCGGGCCTACGCCCCGCTCCAATGGCGCATGGCCGCCGTGGGTGCCACGACCTTTGCCAGCCAGATCGTGATGTGGCTGCCGCTCATCGGCATGTTCACGGGCTTTATCGGCACATGGACCGGTTTGATGATCATGGCGGTCGGCTGGGGCGTCATCATGCTCTTCAATCTGGTGACCCTGCCGGTCGAGTTCGACGCCTCCCGCCGGGCAAAGCTGGCACTGGCCGAGGCGGGCATCATTTCACCGATCGGAGAGTCGTCCGGCGTGGACCGCGTGCTCAACGCCGCCGCCCTCACCTACGTCGCCGCCTTCATCACCTCCGCCGCGTATTTCCTCTGGCACCTCATCCCGCTGCTGACCGGCCGCTCCCAGCAGGAATGAGTGCCGACCATCCCTGGCGGCCTCTTCTGCACCGGGCGGAAATCGTGGTTCCGCCCGGTAGCCGTGAAGCGATCTCGCTTCCGCAACTGCTCGAATCCCGGCGCGGGACGATCACCGCAGACACGCTTCGCACGCTTTCCCAACGCGCCGAGGAACTTTCCGCACTTTTGGAGCATCCCGGGGTCCGCGCCCACGCGGATCTCCAGCTGGCCGCGGCTGGCCTCCTGCGCTTGCTTGCCTCCGACGCGGTGCACCTCAGCTCGGACCCGCTGCCCGACTGGCTGGCCGAGGCGGGCGTCTGCCTGGAGTATCTGCTGGAGGACATGGATTTGATCCCCGACGCGGTCGCGGAAATCGGATTTATTGACGACGCCCGCCTGCTTGCCCTTTTGTTCTCCCGCCACCCGGAACTTCAACCCTACTACCCCACGCCTTAACCCATGGATTCTGTCATTCTCTTTCCGTTCGCCGACTATTGGTGGTTTTACGGTCTGTTCACCCTCTTCGTGCTGGCGGTGCTCGCCCTCGACCTCGGGGTCTTCCACCGCAAGGCGCACGTCGTGGGATTCCGCGAGGCGCTCACGTGGACCATCGTCTGGATCAGCCTCGCGATGGGTTTTGCCTACCTGTTCCACCAATACGCGCTGTGGAAGTTCCCGCTGGATCCCCGCCTCATGGCCATTCCCGGCTTTGACCCCGCGGCGATGGCCAAACAATCCACGCTGGAATACCTCACCGGCTTCGTCGTGGAGAAGGCCCTCGCGGTGGACAACGTCTTCGTGTTCGTCGTGGTCTTCACGTATTTCGCGATCCCGCCGCAATACCAGCACCGCGTGCTGTTTTACGGCATTCTGGGCGCGCTCATCTTCCGCAGCATCTTCATCGCGCTGGGCTCGGTGCTGATGCAGTATCACTACATCGTCATCCTCTTCGGCGTCTTCCTGGTGCTCACGGGCATTAAGATTCTCTTCGCGCCGGAGAAGCCGATGGATCCCGGCGCGAACCCGGTGATCAAACTCATCCGCAAGCTCATTCCGGTCACGCCCACAGTGGAGGGCCAGAAGTTCTTCCTCCGCCGCGACGGCGTGCTCTACGCCACGCCGCTTTTCGTGGCGCTCGTGTTCATCGAGGTCTCCGACATCATCTTTGCCGTGGATTCCGTGCCGGCCATCTTCGCGATCACGAAGGAGCCGCTCATCGTCTTCACCTCGAACATTTTTGCGATCCTCGGCCTGCGCGCCATGTATTTCCTGCTCGCCGGCGTGATGGACAAATTCCGCTACCTGAAATACGGCCTCGGCTTTGTCCTGATCTTCGTCGGCCTCAAGATGACCTGGCTCAACGAAGCGTTCGGCGGCAAGTTCCCGATCGGCTGGTCGCTCGGCATCATCGGCTCGCTGATCGCACTCTCGGTGATCGCGTCGCTGGTGATTCCGGTGCGGAAGTCGGACTCCGACGCCGCCGCCTAGGGCCGGCCGGCGAGAAACGCGAGGGTTTTGCTCGCGAGGCGGTCAAAGGCCCTGACCGCCTCGACGAGATGCTCCTCGCGGGTGTCCTCGATCTTGTTGTGACTGATGCCGTGCAGGCTCTGCACGAACATCATCACCGTCGGGATACCCGCCCGCGCAACCTCCGCCGCATCGTGCAACGGCCCGGAAGGCAGGCGATGCGACACCCTCACCGTCTCCCGAATGGCCTCGTCGCAGAGGTCCAACAGGGGCGCGGAAAAGGGAATCGGCTCGATGTGCCAGAGTCGTTCCCATTCGACGGAGACGCCGCCCTCGGCGGCAAAGCGCTCACTCGCCTCGCGCGCCTCGGCATGCATCGCAGCCAGGGCCGCGGGATCCAGGTGGCGCTGGTCGAGGGTGATCCGGCACTCCGCGACCACGCTGGTCACGATGCCCGGCTCCGTCCGGCAGGAACCAATCGTGCACACCCCGCCGTGGCGGGCCGCAATCTCGTAAATCTCCGGACTCATGCGGGCGGCGGCCAGAAACGCGTCGCGGCGACGGTTCATGGGCGTGCTGCCCGAGTGCGCCGCCTGCCCGCGAAACGTGATCGCGTGCCGCTCCACGCCGCAGGTGCCCAGAACGACGCCCAGCGGGAGGTCGAG
>JAIYAZ010000095.1 GCA_027488755.1 Verrucomicrobiaceae bacterium | reverse complement strand
CGTGATTGGACCGAAGCGGAGGAGCGGCTCACGAAAGGGTGGGGGTATCTGGAACTTGGGAATCTCTACGTGCGTCAGGCTCGCAGCGCCAAAACGCCACAGGAGGCAAATGCGCTCGTGGAAAAGGCCCTCAAGGCTTACGGCGAGCGCGCTTCGAATGCGGATGCCTTGGCGGCTCTCGGCGATCTTTATGCAAGCGGCCTCGGCGTCACCGCCGACCTCGATCGCGCCCAGCAATACTGGGGACAGGCTGCTGCCCTTGGTTCCCTCGCGGCGAAAATTTCCCTCAAAAAGATCGACCCGGCGGATCTCGCCAAAGACCCCGATCCTAGCTTGCTTGCTGACATCAAGGCTGGCGCGGAGAAAGGAAGTCCGGCCGCGCAGTATCTTCAAGGGGTGGTCTGCCGCGATGGAGTTGGTGCACCTGCGGATGACGCGGCTGCCGCCCGCTGGTTTAAACTTGCTGCGGCGCAGGGTAATGCGGACGCGAGCGTCGCGCTTGCGGAGTGTTACGCCAAAGGGCGGGGCGTGAAGCGCAATCTCGCCAATGCTTTCGCCCGTTACGAAGAAGCGGCAACGGCAGGCAATGCTGCGGCGGCTCTCGCTATGGCCCGCGAGTATGCGTCCAACGGCTACCTTGGTCGGAATTCAGCCAAGGCCGAGGCTTTTTATGCCCAAGCGGCTAAAGCCGGCATTGCGGAAGCCCAATATGGTTACGCCCAGTTTTTGGCCCGGGGTGACAACCGGCGCTCCAAGGAAGTGGTCGCACTCCTTGAGCAGGCGGCGGATCAGGGCTATGCGCCTGCACAGCGCGATTACGTGAAGATTTTCTTTGCCTCCCGCGACATCCCGCTCTCGGCGCGAATGAAGTCACCGGCCTACGTTGAGGAGGATGCCTTTAATGCGGCTAAAGTTTTCGCGTATGCCCGGGAAATCTCCGGCAAAGGGGAGCCTGCCGCCGACTTTTACCTCGCCCGCTGCTTCAACGAGGGAGTCGGAACAGGCAAAAGTGATGCCGAGGCCACCCGCATTCTCACGTCGATCTCTCCAACCCAAAGTTCGAATTAGCCCGGGCTGATTAGGTGGTCTATTTGCGAAAAAGCCATTTAGTTATCGCCAAAGTCCTCCAGAAAAAAACCATGAATATCTTCACAAGTTATACCTTAGTTCTGGCATCACTCAAAAGTGTCTCGGCCATCAGTATCGCCGCGGCCCAACCGGCGAACGACATGTTTCTGAATGCAACGACCATTCAGATGAACTCGGGGATCTACTCCGGTGTTGGAACGACCGTTGGGTCAACACCGGAGGCGGGTGAAGCTGGAAGCGCTGATTTCACTGTCTGGTATAAGTGGACGGCACCTAGGCGGGGACGCTTCTCCGTGGCGTTTAACTCAGAGACCCAAAGTTTCACTTACGTTTATGAGCTGAACGGTGCCGCATCGCTCCTGAATCTGAATCTCAGAGGTAAGAGCAGCGACTTTACTTCGAAGGCTCCGTCAGTCCTGGGAGTTTCGGTTAATGCCGGGACTATTGTGTATGCGCAGCTTGCTGCTGGTAGTTCGGCAGCGGCGACTCTCAGCCCTTACGAGATCCAAGCCTCGTTCACCCCAGAATACGCGAGTCAGATTGCATTCGTGACTTCGGCGAATCGGACACTTGGGAAACGTGATTTTATCCGGGGCATTGTCGACGTTCCCGCAGATGTCGCCAAGATTTCGGTCCAGCCCGCTGGAAATGGAAGGGCGTATTCGATTTCCTTCCGGAAGAGTTCCGGGGAATGGTCTTTTCAGCATCGAAGCACGGCGGGCGGGCAGCGCAAGCGTGTCACTTATATCGTTACCGCGATCGGTCCCGACGGGTCGGCGCTAGACACTGCCACGCGAACGTTTTCGACGCACTAAGGACGATCCGCAAAAGAGGAATTGCGGAGAACCCAATCTTGTCGCGGCAATAGGGCGCTGGATCAAGATGTTCCCCCCTAGCCGGGGTGAGGGGGAACTGGGGGAGAGGACCGGCGATGAGGTCCTTTCCCCGGGAGAGACGGTTGCGATTAGAATCCCTCTCTGATAATCAACGGTTATGCGAAGCGAAGTCATCCTCCCAACACTATTTGCGATTTGCGCCGTTTGGATTGGGATCGGTCTGGCCAAAGGCATCCTCCTCAGGTGCCTTTCGATCCTTGGGCTTGGGATAGACGCAGTTCTAGGTTTGCCTCTCTTTCGATTCTCTCCCCTCTGCCGGCGCCTCAGTGACCGCCTAGAGGGGTGGGCCAAAACCATCCAGAAAGACCCCGCCTCGCGAAACGTGGTGGGGTTTGGCTTGCTGCTCGTCGGAGTCGCCTCCGTCCTCGTCTGGGCCGCCAGCCCCAAAACCTACGTACTGGAGTGGGACGTACGAGCGGCCTCCAAAGCGGGCTTGGTCCAACTAGGGAAGGGAACCAAAGTTCCCGTCGTAAGTGAGGACGAACTCTGCCGAACCATCCTGGTCGGCTCTGAGAAAATTATTCTCTTCAAGAAACCCTCGGCGCCCGCCGGTGTCCTTCCTCCCATCACCGGAAAGCCCCGTTTAACGGACGTCTTAGCCGGTCCTTTTGAGGGTGTACCTTACAAGACGGGTATCCTCAAAAGCCAAAATCCGGTTTACAACCCAGAAGTTGAGACAAGCCAGTTCCCGTGCCGGATCGACGTTCAGATCGGCCAACCAACCGTGTTCTTTGCGCCAGGCCAACTGCGCATCCTTTATAAGGGAAAAAACGCGGTCTGGATGACCGACGAAAAATATACTTACCTGGGGCAAAAAAGCGTCCTTGGCAAGCTTTTTACGGAAGACAATTCCATTGACAATCTAATTAAGCAGGCGGATCGAATCAAACCGATTACTTGGTTCACCCCTGCACAGGTAGAGCGAATCAAAAAAGAAGGCACGTATAAACGCTGGGTAAGTGCCTCCTACGAAGAGGTAGACCGACTTCTATTCTGGAGTCCCAGCCAAGCATGGGCATTTCATACAAACATCTACATTGTAAACTCCCCTAGGGACTATGAAAAGGCCTCCGTGTGGGAATCCGTGCTTGGAATGAATCCAGAGAGCATCGACCCGGCGCTTGCAGCCGACATGACCTTGATTCGAACAGGCCAAAGGAAGCCAGAGGGGTATGTATACTCGCGAGTATCAATGCGACCGAAATTCGAGGCGTGGAACCTACCCGTCCGAGGAAAGCCGGAAGGAAATTATGCATGCACCATCCGCGCCATGAGCGACCTGCTAAGCTTCCTCTGGTCGGAAAAGCTCGGGAAGCCCGTGGTCATTTCCGCGGCAAGCCTAACAAACGAATACACCCGCCGCGGGGGCGTGCTGTCCAACTCTCCCGAAGAGGTCAACGCTCCTCCAGGGAGTTGGATTGATGTTTTCTTTTCCGACGGAGCAGCAAACCTGGCCAAGGCAAGCCCACAAAAAACAACTTGGGAAAACATGACCATTGACGTATTCCCGAGTTTCCTACCCGGAAGCCAAGTCCCCAAAGCAGTGGGAATGGCAACCCAAGGGCTAAATGGGCTTATGATGAAAGCCCTCCGTGAGGGCAAACCTCTGTTCTGGACCGGAATGTTTCCGGTCCCTTTGGACGGAAAACGAGGCGAAGAAATTCAATTCGTTGGTAAAAGCGTCCAATTCCCTCGAAGTGAACCCATTGCCTTTGATTCGGGACCTCACGCCGTAATCATCACGGGATACGAGATCCGACAAGGGGCAAGAAGCCCTGTATTGCTCTGGGAGGTAAGAAACAACTGGGGAACAGACTACGGAAAGGGGGGATATGCCCTGATTCCTTCCCGGCAGCTTAGTGGTCCCACGGACCCTGGAGCCATCTGGGGGATCAGAGCAGTCAGCCTAGAATAAGAAAGCAAAACCCACCCTCAAAAGAGGGTGGGTTTTTTTACGCGGGATAAGACTTGGCGCCTTTATCAGAGTATATCCACCAGATTCCGACATTCGCCGAACGCCACGGTGGGGACGTAGGCCGGAACATCAATGGCTCGAGCGGGAGTAGATAACTGGTCGAACCAAACCACATCCGGAAGCGTAAAGATCGAAGCAAGGTAAAACCGAATATCCTTGGGATTACGGATTTGGCGGGCTTCCATTTCTAGGGTTTCACCTCCCTGGTAGACCACCCCCCGCAGCGTCTTGCCCGAGTCCTCCAAGGACATTTCCGCCGAAACGGACCCACTCTCCGTTTCAATCGTCCAGATCAATTTACCCCCATCCAGATAAACCGGGGCAACGAGCATCGTACGCTCATGCACCGCAAAATCTGGAGCGGAAGCGGCAACCCAAACTTGTCCGGCCGGATCCCTAAAAAAACGAAGCAGTCCAGCATAGGGGGTCTTCGTATACTGCCAAGTAAACACAAGGGGTGCCGGAGACGAACCCTCCACAAGCTGAGGGACCAACGTAGGAATGACCACTCCAAACTGTTTGGAGTTTGGCCAAGGTGCGCTCCACCAATCCCACGTCGAAACCAGTTTGCCAGAACGCAGGATGGCACCTTGCTCACTCCAAGCGTCCCCATCTTTGCGGGTTGGCACGGCTTTCACGCTCCGCAAAACCTGTTGGGCGCAAAGAATGATCTGGCGGGCAGGATCTCTTTCTGATTCTCGCTGGGGATCTGTCTCTGTTAATCACGATCCATGCAATCCGACCTCATCCTCCCAACAGTACTTGCGATTTGCGCCGTTTGGATTGGGATCGGTCTGGCCAAAGGCATCCTCCTCAGGTGCCTTTCGATCCTTGGGCTTGGGATCGACGCAGTTCTAGGTTTGCCTCTCTTTCGATTCTCGCCCCTCTGCCGGCGCCTCAGTGACCGCCTGGAGGGGTGGGCCAAAACCATCCAGAAAGACCCCGCCTCGCGCAACGTGGTGGGGTTTGGCTTGCTCCTCGTCGGCGTCGCCTCCGTCCTCGTCTGGGCCGCCAGCCCCAACACCTACGTGCTGGAGTGGCCGGTTCGGGCCGCCATTCACAAGAAGGGGCTTGTCGACCTCTATGTGACCCTGCGCAAGGGCACCCCGGTCACCGTCGTGCGGGAAACCGATAAAATCCGGGTAATTCAAGTGCCCGGTTATCCCGGGGAGAAGGTCACCCTTCTCAAGGAAAACCTCGGGCCCGATGGCGTGTTCCCCTCCGACCCCCGGCTGATGGTGATCCAATACGGGCCCTACCCCTTTATGCCTGCAAAGGCCGGAGAAGTGGCGGTGGCGGGACCGGGCACGCTCACTGAACAGCCTCCCATCATCACAAACAAGGACGAGGCCAAAGCCCTCTCCTTGAACGCGACCGTTCCCTACCGGGATCTTGTCCTCACCCAGAACGGGAAGGGCATGGCCCTCTTTCCTTTGGCCAAGGGGATCGAAGTGGTAGGCAAGGGAGACAAAAAGACCCTTGTTCGCTACCAAGGCAACCACTTCGTGATCAGCAACTTTGCCTTTCGTCCCTACGGCCCGGACTACGATCCCACCAAGCGGGATCTCCAGAAACGAGCGGAGAACGCCGTCACCATGACCCCTTTCGGCTGGGTTCCCGAACCCCTCCAAGCCGAAGCGGACGCCCAAGGGTGGATCCGAAGCCCCAGCATGGGGCCTCAGTATTACTACCGCTCCTGGGCAGAGGTCGAACGCATGATGTTCTGGACGCAAAAGCCCCTGAACTCAAACCTGTTCGCGAACTCAATGGAAAAAACCAAGCTTTGGCAAAAGGTTCTCTCCATCCCTCGGGAGCAAGCCCCGGAGGCATTGCGTCTGTTGGATAACAACGGCCGACCCGAGGGCGTGGACGCCCGCACATGGAAACCGGCCCCCGGAACGGTTCTTTACCAGAAATCCCTGCGCCCAGAGTTTGAGCGCATGGGGATCAAGGTCCGAAGCGCAAGAAACAACATCGCAGCCTGCACAGGAAGAGCTCTAGCAGACATACTTGAGTTCACTTGGTCAAAGACGCTTAATCGACACATCCGATTCTCGGAAGGAAACATTGTCAAAACACTTCCCTCGGAGTGGGCGCAAACAGAACTTGGAGACGCCCTCACATTTAAGGGAGACCAACTATCTGAATTAAAAAACGCAGCGGTTGGAGCTCTGGAACCCGTTCCAAACAAACAGATCAAATGGGAGTATCTCAACATAGAGGACTCACCCTCAGCCATCCTTTCCAAACAAACGCCGGTAAGCCTTAGCACTCAAAGCTTTGGCGTAAAAGGCTTGATGATCAAAGCAATTGACGAGGGTTACCCCCTACATGTCTCCATGATGACGCAATTCCCCAATAAGGGGATGCACAGGGAAGAAATTCAAACCGCACAGAAGTTTGGACCCTTCCGGAAAACCATGGGATCAAACGGAAGCGGTTTCCACACACTGCTTATCGTCGGCTACCGCATTCAGTGGGTAGGCAATCGGGCAGTTTTGCTCTGGGAAACCCGAAACAACTGGGGACCAGAATATGCGAACGGCGGTTACGCCTTTCTCCCCTCCTACGACATTGATGCGGGGCTACCATCCATCCGAAAAGCCATCCTCGTTCCCTGAGGGATCAAAACAAGAAAACACCCACCCGAAACCGGGTGGGTGTTTTTTCATGCGCCAAACAAAATTAAGGATTCAGCAACGCGAAGAGATCCTTGGGTCCAGAGGCGAACCCCTGGGGAACAAAACCAATTGGGATCTGAACCGCCCTTGAGGAGTTATTGAGGTAAGGCGCCCAGACGGAATGGGGAATGGCAAAAATATCCCGGAGAAAGGCCGCCACCCGCACCGGCGGGTGAACCGGTTTGGCTACCATCGCCAACCTGCCCGATCCGTAATAGACAGAACCCTCCAAGATCCCATCCTTTCCGAATGTCAGTTCCGCGGAGGTGGAACCCAAATCCGAATCGAAAGACCAAACAACCTTCTGGCCATCCAGATATACGGGGGCAACCGACATCACCCGATTGGGAGTGGAACTGAAATCTGGACCACCGACAGCCATAATAGTAGAAAAGTGCATTTCTGAGAGATCTCGAACGATGCACCAACTCTTCGTCGCCGCTGCCTTTACCATCGTTCTTCTCTAGGCGTTCAAGACATGGATCGGCTTAACTAGCACTCGGTGCCTTTCATTTTTCGACAATCGCAAGGCAAACAGCCTCGCTCGCGGAGACTTGAGCAACCCTTGGCATATCCTTGGGAAAGTTCATCTGCTTAAAGAGGTTGGCTCCCCAAGCCCGTAACTTCCAATCCCGCGTGATGGCATAAGTGTTATGTGAGCTGATCGAAACACGAACCACGTCTTTCAGGTCCTCAGGAACTGTAGTCTGCCCCTCGTCATCACGCCCCCACGATGCAAGTTTTCCATCGACTAAAAGGGCAACTATTTGGTCAGCCCTGCTGTTGTGGCATTCGGCAAGGGAATGGACTTCGCCTAGATTCTTTGGGATATAAATGTCGCCCCAAGCAGGAGTCAGAATCTTACCCTCTGCCGTAAGCCCTAGAAGATAATGGCCGCCCACGATCTGGACCACGTTACTCGACCCAGCGACGGTGCCATCGGCCTTCAAGCCAAAGACAGTGTTTTGGACAACAGCAATCTGCACAACTTTGGAGAAATCAGGGTTTGATTTTGCGGCCTTTCCCCAAGTTACAACCGTTCCATCCGCCTTCAACGCCGCCGCGATTTCATCTCCCGCTGCAATCTGCACCACGTTGTTCAATCCCGCAGGGACGTCATTGAGCCCGTGTTGGTTGTCCCCCCAAGCTGCAACCGTGCCATCAGGCTTTAGAGCGAGGCAAGCATTATTGAATGTGCAGACGACCTGAACTGCTTGGAGCCCTTCTGGCACGTTAAGGGCTGCCGCAATGCTCGGGGAGAGAGATGCCGCGTCATAAGGCTGTCCACCCCAGGCAATGACCTTCCCGACCGTTTGCGGGCGTTTAGGCGGGAAGGCAAGCGGGATTTTGGGTCGAGGAGCGAGAAAGGCAGCTTTCTGGAGCTTAGGCGGGGTCAAGGTCTTTGGCTTCTCCCTGTGGGTTCTGATGGCCTCAAGAACGGCCGGAAGAACCACCGTGGCCACCAGCTTTTCGGCGCTCTTCGCATTGTATCCGCCATTCCACCCCCAGCCTTTGCCATAATCCCAGTAATAGCCGTCGCCAGAGAGGTATCTCAATCCGCGCATACCGGTGTTAGGAAACACGTTGTAGACCACAATATTCCCTAGCGCAACGACATCGCCGGGTCGAATAACGCTCTGTTTAATTGCATCGCCCAAGCCCTCTAGCTCTAGCTTGTCGGCGGACTCGTCGAAGGTAGGCGAGTTTTTCCAAAAGCGATTAAAGTCGGCTTTTCTCAAAAAGCCCCTTTCTACCTGATAGCTAAGATAGGCATTCTCTAGTGACTTGGCCGCTTGCTTGTCGTCTAAAAAAATCCACGGCCCTTGCGGTTGCGCGTTAACCACAAGTTTCCCGAGATTGATGGCCTCAAAGAAAAGTGGATCTAACTCGTATGCCATGCCGACAACGACATCGAATTCGGCCAAGTTTACTTCATCCCGCTTTAGCCATTTGTCATTTGCAAATGGGGCCCGCAAGTCGTCGGGCTTAAAGGTTTCGGGTTTCACATCCACAATGGTTACTTCTTGACCTTGTTCCTTTAGGTATCTGGCCAAATACCAATGGGGCAACGAGCCATCCCCTTCTAAAAACGTATCTAAAATCAACACCCTTTTCTTTGGTGCTTTACCTCTTGTCGTTGGGGCCGTCGGTGGAAGGAACTCTGTGACTTCGTCTTCCGTTGGTTCTTCCGGCAGCTGAATCTTTTCCGGACCAGCTTGGATCACAGGTTGGGATGGTGCTTTGGCGGGAGCAGAAGTGGACAACGCCGTATTGGCGGGCGCCGGCGTCGCTTGGGCGGGAATAGGCGCTGCCCCAACCTGGCGGATCGTGGAAGACGGAATCCAGGCCTGTTGACCGGCGGCTGTAGCAATCAAAGTTTTGCCGCCCTGCTCCCGGATGACTTTAACTCTTGTCCCCTGGGGGACGGTGACCGAGCCCACCTGCTTGCCACCCATCATCAACGCGATACGGGCTGGCTCGAGCAATGTTCCAGCGACTTCTGCGTGAAGAGAGCAAATGGGAAGAAGAAAAAGGAGGGAGAGCGTGAGAGGTCTCATAATCACTTGCCTTATCCCACTAGCAGACCGCAGCAGCGTCGTCACTATCGACGACGCATTTACGCCTCCGCCGCAACATCTTCGCCAATCAGCCTTTAGAGCGCTCAATCGAGGATAGATAAAGCAGACCGGCAAGCTCGATCTGCTCCTCCCGCGTAAGCTCCGCGCCTACGCCGTGTTGCCAGGCGACTTCCCGGGCTTTCAGCTCACGCAACCGACCATCCCGATCACCGACCCCGGCCGCGAGGATTTTGTCGAGTTTTTCGAGAATCTCCGCACCCTTGCGCTTGCCCGCGAAGGTCGCGTCCAGGGCGCCAGGTTCGACCTTTTTGTGCCAATAATGCCGTTCGATGGTTTCCAGCGTATCGCCCGACCAGGCGGCGACCTCCTGCATCGAGTGGTTGCCCGAGTTGCAAAGCTCGGTGATCCACGAGTGCCGCATCGCGTGCGGCGAAACCTCAGGCCGTCCCATCTTCTTCGCAAGGTTCCAGAAGGGCCGGCGGAAGTCGTAGAGCCCATCGTCGCTCTTGAGCTTGGAGACTAGGCAATGCCCGCGACAGTCCGCCAGGAACGTCCGCAGGAACTCGCGGAAGTCTGGCGTCAGCGGAATCGAGCGGGACTCCCGATCTTTGATCTCGCAGAGGACACGCTTGCCGTTCGGCGTCGTCTGAAGCTCCTTCGCGGGGATCGTGAGGACACCGCGACGAAGGTCGAACCACGGCGGGCGGGAATATCGAATCTCTCCCGCCCTCATCCCGGCGTGAAAGCCGCAATACAAGACGAACTTCAAGTCGTCGCGGGGTGCCGCGACAATCCACCGCTCCGAGTCTTCGCGGTAGACCACGACCTCGCAACGTTCGGGCTTGCTGCCAGGATCGAATTCCACCCGCTCGCGAAGGAGCCCCACGTCGGCCAAAAATGCCTGGATCGTGGCGAGGGTCGAACGTGCTCCCGCCTCAGACTTCATCCGCCGCGAGTTGTAGTAGTCCTCAAGGTGCGAGAGCTTAACGTCCTCGGGCGTCTTACACTCCGACTGCGCCGCGAACACCCGGAGGGTCGATTTCACACGACCCACCGTCCCAGGGCGAAACTTGCCCGCCTTGAGCTTGCGGTCGCAATACGCGTCGATGCTCCCTCCCCAGACCCGCGTCGAAGCCTTCCCCTCCGGCCCATCTCGAAGGATCTTCTCGGCCACACGGATGGCCTCGGCCTCGTCCCTGGTGCCCGTGCTCACGCGGTGTTGCTTGCCCGCAAGCGTGAATCGAAACCACCAGGTGCGCTTTTGTCGGTAAAGCCCCTTCACTGCCCGGCGGTATGCTAGAAGCAAGCCCTTTTTCTGACGCTCCGCCGCTCTTCTGAGTTTGGCTGACGACCTCTCGGCCTTTTATTTATAAGCCTCCGCGGGTTTTTGGCCGTCAGCCTACGGATCAGAAGGTTGAAAGTTCGAGTCTTTCCGGCTGCACCACTCTCCGACCCGCATGAACCCAGGTTCTGCGGGTTTTCTCATGCCTTTGGGCGGGTCAACCGCGGGAACCCTTG
>JAIYAZ010000092.1 GCA_027488755.1 Verrucomicrobiaceae bacterium | reverse complement strand
GAAAAACTCGTGGCCGGCGAGGCGGACGAGGAGTTTGTGCAATTCTGCGAGGAGCGGGACAACGTGTTTCCCGAGGTGCAATGGCGCTACTACGCCTGACGGTTGCGCTGGTTGCGCTGGTGCTCGCGGCCGCGGGGACCGGGCGGGCGCAGGATGTGGCCGACGACGAGCCGCCGCCGCCGGAGCGGGCCTCGGCGCCGCCGGTGGCGATTGCCTTCACCCCGCCGGCGCTGGAGGGGGAGATCGTGCTGGGGATTTTCGACGCGCGCGACCAGCTCGTGCGCACGCTGCGTTACGAGCCCGATTCGCCGGAGCTGCGGATCGATACGAACGGATACATCGTGCAGTGGGACGGGAGGGACGAGCGCGGGGCGGCCGCGGCGGCCGGGCGTTACCGGGCGCGGGGTTACGTCGTGGGCGAGGCGGTGAGCGTGGAGGGCGAGGCCTTTCACTTCAACGACTGGGCGGCGGAGGATCGCATTCCCGCCACGGCGGCGAAGCTGGTGGTGTGGCCGGAGTCGCTGGGCGTGGAGCTGGCGACGGCGACGGGGCCGCGTTACGCGCAGATCGCGCCGGATGGCACGCTGGCCGTGGTGGCGGGGCCGCCCGCGGAGGCCGCGCCGGCGAGCCGGTGGGTGATCGTTGGCGACGCGGCGCAGAAGGCTGTGGTGCTGCCCGGGGCGGACGGGGTGGCGGAGCGGAGCCTGCGGGTGCCGGCGGGGGAGCCGCAGCCCGGGGAGGTGGTGGCGCGGCCGGACAACGACACGATTTTGCTGCGGGAGGAGGCCCCGGGGGGCGCGCAGCGGGTGCGGATGCTGCACCGGCAGGCGGCGCCCGCGAGCGCGGTGGGGAACGGAACGGTGGCGGATTGGGAGGTGGTTTTTGAGCGCGAGTGGCGGGCGGCGGATCGCTTTGGCCTGCTCGACGGGCGGCTCGCGCCGGAGGGGGGGGCGGTGCCGGCGGAGCGGATGGTGCCGTTGGTGCCGAACGCGCTGGAGCCGGGGCCGGCCTCGGTGCGGCTGCGCTTCGGGTCGGCGAATCCGGGCAGCGCGCTGTTTGCGCCGGGGAAGTTGAAGCTGATCGAGGTGTCGACCGACGGGGCGTGGAACCGGTTTGTGTTCGCGCCGGGGCCGGCGGCGGGGGAGGCGACGTTGTTCCAGGGCGACGGGCTGCTGGTGGAGGAATTTGCCGTGCGCCATCTCGAGGAGCTGGCGGCGTTTGATGCCGGGGAGTTTCTGCTCACGCCGGCGGCGCAATGAGCGCGTGCGCGGCGGGAGTTTTGTGCTATCGAGGGCTGCGCATCCGATGAGTGTTCGTTCCGTATTTTTCGTTTTGATCGTGGTTCTGGCCGGGCTCGCGGGGGCCCGGGCGGCGGACGACATCAAGGTGCCGTTTAATTTCCGGTGGGGCGATTCGGCCTCGCTGGTGGAGTCGACGATTCAGCGGGCGCAGGCGCATGTGGTCGACCGCAAGATGGTGAACGGCCGCAAGGTGCTGGTGGTGGAGGGGCATCCCGACCCGCGGCTGAAGCGGTCGCAGTTCACCTTCGACAACGACACCCTGATCGAGGTGGAGCTGCAATACAGCGACTCGTCGTGGGATCGCGAGAAGTTCAACACGATCTTCGAGCAGACGCGGCGCAACCTGGACCGCAAATACGGCACGAGCCGGAACGTGGCGCGCCAGACCACAAAGGAGGGCGACGTGATTCAGACCGTGGTGGGCTACGAGTGGACGCAGTCCTACACGTCGCTGCGGCTGGTGCTCTTTACCGCCGAGCGGGGGGCGGAGACGTTCCGCATGCTCAGCTACCACTACCGGGGGTTTTGACCGGGAAAGGCTGAAAAGCGGAAAGGCTGAAAGGCTGAAAGTTTTTGCCGTTAGCCGGGGATGCTTTTGAGCATTTCGGCGTTGGTCGGGTATTTGCGGACGAAGTAGAGGAGGCGCTCCATGGCTTCGATGGGCTTGTGGCCCGAGAGGCCGCGGCGGATGACGTTGATCTTGTGGAGTTCGTCGGGGTTGAGGAGGAGCTCCTCGCGGCGGGTGCCGCTCTGGAAGATGTCGACGGCGGGGAAGATGCGCTGCTCGGCGATCATGCGGCCAAGGACGAGCTCCATGTTGCCGGTGCCCTTGAACTCCTGGAAGATGAGGTCGTCCATGCGGCTGTTCGTCTCGATGAGGGCGGTGGCCACGATGGTGAGGGAACCGGCTTCCTCGGTGTTGCGGGCCGTGGCGAAGAGTTTGCGCGGGATTTCGAGGGCGCGGGAGTCGACGCCGCCGGACATGGTGCGTCCGCCGCCGCCCTGGGCGTTGTTGAAGGCGCGGCCGATGCGGGTGAGGGAGTCCATGAGGACGAAGACGTCCTTGCCCATTTCGACGAGGCGTTTGGCGCGCTCGACGGCGAGCTGGGCGATGCGGGTGTGGGTCTTGACGTCGGAGTCGTTCGAGCTGGCCATGACCTCGGCCTGCGGGCAGGTGCGGCGGATGTCGGTGACTTCCTCGGGGCGCTCGTCGACGAGGAGGATGATGAGTTTGATGTCGGGGTGGTTTTTGACCACGGCCGCGGCGATGTGCTGGAGGAGGGTCGTTTTGCCGGTGCGGGGCGGGGCGACGATGAGGCCGCGGGTGCCGCGGCCGACGGGCGCGATGAGGTCGATGACGCGCGTGGTGTAGAGCGTGGGGTCGGTCTCGAGCTGGATGCGCTGGATGGGGCTGATGGTGGTGAGCTCCTCGAAGACGGGCCATTGCTGGACGTCGGTGGGCTCGGCGCCCTCAAGCTCGGTGAGCTTGAAGAGCTGGGGACCGCGGGGGCCGCGGCGGGTTTCGCCTTTGATCCACATGCCGTCGCGGAGGCAATGCTTGCGGATGACCTCGGGGGTGACGAAGACGTCGTTGTTCGACTGCGTGAAGTTGCGCTTGGGTTCGCGGAGGAAGCCGAAGCCTTTGCCGGAGACTTCGACGATGCCTTCGGCGTAGGAGGGCGGCGGCGGGGGCTGGAGCGGGGCGCGGGGGGCGGTGTCGGGCGGGTTGGTCGTTGCCGGAGTGCCGGACGAGGTGTCGCCGGTTTCGACGGGGGCGTTGTAGCCGTCGTCGGAAGCGGAGTTGAATTCGCCGGCGGGGGCGGAGTTGGTTTCGCCGTAGGAAGACTCGGAGGACAGTTTGTTGCGGGAGCCGCGGCGGCGCGGCGGGCGATTGCGGCGCGAGCGCTTCGGGGAGTCTGGGGGATTGTTCGCGGCGGGACCAGAATCGGAAAGCTGCGTCGGGGTGTCCTCGGTCATAACAAAAAATTTGGGAGAAAGCGGGGCTCGGGGTGTCCGGCCGGGAATCTTGGGAGTCGGAATTCGGAAGAGGGCAGAGGCCGGGTTTGAAAACGGCAGGCGATTGCCCGGATGGGGTGTGGAACCTAGCGCTCGCGCCCGGAGGATAAGTGATTCGCGGGGCGGGGCCCGGTCGAAGCCGAGGCCAATGCGAACGTTCTACGAGGCCCAAGTAGAGGGCCGCGGGAGGGGGTTGTCAACGGAAAAGTCCTTGGCGGGAAGGAGGGGATCAGGCGGTGGGGGCGGCGGCGCGGGCCTGGGCGTAGGTGAGCTGGAGGTCGGCGAGGATGCTGGCGAGGATTTCGGTTTCCTCGTGGTTGAGGTTGCCGCGGGTTTTTTCGCGGAGCATTTCGAGCTGCTCGATGAGCATGCGGGCGACTTCGAGGTTGGGCTCGGTTTTCCCGGTGTGCGGGTGGGGCATGCGGCCGAGGAAGAGGGCGGCCTGCTGCGACTGCATCATGACGAACTCGATGAAGCGCTGGGTCATTTCCCCGGCGAGGGAGGAGCGTTGGATTTCGGCCATGTTTTCTGGGGGGCGGGGATGTTTTTAGGGTATCGCGGCGGGCGGGGCGACGGTGACTTCGACGCGGCCGGGGACGCTGAAATACTGGCGGGCGACGCGTTTGGTGTCCTCGAGCGTGGCGGCTTCGATGGCGGCGCGGCGTTTGCGGTCGTAGTCGGCGCCGAGGCCGAAGAGTTCGTTGAGGGCGCTGGATTGGGCGGTGTCGGCGTTGCTCTGGTTGCGGATGGCTTCCTGGCCAAGGAGCTTTTGTTTGGCGCGGGCGAGTTCCTCGGGGGTGAGGCCGTCCTTCGCGAGTTGGGCGATCTCGTCGTGGAGCTCGGCGCGGACTTTGTCGACCTTGGCGGGGTCGGTGCCGAGGTAGAAGAGGAAGGCACCGGGGGTGGGGCCGACGAGCTGGGTGGTGCCGACGAAGTAGGCGAGGCCGAGTTTTTCGCGGATGCGGTCGAAGAAGCGGGAGCTGAGGTCGCTGGATGCGGTGTCGATGAGGTCGAGGGCGACGCGGTCGGGGCTGGCCATGTCGGCGCCGGGGTAGCCGACCATGAGGATGGCCTGGTTTTTGGGGACTTCGGCGGTGGCGATCTCGGTTTCCGCGGGGGTGGGGGCCGGGGCGGGGAGGGCGACGGTGTCGGGGGAGCCGGCGGGCAGGTTGGCGAAGGCTTTTTTGGCGAGTTCGTAGACTTCCTGGGCCTTCACGTCGCCGAAGACGGCGAGAATGCCGTTTTTGCCGACGGCGAGGCGTTGGTGGAGGGCGCGGAGGTCGTCGGGGGTGAGTTTGGCGATGGTGTCGGCGGTGCCGAGGCCGCGGAGGGCGTAGGGGTGGCCAGGGAAGAGTTTGGCGCGGAGGAGATCGCGGGCGATTTTGGTGGGTTCGTCGGCTTCGGCCTTGATGGCGGCGAGCTGGGATTCCTTCTCGGTGCGGACTTCGTCGGCGGGGAAGGTGGGGTGTTCGAGGACGTCGGCGAGGACGTCGAGGCCGAGGGCGAGGTCGGGCCGCATGACGCTGAGGGAGACGCTGAAGCTGTTGTTGCCGGAGTCGCTGCCGATGGCGCCGCCGACGTCCTCAACGGTCTGGGCGATCTGGGCGGCGGTGCGGGTTTTGGTGCCCTTGAGGAGGGCGCTGGCCATGAGGCGGCCGGCGCCGTTGGTGGCGGGGGTCTCGGCGAGGAGGCCGCCCTTGAAGACGGCGATGACGGAGACGAGGGGGACCTTGGGGTTTTCGCGGACGAGGAGGCGGAGTCCGTTCGGGAGGGTGAATTTCTGGATGTCGCCGGCCTGGGCCTCGGGGGTCGCGGCGGCGGCCTTGGCAAGGGAGCCGGGGGGATTGAGGGAGGAGACGTTGAGGCGGTCGTCGGTGAGGTAGCGGCTGGCGACGCGCTGGAGGTCGGCGGGGGTGACGCGACCGAGGGCGGCGAGGTAGTCGCGGGTGAAGTCGAGGCTGCGGGTGTAGAGCCAGTTCGAGCCGAGGTCGGCGGCGCGGCCGCTGACGGTGGTGAAGGAGCGGAGCTGGCTGGCGAGGAGCATTTTGCGGGCTTTTTCGAGCTCGGCGGGGGTGACGCCGTCGCGCTGGACGCGGCGGAGGAGGTCGAGGGAGGCGGCCTGGACGGCGTCGCGGTTCTCGGGGGCGCAGATGGCCTGGATGGCGAAGATGCCGGTGTCGGTGAGGGCGTAGGAGCCGGCGTCGACGCTGAAGGCGAGGCGCTTTTGCTCGCGGATTTCCTGGTTGAGCGGGCTGCTGTTGCCGCCGCCGAGGACGGTGCCGAGGAGGTCGAGGGCGGGGGTGTCGGGGTGGGTGATGCCGACGATGGGCCAGGTGAGGCTGAGGCGGGTGAGGTCGGACGGGAATTCCTCGTGGACGACGCGGCGGCCGGCCTGGGTGGGCTCGGCGGGCACGTAGGTGGGCGGGAGGGCGACGCGGGGGTATTTCGCGAAGAAGGTTTCGAGTTGCTGGCGGATCTTCGCGCCGTCGACGTCGCCGACGATGACGAAGAAGATGTTGTTCGGGACGTAGCGGAGTTTGTAGTAGGCGAGGACGTCTTCGCGGGTGAGGCGGTTGTAGATGTCGAGGTAGCCGATGACGGGGTGGCGCAACGGGCTCTGGCTGAACACGGTGCGGAACATGAGCTTGCTGGCAACCGAGTCGGGGTTGTCGAAGCCCATGGCGAATTCGCGGCGGATGACCTCCTGCTCCTTCGTATATTCCTCGGAGGGGAGGGTGGCGTTCATCATGACGTCGGCGAGGATGTCGACGGCTTCGGCGGCGCCTTCGGAGGGGGTGTCGATGTAATAGACGGTGCGGTCGAAGGAGGTGTAGGCGTTGATGTAGCCGCCGCGGTCCTGGACGGCGCGGGCGATGCTGCCAGGCGGGCGGGTCGAGGTGCCCTTGAAGAGCATGTGCTCGAGGATGTGGGAGAGGCCGGCGCCCATCCATTTGTCCTCGTTGATGCTGCCGGTCTGGACCCAGGCCTGGACGCTGGCGACGGGGGCGCGGTGGTCTTCGTCGATGATGACGGTGAGGCCGTTGGGCAGGGTGAAGGCCTGCGCGGTGGTGGCGGGGATGGTGACCGGGGAGTCGGCGGTGGCGGCGGGGGTTTGGGAAAATCCGGTGGCGGCAAGCAGCGACATGATGGAGAAGGAAAGGAACGACGACCTCATGAGCCGGGTTGGACAGCGGAGGGCGGCGGGGTGCTCAAAGTTTTTTTAGCGGGGCGGAAGGGGGCGACGAAGGCTTCGTCGAAGTCGTAGCCGGAGCGGAATTCGTCGAGGGTGTCGCGGTCGGTTTTGCTGAAGATGCCGGCCTGGACGAGGTTGAAGACGAGGTGGCCGACGTCCTCGCAGGAGCGGACGCCCCAGTAGTCGAGGACGAGGCGGGCCATGGGGCCGTATTCCTTGAGGGCGTGGAGGCGGAAGCCGTCGAGGAGTTCGGCGGCGGGGACGTCGCCGGGCTCTTCCTTGCGGGATTTGCGGCGGCGCTTGAGGGTGAATTCGAGCGAGTCGCGGAGGAAGGTGTAGGCTTCGCGGTCGTAGCGGGGATCGCGGGCGACGAGGGCGTCGAGGGCTTCGGTGAAACTAACGTTTTGCATCCCTGGTATCCGTGGGCGGGGTGGCGGCGATCTGGCGGGCGGCGCGGTGGTGTTGGACGGCGAGGCCGACGAGGAACGCCAGCAGGAGGCCCGCGATGAGGACTCGCTCCGAGCGCGTGAGGTGAAACATGGTTTAACCCTCCATCATAGGACGGGACGACGGGCGCGCAATGGGGAAAGCCGGGGGCGGTTACTCGCTGCGTTCGGAGACGGCGTCGAGGTAGCGGGAGATGGCGTCGGTGCGGGGGGAGGTGTCCTCGAGTTCGTCGAGGCTGTCGAGGGTGCGGTCGAGTTCGGGGCTTTCGGTTTTGATTTTGGTGGCTTCGACCCAGTCGATGTAGTCGCGGGATTCGTTGGTCTGGCGGGTGAGGCCGGCGCGGACGCCTTCGGCGGTGGCGATGCGTTTGTCGAGTTTGCGTTTGGGTTTGGCGAGGAGGTCGCGGGTGATGGCGAGGTATTCGTTGACGAGGGATTTGTAGAGGGGGTGGGCGCGGAGGGAGAGGTTGAGGAGGCCGTTTTCCGTCTGGGAGAGGATGAAGGGGCCGCTCTGGCTGCGGGCGATGTAGGGGAGGGCGTGGGGCCCGGACATGGCGATGAGCTCGGGGTGCTTCGGATCGGGCAGGGCGCGGACGTCGAGGAGGGTGGCGAGTTGTTTGGCGGTTTCGCGTTCGCTGAGGAGGTCGACGCGGTCGGTGGCGGAGGCGCGGGCGATGGCGAGGAGCCAGCGGCGGCCGAGGAGGCGGGGGTCGCCGGCGAGGTCGGGCAGGGCGGCGGTGAGTTCCTTGAGGGAGCCGGGGTAGCGGCGGGGGCTGGAGAGGTAGGTGAGGAGGCCGGCGCGGCCACCGGGGAGGGAGAGCACGGCGTCGAGCAGGGCGGCGGCCTGGGCGCGGTAGATGGCGAGGGAGGTGGGGTCGAGGCGGGAGGGGTCGATCTCGAGGAAGCCGGCGAGTTTCGGGGTGTTGCCGCGGGTGAGGAGGCCGGCGTAGAGGGCGGCGTTGGAGGTGTCGCTGCGGGTGCGGAGTTTTTCGGCAAAGCCTTCGATGAACCAGGCGGGGGGGCGGTCGAAGGCGCGGCCGGATTTGATGGGGGCGTTGCGGTAGGCCATTTCGGTGGCGATGGTCTCGAGCAGGCGGACGCGGAACTCGGGGTCGTCGAGGAGGGTGGGGTCGAAGACGTCGAGCTGGACTTTGTTCTGGTCGTCGTCGCCCTCGTAGATTTTCAGGAAGCTGCGGGGGGGGCGCCGGGTGGCCGGGGGGGCGGCCTCGAGCATGAGGATGGTGGGGAGTTTCCAGGCGTCCTTCGTGCGGAGGAGGTCGAGGTATTCGTTTTTGAGGTCCTCGGCGCGCATGGAGACCTCGGAACGGGTGGTGGCGTTGTTCGAGTAGACGATGAACTGCCGGGAGGAGCTGACGGAGCGCTTGGGGAGCTCGAGGGCGAAGCTGGTGGCGAGGGTGGCCAGGGTGAGGAGGCCGAGGAGGGGGGCGGGGGTCATGGGGCGGAGGGGGAGAAGTCGATGCGCACGGCCTCAGGGGTGATCGTGGCGTCGCGGGCGCTTCGGAGGATGTCGACTTCCTGATGGAGGGCGTCGGCGATTCCGGCGTTCATGCTGAGCACGAGGCCGGCGGCCCAGGCGGGGAGGGGGAGGCGGCCAATGGCGGCACCGGTGGGCTCAAGGGAGAGGCCGTTGGTGCGGGCGATGACGCGGAAGTCAATGGTGGTGTAGATCGGGATGCGCGCGACGCGTTTGTGGACGTAGAGGGTGAAGCCGTTGGCGCGGGGGACGAGGTTGGCGCGGACGAAGCCGCTGGGGGCGTCGCCGGCGGAGACGAGGCGGCCGGCGAGGTAACCGTTGAGGAAGACCCAGGTGGGGCGGATGGCGCGGCCCTGGCCGGCGTTGAGGGTGAGGTTGGCGAGTTCCTGGGTGACGTTTTCGGCGGAGAGGCCGGGGGTGGCGGGGGGCAGGCTGCGCGGGGCGCGCACCATCTGGATGCAGAGGGCGGCGACGGCGGCGTAGACGAGGGTGCGCAGCGTAATGCCGAGGATTTCCCGCGTGGCGCCGGTGCGGTGCCGGGAGAGGATGCGGGGTTTTTTGGCGGGCTTGGCGGGGACGGAGGGCGCGGCGGCCTGGGTGACGTAGCTGGGGGGGGCGACGGGCAGGCGGGCCCCGCAGTCCTGGCAAAAGAGCGAGTGGGCGGGATTGCCGAAGCTGCAGGCCGGGCAGGTGAGGGGGGCGGGAGTGGAGGGCGCGTCAGGCATCGGATTTTCCCGGCGATTTGGGCGCGGGTTTGGCGTCGGATTTCGGGGACGGGCTGGAGGAGTCTTTTTTGGCGGCGGCCTTGTAGCCTTCGCTGCGGTAGTCGGTGATGTAGAAGCCAGAGCCTTTAAAGATGAGGCCGGCGCCGCCGCTGAGGAGGCGCTTGACCTTGCCCTTGCCCCAGGTCTTCTGGCGGCACTTGTCCTTCGGGCAGGTGGTGAGCGCGTCGTCCTTCATGGATTGAAAGATTTCGAACGTCTTGCGGCACTTGGAGCACTCGTATTCGTAGGTCGGCATGGCGGTTCGGGCGAGACGCTAGCAAAACGGGGGGGCGGAGGGCAACGGGCGCGCTGCGGAATTCGCGCGGGGTGCCGGGCGGGCTGTCGGCGGGCTTGACGCGGCGGGAGTTTGATTTATTCATCCCGCACCCGGCATGAAAGCCTTTACCCCGCTGTTTGGACTCGTTGCGGTCGCGCTCTTGGGCGTTGGCTGCGCCAATTATGACACCCGCCTGACCAGCTCCGACGTGGTTTACCTCGGGGGCGGGGCGGACGCGGTGGGCCGCGGCAAGGCTTCGACGCTGGCGGACGCGAATTCCTACTGGGACGGCGACGGAGTGAGCGGCGCGCCGAGCATTGTGATCAATCTCTCGGAGCAGACGGCGTCGTTTTACAAGGGCGGCAAGCTCGTGGGCGTCTCGGCGATTTCCAGCGGCCGCGAAGAATTCGAGACCCCGACGGGAAAATACAAGATCATCCAGAAAAACAAGGATCACGAGTCGAACCTCTACGGCGAATACGTGGATGCGGCCGGCAACGTGCTGATGAAAAACGTCGACGTGAAAAAGGACCCGAAGCCGCCGGGGGCGATCTTCAAGGGGGCGCCGATGCCGTATTTCATGCGCATCGTGGGCGGCGTGGGCATGCACCAGGGCTTCCTGCCCGGCGTGCCGGATTCGCACGGCTGCATTCGCATGCCGGAGCACATGGCGGCGACCTTCTTTGCGAACGTTGAGAAGGGCACGCCCGTGACGGTCACGCGATGAAGGCGGGTTGGGCACTGCTGGTGGCGGTCGCGCTGGCCGGCTGCGCGGGTCCCGCGGGGACGCCGCGTTCGACGAGCCGCACCTACAGCGAGGCGACGCAATTCCTCGGGGCCAACGGCCAGGTGGTCACGATTCCCTCGGCGCGCACGAAGGCCCGCGAGGCGGAGGCGGCGGCGTATTGGAAGGGTGACGGCGTGAGCGGGTCGCCGAGCATCGTCATCAATCTTGGCGCGCAGAAGGCGTATTTTTACAAGGGCGGCCAGCTCGTCGGGGAGAGTCCGATTTGCAGCGGCAACGCGCAGAACCCCACGCCGGTGGGGAGTTTTCGCGTGATTCAAAAAAGCAAGAACCACCGCTCGAACCTTTACGGGGCCTACGTGGACGGCGCGGGCGCGATCATGGTCGATAACGTGGATGTGCACCGCGACCGCCGCCCGGCGGGAACGACGTTCCTCGGCGCGAGCATGCCGTATTTCCTGCGGTTCCATGGCGGGGCGGGCCTGCACGCGGGCTACCTGCCGGGCTTCCCGGATTCGCACGGCTGCGTGCGCCTGCCCGACCGCATGGCGGAGGTGTTTTACGCGAACGCCGAGCACGGCACGCCGGTGCGCGTGGTGCCGTAGTTACGCGGTCGCCAGCGCGTTCCGCGCGGCGGCCTGAAGCTCGTTCCAGCGCGGGGCTTCGGCCGGTGGGGCGTGCGTGATATGGCGCAGGAGGCTGCGCCATTCCAGGCGGGCGCGTTCGAGGTCGCCGCGGCGGAGGTCCTCGCCCTCGGGCATTTTGCCGGCGGCGGCGCGTTCGAGGATTTCCCACGCGCCTTCGCCGTAACCCTCGCAGAGTCCGGCGCTCAGGTAGCCTTCGTGATCGACGTGGCCGTAGGCGGCGCGGGAGGCGACCGCGAGACGGTCGCTGGCGCCCTCGTGATCGCGGAAGCGGTGGCCGCCGCGGAGGTTGGCGAGGTGGCGCACGAGTTCGTCGACGGGGTAGGTCGGGTCCTCGAGCGCGGCGGCGATCATGAGGCCTTCGCCGGCCTGGAAGCGGCTGAAGACGCGGCCGCGCGCGGTGGCCACGCCGCAGCCGTCGACGAGGCCGAGTTTGCGCCAGGCGTGGGCGGGCGTGCCGGCGCGGGGTTGGAAGTCGCCGTAGCTGGTTTCGGTGGGGATGCGGGCGCGGCGGAGCGGGGGCGCGAAGAGGTCGCGCTGGTGGGCGTCGGCGAGGGTGGGGACGAGGATGCCGGCGAGGTCGAGGCGCAGCGCGACCATGGGCGGGCGGTCGACGAGGGCGAGCGGGCGGGCTCCGCCGAGGTCGAGGAGCGGGGCGACGGCGGCGAGGAAATCCGCGTCGGTGAAGCGGTCGGTGGCCGGGAGGTGGAGCGTTTGCGCGAGGGGGGCGGTGGGGCGGAGGCGGCCGTCGGGTTCGCGGCGGGCGACGATGAGCTCTTTGCCGTAGCTGCGGTGGCGGCCGACGGGGTCGAGTTTGCAGAGGCGGCCGGGGCCGAATTTTTCGGCGACCGCGGCGATGCTGAGGGCGGGGGCCCAACGGTCGCCGTGGCGGGCGAGGCAGGCGCCGAGTGGCGCGGTGCGGGCGAGGGCTTCGCGGCGGGGGCGCCAGACGTTTTCCGAGTCGAGGAATTCCTCGCGGGTGGGGTCGTAGCGGTGGGGGGCGTCGGATTCCGCGGCGGGCTCGTCGAGGCCGAGGCTGACGCGCTGGCGGCTGAAGAGGCGTTCGCCGAGGGCGGTGGCGGCGGTGAGGGGATCCTCGCCGCGGGCGGCGGCTTCCTCCATGACGCGGAGGAGGGTGGGCCAGTCGAGTTCGTGGACGCGGCGGAGCTGGCGGGGGGCGGCGTCGGCGAGGTGGGGGGAGTTGCGGGCAACGAGGACGGCGCCGCGGGAATCGAGGCCGCGGCGGCCGGCGCGGCCGAACATCTGGAGGAGTTCGTCGGGGCGGAGTTCGCGCTGGAACGGGCCGTCGAAGTAGGTGGTGCCGGCGATGTGGACGGAGCGGACGGAGAAGTTGATGCCGGCAGCGAGGCCGGTGGTGGCGACGATGACGTGGAGGTCGCCGCGTTTGGCGAGGCGTTCGATCCACTCGGCGCGCACGGCGTAGGGCAGGCCGCTGTGGTGGTAGGCGACGCGGCGGGGGAGGAGGCGGGCGAGGTCGCGGCCGAGGAGCTGGGCGTCGTCGGGGGTGAGGGCGAGGGGGGATTCTGCGGGGAGGGCGTCGGCGATTTTGCGGGCGATTTTTTCGGCCTCGGCGCGGCGGGGGGCGAAGATGAGGAGGGGCGTGAGGTCGGCGCGGCGGGCGGCGGCGGCGAGGCGAGGCCAGAAGCCGGTGATCGTGTCGGGGACGCGGGGGAGGTTTTCGAGGGGGATTTCCTCGAGGGGGACGGGGCGTTCGCGCTCGGTGACGAGGGCGGGGTCGCGGCCGAGGCGCTCGAGCCAGGCGGCGACGTCGGCGGGGTTGCGCACGCTGCCGCTGAGGAGGAGGAGCTGGGTGGTGGGGGGCGCGAGGGCGAGGGCGAGCTCGTAGTTGAGGCCGCGGCGGGGGTCGGCGAGCATTTGATACTCGTCGATGGCGAGGAGGGCGGGGGCCTGGCGGGTGAGGAGGCGTTCGCGCTGGGTCTCAAGCGTGGCGACGAGCACGGGGGCGCGGAGGTTTTCGGCGACGTCGCCGGTGGCGATGCCGACGTTCCAGCCGCGCTGGCGCCACTCGCGGTATTTGTCGTTGGCGAGGGCGCGGGTGGGCACGGTGAAGACGGCCTGGCCGCGGCGGGCGGCGTCGCCGGATTCCACATAGAGCTCGAAGATGCGGGTCTTGCCCGCGCCGGTGGGCGCGCCGACGAGGACGTCGCGCCCGGCGCGGAGGTGCCGCACGGCCTCCTGCTGCCAGAGGTCGGGGAGGTCGAGCGGGATGGCCAGCATGCGGAGACGATACGACGGGCGATTTTTCGCGGAAGCGTTTTCCCCCTTGCGCGGGCGGGGGGAGCGGGTGTCCCCTTTGCGGTATGAACCGATCGAACGAGGCGGATGGGAGTCTGGAGCGGCGGGAGTTTTTGCGGCGGCTGGGGTTGACGGGGGCGGGGGTGTTGCTGGGGAGTCCGCTGGCGCGGGTGCTGGCGGCGGATTCCGCGCCGGGGGCGGCGGCGGCGCTGGTGCCGGGCCGGAAGTTTGGGCGGCATGATTTCAAGGTGCCGGCGCTGGCGGTGGGCGGCCATGCGTTGCGGCTGGCGAGCGACGAGGAGGCGGCGCGGATGATCGAGGTGGCGCTGGAGACCGGCGCGACGTTCCTCGATAACTCGTGGGATTACCACGAGGGCGCGTCGGAGGAGCTGATGGGGAAATTGATCGCCGGACGGCGCGACAAATTTTTTCTGATGTCAAAGGTCTGCACGCACGACGAGGCGGGCGATTACGACAAGGCGATGCGGATGCTGGAGGAGTCGCTGCGCCGGCTGGGGACGGACTATCTCGACCTCTGGCAATGGCACGCGGTGTCGGCGCAGGAGCAGGTGCGCGCGGGCTTTGGCAAACGAGGCGTGGTGCAGGCGCTGACGGATGCGAAGCGGCAGGGGAAGGTGCGTTTCGTGGGCTTCACGGGGCACACGGACCCGGATGTGCATCTCGCGGTGCTGGCGGAGAAATATCCCTTTGACACGTGCCAGTTGCCGATTTCGCCGATCGAGGCGAGTTCGGATGCGTTTGTGAAGCGGGTGCTGCCGGAGCTGCTGCGGCAGGAGATCGCGCCGCTGGCGATGAAGACGCTCGGGGGCAACGCGCGCTCGGTGCAGGACCGCGTGATTACCGTGGCGGAGGGGCTGGATTACGCGTGGTCGCTGCCGGTAACCTCGCTGGTGACGGGCGCGAAATCCGCCGCGGAGCTGCGCGAGAACGCGCTGCTGGCCGCGAATTTTCGGCCGATGAAACCCGACCAGATTCTCGCGCTGGAGGATCGCTGCCGCGAGGCGAACCGCGCGAACAAATACGAGCCGTATCGGAAGTGGATGAGCTACCGCGACGGCGACGCGGCGATCGGCCGCTACGTGTAGCGGCCGCGGCGGGGCAGGCGCGTTATGCGCCGGCGACCTGGGCTTCGACCTTGAGGCGGAGGGCGTTCAGGCGGATGAAGCCGGTGGCGTCGCCCTGGTCGTAGGCCTTCGTCGGGTCGGCCTCCATCGTGGCGATGTGCGGATTGTAGAGGCTGACGGGGCTGCGGCGGCCGGCGGCGATGATGTTGCCTTTGTAGAGGCGCACGCGGACGTCGCCGGTGACGTTTTTCTGGCTCTCGGTGACGAGGGCCTGGAGCGCCTCGCGCTCGGGGGCGAACCAGAAGCCGTTGTAGACGAGGGTGGCGTATTTCGGGATGAGGGAGTCGCGGAGGTGCATGACTTCGCGGTCCATGGTGAGGGACTCCATCTGGCGGTGGGCAAAGTGGAGGATGGCGCCGCCGGGGGTTTCGTAAACGCCGCGGCTCTTCATGCCGACGAAGCGGTTTTCGACCATGTCGACGCGGCCGACGCCGTGCCGGCCGCCGAGGGCGTTGAGCGTTTTCATGACGCCGAGCGGGTCGAGGGCCTCGCCGTTGACGGCGACGCAGTTGCCGGCCGCGAAGCTGAGTTCGACGAGTTCGGATTCCGCGGGGGCGTCCTCGGGGGCGACGCTGAGTTTGAACATGCCCTTGTTTTCGGGCGCGGAGGCGTCGAACCACGGGTCCTCGAGGATGCCGCTCTCGTAGGAGATGTGGAGGAGGTTGCGGTCCATCGAGTAGGGCTTCTTCGCGCTGGCCTCGACGTTGATGCCGTGGGCGGCGCAGTAGGCGATCATTTCGCTGCGGCCGGGGAATTGGGCGCGGAAGCGCTCCTGCCGCCACGGGGCGATGACCTGGAGCTGCGGGGCGAGGGCGGCGGCGGTGAGTTCGAAGCGGATCTGGTCGTTGCCCTTGCCGGTGGCGCCGTGGGCGATGGCGTCGGCGTTTTCGGCCTTCGCGATGTCGACCATGCGCTTGGCGATGAGCGGGCGGGCGATGCTGGTGCCGAGGAAATACTGGCCTTCGTAGATCGCGCCGGCCTGCATCATGGGGAAGATGAAGTCGCGGGCGAACTCGGCCTGGAGGTTGTCGATGTAGCAGCGGGTGGCGCCGGTTTTGAGGGCCTTTTCCTCAAGGCCGTCGAGTTCCTCCTCCTGCCCGATGTCGGCGCAGAAGGCGATGACTTCGGCGGAGTAGGTTTCCTTGAGCCAGTTGAGGAGGACGGACGTGTCGAGTCCGCCGGAGTAGGCAACGACGATCTTCATGGTGCCGGCGAATAAACCGCAGACGCGGCGGGGCGCGGAGGAAAAAATTGCGGAATCTGCGCCAAGGAACCGCCGGCCGGCCTACTGCCGGATCTCGAGGAACAGCGGTTTCGCGCGGCCGCCGGGGCCCGTGGCGGTGATGATCACGTCGTTTTTGCCGGGCTGGAGTCCCTTGATCTTGAATTTGCTGAAGGTTTTGCCGGTGCCGCGCAGGACCCTGCCCCGCTGGGTGGCGACGCGAACGGGTCGGCTGAAATCGGTGCCGCGCACGACGCGCCGCTCGCCGTTTGTCCGGACGATGACGCGGCTGGTGAGGCCGACCGAGAAGGCCTTTTCGAGCGCGGTCGCGGAGGATTCCTCGTCGCCGAGGGTCTGCAGCACAGGGGGCTCAAGGTCGCGGACCTGCCACGCGACGGCTTCCCAGCGGTTGCGCTCGGAGTTGTAGGCGCTGCCGCCCACGACGGCGTAGGCGGGGAAGGTGATCTGGACGAAGGTGAATTTCTCGAACAAGAACTCCGGCGGTATTTGGTTTCCCGTCACCGGGCCGTAGAGGATTCCTCCGCCCACGCTGACAAAGTAGCGGTCCGCGGTGAGCAGGCCGACGTAGGCGGCTTCCGACTTGGTGTATTGCGGAGGCAAGGCCTTGTGCAGGTCGAGAAAGCTGGCCGCGCTACCCTGCCAGAACGCAGCGTGGGTCACGCCCTCGGCGACCGTGACGCTCCCGGCCTGATAACCGCCGTCGGTGGATTTCGCCTCGGAGGCGAGCATGTCCCGGGGGTGCAGGCTGACAAAGCTGCCGGGGCTCGCCTTGGCCCAAAGGGCCGCGCCGGTTGTTTCGCCCAAGGTGGCCGCGCCGACGAAGGCCTCCCCGTCGGTGCCCAGCAGCCACGAGGCGCTCGCCCGCGCCGGGTGCAGCTTGCGGAAACTCGCCGCGGAACCCTGCCAGGCCGCCGCGTTTTTCTCCGGCGAGGTTGCGAAGATCGCGTAGCCCGCCTGCCAGGAGCCCGAGATTGCCGCGATGCCCGCCTCGAGGGCGGTGGAGGGGGTGACGTCCAAGGCGGAGGAGGCGGATCCCCGCCAGATGATGGCGCGGGTGGCGTTGCCCAAGACGGCCTCGCCAACCTGCAGATTTCGTGACGTGCCCGTCACTCTCCCCGCGGTCGCGCCCGTGGGCAGGAGATTGACGGGTTGCGCGCTTATCCATGCCAGAGGACGAATGATCTGATCTTCGCCGGGGTCCACCGGGGCGAAAGGGTCACCGGCGTGCAGCCAGAACGAGGCCAGCTTGCCGTTGCCGACGTAGGTATCCGCGTAGGAGCTATCCCGGCGGCGGGCCCAGCCGGCGACAAGTCGGGAGGATGTCGTGGACATGTTGGCCATCTCGAGCACGCTGTCCGGGGTTCCCCAGTTGACCTCCCATTTTGACAATTGGTTGAGTTCGTTGAAGCGGAGGAAATCCAGGTTCCACATGCTGGGGCAATCGGTCGCGTTGCTACCCAGCGTGGCATTCGCGGTCACCGTGCCGAACAGGATGTTGTTGCATCCGCCCAAAACCTGGGAATCCAACGGCGCCTCTGGGAGGCGAAGCTGCGTGGCCCGTTCGCGGGTGGGCTGAAGGATGGTGGCGGTGGCCCCGAGTTCGGCGTGGAGCGAGGCGGCGGTGAGGAGGAGCGCCGCAAGCGCGGCCACGGTGGGCGTCTTCATAATCTTTCGCAATTTCCAGTCGGTAATGGTGGAAAAGGCAAGCCGGGAGTGCTGCGTTCTTGATTTCTTTGTCCGGGCGCACCACCGCTTTTCCCCGTTCCATGCAGCTCGCCGATCTTTCCCCCACGCAATGGCTGCTGTGCGCGGTGGTGGCGGCGTGCGCGGGGATGGCGAAGAGCGGGTTCAGCGGGCTGGGGACGGTCGGCCTCGTCGTGATGGCGCTGGTGCTGCCGGCGCGGGAGTCGACGGGCGTGCTGCTTACGATCCTGATCGGGGCGGATGTGTTTGCGGTGCGGGCGTTTCACCGGCACGCGGACTGGCGGATGATCGTGCGGCTGCTGCCGCCGGCGCTGGTGGGGATCGTGGTCGGGTGGTGGTTGATGCCGCGGGTGCCGGACGCGGCGTTCCGCCCGCTGCTGGGCGGGCTGATCCTGGCGCTGACGGCGTTGCTGCTCGTGCAGCGGGCGCGGCCGGGGATTTCCGGGGCGCTGGCTGCGCATCGCGGGCTGGCGTGGCTGGCGGGCGGGATGGGGGGCGCGACGACGATGCTGGCCAATGCCGCCGGGCCGGTGATGTCG
Source organism: Verrucomicrobiaceae bacterium (assembly GCA_027488755.1). GTDB lineage: Bacteria > Verrucomicrobiota > Verrucomicrobiia > Chthoniobacterales > JAATET01 > JAATET01. Next base: position 2,914 of record JAIYAZ010000092.1, on the reverse strand, counting down.
CTTTATTTGCTGGCCTGCCGGCTGCCTAAGCTGGCGTTCGTGGGGACGAGTGCGTGGTTTTTCTTCGTGGTGAATCTCACGAAGGTGCCGTTTAGCGTGCAGCTGGGGCTGATCACGCGCGACTCGCTGCTGCTGACGGTGGCGCTGCTGCCGGCGGTGGCGCTGGGGGCGTTTTGCGGGCGCTGGCTGCTGGGGCGGATCAATCAGCGGCTGTTCGAGGCGCTGTTGATCGCGTTCACGGTGCTGGCGGCGGGGCGGCTGCTGCTGGGGTGACGGGGCCGACGACGACGCGGCTGCCCTCGATGAGGAGCACGCGGATGGGGGTGCCGGCGTTGAGGTATTCGCCGTCGGTGACGACGTCGCAGAGTTCGCCGTCGATCTCGGCCTTGCCGGCGGGGCGGAGGATGGAGCGGGCGACGCCGGTCATGCCGGGCTGGAGGGCCGGGGCGGTGGGCCCATCTGTCGGGATGAGCGCGGGGCCGGTGGGTTGATTCGTGGCGAGCACGAGCCGGCGGAAGAGGGGCAGGCTGGGGAAGAAGCGGGCGAGCAGGGCGATGGCGACGGCGGAGAGGGCGAGGCCGAGGGCGAGATTGAGGGCGGGGCGGGCGAGCATTTCCGGGCTGGGCAGGAGCGGGTCGCCGGGGAAGTGGTCGAGCATCGCAAAAAGCAGGGAGCCGAGCATGACGAGGACGCCGAGGGCGGCGACGAGGAAGACGCCGGGGAAGAAGATGAGTTCGACGACGAGGAGAATCGCGCCGAGGACAAAAAAGACGACGACTTCGAGTCCGGTGAGGCCGGCGAGGTAGTGGCCGAAGAAGAAGATGGCGAAGCAGGTGAGGGAGACGATGCCGGCGACGCCGAAGCCGGGGGCCTTGAATTCCAGGTAGGCCGCGGCGATGCCGCCGAGGAGGAAGAGCGGCGCGAGCAGGGTGATCCATTGGGCGATGCGCTCAAAGCCGCTGGGCTCGAGGGCGAGGGTGGGGGCGGTGAGGCCGGCGGCGCGTTTGAGGGCGTCGAGGGAATCGGCGATGCCGTCGGCGAGCAGGGGCTTGCCGTCGTAGCGGCGGGTGGCCTCCTGCGCGCTGAGGGTGAGGAGGGAGCCCTTGGGGCTGATGACGTCGTTGCCGATTTTGAATTCGGTGTCCTTGTTGATGAAGGCCTCGGCGAGGGCGGGGTTGCGGCCCTTGGCCTGCGCGGCGCTGCGGAAGTAGCCGGAGTAGTAGGAGACGATCTTTTCGTTGAGCGTGGCGGGGATGTCGGCGCCTTCGCCGGAGACGGGGGCGGCGGCGCCGATGGCGCTCACGGGGGCCATGTAAACGTGGTCGCTGCCGAGCGCGATGAGGGCTCCGGCGCTGCCGGCGTTCGGGTTCACCCACGTGTAGGTGGGCACGCGGGCCTTGAGGAGGAGTTGGAGGATGTCGACGGCGGCCTGAAGTTCGCCGCCGGGGGTGTTCATTTCGATGATGAACGCCTGGGCTTTGTCGGTCTCGGCCTCGCGGAGCGCGCGCTTGAGGAAGGCGACCTGGGCCTTGGAGACGGGCCCCTCCAGCGGCACGACGACGACTTCGCCGTCGCGGGAGAGGGCCGGGCCGGCGAGGGTCAGGGCCAGAAAGAGGAGCAGGAGGCGCAGCGTTTTCATGATTCTTCGTTACCTTCGGGGTCTGGTGTAAATAATCACGCGGTTTCCGCCGTTCAATCCCATGCCCCGCATTTCCGAAGATACGATCCAGCGCGTCGCCGCGGCGAGCGATGTCGTGGATGTGATCGGCGGATACCTGCAACTCAAGCGGGCGGGCGCGAACTGGAAGGGACTCTGCCCGTTCCACAACGAGAAGTCGCCGTCGTTCCACGTGAACCCGGCGCGGCAGTCCTTCAAGTGCTTTGGCTGCGGCGCGGGCGGCGGGGTTTTTCGGTTCGTGATGGACTACGAGAAGGTGGATTACCCGACGGCGATCCGAAAACTCGCGGCGCGGGCGGGCATCATGATCCAGGAGGAATCCGCCGGCGACGAATCCCGCCGCGGGGAGCGCGACCGGTTGGTGGCCTTGCACCGCGACGCGGCGGCGTGGTTCCACGAGAACCTGCTGCGGCAGAAATTCGCCGCCCACGCCCGCGAATACCTCAAGGGCCGCGGCATCGGGAAGGACATCGCCGTGCGCTGGCAGCTCGGCTACGCGCCGGACTCGTGGGACGCGCTCATTGATTTTCTCCGCGGCCAAAAATACACGCCCGAGGAAATCCTCCAGAGCGGCATGGCGATTGCGCCCGAGGGCAAGCGCAGCGTGTATGCGCGCTTTCGGAATCGCGTGATGTTCCCGATCGGCAACGACTACGGCGAGGTCATCGCCTTTAGCGGGCGCACGCTGGGCGACGATCCGGCGAAATACGTGAACTCGCCCGAGACGCCGCTGTTCACCAAGGGGCGCGTCCTCTTCGGGCTCGAAAAAAGCAAACGCGCCGTGCTGGCGGCGAACGAGGCCATCGTGTGCGAGGGCCAGATCGACCTCATTTCCGCCTTCGAGGCCGGCGTGGAAAACGTCACCGCGCCCCAGGGCACGGCCTTCACGGCGCAGCAGGCGCGGTTGTTGCGGAGGTTTGCCGAGTCGGTCGTGCTTTGCTTCGACTCCGACAAGGCCGGCCGCGCCGCCGTGGAAAAATCGCTGCCCGCGCTGCTGGCCGTGGGGGTGACCGTGCGCATCGCGCGCCTGCCCGCGGGCGACGACCCCGATTCCTTCATCCGCACGCGGGGGGCGGAGGCCTTTCGCGCCGTCGTGGCCGGCGCGCGGGAATACTTCGACAACGCGCTCGCCGAGGAATTGCCGACCGACGCCTCCCCGCGCCAGCGCGCCCAGGTCGCCCGCAAGCTCGCGGGGTTCATCCGGCTCATCGAGGACCCCGCGCTGCGCGAGCCGGT
>JAIYAZ010000096.1 GCA_027488755.1 Verrucomicrobiaceae bacterium | reverse complement strand
CGGCGAAACTGGCGGCATGGAAAGTCGCGACCCGCAGACGGTGAGGGGAAATCTGGTGGACGTTCACCGGCGGCGGATTTTTCCCGCCGAGGTTGACATCGAGGCCGGGCGAATCTCCGCCATCCGCGAAGTGGCCGAAGCCCCGGCGCGGTATCTCATTCCGGGCTTCGTGGACGCCCACGTTCACGTCGAGAGTTCCATGCTGCCGCCCGCGGAGTTTGCGCGTCTGGCCGTCGTGCACGGCACCGTGGCGACCGTGAGTGATCCGCACGAGATCGCCAACGTGCTCGGCGTCGCGGGAGTCGAATTCATGCTCGCGAACGCGCGGCCCACGCCATTCAAGTTCTGCTTCGGGGCACCGTCCTGCGTGCCGGCCACCACCTTTGAGACGGCCGGGGCCGCGCTGGGTTTGCCGGAGGTTTCCGCCCTCCTGCAGCGGCCGGACATCGGGTATCTCAGCGAGGTGATGAACTGGCCGGGCGTGCTCGCCGGGGACCCGACGCTTGCCGGGATGATCGCGGCGGCGAAGGCCGCCGGCAAACGCGTCGACGGCCACGCCCCCGGTCTGCGCGGAGCGGAGGCCGCCCGCTACGCCGCCGCCGGCATCGAGACCGACCACGAGTGTTACAGCCTGCCCGAGGCCCTCGATAAAATCGCCGCCGGCATGCGCATCGCGATTCGCGAAGGCTCCGCGGCGCGGAACTTTGCGGCGCTGGAGTCCCTCCTTCGCACGCATCCGGAGCATTGCATGCTTTGCACCGACGACATGCATCCCAATGCCATTGTGCGCGGTCACATCGACCGCATCGTCGCCCGCGCGGTGGCTGGCGGGGCCGATGTCTTCGACGTGCTGCGCTGCGCGAGCGTGAACCCTGTGACCCATTACCGGCTGCCGGTCGGCCTGCTGCGCGAGGGCGATCCGGCCGACTTTGCCGTCGTCGCTGATCTCACCGATTTTCGCGTCCTGGAGACCTGGATCGATGGCGTCTGCGTGGCCCGCGACGGAGTCTCACTGCTGCCCCGCGTGCCGGTCACCGAGCCGCCCAATCGCTTTGTCGCTGCCCCGGTGCGTGCGGAGGACTTTGCCTTCACGCCAGATGGCGACGTCAATGTGATCGTCGCGGAGGACGGTCAGCTCATCACCGGTCACGCGGTCGCGGCGGTGGTCGCTCCCGACGTGCTCAAAATCGCCGTCATCAACCGCTACGCGCCGGCCCCGCCAGCCGTGGGCTTCATCCGCGGTTTCGGCCTCCGGCGCGGGGCGATTGCGTCCTCCGTGGCGCACGACTCGCATAACGTGCTGGTCGTCGGCTGCACCGACGAGGCGATGGCGACCGCGGCCAATGCCGTGATCGCCACGCGGGGCGGCGTCGCGGCCACGGACGGCACGCGCACCGAATCGCTCCCGCTGGAAATTGCCGGACTCATGGGAACCTGCGCGGGGGAGGAGCTAGCGGCGGATTACGAGCGCGTCGCCGGCTTCGCGCGCGAAGGCCTCGGCTCCACGCTGCGCGACCCGTTCATGACGCTCTCGTTCATGGCCCTGCTCGTCATTCCCGATCTCAAGCTGAGCGATCGGGGGCTTTTTTCTGGCCGGGACTTCAAGTTTGTTGCCGTTTCGCGCGGGGCGGGCGGCGAAGCCGCCTGAACGGGCCGGTTGGAGCGAAGAATGCGGCCGCGCGTCTTGCCGCGGGGGCGGGGCGATTTATAGTGCTCCGCTGTGGCCCACGCTCCATTCGTTCATCTTCACCTGCACACCGAGTATTCCCTGCTCGACGGGGCCATTCGCACGAAGGACCTGATGAAGCGGGCCGTGCAATACGGCATGCCCGCGGTGGCCATGACCGACCACGGCAATCTCTTTGGCGCGGTCGAGTTTTACCAGAACGCCGAGAAGGCCGGCGTGAAGCCGATCATCGGCTGCGAGGTCTACGTCGCGCCCGGTTCGATGCACGAGAAGAAGGCCACCTCGGGCAAGGACGCCGCCTACCACTTTACGCTCCTCGCGGAGACCGACGAGGGCTACCGCAACCTCGTGAAACTCGTCTCCGCCGCGCACCTTGAGGGCTTTTACTACAAGCCCCGCGTGGACAAGGAGCTCATGGCGAAACACTCCGCCGGCCTCATCGCGCTTTCCGGCTGCCTCAAGGGCGAGGCCAACCAGTGGCTCATTCAGGGTCAGCCGCAGAAGGCCCGCGAAACCCTCGCAACATACCGCGACCTTTTCGGCGCCGGGAATTTTTTCGTCGAACTTCATGACCACGGCATCGACGCCCAGCGGCGGAACAACCCGGAGCTCGTGAAGATGGCCCGCGACCTCGACCTGCCGCTCGTGGCCGCGAATGACGTCCACTTCCTCGACCGCAGCCACCACGAGGCGCACGACGTGATGATTTGCATCGGCACCGGCGCGATGGTGCACGACGAGAAGCGGATGCGTTACGTGCCGGATCTCTACTTCAAGAACGGCGACGAAATGGCCGCGCTTTTCGCCGAACTGCCCGAGGCCTGCGCGAACACCGTCCGCATCGCCGAGCGCTGCTCGATGAAGTTCGAGTTCGGCCAGCCGAAGTATCCCGACTACCCGCCGCCGCCCGGCAAAACCCGCGGCGAATACCTGCGCGAACTCTGCTTCGAGGGCCTGGCCGCCCGCTACGGCGAACGCGCCGAAAGCGATCCGGAACTGCGCAAGCGGCTGGAATACGAGCTCTCCGTCATCGAGAAAACGGGGTTCATCAGCTACTTCCTCATCGTCTGGGATTTCATCCACTACGCGAAATCCCAGGGCGTGCCCGTGGGCCCCGGCCGCGGTTCCGCCGCCGGCTCGCTCATCGCCTACGCGCTCGGCATCACCGATCTCGATCCGCTCCGCTACGGGCTGATCTTCGAGCGATTCCTCAACCCCGAGCGCGTGAGCCCGCCCGACATCGACGTGGATTTCTGCATGGATCGCCGCGGCGAGGTCATCGATTACGTGCGGCGGAAATACGGCGAGCGCGCCGTCTCGCAGATCGTGACCTTTGGCACCCTCGGCGCGAAGTCGGTGATGCGCGACGTCGGCCGCGTGATGGGCCTGAGCTACAGCGAGGGCGACCGCCTCGCGAAGATGATTCCCAACGAGTTGAACATCACCCTCGAGAAGGCCGCCGAAACCAACCCCGAGCTCAAACTCGCGATCGAGAACGAACCCGCCACCCGCCAACTCTGGGAGTATGCGCTCACGCTGGAGGGCCTCAGCCGCAACATGGGCACGCACGCCGCTGGCGTTGTGATCGGTGACCGCGACCTCGACGAATACATCCCCGTCTGCCGCGGCAAGGAGGAGGAAGTCGTCACCCAATACGCGATGGGTCCGCTCACCGATCTCGGCATGCTCAAGATGGACTTCCTGGGCCTCAAAACGCTCACCGTGATGCAGGACGCCATCGCGTTGATCCATGAGCACACCCCGGACTTTGACCTGCGGCGGATTCCCGACAATGACCGCGCAGCCTTTGATATTCTCAATCGCGGCGAAACGGTCGGCGTGTTCCAGGTGGAAGGCGGCGGCATCACGAACTGCTGTAAACGTTTCGACGTCTCTTCGATCGACGACATCATCGCGATCCTAGCGCTCTACCGGCCGGGTCCGATGCAGTTCATTCCCGACTACATCGAGCGCAAGAAGGGCCTGAAAAAGGTCGAATACGCTCACCCGCTGCTGGAGCAGGTGTCGGCCGACACCTACGGCATTCTTGTTTACCAGGAGCAGGTGCAGCGCGCCGCGAACGTGCTGGCCGGTTACTCGCTCGGCCAAGCGGATCTGCTTCGCCGCGCCATGGGCAAAAAGGACAAGGAGAAGATGGCGAAGGAGCGCATCTCCTTCGTCGAAGGCTGCGCGCGGGTGAACAACATCCCGGCCAAGCAGGCGAACGCCATTTTCGACTTCCTGGAGAAATTCGCCGAATACGGCTTCAACAAGTCGCACTCCGCCGCCTACGGCCTCATCAGCTACCAGACGGCCTACCTCAAGGCGCATTACCCCGTGGAGTTCATGTGCGGCCTGATGAGCGCGGACACCGACAACACGGAAAAAATCGCCTCCCTCATCGCGGAGTGTCAGCGCATGGGCATCCGCATGCTGCCGCCCGACGTGAACGAGAGCGGGCTGAAGTTCCGCCCGGTCCGCGACGCGAATCCGCCCGCGATCCGCTTCGGCCTGGCCGCGATCAAAAACGTCGGTCAGGGCGCGATGGAACTCGCCATCGCCGAGCGCAAGGCGAACGGGCCGTTTGCCTCGCTGGAGGATTTTTGCACCCGGCTCGATTCCCGCGCGGTGAACCGAAAGATCATCGAAAGCCTCGTGAAGTGCGGCGCGTTTGACAGCTTCAACGACAACCGCGCGGCCGTCTTCGCCACCATCGAGGAGGCCATGGCCGCCGCGGCCAGCGCGCAGCGCGACCGGGCCAGCGGGCAGGTCTCGATGTTTGACGTGTTTGATTCGACGCCCGCGCGTCCGACGCGCAAGGGGCCCGAGCCCGTGACCGAGCCCTGGCCACTCACGGAGACGCTCGGTTACGAAAAGGAGCTGCTGGGTTTCTACGTGACCGGCCATCCGCTCGACGCGTATGCGGGGGTGTTTGACAGCGCGAAATACACGCGCATCGCCGACGCCAAGGCGCTGGAGGACGAAAAGGGCCAGACCCTCCACCTCGCCGGGCTCATTCTCACGGCCGAGCGGAAGTTCACGAAAAAGGACGGCCGGCCCTTCTGCGTCTTCGTGCTGGAGGACTTCAGCGGCTCGCTCGAGCTCACGGCATGGGACGAGGTGGCCTCCAAGCACGCGGAACTGCTGGTGCCGGGGGCGGTTGTGGGCGTGAGTGCGCGCATTTCCAAGCGGGACGAAAACATCCGCGCGAACGCGAATTCCCTCCAGCCCCTCAAGCCCCGCGCGTCGCGGCAGGCGATTGCCCTGCGCTTTGACCGGGCGCGGATGTCCGACGCGGATCTCGAACGCATTGCGGCGGCGATCCAGAAATTTCCGGGCGCGCGGCCGGTGGATTTGGATTTTGTCTCGCCCGACGACCGGAGTGTGCGCCTGCGGGCGGGGGACGAGTTTCTCGCCGGCGACGAGCGCAACCTGCGCGCGGAACTCGCCGATCTGCTGCTGACGCGCGGAGCCTAGGAACCGAAAACGCGGCCCCCGCTGAAGCTGTAGGTGACCTCCTGCCCGTCGGCGCGTTTGGCCGTCGCCGTGATGGAGATGGCTCCTCCGCCGACCATTTTGACGAGGCCCTTGAGCGTAAAGGCGTTGGTTCCAGCCCCTCCGCTGCTTTCAAAAACGATGCGTCCCGACCGCGCGCGCAGCACGTTGCCGCGACCGTTACCCTGGCCAAACAGCGGGTCCTGGAGCTTCGTGGTGGCGGGTCCGAGCCAGCGAAACTTCCAGCGCATGGTTTGGCGGAACGAACCCTTTTCGTTGTAGTAGGTGTTCGTCCAGGTCATGAGGGCGGTCTTTTTGTCCGCGCTGAGCCGGATCAGAATGTTCGCCGGCCCGTCCTTGCGGTCGGCGGAATCCTTGGCGTTCGCGACGGAGTAACCGCCGACATAGCTCGCGGCGAAATTGGTCCAGTCATCGGGCGGCTTGGCGGCTTGGGCCGAAGCGCAGATCAGGCCAAGGGCGGCCAGGGTGGGGAGAAACTTCCGTCGAAACACAATCCCAACAAACAACGGGTTGGCGGTGCCGTCAACCGATTCGAGCGCTAACGGTTGCGGGCGCGGGGATCGAGCGAGTCGCGCAGGGCATCGCCGAGGAAGTTCAGCGCGAGCAGCGTGGCGGCCATGACGACGGAGGGAAACACGATCATCCACCAGAGGTTGCGCACGGGATTGATGGCGGCGGCACCGTCGGACAGGAGCGAACCGAGGCTGGCCTGCGGGGCCTGGATGCCGAGCCCGAGGAAGCTGAGGAAGGATTCGTCGATGATGACCGCCGGGATGGTGAGCGTGAGATAAACGATGACGACGCCGACGAGGTTCGGCAGGAGGTGGCGGGTGAGGATGCGGAAGTGGGATTGGCCGAGGGCCTGCGCGGCGGTGACAAATTGCCGGCTGCGCAGGGCGAGGACCTGGCCGCGCACGACGCGGGCCATGGTGAGCCATTCGATTACGCCGAGGGAAACGACCAGGATGACGATGCTGGAGTAGTCGACCAGTTCGCGCCATTCGCGCGCGGCGGCGAACTGCTGGAGCGAGGCGTTGAAGGCGTTGATGAGCACGAGGATGAAGATGAGGCGCGGAACCGAGTAGAGAATGTCGACGAACCGCATCATGACGCGGTCGGTGCGTCCGCCGACGTAGCCGGCGATGAGGCCGTAGGCGGTGCCGATGACGAGGCTGACCGCCGCGCCGCAGAGGCCGACGACGAGGGAGACGCGCAGGCCGCTGAGCACGCGGTAGAGCAGGTCGCGTCCGACGAGGTCGGTGCCGAACGGATGCTGCCACGAGGGCGGGGCGTATTGCTGCGCGCTGGGCAGCGCGGCGGAGGCGGGGAGCAGCTCGGGGCCGACGATGGCGGCGAGCGCCAGCCCGGTGAGGAGGAGGGCGCAGACGACGGCGACGGGTTTGCGCACGAGGCGCCGGAGGGCGGAGGGCTCAGCCATCGAGGGCGATCCTCCGATCCAGCAAGCTGTAGGCGAGGTCGACGACGAGGTTCAGGACCACGAGCAGCACGCAGTAAACGATGACGACGCCGCCGAGGAGAAAGCCGTCGCGGTTGAGAATGGAATTCACGAAGAAGCCGCCCGCGCCCGGGATGTGGAAGATGGTTTCCACCACGATCGAGCCAGTGAGGAGATTCGCCGCCAGCGGGCCGAGGAAGGAGACGACGGGCAGGATGGCGACGCGCAGGGCGTGCCGGTAGAGGATCGTGGTCTCGCCGATGCCCTTGGCGCGGGCGGTGCGGATGAAGTCCTGGTTGAGCGTTTCGAGCAGGCTGCCGCGCATGAGCCGGGCGATGTAGGCGACGTAGGGCGCGGCGAGGACAAGCGAGGGGAGGATCAAATGGGAGAGCCCGCCCCAGCCGCCGACGGGGAGCCAGCCGAGCCAAAGCGAAAAGACCAGGACGGCCAGCGGGCCGATGACGAAGGAGGGCAGGGAAATGGCGAGCAGCGCGAGGAGCATCGCCCCGACGTCGCCCGGGGTGCCGGGGCGTTGCGCGGCGAAGGCGCCGAGGGCGACGCCGGCGACGGTCGCAATGACAAACGCGACGGCACCCAGCGTGAAGGTGACGGGCAGGGTTTGGGCGAGGATTTCGTTGACGGAACGGTTCCGGTATTTGGTCGAGAGCCGGAGGTCGCCGCGCAGGAGGTCGCCGAGGTAGGCGGTGTATTGCTGCCAGAGCGGGCCATCGAGTTGGTATTTGGCGAGCAGCTGTTTTTCGATGGCCGGGGGCAGCTTCCGCTCGCCGTCGAAGGGGCCGCCGGGGGAAAGCCGGATGAGAAAGAAGGTCGCTGAGACGACGCAAAAAAGCACGATGCCCAGCGAAAGAATCCGGCGTAGAATCAGGGCACCCATGCTGCGCGACGAATACTGCCACAGCCGCCGCCGGGCGCGAGCGCGATTTGCGGGCGTGCTCCTCGCGTTCGTTTTTGCCGGGTCGGCGCGGGCGGTGATCGTGACCGGGGGCAACGAGACGCAGAACACGACGGCGCTGGGTGCGGGGTTGGGATGGAGTTACGTGGGCACGGTGAACGGGGCGAGCGGCGTCTATCTCGGCGACTATAACGGCAACCACTGGGTGCTCACGGCCGGCCACGTGGGGGCGGGGAGTTTCACGCTGGAGGGGACGACCTATGGCGAGGCGGCGGGGAGCGCGATCCCGCTCACGCTCGACGGCGGGGCGGCGACCGATCTCACGGTGTTCCGCTTGGAGGGCGGGCCGACGCTGGCACCACTTTCGCTGGCAACGGGCACGCCGGCCGTGGGCACTTCCGTGACGATGATCGGGTTCGGCATCAACCGCGAGAACGTCCAAACGCGCTGGACCGCGGGCTGGGTGGAGAATGGCGCGCCGGCGTTTTACCGCGGCTACAAATGGGCGACCGGCAACGTGAAGCGTTGGGGTGCGAACGCGATCGCGGGCTACGGCACGCATGCCGGCACGACCGCGCTCGCGACGACATTCGAAAACATTACGGGCAGCGCGCAGGCGACGAGCGGGGATTCCGGGGGCGGGGTGTTCGCGGCGGACGGCTCGCTGGTTGGGATTATTGTGGCGGTCACGGGTTTCTCCGGGCAGCCGGCGCAGACCTCGGTGTTCAACGGCCAGACCTTCAGTCTCGACATTGCGACGGTGCGGCCGCAGTTGCTGGCGGCGATCGCTTCGGTGCCCGAGCCAAACGGGGCGACCCTGCTTCTTTCCGCGGGCGGGCTGGTGGCGCTGGGGTGGGGACTCAGAAAAGCACGGGCTCGCCCTCGGTGAGGACCTGCACGCGCTCGAGCAGCCCGAGGCGGCCGGCCTCCTCGAGGAGGCGCTGCGGGGGCTCGTTTGGCGGCTCGTAGCTGAGGCGAAAGCTGCCGTAGTGCATGGGGATGAGGCGTTGCGCGCGCAGTTCCGTGAAGGCGGTGAGGGCCTCCTCGGGGTTCATGTGCACGTTGCGCTTGGTCGGGGCGTCGTAGGCCCCGATGGGCAGCAGGGCGATCTCGACGTTGGCGCGGTCGGCGATTTCGGGAAAGATGCCCGCGGTGTAGGCGCTGTCGCCGGCGTGGAGAATCGAGCGGCCGGCGAATTCCAGCAGGAAGCCGCCGAAGCCGCGGTGCGAATCGTG
>JAIYAZ010000067.1 GCA_027488755.1 Verrucomicrobiaceae bacterium | reverse complement strand
TCCGTTGGGGTTGTAATTGGCGGCGGTGGCGTCCGACCATCGGAAGTCCACAACCACAAGATCGTATCCGCGTGGAAGCAGCTTTTCCTTCAAGTAGTTCACGTTCGCCATGAACTCCTGCTCGGTGACACTGGAGCCAAAGGCGTTATAGCTGTTCCATCCCATGGGAGGAGTCGGAGCAAGTTCCCAGTGGGCCGGGGATTGCGCGCGGCCCGAGGGCATCATCGCGGGCAATGCGCAGATCAAAGTCGTGAGCATCGTTCTTAGTCGGAGCATCATTTCGAGAATGGGTGGGGGTTCATGAGCAGAGGAGAATTTGCGGAGGCCTCGAAAGGGCGGATTCGGGCGGCCTTGGATTCATTCGTTGGGGGAGCGTGAGAATCCGGCCGGAAGCCTCATTGGGCAATAGGTGCGATCCACCGCCACATACGAAAATTCCACATGGGACGTTGCGCCGGGTGGGAGGGTCGGCGGCGAGAGAACCTACTTTTTCTTTTTCGTCCAGGCAGGCGGTTCCGAGGAGGTGAGCGTCGGCGGACCGGCGAGCCATCCCAGGGAAATCAGGAATTCATCAACGCGCCGAATGTCGGCAACAACCTCCGGTTCCGTGGCGCGGTATTTGGTCATGATGAACGCATGCGAGGCGTCGGGCAGCAGGACGAGGTCGCACCGATTTCCGGCGGCACGGTAGGCGGCATCAAACTGGCGGGCCTGCTCGGGCGTGACGATGCGGTCTTTGAGGCCGTGCATGAGCAACGCAGGCGGCTGACCGGCGCGCACTTGATGGAGCGGCGAGAGTTGGCGGCCGAGTTCGAGATGAGCCGGCGTGGGTATCTGGGTGGAAGGATCGGCTTTTTTGTCGAGGGAAGGTCCGCGGATGATGAAGTTGATCCATCCGCCTTCGGTGACATCGACGATGGGGTTGCAGAGAATCATCGCGTCAGGCGTGGCGTTGATTGCGAGATCGTCGGCCGGGTCGTCGAAGCCCGGCACGGTGCCGAGGGCGGCGGCGAGGTGTCCGCCGGCGGAATCACCGATGACGGCGATGCGCGCCGGATCGATACCGAGTTCGGCGGCGTGGGCGCGCAGGTAGCGGATCGCCGACTTACAATCGGTGAGGCAGTCGCCCATGGACACGCCATCGAGGGGCTGGGTGAGCAGGCGGTAGTCGATGCTCACGCCGACGAACCCGCGGGCGGCAAAGTAGGCGGCGTGGGGAAAAAACACATCCGCGCCGCCGGCGCGCCACGCGCCCCCGTGGATGCCGACCAAGGCGGGACGGCGTTCACCGGTGGGAACGTTTGCCGGCCGGTAAACATGGATCATAAGTTCCTGTTCACCGACACGTTTAAAGACGATGGATTCGGGTGCGGGCCGGCCCGGAGTCATGAACTTGGCTAGCGGTTGAGAGTGTAGAAAGGGCGTTAATACTCCGGTGAAAAGGAGGACGGTGAGCAAGCGAAGTGAAATGCGCATGGGGATTTATTTAACGGCTTAATTCGAGTTTATAGACAACGGCGTGGGCGGTAGGATACTGCGCGGCGGGCACGATGATGAGGCCCTCCCACGCTTGCCGGTATTTCACCTTTTCCGTGCTGCCGAGCAACTTCACCGACGCCACGCGGCGGTTGAAACGGCTGAAGGCAAGCAGACGAAGGTCGGTTGCGGGCGTTCCGCAGACGATTGCGTAGATCGCATTCCCCTTGGTCGTGTAGCGAATGTCTTCCGCGGTGAGCGGCTTTTTCCACTCGTTGAGGTTGGTGGCTTTGGGCGGGATGAGATTCGGACCTTCGCCGAACGTGATCCAAGGACGGGTGCCGAAGATCGCTTCGCCGTTTACGGGCATCCACTTGCCGAGTTCGTCGAGCACGGTTTCACACTCGGGATAAAGACTGCCGTCGCCGCGCTGCGGGAAGTTGAGGAGGAGGTTGCCATTTTTACTTACCACGTCGGCGAGCGTGTGAATGACCGTGGCCGCGTCTTTGCTGAGCGAGTGATAGTCGGCGATTTTGTCGTTGAGAAAAAACCAGCCGCCGAGGGAGGTGTCGTCCTGCCACGGCACGTCACGCATAAACGGTGAAACACCGCGTTCGTAATCGCGCACGAAGAGGTCGCTCTTGAGATTGATGACGGCCTCCAGTTTGCCGTCGTGCCAGGTGCGACTGGCGTTGAGGTAATGCGCGGCCAGCTTGCGACCGTATTCTCCGTGCGGGAGGTCGCCGTCGAAGTAGAGGAGATCGGGTTTGTATTTGTCGACCAACTCCAGATGCCGCGCGAGCCACGCGTCCAGCCAGGCGGCGGGCGGTTTTTCTTTTTCGGATTTTGGCGCGTTGTAGAGCGAAGCGTTGGCGGGATTGGTGCCATCGTAAGGGACGCCGGCCTTGGGCCCGGTGGCGTCGGAGCCGCGGCTGTGGTAGAAATAATTCCACCCGCGGTCGTCGGCATGGCTGGAGACACCGAAGCGCAAGCCAGCTTTCAACGTGGCGTCACGCCAGAGGCCAACGATGTCCTTGTGTGGGCCGACCTTCACCGAGTTCCACTCGTGGTGAGAGGAATCGAAGCTGTCGAAGTTGTCGTGGTGGGTGGCCAGGGCCACGAAGTATTTGGCGCCGGCAGCTTGGAACTTTGCCATCAAGGCGTCGGGATCAAACTTCTCCGCCTTCCATGATTTGATGACCTCCTGGTAGCCGGCTTCAGATGGGTGGCCGAAGTGCTCGAGATGCCACCGGTAGCTCGGGCTGCCCTGCTTATACATGTCCTTCGGGTATTCGTTGCCGATACCGGGAGCCGAGGACGGACCCCAGTGCGACCAGATGCCAAACTTCGCATCGCGGAACCACTCGGGACAACCGGCCTCGCGGAGCGAGGCCAACTCGGGCGTGAAAAGCGGTGTGCTCCTCGCGGGGATTTTGGCTGGTTCGGCGGCGTTAATTGCCCACGGCAGAAGCGTAACAGCGAACAGTGTAATAGGGATCTTCATGGAGTTGAATCAGCAGGATCGTTGATTTTTCGGGGGTGGGAGAGAGGGCGAGTTAGTGCGGAGCGTTGACGGGCGGCTATTTTTCCTCGGGCGGAAGCGGGATGGTGGAGGCAACATCCGGCGGGCAGATGCGCGCCATCAGTTGGTTTGAGCCGCGCTGATCGTGTCGCGGAGACGTTTTTCGGACGTGGCGTTCCAGTAGCCGCACTCCAGCTGGAAAAACACCGAAGTGTAGGGGATCGTCATTTTTGGTTTTGAGCAGGATGACATGGAACGTCTTCCCGGCTTCATCGAGTTTGGCGATGATCTGTTCGTGAGGCGGTTTTACGACGCCGACCCCGTCGAGCACCTCGGCCAGATCGGCGCGGTAGGCGGAGATGCCGGGCGCGGCGTCTTCGGGCACGATCGCGAGTTCGTGGTCCACATACACGGCGGGTTTGACGTGGCGGGTGGCTGTGAGGGCCTTGAGCACGGCCTGCGTCACCTCGAGCTGGGAGGCTCCGGTATTGATCGTCCGCACGCCGGGAATCACCTGCCAGAGGTAGGCGTAGTCGGCGACGACGATCCAGTTGCGGTGGCCGAGCAGCGGGAGGGATTGCGCGAGCGTGTCCTGCCAGTCCGAGGCGGCATGCAGACGGGGGGCTACGATGAGCGCTAAGGTGAGGAAGAACTTTTTTATGGTTGGGAAGCGGGGGCGGGACGATGCGCGGAGGCCCGCCTCCGCGGCGGAAATGCGGGCAAAGAGGAAGGCGAACAGGCAGAGGAGGCGGATCTTCATTTTTTTGCGGAAGCGATTAGCGAAAACTCAAAGGGCTGAACCGAGTCGACTGGCAGCGGGCAGACCGGGCTCCCGCGGATGTTCAACGGTAGATGAATTGCACGGTGGCGATGGTGTTGTGGTCGGCGACAACCCGAATCCAGTAGGCGGAAAATGCATCGGGAAACGCGTGACGCTCAGTCGCGCCGGGGGAGATCGTGAAGCTGCGGTAGGGCGTCCAGCGGCCGTCGCCAGCGATGTCGGCTTCGAGGCGGAGGGTGACCGGTTCGTTGCCGGTGTGCGACAGGACGACCTCCTTCTGATCGAAGCCGGTCATCAGGTAGGGGTCACTGGGGGTGTTTGCCTTGACGGCGCTGTCCTTCCACGGGCCGCCGACGCCGCGGGCTTTGCCGAAGCTCCAGATGTCGTCGATGCCGCCGACCCAGAGAGCGGCGCGTCCATCCTCGCTGCGGATGATGTGCGGGCCGGCGGGCGCCTCGGTGGCCACGCCGGAGATGACGAGCAAACCGCGGAAACTGGTGTAGTCGGAGAGGGCGATGTTGTGGGTGGAGACGGCGCGAACCTTGGCGAAGCCGCCGGCGTTCTCGGCGGGCAACTCGTAGAAAATGCCGCCCGCGTTGAAGAGGTCGCGCTCGGTGGCGACCTCGCGGCAGACGCGGGCTCCGTCGTCAACTCCGGCTTCGGCGTGGCCGCGCGGCAGGCGCCATCGACCGCGGTCGTCGGCATAAATCAACGAAGCGGCGTCGGCCGAGAGCACACCTTCGGGGACGGCGACCTCGGTGCGAAGCCAGCCTGCGAGCTTGGCGTCGGTGGACGGCGCCAGGCGCAGGGCGCCCTTGTTCACGGAGAGTTCGTAGGCACCGATTTCGCCTCCGGCGTTGGTGGCCAGGAAACGCAGCTCGCTTCTGCCGGTGTGGAGCAGGCCGCCGATGCGGGTCGCCGGGTCGGCCGCGAGGCCAGCGGCGAGGGGCGCGGCGGAGTCGGGCCGCATGTCCTCGGCGCGGTAGTGGAAAAACGCGGTGGTGTGTGGGCTGGCGCGGTCGGCGACGAGCCGCACCCAGGCACCGGTCTCGGCGGCGGTGAATTCGGTCCAGTTAGAACCCCGGGCCGGCACAACCAAATCGCGCAAAAACGTCCACCGACCGTCGCCTTTCACATCCACCTCGATGCGGAAGGTGACCGGCTCGTTGCTGTCGTGTGAGACGAACAGCGCGCGCCGGGCGTAACCGGAAAACAGGTAGGGATCACTGGCCGCGCCGGCTGCGACTGCGTCGTCCAGCCAGACCGCGCCGCGCCCGATTGGCGGGCCGAAGCTATCGAGCTGGGCGTAATCGAGAAACCACAGGTTCGATTGGGAGCGGCCGGGCGCGGCGACCACGCCCTTGGCTTTGCGCTTGTTGAGGAACTCGCTCCGGGCCGTGTCGTCAGTGCCGAGGACGACCTTGCCCTGCCACGGGGCGAAGTCGCCGACGACCTTGAGATAATTGGACCGCGGGATGACGCCGACGCTCGACGAGGCGGCGAAGGTCCGGGGGAATTTCCAGAACGTGCCGTGCATGGTCATGAGCAGGTCGCTTTCGCCGATGTCGCGGATGCGTGGCCACTCGGTATTCCAACCATGCGCGCCGTCGTAGCTGTGCGAGCCCTTGGGCAGCCGGTAGCTGCGCCAGGCGCCCTGATCGAGCACCATAAGGATGAGCGAACGGTAATCCCAGCCGATGCTCCAGATCGGATCGGTCTCGGGATGAGCGGATCCCTCGATGCCGCCGGGGCCGGTGATCTCGGTGAATTGGTTGCGGCGAACGATTTTCCAATCCTTGCCGGCCCACTCGGCAAGCACCCCGGACTCGGTGGTCGGATCGCGTTCGGCCTTGGAGGATTTCTCGCCGTTGTTGGCGTAGATCAAGCGGCCTTGTCCGGAATAGAGGCCTTTGCCGTGATAGCCGGGCAGAAGTTCGTTCGCGTAATTTTTGGAGTGATTTCCGTCCGGGTAGAGTTCGGTGACGGCGAGACTGTGGACATCCACCTCATAAAAGCCCTCCTCCATGGTGGCGTAGTAGATCTTGTTCGCCGGGTCGGTGAGGTGGCGGGCGTTGCCGGTCAGACGGCCGAGCATGACGGACGGCGGAATGACGCGGACCCGGCGCTCCGCATCGACGATGTAAGGTCCGATGAAGAGCTGGTTGGACTCGCGGTGGATCATGCGGTTTGCGGGCGTGCCGCCGACGCTTTCGCGACGGATGATCTGTCCAAGGTCAGGTGTGATCTCGTAAAGCTTGTCGTTCGAGCCGCGGGGCGAATGCGGGGCGTAGGTGAGAGTCCACAACCGGTCTGCCCAGGAAACCACGGCGCCGGTTCCGGCCTCGCCGGAGTCACCAAACATGGCCAGATGCGGGTAGATGCCGGAGTAGGCCGTCGGGGCAGGCGTCGGTTGCGCACTGACTGTCTGTCCGGCCGAGGCCAGAAGGGAGAGAAGAACGCACGGCAACAGTCGGCGAGAATGGAGTCGCCGGTCGGGTTCGGTTTGGACGGATGAATACATACTCAGGGCTGGGAAACGGGAGCGGCGGGCAAGGCGCGCAGGCCCGCCACGACTGCCGGAGGTGCGGAGAAAACCGTGCCGTGGCGGATGCCAACGGGCAGGGAGATGCGCGTCGAGATATCCTCCCAGTGCTTCCAATCGCGCGTGCTCCTGGCCTCGAAGCGGTGGCCAGAATAGGCGTCAAAATACACAAGCGTTTCACAGTCCACGACAAAGGCGGCGGGGCCTTCCGCCTCGCTGCCCGCCGGCGTGAGGGGGGCGGGCAAAACCTGAAACGGGCCTTCGATGTCGTCCGCGACAGCGAGCCGGATGTTTTTTTTCTTGGAGGGGAATTTGGACTCTTCCTTAATGAACATCACCCATTGGTCGCCGCGACGGAACAGAATCGAGTCGATAACGTTGAAGCCGGGGTCAAAGAAAAGTCGGGCCGGGGTGAAGTTTTTAAAATCTGTCGTCGTGGTGGAGTAGATGCGGTGGTTTTGCTCGTTCTTCCCGCCAAACTCGGTCTCGGGGAATCGGTCGGGGATCGTTGTGGCGGGAAATGTTTTAAGATTGAGCGGGAAGCTCGTGACATTACCGGCGGCATCGCGGAGGCGCACCGAGAAGCCCTGCTGCAAATTGACCGAGGACCGCACCAGCGTGGAGGCACCGAAGGCCCGGCCGTTCATGATGTCCCAATGGAAGAGACTGCCATCGCCTTTGAAATAGAGTTGGCCGGCGTAAATACCGCCGACGGGCATCGCGATCGTGGCGAGCTCGGCACCGGAGTAGGCGTGAGGGGAACCGGGCGCGGTTAATTCAGCGAAACGTGGCGAGGTGATGGACGTCGCGGGAGCCGGGTTGGGGGTAGAGGTTGGCGCCGCGAACGCCGCCATGGCGGAAGCGAGGATAAGCAGCGTGCCGCCTAGGGTGTGTTTCTGAAATAACTCAGGCCGTCGGACTCTGTGAGTCATAGGGTTCGTGTCTGTGGTGATCGACGCTGCACAAGCACGACAGTGATAATCGGGGAGCGCGTCTCAGGGCGCGGGGGGCAGGCCTTTTTCGGAGCTGGTTTCGGCGGGAGCGACAGGCTTGATGAAGGACGTGCGCGCGACGGGCTCGGCGAGGTCGAGGCAGATCACCGACGCGATCGGATCGGGTGCGTCGGCGGGCAGCGTGAGCGTGAGGGACGAATCGTTTTGGGTGAACGCGAGCGGGGCACGCGAAGGGTCGGCGAGCAGGCTGGCCTTGGTCACGCGGGTGAGCAGGCCGTCGAGGACGAAAGTGCCGTTGGCAGGCCATTGGAAAACGTGGAGGTAGATTTTCCCGGGCTTGGTGGTGGCGCGCCATTCCCAGGCGGGGATGAACTTGGGGTTACCCTTTTTGTCCTTTTCGGTGTCGCTGAAGCGGCCCGCCTCGGGGCCGAACGGCGTGGCGTGAGACCCGTAGATGGCTTCGCCGTTGACCTTCATCCAGCGGCCCAGGGTGCGCAGTCGGTCGATGCTCGGCTGCGGGATGGAGCCCTCGCCATCGGGGCCCACGTTGAGAAGGTAATTGCCGCCCTTGCTGGCGATGTCGCACAGGTTGCGGAGGAGCGTCTCATCGGACTTCCAGGCGTGGTCGTAGCTCTTGAAGCCCCACGTGTCGTTCATCGTCATGTTTGTTTCCCAGTCGCGGCCGGGATAGCCTTGGGCGGGGATGTATTGCTCGGGGGTTTCGGTGTCGCCCTCGATGCCGCCGCCGAGACGGTTGTTCATGATGAGGCCGGGGCGGATCTCCTGGACGGCGTCGTTGATTTTCTTGGCGTGGGCGGGCGTGATCCATTTGCGGGGGGTGTCCCACCAAAGGACGGCGGGAACGTCGGAGCCGTAACGGGTGAGCAACTCGCGGGTCTGGGGAACGACGATGGCGTCGATGTAGTCGTCGAAGCTGCCCAGTTGGGCGGGGTCCCAGTGCTCGGTCATGCGACCATCATACGGCCAGCAGGCACCGCCGGGATGGGTCCAGTCCTGGGCCTGCGAGTAATAGAAGCCGAGCTTGAGGCCGTGTTTGCGGCAGGCCTCGGCGAGTTCGCCAAGCGGGTCGCGCTTAAAGGGCGTGGCGTCGGTGATGTTGAACGGACTGGCTTTCGAGGGCCACAGCGCGAAGCCATCGTGGTGCTTGGCGGTGATTACGATGTATTTCATGCCCGCTTCCTTCGCGAGCGCGACCCATGCATCGGCGTCGAACTTCACGGGGTTGAACTTGGGCGCGAGGGTCTTGTAGTCGGCGACGGGGATTTCGCCGCAGTTCATGATCCACTCGCCACCGCCGGGGATATTTTTTCCGTTCCAGACGCCGGCGGGCTGGGCGTAAAGGCCCCAGTGGATGAAGAGGCCGAAGCGGGCCTCACGCCACCAGTCCATGCGGGCGTCGGGCGAGGCGGTGGTTTCAGAGCGATCGGCGGGCGCGGCGGATGCAGGGACCAACGCGGAAGCGGAAAGAACGAGGGCGAGGGCGGTTTTTTTCATTATGATGAAACTTGATAGATGTGGTTGGGACGAGCCCGACCTTGGAGAGGGAGATTGGGACGTTCGGAGCATGGTTTTCCCTTGATGAAGGCTTAGAGTTTCCAGCGGATGAGGACCGCGCTTTCCGGCGGGAGCGTCAATTCGCTGCGGTTGCCCGCAAAGCTTAGACCCTTCAAGGGGCCGTAAGCCGTGGCATCTCCTCCGAGCGGCGGGGGGGAAGACGTGCCGGCCAGTTGGGTTGCCTCGCCGGAGAGCGGAGGGGACGGCAACTCGACCCGGGCGATGACCGCCTGCGGACGCTTGTTGATGATCACCAGATTTTGCTGTCGGCCATCTCGCTGGGCGTAGGCAAACACCCGCAGCTTGGGATCACTCGAAACGGCGGGAGTGAGAAGCTCCAGCACGGCGTCGCGCAACAGGCCGTGGACCCCAAGGACCGCCGGAAAGTGCCGCGTCTCGCCCCGGGACACGAACGCGTCGTAATCGAAAAGCCCGTAACCCGGGGCCCCCTTGTGCGCGGGCCAGTGGGAAGGCCACGGCAGGATCGCGTTCGCGCGACCGGTGTTGATCGTGGAAAGCAAAAGATCCAGATAAGCGAGGGAACTTCGGAGATCCCCCGCCATGGAGGCGTCCCAGTCCGGCCAGAGCACGTTGATTTCCCCGATCTGGTATTCCTTGCCGGGGGGGATCGTGATTTCGACGTCGCCTTCGCTGAGACGCGCGAGGTCGGTTTTGTCCTGCGCGTAATACCACTGCCAAGGATCCGCGATCTTTCCCCCGCAGGTCAGGTAGTGGTGCCACTGGACCACGTCGTAAAACTCCGCGCAGTGCTGCGTGATGAACGGATGATACCGTTTGTTGACATGGGCGACGACGCGGAACTCCGGTGCGATGGACTTTACCATCGGATAGAGGGTTCGCAGCGCCTCGGCGTATTTTTCCGGCGGGAGGAAGGGCTTGTGATAGGGCTCGTTCCCCATTTCGATGTAAACCGGAGTGGTGAGGTTCTGGTCGCGAAGATAGGTGACCATCCGGCGACTGAGCGCCACGACGTGGTCGAGTGAAACGCCCGCCGCCAGGGCATCCACCGGCAGCATGATGGAGGGCGTAGTCCCGGTCCGCTTGCACGACGCGACAAACTCCTTGAAGCCCAGGGTTCCGCGGTCATCGGGAGAGTTGACGGCCGACCAGTAGTTCTCCGTAAGCGGCTTCTCCGCAAAGGCATCCCACCAGATGGCGCTGTATCCCCAACGCAGCATGCCCACCCCAAGTTCGCGAAAGGTGCGTTCAATCCAACGCTGCCGGGCGTTCCACATGGCGTCGGAGGTGAGGGCCATCTCGAAATTCATCCCGACGCTCCGGGTGCCCGCGATCGGTTGAGCCGCGCGAGGGTCCAAGGTGATGGTCGCGGTGACAGGGTTGGCGGGAGCGCTTCCAGCCACCACCAGACCGGCAAAAACCGCGAGGGTTCCGCGCAGCTTCTTCATGGAAAGACGCGGAACTCGGTGATGCTTACGTTTCGATTTTCCTCCACGTTGACCCGCAGATAACGCACCTGCGGACCATTGAGGTTCAGGCGGGAAAGCTCCGAAGGGCTGTCCGGAGAAGTGGGCACCGCCGTTGTGTGATCGCCAAGTTTGGTCCACGACTGGCCGTCCAGCGAACCTTCGAGCGTGTAGCGGTAGTTTTTCTGCTCAGTGTCCCACGCAATCTCGCACACCTGCACGGGAAGCGGCTTTTTGAGATCCACGGTGAGAGTCCCGGTTTTCACATCTTTCGCCGCGGCCCAGCGCGTGTCGGTGTCGCCGTCGGTGGCCGCCTGAGCGGGCGTTTCGCCCCCTTCACTGCTCGCCGTCGCCGACGCGAGATACGCGGCGTTGCCGGCGTTGAGCTTGGCGAGATCCCGCACGGGGAATTCCAACGGCACCACGATGGGCGTTTTTCGCGGATCCACCGGACGATCCGCGAGAATGATCTCACGGCTGGATTCCCGTTCGACGACGATTCGCACCTTGGCCGGGGAAGCGCCCTCCTCGTCGAAAATCACGAGTTCATTGCCCTCCGGCCGCAGCCACACCTCGGGAAGATAGAGCGAGTTGATGCGAATTTTTTCCGGATAGCGGCCCAGGGCGCGACCATTCAACCAGATCATCCCGCGGGTCAGACCCTCGTAGGTGACGCGCAGAATGGGAAGGATACCCGTCTCGGCCGGAGGTGCCCCCTTGAAGGTTGTGCGGTAAAAAGTGGGACGCCCGGCGGAATCACCCAGCGGTTGCCAGGAGCGGATCGCGGCCGGCGCCCCGGCAAGTCCGCCCCGCATCCGCCATCCGGTGAGCGGGAGTTTGCGACCGGGAAGGTTCAGAACGACGTCACCCGTGATTCCCTTCACATCATACGTCCGCAGGTCGCCCAAAAAATTGTAGCCCTTGTTGCGCCCGATGTGGGCGGCGAGGATGACGATGGTGTTGTCCCCCGCCTTGAAGTTGGCCGGGGAATTGGGCTTCTCCAGGCGTTGCCCGTTGACAAAAACCACGGCGTTATCCTTGAACTTGAACTGGAGCGTTCCCGTTCCGGTGGCTGGAACATTAACGGTCGTGCGATACCAGGCGAAGTTGCCGTAGTCGCCGTCGGCCCCCAGTTGCTGAGGTTTTTCCGACGCCAGCCAATCGTGATCGTCGAAGGCCGGATCCACCTCGGGCGCGGCAGCCATCGTCCACTCCCCGAGCCGGGGCGGAGCGACCGTTTCGAGGGCGGGATTGGTGGGGACGGCCAAATGCGCGACCTGCCCAGGCCCCCCGTAAACACTGACCCGTCCGGGCGAAGGCACACCGGAAAACCGCTCCAGCAGGACGGCGGGCGCGCCATTTTTCATCTTCACTCCGCGCACGTAGGCGGGGCCCATCACCAGCGTCTGACGGGGCGAATCCCCCAAAACCCACGTGTAAAACGTGAGATCCTGATTGATGACAAGCAGGCGCAAATCCTGACCGGGAGCAGCGGCCGTAAGCGTGGCTTCGGCGACCCCCTGCATGGGGACCTTCACTTGGAAGGTGCGGGTTCCCCCGTTCTGGGACTCAAGGGAAAAATCGGGCGTCGCCGGACCGGGGCGCGCGGTGGGGCTTCCTTCCACGACCACCTCACCGGCATCCCCCGGCTGGCCGTAAAAGACCACCGTGGTCATTCCCCCGTTCACCACCCGCGTCAGCACCGGCAGGGTGGAGCTGACGAGCTTGACGCCGGGAGCCAGCGCGACATCCTGCGGGAACGCGTAGGAGCTCTCGCGCGCAAGCCGGACATCGGCGCCGGAGCGCAGACGAGCGGTGGTTTCCCGAATCCCGCGATTTCGCACGAAGACCATGGTGCCGTCTCCGTTCGCCCCCCGGCGGGCCCCCATGACCTCGACGCCATCGCCCGAGGCGAAATCCTTGAAGCCGGACGCTTCCACGCTGTTGGCAAAGATGTCGGGAAACCCTTCGGCGAGCTGATTTGCCCGCTTCATCCGGTAATACATGGGGCGCAGATCCCCCGTCTGGCCGATGGCCGCTCCGTAGTCGTAACTCGCGCCCGTGCTGTTATCGCACCAGTTGGCGAAGTTGGAGCCGCCATGGATCATGTAGATGTTGTATCCCCCACCCCCGCGGGAAAGGTTCCGCCAAATGGCGTCGTCGATCGCCAGGTTCTTTTTGCGCGGCAAGGTGCGATAGGCGTCGAACCAGCCCGCCCAAAATTCGGTGCTGAACCAGGGCGTGGGAAACTTCGTGGGATCAATCTGTCCACCCGGGGCAGGACTTCCGCCGTGGTTGAACCCGCTCATGAAATACGGAATCTCGATGCCGTTTTTCGGGACCTGGGCGGCGAGGTGTTCGAAATAGGGATCCCCCCGGACCACGCCCCACCCGAGGGGATGCTCGTTCTCGAGCTGAAGCAAAATGACATTGCCTCCCCGGCTGATTTGGTGCCGGGCGACCATCGGAAGAATCTTGTCGAGCCAGTGATCGTTCCAGCGCAAAAACTCGGGGTCGTTCGTGCGCACCTTCATCGACGGCTTGAACTTGAGCCACACGGGCCACCCGCCGGCATCCCACTCCGCGCAGACGTAGGGCCCGACACGCACGATGGAATAAAGACCGACCTCCTGCGAAGTTTTCAGGAACTTCTCGATGTCGGCGTAATCGGAGAAGTTGTATTCGTTTTCGCGCGGTTCGTGGAGGTTCCAGAACGCGTAGGTTTCCACCGCCCGAAACGCGCCGTGGCGCAGACGGCTCAACCGATCCGCCCACAGCTCCGCGGGCACCCGGGGATAATGGATCGTGCCGGAAGCAAGATACGTGCGGCGGCCGTCGATCGTGTAACCCGCCCCGTCGTAATCCACCAAGCGCCGTACCGCGTCCGACGGGGGATACATCTCCCCATTGCGAACGGTTTTGGGCTTTTCGGTTTTGGGGGTGGGCGTCTGTGCAAGAAGACTAGGAGCAAGGGCACAGAGGGCGAGAATAAGACGCGGGTAATTCATGGTAGGTAAAATTCAGCGGTCAGTCGGCCAGGATACGTCGAGGTTTTGGGAAAGAAGCGGACGCGGCCCGGTCTCGAACTTCATGGGATTGGTGCCGGTGGCGAGTTCGAGCGGCATGACGTAACCCAGCGCGGACCAACCCCAGAATGGGTTCATGCCGTTGCCCCGCCCGGTGTCGGAGTCGTAGAACTCCCGGGTGGTCGAGTTTTCGTCGAGGACGAGGCGGAAGGTGCGGTCGGCAAGTTCCCGGGCGACGTCCTTGTAGCCATAGTCCACGAGGCCGTGCATGATCATGTAATTGGTCGGGATCCACGCCGGACCGCGCCAGTTGCACTCCTTTTTTCTCACGCCTTGATAGAAATCCGGCTCGGTGGCGGCGTAGGTGGCCACAGGATACTTGAGCCAGAATTCCTTCTCGTTGGTGAGGTGCTCGCGCACCAGCCGTTCGGCCTGTTGCGGTGAGGCGATGCCGGCCCACAGGGGAATGAAGCCGGTGACGGTTTTCACCTTGATGGGCTTTCCGGTGCGTTCGCTGCGATCGTAGTAGAAGCCGTCGGTTTCGTCCCAGAAGGTCTTATTGATGAGTTCGGCGAGCGCGGTGGCGCGGCTGGTGTAAGCCCGGGAATCGTCAGGTTTGCCCAGTTTTTCCGCGATAAACGCCATGGCCTGAAGCTCGCGGTAGAGGTAGCACGCGAGATCCACGCCCTCACATTGGAAGGTATCGATCTTGCCAGCGCGACTGTCCTGGTTGTCCATGCCGCTGGAGTCGGCGCTGTTCCACATGGGCAGTCCGTTGTTGTCGTTGTCATACCAGAACCAGCGGTCAAGGTAGCGGCCAAGCTGCTCGAAATAGGAGGCGCGCAACCACTCGTAATCACCGCCGAGCTGCTGGCTGCCGAGAACGGCCATCTGCGCGAGGAACGGCTTGAATTGGTGCTTCGATTGCTGGCGCTGAAGCATGCGCGAAATGTAGCCGTTACGCTTTTGGATCGACATGAAGGCGCGGAAATTCGCCAGGCCCACGTCGGCCTTGCCGTAATACGAGAGGTAGAGGCTCTCGAAGTAGAGATCCCAGTCGTAAAACTCTTCGTAGGCGTAACCCGTGAGCATAGGCTCGGGAAAGTCGCGGAACTTCCGAATGCCTCGGGTGGCAATATCGTGGTTCACCTCGTCCAGGCGGGTGGCAAGCTTCTGCCAACGCTGCGGGCCGATGGCGGCGCGATAGGCGGAAGGACAGGCGTCCTCAGCGCCGCCGATAGTCGAGGGGGGCGAGGCGGCGGATTCAGCTTGGGGAATGGCATCGCCGACCGGCAGAATTTCTCCCACCAGCAGAATCTCTCCGGCCGAAAGGCTGTGCTCGGCGTATTTTTCCGGATGATCGAGCACGTCCTGTCCCCGGGGACGGCGCTTATCGCCATCCAGCACGGCCCTTTTGTCGATCCGCTCGCCCGTCAGCGTCCACCGCACCGTGTGCTCGCCCCAAGCGAGGGTTGACAGCGGCTTTCCGCCGTAGCGCACCGAGTGGCTGTATCCTGTGAACTGAGCCTGCCGTTCCGCCGCCTTTCCATCAACCGTCACCTCAATCACCCCGGAATCGGGCCCGGTCACTCCCCGCAAGCCCACCACCGAACCTTTGAAGCGAACCTTCACGAAAGCACCCGGCTCCACCGTGCGCATCAATTGGGGAATCCAATCGTAAATGGAAATCCCCTCGACCGCGGCGGACGGTCCCGTTTCACGGGTTAAACGCTGCCATTGCCCGGAAAATCGCGCCAAGCCACGGGCCGGCAGCGTTTTGGCGGCCGCCCAGTGATCCGCCATCAACGGCTCGGGCAATTCGGGACTCAAGGGGGGCGATATTTTCTCCAGGGCTTCAAGCCCGGCGATCACCCGGTCCGCCCAGACCCGATGACCGGCCGGGATCGTTGGATGCGACCCATCGTTGGTGAAGATGATTTTACCGTCGTCCGTAAGGCCGGTGGGGGTCGCCGGTGCATGGTTTACGAGCTTCCCCGCCTGCTCGAGACGAGCGACCTCCATGCTCATATGCAGGGATGGCAGGTTGTAATTGTCGGCCACGAGATCGTGCAGGGTCGCTCCACGCGGGGCTAGTCCCGCCCGCAGCGTCGCAAA
Organism: Verrucomicrobiaceae bacterium; assembly: GCA_027488755.1. Classification (GTDB taxonomy): domain Bacteria; phylum Verrucomicrobiota; class Verrucomicrobiia; order Chthoniobacterales; family JAATET01; genus JAATET01. The sequence goes on along the minus strand of JAIYAZ010000067.1, from coordinate 10,688 downwards.
ATCTCCGCTGCCAAACGCATACACGAAACACACATCGACCCGTGGATTGGCCCCGCGCGCCTTGCGCACAATGCCCTCGACGGCCCGCAACACGTCAAGGGGCCGGGATCTGGAATCCGGGTTGTCGTTTCCCGCGAACTCAATGAACAAAAGATCCGGACGATGCGGGACCAGGTCTCGGTCGGCGCGAAATACACCGTCGATGGAACCCGACCCTCCCACCGATGCATCCACCATCGTCAAATCCGCCCGGGGGAAACGATTCTGCAACCAGTCAAAGGACATTTGTCGCCAGCCCGGCGGGCGGGTCACGCTGGTTCCATAATAAACGACCGTCAGCTTTTCGCCGTCCTTGGCGCGCTTAAAGAAATTCGGCAACCCGCCCCGGAGCGCAAATTCCCGGGCCGGCCCGAGGGCAAAGGCTCCATTCTTGCTCGCCCCGATTTCCGCCAGCCGATCCGGCGTGGTTGCGGCATCCGACGGTCCCGACGGGCCCATGGCGAACGCCAGGACGGCAAAGATCCGCAGGGGAAGGGAGCCCACTCTCATCGAAAAGGGTCAGCGGGGGCCATCAACAAGGACGCGATCGCCCCGCGCAATGCGAAAACCCGTCCGGGCATTCCCGGTGTTCCGAAACGAAATGGTATCAACCTGCCCGGGAGCGGAGACGGTCACCTCCACGCCGGCCGCGTCCGACTCAATTCGAGGGATGGGATCACCGTGCCGAATCGCGGTCAGTAGGATCCGATAAGTCGCCGAGGTCGTTTTTTGGTTGATCAGAAACCGATCGTATCGCTGCGGCCGCCCTTTGCTATCGGGGGCATGCTCCACCGTTTCCACCTGAAACAGCGGAAGCGCCGGGTCGTCGCTTTTCGCCATGCCCAAGGCCGTGACGATGAGCACCGGATCGCCTCGTTTGGGAGTGAGGATGGATTTGGGGGCGGAGGCATCAAAGGCCTTGCCTTGGGGCGGCGGCAGGAAAGCCAGCGCGAACTGGTTGGGAGCCAACCCGGGAACGTTCGCCTGCCACACGCCACCATTCAACATGGCTGACCACTGGTAGAGACGGGATTCCCCATCTTTTTTTACGTCATCGAAGACAAACGCATAAGGGTGGGAGCCCCGCACGATGCCGGCGCTGCGGAAGACGTATTCCATCGGGTTGAAGCTCGCCCGCGAGGTGGCGATGTAGTTGGAGAAATTCGAATTCGGCCACCACGGACGGAGTTTATAACGGGCGGTCCCGGCAAAAATGCGGGCAATCTCGGACGAGGGGTCCATTTCCCATTCCTGCGCCGACTCGGAATCCTTCCACACCGGGCCGGGCTGGGTCAGCCAGCGAAAGTTGTAGGAGTTGGTGAGGTCGGCCCCGGCATACGATCCCCCCTCCCCCGTCGAAGCGCCCAGCCAGGTGGCGGCGGCCTGGTAGCCATTAGGCTGGGAGATGCCATCCACGAGGACTTGGTTGTGCAGTTTCCCGTCGTAGACCTGCGCCAAATTGGATTCCGTAAACCAATCCACCCCCAGGGCGCTGAAATGAAACATTCCAGCATCGGCATGGTGGTGTCCCGCCCCGAGATAATGATTGGGGCGAACGGACAAATTGATCCACGTGGCGAGGGAACTGGCGTCGCTGAAGCTGGAGAGCACGCCGCTCGTTGGATTCACGAAATCGTTTGGCAACTTCAGGTCTTCCCGCGTGGTGCGCTGATAGTCGCTATCATAGAGCACCGCACGGGTATTCGACGGATGCGTGGGACTCGGCAGGCGAAGGCGCGACTGGGTTGGAACCTGGCGGCGGTATTCGCCGGCATCCCATGGTTCGGGGAGGGTGTAGATGTCGCTCCCGCGACTGAGAAGATAGTCGGCGTAGCGATTTTCCGGATAAAAGGCGCGGATCTCCGTGATGACCTGCTTCGAAAAGAACGAATTACTGAAAGGCGAATACTGGGTGCCGCTGTTTACATTTACGCGACCGGTTGGGGAGGTCATCATGACCTGCGCAAAGAGCAGGTCGCGAAAATGGGGATGCCCCCAAAAATTTTCCCCGCGCCGGGCGGTGGTGACCATGGCGAGAATGAAAAACTGCGTGCCGGGGCCGGTTTTGCCGTTGCTTTCAAAGATCTGTCCCGACCCGTCGATCCCCCAGTCGCAAAAGGCCTTCACCGATTGCACGTTAGCCGCGAAGGCTTCCGGATCGAACCCTTCGAGCCCCTCGATGGCCGCGAGGGCCAGAATCTGGGGCAGATCCCAAGTAAGCCAGTTCACGTCCCGAAAACGGGGCGGTCCGTCTTGGGCGTAGGCCCGCCGACCGTAGGTGGTCTTGGCAATCACCCGGCGCATGACCTCGCGGTCCGCCGCGTTCATCCATTTTCCCGCGAAATCGAGAGCCAGTCCAAGGTTCATGGGGGCGGTTGGACCGTTGATTCCCCGCCAATGCGTGGTGGAACCATTTCCGTTCATCGGCACCACCGTGCCATCGGGGCGGACGTAGGAACTGCCGAATTCCGAGTCACTCAACGCGTAACGTTCATCGATTGCGGGTTCGATGAGGCGGTAATAATTGGCCAATGCCCGGGCGGCGAGTGTTCCCCGCTCGTCATCGTTGTTGAGAAGGCTGTAAAACGCCATCGCGGTCAGGCACTCCACGATGTAGTTCACGTGGCTGCTGTGGATTCCCGGCACGTGGCCCTCGAAGCCCCCCTTTCCGTCGAGCTTCAAGGAGCGGTAATCATCCGAGGCCAGTTCTTGAAACAGGCGGCCATCACTGCTGGTCGGATCCCACCACGTGCGCTTGAAAAGCATCTCCGCCTCCGCGAGCGACATCTGGCCAATACGACTTTCCTTGATGCGCCGGGCGAGCATGGGAACATCCTCCGGGCTGAACAGCACGCGCGGATAGACCCCTGGCGCCGGCACCTTGGAGCCGAGAAGTGAAGCGTTAAATCCGGCCAGATCATACCGCGACTTGGGGGGCGTTTCCCAGGCGGTTTCCGGACCGTTCAGCAGGGCATTCTGCTCCGGCGTGACTTTGACGTGATCTGTCCATTTGCCCTGCCGCGTAAGGGTGGGCACATGTTTTGTCGCAATGTCTGGATCCGCGTATTTATCCGGGGTGTCGAACTGGCTGATGACAGTATCCAGCAGCGTCTGCTCCTCGTCCCCGAAGCGCAAATCCTCTTTTCCGGCCACTACCAGTCCGCGCGGATGGGAAAAAACCTTCCATCCGCGGGCCCGCGCCAGCTCTGCGAAGTTCACGTAATCCTTCCCTTCGACCTGCACCCTGGGAAAATCCGACCGGGTGGGGAGTTCGAGATCATAAACCCACCGGTCCGCGAGATAGGCCGGTGCCGGCTTGGGAGAGGGAGTTGATAAATCCAGCGCGCCCGCGAAGGCCGCGGGAACAAGCACTTCGCCATCGCGGAGCAACGCCTCTCCCCCAAGCAGATTGCCGGGGTCGAGCCGCACCCGGTATCCGAGGACATACGCATACCGACTTCCCGCGAAGACGGCCACCGTCTTGCCAATCTTGGCCATGGCGGAAGAATGCGCCGAGCGGGTGTAAGGAAGCCCGCGGTCCTGCGGGGGACGAACCAGTTCCGGAAGGGGTTCGGGATCCGCCGCCCGGGACGACGTCACATTTGCAGAAACCACCGAAGCTGCCACGAGCGAAAGAACAAAGCTCCTTCCGATCAGCCCTCCTTTGTCCAAGGAGAAGAGAAAGCGCGAGGAGGAAAGGGCACGCCAAGGCATGAGCATAAAATGGGGGATTTGGAGGGTAGTCCAACCTTTATCGGGGAGATTCGCGCTTCGGAAGCCGCAAACCTCGCCAATCAAAGCTGGACGCTTTAAGGCGATTTCCGGGTGGCAACCGCGTAGGCATGAAAGGGCAACCCGCTGGTTCCCACAAGGCTTCAAACCCACATTAATCTTTGCAAAATCCACTATCGCCTTTATTTTTTCACCACCTTTTCCGCGCAATCGCCGCTGCCCCCTGTTCTCCCCATGCTTCTGCCGATCCGCAACAAACACATTCTGGGCTCAGACACGCGCGAGCGACTGGTTCACTCGTCGACGTGTCCCGAATTGCAGACGCTTGGAATTGCCCTGACGGGCCTGACGGACGCCGCCCCGCCTTACACCATGGCCGAAGAGGACCCAAAACGGACCTATTTGCTGGTATGCACAGGGGGGGAGGGTCGGGTTTGGACGAATGGGCGTTGGGAGACCTGCGGGCATGGCGACGCCTACATTACCCGCCCGCATCAGCCCCTGGCCTTCACCGCCCGGAAAGGGTTGCGGTGGCAGTTTACCTGGATTTTTTTCTCCCACCCCCGCCCCTGGCACCGCATCCTGCCCGAGCAGAACGCGCGGATCCGCGGGGTCGAGGGCCTTGCTCTGAGCAGTGCCGTGGAAGGTTTGTATCGGGAGCTGGGGTCGGCCACGGATCCGGATATGCGCCGATATTGGATTGCCTTGATCGATAATTATTGGCGGCGAGTGGCCGAGAATCGTTCGTCGGGCGGTCGCCTGGCCCTTTTGTGGGAAAAAGTAGACCAATCGCTCGCCCATTCTTGGACGCTGGCGGAGTTGGCCAAACACGCGGGCATGAGTGATGAGCACCTCCGGAGGCTTTCCAAGCAGGAAACCGGACGAAGCCCCATGATGCAGGTGGCTTGGATGCGCATGTCCCGCGCAGCCGCCCTACTTCAAACCACAAATCTGCGGGTGGATGCCGTCGCCGAAGCGGTTGGTTACTCCAGCGCCTTTGCGTTCAGCACGGCGTTTCGCCGGATCATGGGATGTCCGCCGTCACGTTACCTTACCTAGGCTGTCGGCACCAAACCACTGCTGGTCGGATTGAGTTTTCGGCGAACATTAAGGCCCGAGCTAACATCCAGCTTGCAGGCAAGCAAGACCGGCGGGAGCGGGTCGACAGCCACCGGTCCCGACAGCCACGGACCGCGCATTTCCACGCTGGGAATCCCAGCCTGGGTGCCAATCCCCTTCGGTGCGGTTCCCTTGCCGCTACCGGTTGCGAAATAAGGCATGGTGCCCTTGTTAAGGTTGTAGAAGAAATGGAACGAATGCCACCGGGGGCCGTCCAGATACCTCTCGTTGCGGACAGCCGGCCTTTGGACGGACCGCCAGAGTTTGCCGCCCAAGACGTCATCGTTTTCGGGTCAGGCCGAACTTCCCGCCACCAAGGCGCTGAACTGCCCGGGCGATTCGAACGCGGCCGTGAGGTCCCGGCGCAACCCGCTCTTACGCACGTCGGAAATCACTCCGCGGCTAAAGGTGGTAATGTCGGGGAGGGCAGCCTCCAGCCCGTCGGTGCCCGTCAGGAAGGGGTTGCCCAACGTGCTCGAGACCTGCGCCAGGCCCTGCGGCCAGACAGCTTGTCAGCTTCCACCAGACCCGCGGAAAACGAGTCAAAACCAGCCGGCAGGGCCTTTTCCACTGCGACGGTGGCCGGCGAGAGCCAGTGCTGCTGGTTGAAAGTTTGATTGCTCCCTGAGGTCGCCGAGGAGGCGGCGGAAGGAATCAGGTTCACCTTGGCCTTCACGCCTTCGTCGCCCACCCAGTAGGCGTAGGCCCCCACCAGATCGGTGTTTGTCGGATCGGTTTTTCGAGGGCGCCGGATATCCACCAGCGGCGAGTTGATGTCCCGACCGGGGGCCCCATAGTCGCGGGCCAGGGGCACCGCATTCCACCCCGAGCCGTCAATGCCTCCGCTCCAAGTGCGTGGGTCGAAGGGCGTGCCGGGGTCGGGGGTCGAAATCAGCCAGGTCGCGGTCGTCGCCTTTTCCGCTGCACCGGGCGATAAACTTCCGAAGGTCTGCGCTCGCTGCGAAGCGTTTCCCGAACTTAAAACCTTGTTGGGTTCATTCGCGCCAATCCGCCAGATGCCCGACCAATAGGGGTTGTTCACGCCCTGGATCACCAGGGAGTTTGGGCTGGTGTCCAGAACGTCGGCGCGGGCCGTAATTCGTTGGTCGGGGCCCGCTTCACGCTGGAGTTGATTGAAGGCGGAGTCCAACGCCAGAAAGGCATTTTGGCGGGCCAGTTCGGCGTTCATTGCATTCCCCACCGCCCGACGTTCAACCTGCGCAAGCAGAGCGCTGCCGACCACCAGGATCGTCACCAAAGCGATGATCAACAGCACCGCAACAAGCGTAAATCCGGACGCGGAGCCCTCCCGGACGAAGGGCCGGGCGGGGATTTTCGCCGAGGACAAAAGCCGTCGCGGAGCGTTCGCCGCCGAGGCCAACTTGGCCCCAAATGGGTGGCTAGACTTTACACAACAAATAAGCGACTAATTCCGGCGTTTTGGGCTCTGCCTGTCGCCTCGCAGATGCGGGGCAATCCGCCAAAAATACGCCAAGAAAACACTGAAAGGGGGGGGATTAGTCATGACCGAAATGAGGGGGATTCACATCGACGTCAGGAACTTATGGCATGCAGCAACGAAGTTAACCGAAAGATTGAAGTTTGGCAGAAATCATTGATGCAAAACATTCTTCCACAAAAAAGCACCCCGGAATTAACCGGGGTGCTTTCGCGTAAGAGTTTCCTGGGGCGTCTCCGGTTCCAGGTGAAGATTGGATTACCGGTCAGCCTGTTGGCGACGGCGGCGAGCCAGCACCACAGCGGCGGCAAAGGCGACAAACATGTAGCCATAAGTGGAGGGCTCGGGGATGGCTGTGAAGGTAAGGGTGTTTCCAACGATGGCAAACGAACCATCAGTCAAGGTGCCCAGCCCGGTTGCGGCGAAATCCCCAGCCACAAAAGTCGTCGTTCCAGCCCATTCGACCAACGTCCAGACGCCCGGGGATCCGGCGTTGCCGGTGAAGTCGAAGGTGAAGCCGCTGCCCGTGCCCTTGGTGAAGTTACCAGCGGTGATATTCAGCTTATCGCTAACGTTGCCCGCACCAAGATCAAATCTCCAGGGGTCACCGGCGTTCCACGTCACTCCGCTCGCCAGGTTCAGCGTTCCAAAACCCGTGCTGCCAGGGGCGATAATGCCGTTTACGGTGGTTGCACCATTGATCGTGCCAGTTCCACCCAGCGTGGCACCGGCTGCCACGGTAACAGCACTCAGCGAGCTGGTGGAGCCGTTCACGAGGAGGGTTCCCGCATTGATGCTTGTCGTGCCGTTGTAGGTATTCACCCCGGAAAGGGTGACGATGCCAGCGGTGGTCTTGGTCAGCGCGACGGTATTGTTACCCGCGAGGATGGTCGAGACCGAGCCGCTTTCGACGGCGTAGGAGGAGCCGGTGAGCGCGCCCGCGCCGGTGCCGGTGATACTGCCGCCGTTTCTCAGGCTGACCGCTCCGACGGTTTCCGTGAAGGTCTGGAGGTCGTAAACGGCCGTCGCGCCATCGATGGTCACCGCGGTGGTGTCGCCGATGCGGTTCGCGCTATTATTACGGAGCGTGCCCGCGTTGACGATGATGCCGGAGGTCGCGGTCACATTACCGTTTTGGAGGGTCCAGGTGCCGGCGCCGATCTTGGTGATGGTGGTGGTCGAGGACCAGCCGTTGTTTTGATCGTCGCCCATCTGGGCGGTCGCACCAGACCGAACATCAAGCGTTGTGCCATTCATGAGGGAAGGGCTACGTGTCTTGGTCGTGCCGGTGAGGAAGGTCAAAGTGTTGGCACCACCGGTAATGGCAGCGTATCGAGTGGTCGCAGAATTGATAGAGATGCTGCCAGTTGCGGAAATACTTAGATTCGCGAAGTTACCGACGTTGCTATTCACCGTCGTGCCGCCCGCTGCCGTGATGGTGCCCTGCATCACATTTTGGTGGTTCACCGCCAAGGTGCCGGCATTAAGAGCGACATTGTTGAGTCGGATGGTGGCATTACCCTGATTGCCATTGAGCGTCAGCGTGCCGGCACCATTTTTGGCGATTGAGGTGGTGTTGGATACCGTGCTCATTATTGCATTGATCGTAGTGTTGCCGTCTCCACCAATGGTCAACGTGGAGATCGAACCCGTGTTGAGGTTGGTATTTACGGTCAAGGTGCGCCCGGCGGCCACCGTCCAGGATTGCGCCGCCGATAGGATCGTTCCGTTTGTTCCCGATGCCAAAGTCAGGTTTTGCGTCGCATTGCTCATGTCGATGCCGGAAGCCCCAAGGGTGAGATTGCTTGTGTTGGTGCTGGTAATCGTCACCGCCCCACCGGGATTGGTAATGCGAAGTCCGGCCGCACTGACATCCGCGCCCGTCTGCACGCTATTCGCACCGGCAACTGTGGAATCCCAAATCAAGACATCTGACGCAGTGGGGGTCAGCACACCATCGGTCCAACTGCTCGCCAGATTGAGGGTATTGGTGTTATTGGCCTTGGTCAGATCCGCGCGGAGAGCGGGAGTGGACATCAAGCCAGCCGCCACAAAAGCGGCGAGCAGGGCGGTGGGGGAGGTCGTTCGAACGTGGATTTTGGAGAAGATCTTCATGTGTATACGCAAATAAGGTTTTTCCTACAGGATAAGCGTTCCTACACAAAGTGTGGCGGAGACGAACCGAAAGCAATCATTATCGCGGAAAATTTTACTCTATACGGGTTTCGGCACATTTACTCTGTAGATACCGGGCAAAAAGAACGACTCGCGGGATCTTTGAAACAAATTTTGTGGCCCTTGAGCGAATTTGAACGTTGCGCTGGTCGCGGCGTGTCGCCCACGCGGGTGATCAATTGCGTTGCTCGCGGCTGGATCCCCGGCGCTCTCACGGGCGGGTGACTGGGACCGAAGAGAAAAAACTGGGAAAACAAAACGGGCGGAGAGTGTGATCTCTCTCCGCCCGTTTTCAGAAGGTGACCCGCGTCGTTTCGGCTTATTGCAGCGCACGGCGGCGGCGGCAGACCATCATCGGGAGTCCGACGCAACCCAAGATGGACAGCGCGTAGGTGCTCGGCTCCGGCACGACCGTGAGGGTGAGGACGCTGGAGTCGTTGACCACCGTGGCGTCGGCGGGATTGCTGATGCCGGTGATCGTGTAGCTGCCAAACTTGTTACCGCTGGACGCAAAACCGCTCGTGAGTTGGTAGTTCCCGCTATTGATGCCGGTAAGATCAAACGTCACCTCATTCAGGCTGAAGAAACTCGCGCTGTTGGCGGCAATAAACAAAACGCCCGCGGTGTAGAGCCAAGTGCCGCCCGAAAGATTTAGGTTCGCGTTGGTCTTCAGCGTAACCGTGCCGGCGCAGGTGCCGTTTAAGGTGAGGCTGCCCGCCGTCGAGGTAAAGTTTCCCATCGTGAAGCTACTCCCCGCGGTGAGACTTCCGCCATTCAACAGGCTGACATCCCCCACGGTCTCGGCGACGGTCTGGAGGTCGTAAACGGCCGTCGCGCCGTCGATGGTCACCGCCGAGGTGTCGGCGATACGGTTGGCACCGTTGTTTCTGAGGGCGCCCGCGTTGCCGATGATGCCAGTGGTCGCCGTTACCTGCCCATTCTACAGAGCCCACGTGCCAGAGCAGATCTTGGTGATGGTAGTGGTCGAGAACCCAGCCATTGTTTTGGTCGTCACCAGTCTGCGCGGTCGCACCAGACCGGACATCGAGCGTGGTGCGCATTTCATATCTCCACCCGAAAAAAACTGCCTCTTCCAGAACAGTGCTTCCTGGATAACCTCTCGGGTGAGCATAGTTCATTCAGAGTAAACGCCCAAAGTTCATTCCAAACGCCGCCCTAAATTCAAAGCGTCCCTACAGTGTAGGCGCTCGTTGATTCTTGTGCGTGTAGGCGCTCGTTGATCCTTGTGTGTAGGCGCTCGTTGATCCTTGTGCGTTTCTTTCCGGATATTCGTGGAAACACCCCCTCGATTCTTCCGTTGACCTTTGTTCATCGCCCGCCAACCAAGGAAACAAGAGCCTTTGGCGAAAGTCCGCGGCATTGGGCGGATCACTCTCGCATTGATCCGGTTAAGCAACTCCTCCGGGATCACCGTCTGGCTGCTCAGGTCAATGGGCGGAACATCGGCCTCGGCCGAACCTCCATGCGCCTGCGACGAAACGACCCGGCGAATCGCACCAACGGCGATTCAGGTGTTGGGGTGTAGGCGCAGCAAAACAGCACCGTGTCGAGGCAGGCTGCGGGTGATGCCGGCAGCCGTCGGTTCGGTGCGTCCGCCCCATACGTCCTCGGCGGTCCAGGAGCCTTCGAGGCCCAGATCGGCGAGACTTAAGGTAATGTTCGCGGGCTGATCGCCTCGATTGTAAAGGGCAAGAGCCTTGTCGCCATTGGCGAGATCTCGCAGCCAGATCTCGGTATGGTTTTCGTTCTTCGAAATGCGGCGACCGGGGGTGCCAAGCTTGTCCTGGTTAATAGCGAGCATCCCGGGATGGGTGATGAGTTCGAGGGTGCGGGCGTCGTTATCGGGCAAACTCATCCCGAGCATGAGCGGTGAGGGCATCATGGCAAAGTGGGTGAGGAGCATGATCTGCTCGTCGGGGGTGAACTTGGTGCGACGATCCTGACCGTGGCCGCTCCGGATGCCGATGCGCCCAAACGGAATCATGTCACCGTCGGGCCAGCGGCCGGGGCCGGCTGCGCCCGTTTTCTGCCAGGCGTCCGCGAGATCGAAGGAACGGTTAAGGTCCCGCCACTCGTCCCAAAAATCCGGCGAGATTCGCCACATGTTGGCGTGCTGAGCAACGTGTTGCGCCTTGTCAGTCGG
>JAIYAZ010000083.1 GCA_027488755.1 Verrucomicrobiaceae bacterium | reverse complement strand
TACGTCGACGCCACCGAGCTGCGCACCACCAACTTCGCCCACCTCGGCTCCGTCCTCGCCCCCCGCGCCGCCGCCACCTTCTCCGCCGGCTCCATCGACGGCCGCGCCGTCCTCGGCGGCCCCGTCAACGCCTCCAACGGCTTCGAGTTCCATAACTTCCTCTTCACCGGAAGCGTGCAACTCCCCGTGGCCGGCCGCCCGCCGGTGATCCTCTACACCTTCACCGTGACGAACACCGGCGCCCTCCCGCTCCAGAACGTCACCGTCACCGACCCGATGGTCACCGTGAACGGCGGCCCGATCACCCTCGGCGTCGGCCAGAGTGACACGACGACCTTCACCGCGGAATACTTCCCGACCGACGCGGAAATCGCCGCCGGCACGCTCACGAACACCGCCACCGCCTCGGGAACGGCCGCCACCGGCGACGTCGTCACCAGCAGCTCGACGCATGTCCTCACCTTCCCCGGTGCCGGCGGCGGCAGCAGCGGCGCCCCGGGCTCCGGCGGCAGCGGCCCGGTTGTCGCTGACCCCGAGCCTGGCGTGACCTTTAGCGTCACCGGCCCGGTCCTCCGCGTGACCTCCTCCACCAGCGCCGTGATCAGTGGCACCGTGAGCGGAGCCAACCGCATCGCCATCACCTCCGGGGCCAACGCCCGCTTCCTGCCGGGCCGCGCCACCTCACAGAACGTCCGCTCGACGGATGCCGCCTTCCGCGTCCGCGTGACGAACCTCGTTCGCGGTCGCAACATCATCCGCGTGCAGGGCACCTCCCCTACCGGTGAGGCCGCCACCTGCACCCTCACGATCATCCGCCGCTAAGCGACGATCGCCGAAACCATTTCCCCACCCCAGAGGGGGCATCCAGTCGGGAGTCATCCGGCGGATGCCCCCTCACTTTTTTCAGGACGGCACCACCCAGGTCTGCAGCACCCGCAGGTAGTTCGCCCGCTCGTAACCGGCGGGATCCGGGCAATGCCGGTAGCTCATGCAGCCGCGCAGTTCCGCCACCGAGGCGTAGTCATGCTCGGCCATCCATGTCTTCACCCCGGCCAGCACCGTAGCCAGATGCCCCGGCCCCTGCTTGAGCAGGGCGGAAACCATCTGCACGGTCGTCGCACCCGCCATCAGGGCCTTGATCGCATCCTCCGCCGTGTGCACGCCGCCGCTGATCGCGAGATCCAGGTTGGCCTGGCCCTCAAGAATCGCCGCCCAGCGCAGGCGCAGCCGCAGCTCCGAGGAATCCGACAGCCGCAGCGAGGGACTCACCTCCAGCGTCTCAATGTCGATGTCGGGCTGATAAAACCGGTTAAACAGCACGAGCCCGTCCGCGCCCGCCGCCTCCAGCTGACGCGCAAAATTCGGCAGCGACGAAAAGAACGGCGAGAGCTTCACCGCCACCGGAATCGTCACCGCGCCGCAGAGCGCGACGAGCAGATCGGTAATGTCCGCCTCCACCGCGGAGGCATCGCGCTCCGGATTCGTCGCGAGAAAATACGTATTCAGCTCAATCGCGTCGGCTCCCGCCTGCTGCATCGACTCCGCCAGGGTGATCCAGCCGCCCGTGGTGATGCCGTTGAGCGAGGCGATCACCGGCACGTCGACGGCCGCCTTGATCCGCGCAATGTGCTCCAGGTAACGATCCGGCGTGAGCGCGAAATCCTCCGCGTGCGGAAAATACGTCGTCGCTTCGGCGAAGGACTCCTCGTGCGAAAGCATCAGCCTATCCACCCCGCGCCAGTCCGTCTCGATCTGCTCCTCGAAGAGCGAATGCATCACGATGGCCGGCGCGCCGGCGTCCTCGAGTTGTCGCACCACGTCGAGATGATCGACCAACGGTGACGCCCCCGGAACGAGCGGATGGGCGAGCGAAAGGCCAAGATATTCGGTGCGCAGGTCGGGCGGGTTCATGATTGGGGGGCGTTGGATTCCGCGGCCAGGCGGCGGAGATAACGATCCTGCCCGTCGCAGGCCCGCTGCGCGGCCTCGCCCAGCTGGCGGGCGCGCTCCGGGTCACTCACGTCGAGCATGCGGAAGCGGGCTTCGTTGCGGAGGAAATCCCCGACCCGCGCCCGCGGCGGCGCGCTGTCGATTTGCAGGGCTGCGCCGGTGTCGATCCGGCGGGGATCAAAGCGGTAGAGCGGCCAGAAGCCCGCGTCGACCGCCAGCTTCTGCTGCTCCATGCCGTGATTGAGCGCGAAGCCGTGGGCGATGCAATGGCTGTAGGCGACCACCAGCGAGGGCCCGGGATAACTCTCCGCCTCCAGCAGCGCGGCAAGGGTCTGCCCGTCCTTCGCTCCCATCGCGACCGAGGCAACGTAGGCACTCTGGTAGCCCATCGCCATCACCCCGAGCTGCTTGCGGGCCACGGATTTTCCGCGGGCGGCAAACTTCGCCACCGCGCCGAGCGGCGTGGCCTTCGATTGCTGGCCGCCGGTGTTCGAATACACCTGCGTGTCGAGCACAAGCACGTTCACGTCGGCCGAGCCCGAGAGCACATGGTCAAGGCCGCCGAAATCAATGTCGTAGGCCCAGCCGTCCCCGCCGACGATCCACACGGACTTCCGCACGAGATAATCCGCCACCGCCGCCAGTTCGCTGCCCGCCGGCAGTTTCGCGAGGAGCCCGGCCACCCGCTCCCGCTGGCGCGCAATCCCCGCCTCGTCGCTCTGCTCGGCCTCGAGCAGGGCCGCTACGAGTTCATCGCCGACGGTCGGAGCAAGGGCGCGAAGCAGCCGGTGGGCATGGGCAACCCGCGCATCCACCGCGAGCCGAATGCCAAGACCGAACTCGGCGTTGTCCTCGAAGAGCGAATTCGCCCAGGCCGGGCCGCGGCCCGCGCGGTCCGTCGTGTAAGGCGTCGTCGGCAGATTGCCGCCGTAAATCGAGGAGCAGCCCGTCGCGTTGGCGATGAGCAATCGGTCGCCGAAAAGCTGGGTGAGGAGTTTGAGGTAGGGCGTTTCGCCGCAACCCGCGCACGCCCCGGAGAACTCGAACAGCGGCTCCAGAAACTGCGTCGCCTTCACCGTGCGCCGGTCGATGCGCGTGCGGTCGGCCTCGGGCAGGCCGAGGAAAAACGCCCAATTCTCCCGCTCAGCCGCCAGCAGCGGCTCCTGCGGAACCATGTCGATGGCCTTGTGGCGCGGGTTCGAACGATCCTTCGCCGGGCAGACCGTCACGCACAGGCTGCAACCCGTGCAATCCTCCGGCGCGACCTGGAGCGTGTAGCGCTGACCCGGAAAATCCTGCGAGCGGAAGTTCGTCGAGGCAAAGCCCGCCGGCGCGCCCTCGAGCGCGGCGGGATCGTAGAACTTCGCGCGAATCGCCGCGTGCGGGCAGACGAGCACGCACTTGTTGCACTGGATGCACACCGCCGGATCCCACTGCGGAATGCTCTGCGCAATGTTCCGCTTCTCCCATTTCGTCGTGCCCATCGGCCAGACGCCGTCGGGCGTGAAGGCACTCACCGGGAGCAAATCCCCCTCGCCCGCCAGCATGCGGGCCGTCACGCGTTGCACAAAATCCGGGGCCTCCGCGGACACGGCGGCGGGCCGGTGACGCTCGCCGGTCGCCGCGTTGGGAATGGTGACTTCGTGCATTCCCGCCAAGGCTTGATCCACCGCGGCAAAGTTGCGCCGCACGACCTCCTCGCCCTTTTTGCGGTAGGACTTTTCGATGGCCCCCTTGATGCAGGCAATCGCCTCATCGCGCGGCAGCACGCCGGAAAGCGCGAAGAAGCAGGTCTGCATGATCGTGTTGATCCGCCCGCCCATGCCGGCATCACGCGCCACGGCGTAGGCGTCGATGCAGAAAACCCGGAGCTTCCGCGCGACAATCTCCGCCTGGGTCTCCACGGAAAAGTGGTCCCAGATCGTCTCCGGCCCGTAGGGCGCGTTGACGAGAAACGTGGCCCCCTCCGCCGCGACCGCGAGCACCGGCAGCCGGTCCAGAAACGCCCACTGGTGACACGCCACAAACCCGGCGCGCTGAATCAGGTAAGGCGCGCGGATCGGCTCCGGGCCAAAGCGCAGGTGCGACACGGTGCCCGCGCCGGACTTCTTGGAGTCGTAGACAAAATACCCCTGCGCGAAGTTCGCGGTGCCGCCGCCGATGATTTTGATCGAGTTCTTGTTCGCGCCGACGGTGCCGTCCGAACCGAGCCCGAAAAACACCGCCCGCGTCGTCTCCGCCGGCTCGATGTCGAAGTCCGTCTCGACCGCGAGCGACGATCCACTCACGTCATCAACGATGCCGACGGTGAAATGGTTCTTCGGCCGCTCGGCCCGCAGATTTTCAAAGACCGCCCGCACCATCGCCGGCGTGAACTCCTTGGACGAAAGCCCGTAGCGCCCCCCCACGACCACGGGCTCCACCTCGAAGGGCAGCTCGCCCGCCGCGCGCGCCTCCGCCAGCGCCGCCAGCACGTCCACGTAAAGCGGCTCGCCGACCGCGCCGGGCTCCTTCGTGCGGTCCAGCACCGCGAGGGAACGGCAGGTCGCCGGGATCGCCGCGAGCAGCGCCGCCGCGGGAAAGGGACGGTAGAGCCGCACCTTCACCACGCCGAGCCGGGCGCCCCGGGCGTTGAGCGCGGCGGCGGTTTCCTCCGCCGTTTCGCCGCCCGAGCCCATGATGATCACCACGCGATCGGCCTCGGGATGCCCCGCGTAATCCACCAACCCGTAACGCCGGCCGGTGAGCGCGGCAAAGCGGTCCATGCAGTCGGCCACCACCGCCGGCACCGCCGCGTGAAACGGCTCGCACGCCTCGCGGGCCTGGAAGAATACGTCGGGATTCTGCGCCGAGCCCCGCAGCGTTGGGCGGTCGGGGTTGAGCGCGCGCGCGCGATGCGCCGCGATGGCCTTGTCATCGAGCAATTCCGTCAGCACCGCGTCGGGCAGCGTGATAATTTTCTGGATCTCGTGCGAGGTGCGGAAGCCGTCGAAAAAGTGGAGAAAAGGAACGCGCGCCGTGAGCGTGGCCGCGTGCGCGATGGCGGCAAAATCCTGCGCCTCCTGCACCGAGGCCGATCCCAGCAGCGCGAACCCCGTTTGCCGGCAGGCCATCACGTCGGAGTGATCCCCGAAAATCGAAAGCGCGTGCGTTGCCAGCGTGCGCGCCGTGACGTGCATGCAGAACGGCAGCAGTTCGCCCGCGATTTTATACATGTTCGGGATCATGAGCAGCAGGCCCTGCGAAGCCGTGAAGGTCGTGGCCAGCGCGCCCGCCGCGAGCATGCCGTGCACCGCCCCCGCCACGCCCCCCTCGCTCTGCATTTCCACGAGCGCGGGCACGTCGCCCCAGAGGTTCGGCTTACCCTTCGAGGACCATTCGTCGCACGACTCGGCCATCGGCGAGGAGGGCGTGATCGGATAGATCGCGATGGTTTCGGAGGATCGGTAGGCCACCGAGGCCACCGCCTCGTTGGCATCGGTCATGACAAAAGAACCCGGGGGGAGTGATGCAGACATCGGCTTGGCTTCAAGCTAAGGCTGCCCGCTCCGCCGCGCGAGGGGGGTCGGATCAGGAATTGACGGGAGTCAAAATCACCTCCCGGGCGCGAGCCAGTGCCTCATCAAAGGTGCCGCGCAGGTTCTCGCGGCCAATGACCTCAACGAACCCCGCTCGCCGCAGCATGGCGAGAGGCTGATGGTGGAGACCGCTGAGAATCACTGTGCCGCCCGCACGCTGCATGCGCTCGACGATGCTCTCCAGCGTGTTCTGCGCCGTGGCATCCATGGCCGTTACGAGATGCAAGCGCAGGATCAGCACGCGCGGAAGTTCTCCCAAACTGGCAATCGCATCCTCCATCTTTTCCGCCGCGCCAAACAGAAACGGCCCGAAGACCCGAAACACCACCACGCCGTCCGGCACGGCCTTGCCCTGCGCCATTTGCTCCGGCGTCTCCAGCGCATCCTC
>JAIYAZ010000019.1 GCA_027488755.1 Verrucomicrobiaceae bacterium | reverse complement strand
CGGCGGGCGTGACCCCGGAGGAGCGCGAAAAGTGCCTCTCCTCGGGCATGGACGATTTCCTCACGAAGCCGGTCAAGCCGGGTCTCCTAATTGAGGCGCTGCGGCGCCAGGTGAAGGCCCTGGCGAGTGCGGCGCGGGCGTCGTCGTCGTCGTCGCCCACCACCACCACCACTACCTCCTCCTGACCTTTCCCCCCGGGGGGGGGCCGCCGCTAACTCGGAGAAGGGGCGGGTGACTCTGTGGGGGCGGGGGAGGGGGAGGGGGGAAAGCTGGAAAACGAATTGGGCCTTTTGAGCGCCCGTGTTTCCGCCTCAGAATCGAGCCAGGTTGCGTCCCGCGAACGACAGCGAACCGAGTGGAACCTTGCTGCGGCAGGGTGGGATGCTATTTTAAGGGTTCTTTCCCTCAACAGGAGCATCAAGTCCGCCGCGATCCATGCCTAAGACCAGACGATCAAACCTTAAGCCTCGTCCCCTCGTTGAACTCGTTGCGGTTTGGGGAAACGGCGACGCGGATAGCACAATCAAGATAAGCCGCCGACAATGGAAAAGAATCCAGGGCGGAGAGTCCTTTGAGAAGTCGACCTGGGGGTTCTACGAGGGCACGAGGTTTTACGTTCGTTGGCGGTTTCGCTCCGGACGATTCTCGGTTTTTGGGAATGATGGAGAGCACATCCTAGATGAGCCGATTGAGGACCTGATTGTGAATGAACCGCGGGCCGAAGGCGGGGAAGTTGGCGCTTAAACGGAGATCTCTGCGAACTTTGAAGGGGGCGAACTTTCGCTCTTCTCCAATTCGACGGTAGGCGCTTTCACCTGTGGTTTCGAGTAGCTCGCCAAAAACTTAACGGGAGGCTTGCATGCCATGAAAACCGGTTCCGTCCGGTCGTCAGGATCGAGCGCGAGCAGTGGTTGTCCGAGCGGCGGGCGAGGGGTTAATTGCTCTTTCGGATCGCGCCGCAGTTTTTATGGGGGAAGCTCAACGAGAACACGGTCGCTGTAACCTTGTCGCTCTCGATGATCGGACAGAGCGAAGGTGAGCGCTGTCCAAGTCAGAGGTTACCCCGCGAACTTATTGGCGCGATGCCACGCTAGGTGCTCGGCCGCGGGCCGAAGCACGACGCCATCGAGGTAGGTGAGGGGGGTGTCGTGACGGGCCTTGAGCCACGCCGCCTCCGGTCCCCATTCGGTAAAAACCTCCCGAGCGACCTGCACGCGACCTGTGTCGCTGGCGGTCCAAAGCCCCTCGTCAAACATCCAGTGGGCGTCCCGCGAGAGGGCAAGACCGTTCTCCGGTGAGTCGTTCCGGGACTTGGAGAAGGGGTGAATGTGGGCGGCTTCGACGAGAGTCGCACCGGTTCGCGTGTGCAGTCCATAGCCCGTTAGCGCGCAGGTGAACCGGTATTGGGTGACCACGATCACTCGAAAGCGGGCGTCGCGTCCCTTCGCCCGGGCCTCCGAATCGGAGGGCGTGGAGAGGTGGTAGCCCAGCCTCCGAATCTTTGCGTCGCTGAACCCCAAGGCCACAAACAGGGCCGCCTGTTCGTCCGCCGGGAACCAGGTTTCGATCAGGATTTTGCGGGCCAGGTCCCGCCAGCTCGCATCGTGTAGCGTCGCGAAAAAGCCGGGGTCCAAGTCAATCGAGGAGGTGCCCTCGGGGCTCACGGCGAGGAGTTCGTCCGCCGTCAACGGCCTCCAGAAACCCTGGCGACTCAGGTAGAAGAAGGGCAGGTCGAGGGTGGGTTTACCACCCCACCTCGCGTCCACAATGCGCCAGTAGGAGTCAAACCGGAGGCGAAGTTCGGGAGTCTTGGTAAGCGTCGCGGTCGCGAGCGAGCCATCCGCCACGAGGTCGATGAGGCAAAGAAGCAGGAGCGCTTTATGGGGTGCGTAGCGTGCGTTGCCGCTGCCCTTGGCGTTACTGACGTTGGGGTTGAGCGCGCGGAGTTGGGAGGTCCAGTCGGCGGATGCCATCTTGAAGGATGGTTTATCGCGGGCAAGTGATCTTGGCGAGGACGTCTAAAGGAGACCCTTCATGGAGGTGCTGCGACTTGGATTGAGCGCAACGTTTTGCCGGGAAAGGGTGCGTCGGCTTTTATGTGGACAGGGATCCCACCGAAATGAGCGTTGGTTACTTTATCTCAAATATGCGGCCGATGAGTAAGAGGCAGAATTTCTGCAATCCGGAGACGCATATTGGCAAGAAACCCGTGCGGGTGATAAAGCGGAACATCGCGCATTACTTGGAGCACGTTCATGCCGACTTTCCGCGGGCATTCGCGGCGCTAATGCAGCGGCACAATTTAGACCCGTTCATTCATATTGACTGTAGCGAGGCCGCAATCTTCGAGCGCTTAGGTGGTTATAAACTGCTTCTATTCGTTGAAGAGAAAAAACGGGTTACGATTCAGGAGAGCTTTATGTCTTTGGTTTGGTGCCACTGCTGCTCGCATATGGTTTTGTTCCAGGAACAGAATTCCAAGCCGATCCTAAATCAGGAAGAGTGTTATCCTGCCGATATTAATATCGAAAAGACCAAACCTGTCCTTTCGCACGCGATGGTGTTCATCGTCTGTCACGAATTTGCACATATTTGGCCTGCCCCCGGAAAAGAGGACGGTTCAAAAGTGGAGTTTTGCAGGTTAGAACGAAAGCAGAACGAGCATGAAAAAAAGTCGATTTAGTGAAGAGCAAATCATCGGGATTTTGAGG